>JBHJGO010000074.1:0-79059 GCA_050331715.1 Microcoleaceae cyanobacterium
CCTGCCACCAGCCAAAACCAGGGCCAATGAACCGAATAGTAATCCAGGCAACAATCAAGGCTCCAATCCCAATCCAAGCCCCACGGGTTGTGATATCCACGAATTGCTTACCCTGTCCCTTGGTAATTGGTAGCCAGGGAATAATGTATTCATCCTTGCCGTATCGTTCTCCCATCGCTTCCTTGCGCCGTTTTGCTTCGCCCATAGTTCCGAATAATATAGTTCTGAATAATTCTGATTTTTTTCCTGGTAACCTTATTATGCTGTTACAGGGCGTGGGGTGGGCTGATAGTAACACTATTTAAAGGTCTGGGTTATAAACATCCGCTAATCTTTGCCAGACTAACCCTTGGTCAGTTTGCTGCCAGCGTAATAGTTGGTGGGCTGACTGGCCTTTGATCTTGCACTCACCCAGGGCTTGGCGCGGGGCGATGGTGGCCAGAGCAATAGCTTCCCCTACTTCACAGATTCCCCATTTCACTAAATTTTCGACCCCGGTCAATAGGGGCAATGTGGTTCCAGCTAGGGTTCCGTCTTCCAAGCGCGCAGTCCCTTGGGTAATTTCAATCCAGCGCTGATCCCAGGGATATTGGCCATCAGGCAGTCCCAAAGGGGCCAGAGCGTCGCTTACCAGAAACAGCTTTGAACAGAGGGGAGAATTTGCAATATCAGACAACCTTTGGTTGACCCCTCGACTGGCTCGAATTAGTACATCCAACATCGTGGGACAAACGTGTTGGCCATCGGCAATGAACCCACAACAGACTTGAGGATGAACCAGAGCAGCTCCGAGCAGCCCCGGTTTGCGATGATGCAGACCGGGCATGGCATTGAAAGCATGGGTGACCATGGTGGCTCCCTGGCTAAAGGCTGTTTGAGCTTGGGCATCCGTTGCTTGTGAGTGACCTAAACTGATCACGATTCCCCGTTCCCGAAGTTGGGCTAGGATTGATTGCTGGCCAGGCTGGGTCTGAGACAATTCAGGAGACAGGGTTTGAATCTTAACGCTACTGGCGTAGTTCCCGAAAACCCGCTGAACATTCTCCTGAGTTAGGGTTAGCAGGTGTTACAGGGGATGCGCTCCCCGTTTTTCAGGATTGAGAAATGGACCCTCTAGATGAATTCCCAGGATTTTCGCGGCGTTCTGACTGGGGTTTTGAACAAACTGTTGTGCCTGCCATTGCATAAACTCTGTCAAAACCTTCAAGGCCCGTTGAATCTGTTCAATACTGCTGGTCACAATTGTGGGCAGGAATCCATCTACGCCCTGCTGCCAGAGATATTGACAGATTTTTTCCAGAGTTTCCATGTGCTGTTCAGTCACTTCTGGAAAGGCTAGTCCCAATCCCCCGTTAATTTGCAGATCTACTCCACCCAGAGAAATCCAGTCTCCGGCACAGTCCCATTGTTCAACGGATGATTGAACGGATGATCGAACGGACGATTCAGTCTGGGCCTGTTCCGCCATAGGGTGCAGGGCCGTAATTTTTCCCTGACGAATTGTGAGCCGTTGCAGAGTAGGATCAGGGGCGTAGCGGAGATTGATCAGATCAAGATTGCTCAGGTCAAGATTGGTCAGAGTGTCAGTTTGCTTTCCGCCCGTTGTTCCAGCCATTAGTCAGGTCTCCAGCCTTGAATACAGCATTCTCTAGTTCTGATTCGCCTCAAGTTGGCATCATCATGGGGAGTGATTCCGATCTTCCCACAATGCAGGCGGCGATCGCCATCTGCGAAGAATTCAGCGTTGCTCACGAAGTCGCCATTGTCTCTGCCCATCGCACCCCAGATCGCATGGTGGAGTATGGCAAAACAGCCCATGAGCGGGGGTTGAAAGTAATTATTGCAGGAGCAGGCGGTGCAGCCCATCTCCCTGGCATGGTTGCAGCTTTAACGCCGCTACCCGTGATCGGCGTACCTGTGGCGTCCCGTCATCTTCAGGGTTTAGATTCTTTGTATTCCATTGTGCAGATGCCGGGAGGAATTCCCGTCGCAACGGTTGCCATTGGTAATGCAAAAAATGCAGGGCTGTTAGCGGTTCAAATTTTAGCGACCCATCAGCCGGAACTGCAACAAAAGATACAGACCTACCGACAAACTATGCAAGATTCTGTTCTTGACAAACAGAATCGTCTAGAACAGTTGGGCTATGCTCAATACCTGAAAAAATCAGGATCTTAATTTCGGGAAATTTGTGGATAGGGTAGCCATTGGTGGGCTGCCAGTGCGACTGTAGGGAAGATCAATTGTTTCAAAACCTTACTTCAAAAAGTAACTTCTGATACAGAACTTGCCCGATGTCGATGTCCAAAATTGAAAATCCTTGATGCAAGATCAGCATAACGTTCAGGCCCCATTTGCCAGGGTTGCTCTGAAGGGGCCACTTTGCTGGAGTCGCTGGCTAAAGGCAAGCTCTGGTTGTTTTATTCGGTTATAGCTTGTAGTTCTAGTCAAGTGATTAGGTTAATTCAAGAGTTTGGAAGTCAATGTACAGTAGAAAAAAATTAGAAATGATAAGTCAGGACAGCGCCCGATGGCGAAATTCCGAGACGATTCCAAGCATTCATGAGGCAACTCCGCAATGGTTGAGATGGTTTTCTCCTAGCCTACTCCTCTGTATTCCTCTAGCTGCAACAATTGTTATTGTTTGGGGTGTTGCAGCCTCCGCGCAGGATGGAGAGGCTCTAACCCCTGAACTGGTTCAGGGAAATTTGAATGCGATTTGGATTTTGGTTGCCGCTGTTTTGGTGATCTTCATGAATGCTGGTTTCGGCATGCTCGAAACTGGATTCTGTCGTCACAAGAATGCGGTCAATATTCTGGCCAAGAACTTGATTGTATTTGCCCTGGCCACAATAAGTTTCTGGGCGCTCGGATTCTCTATCATGTTTGGTGGCGAGAATCCTTTTATCGGTGGTGGCGGTTATTTTCTCTCTGCCGCAGCCGATAATCCCGGAGCCTATGGACTGGATCCATTCCCAGCAGGATTACCCGTTAGCGTATTTTTCCTGTTCCAGGCGGCCTTTGCTGGAACGGCGGCAACCATCGTGTCCGGTGCGGTGGCTGAGCGGGTTGAGTTTATTGCCTTCTTAATTTTCAGTTTGTTGCTGACAGCAATCGCCTATCCCATCACAGGTCACTGGGTCTGGAGCGGTAGTGGCTGGCTCGGTGGCATGGGATTCCATGACTTTGCAGGATCAACGGTGGTTCACTCCGTTGGGGGTTGGGCTGCACTGATGGGAGCTGCCTTCCTGGGGCCACGGATTGGTAAGTATGCTTCCGACGGTTCCCCTCGGGCGATTCCAGGTCACAACATGAGTATCGCGACTCTGGGTTGTCTGATTCTCTGGATTGGCTGGTTTGGTTTCAACCCGGGTTCTCAGTTGGCAGCAGATGAGGCAGTGCCCTTCATTGCAGTGACCACTAACCTGGCTGCAGCAGCCGGTGGAATTACGGCGACAATTACCTCCTGGATTAAGGATGGTAAGCCTGACCTCTCCATGATTATCAATGGAATTCTAGCCGGTCTGGTTGGAATCACAGCAGGTTGTGCAGTTGTGAGCTTCCTGAGTGCGGTGATTATCGGTGGGATTGCGGGTATCATCGTCGTCTTCTCCGTTGCCTTCTTTGATCGGATCAAAATTGACGACCCAGTGGGTGCGACTTCAGTTCACTTGGTCTGTGGTATGTGGGGAACCCTGGCCGTTGGAATTTTCGGCGATATCGGAGCCATCGGTTCAGAATTGTCTCGCTTTGGTCAGATTGGAGTTCAGTTGTTGGGAATTTTGGCAATTGGTGGTTTCACTGTGCTTCTGACAACTATCTTCTGGTTGGCTATTAAGGCAACTGTTGGTATGCGAGTTGAGTCGGATGCTGAACTGACAGGTCTTGATATCTCTGAACACGGCATGGAAGCCTACAGTGGTTTCCTGAAAGAAGTTGGCCCTGCAGGTGCGGGTGCGGCTGAGGCTGAGATACCTGGTGGTGCTCGGGGTGTGACAAGCTACTAGTCACTGGTTATTGGTTATTGGTCATTAGTCATCGGTTGATCGATGTGTTAACAGACCTCAAAATTCTCTTGATGTCCTCTCTCTGGTTTACCCTAGGAAGAGGATATTTTTTTGTTATTGATCGGGCTTTGATGGTCTCTAACGAACGATGAATAGTGAATTTTTTGATGGATACATTTCGTGAAAGCCCAAGTCTGGTTTTAGCGGTGATCGGTGTCGGGGCCTGGCTTGGGGTTATTTTATTGATTGCGGAAGGGTTGAATCGTTGGAAATCGGTCAATGCCGAGGTTTCGCGTAAGATTGTGCATATCGGCACCGGGAATGTGATTCTTCTCGCTTGGGCGTTACAGATTCCGGCCTGGATTGGGATTGCAGCAGGAACTATTTCAGGTATTGTGGCACTGATTTCCTATCAAGTTCCGATTTTGCCCAGTGTAAACGGAGTGGGTCGCAGGAGCTTGGGAACCTTCTTCTATGCCGTAAGCATTGGTGTGCTCGTCGGTTGGTTTTGGTCAGTGAACCACCCTGAGTATGCCGCATTAGGAATTCTGGTAATGGCCTGGGGAGATGGGTTGGCAGCAGTAATCGGCCAACGGTTTGGTAAGCATGGTTATCAGATTGGTGGCATTCACAAGAGTTGGGAAGGTTCCCTCACCATGCTGTTTGTGAGTTTTGTTGTGTGTATTCTCATTTTGGTGGTGGTTCAGGGAATCGTCTGGCAAACTTGGGCAGTTTCTGGAATTGTTGCTATGGTGGCAATGGGGCTAGAGATGTTTTCCAAATTTGGAGTTGATAATCTCACCGTTCCAATTGGCAGTGCTGCACTGGCCTTTTTTCTCAATAGTTACTACTGGGGCTAGTATCTTTCCTCTAAAAATCCTCTGAACATTAACCGGTATCAACTTGAAAGCGTTAGATGATATTCACAGAACCATTGCAGGTTGAATCGCTGAGCTTAAAAATTGCAGGCTTACCCAAATCGTTGGATGGACTTCGATTGGTTCAACTTTCAGATTTTCATTACGATGGTTTGCGGCTTTCTGATCAGCTCTTGAGAAAGGCAATCCAGTTTGCGAATGCAGCAGAGCCCGATTTGATTCTGTTGACTGGAGACTTTATCACCCATGAACCGGAACCCATTTATCAATTGATTACTCATCTGAAACATCTCCGCAGTCAAGTTGGAATTTATGCAATTTTAGGAAATCACGATTATTACTATGCTCGTTCTGAGAAAATCGTGATTCAGGCACTAGAGCAAATTGGGATTCCAGTTCTGTCTAATCAGGTGATTTATCTCTTTGATCAAGCCTTAGCTTTAGTGGGATTACCCGATCTTTTCTCTGGAAAATTTCAACCCAAAGCTGTAATGGATCAGATCCCGGCTGATATTCCACGGGTAGTTCTATCTCACAATCCAGATACAGCAGTGCATTTGCAGCAATGGCGAGTAGATTTGCAGTTGTCCGGTCACACCCACGGAGGTCAGGTTGTCCTACCGAATATCGGGCCTCTGCCGGGCTGGTTGCAGGACATGAAGCAAACCCTACCTGATCCATTCAAATTTTTAATTCCCATCAAATCGGATTGCCGCAAGCTGTTTCGGCACTGGGAATGGGCTTCTGGCTTACATCAAGTTGGAGATAATCTCTTATACGTGAATCGGGGTTTGGGAACCTATTTTCCAGGACGATGGAATTGTCCGCCAGAGGTAACAATGCTGACGCTAAAATCCGGTTAGATGGCACAGTGGACGTGATGTACTTTAGGTCGTTATTTTATTGAAACCCTCTAAGCCTTCGATTCTGAGGAGTTTCAGTTTTTGGCAAACAGGAATCATCAAGTCTCAAACAATCGGCCCACCATGATGGTGAATCATATACCACTGCCCCGCCATGCGAGAGAAAACATTCGTTGCCGTTGAGCTGGCCTGGAGCCGCCGATTGCCCACTATCTGCATAATATTTTCCACTAGCACAACAACGGCCAAATCCCCGCTGATTTCAGTGGAAAGCACCTTGATATCAATTTCCAAATAGTCCGTAGCACGAAAAATTTGCTCCCAGGAGCGACCAATCTCACTCCAGCCCTGGATCGCTGCTCTCCCCGGATGAATACACAAACTTGCTGTTCCCTGGGAGCAAACGGTCTCCATCGCATCAATGTCCTTTTTCTCAAAGGCTCGGTAAAATGCCTTATTTGCCGCCAGTACTGCTTGTTCGTCGCTCATTCTACTTGACTTTGCATTACATTATCCTGCTTATACGATAGAGTCTAGCAAGTCAGTTTCCAGAACCAGAGCTTCGTCCAAGTTCGTTTCTTGAAAGTTTGTGTGGTAGAGGTTCACCTTATAAAACATCACACCCTGAAGATTTGCACCCCGCAGGTCGGCATCCTCAAGATCTGCATAGACGAATTTTGCCTGGCTCAAATCAGCCCCTCTCAAATCAGCCCCTTTGAGAGACGTTTTGAAAAATTTCGCTTGAGTTAAGTTGGCCACCTGCAAGCTAGCACAGGTTAAACGGGCCTGAGTTAAATCAGCACAGCTCAGGTCAGCATGGTCAAGGTTAGCAAATAGATGGGCATTTCTCAGATTTACACCGCTGAGATTAGCGCCTTGAAGGTCGGCTTGCCAGAGCAGAACATCCTCCAGATTCATATCATGCAGATCGGCCCCAGATAAATCAACTTCTATAAAGCCTCGCTTGCCCGCAGTGTAGCGCTTCAGTAGCTCGCTGGCATTATCAACATGGTGAACCTGCTCAGGATTCCATTGGGGCATTTTCAACTTTTTTAGATTTGCTAACCATCCCTTCAGTTATAACTCAAACTGGGACGCGTTCCGCTCAGGGTGAGAAGGTTCTCACAAAAGGCAAGGTAGGATCTTTCAACGTAAACCCGTTTAATCGCCTTCAGAGTAGACTGGATCGAAATTCAGGGGTTGACCATAACGGTTATAAATCAAAATATCCCATTGGCCCGCTACATTGGCCTCAAAGGCAATCATTGATCCGTTTGCACTAATACTGGGATGTCTCACCTGGGCCTTGAGTGATTTAGTCAAGTTTCGCAACTGGTGGGTATCTCGATTGTAGAGATAGATATCTGATTGTCCTGCACGAAACCCACTAAAAGCGATGTAAGAGCCGTCGGCGGAAATCATCGGCTCACCCGTGATCATATCCAGCGCATTCAAACCCGGTAAGTCGAGCAATTCTTTTGACTGCTGATCGTAGAGGTAGATATCTTGATGTTGTCGCCGATCAGAACTGAAGACTAAATATCGCTCCGTAATTTGGGGAGTCAACTCAGAAAAGACACTATTGAGGCTAGAGCTAGTTTCACCGAAGGGATAGCTTACGATTCGAGGATAACCGCCGCATCCGAGCAATGAAAGACACAGGCACAAATGGAGACAAAGATTTTTCAGGATCCGCTTCAGCATCATCTATTCGGTATTTTGTCGAGTTGAATCCTAGGCCCCCGGTCAACAATGGCAATATCCCACTGTCCCCGACGACCCGTTTCAAAGGTAATATACCGCCCATCTGCACTAATACTTGGATGCCTCACCCAGCCAGGATACCGACGTGTTACTGCCTTCGCATAGTGGGTTTTGGAGTCGTAAAGGTAAATTTCAGGACGTCTAGAGTCACTGGCCAGGTAAACAATGTAACGAGCGCTGTAGCTCAAGCTAGGACTCTGAATAATGGCATCGGGTCGATTCAAAAACGGTAAATCAATAAAGGTATGCTGTTGTAGGTCGTAGAGCAAGAGCTGATTGACACCGTCTCGGTCAGAGACAAAGCCGATGAACCGTCCATTACCACTCAAAGCTGGCTGCTCATCGGTTACTAGACTATTGAGGGAGGCGAGTTCGTCTGCTCTGGCAATGGGGAGGGCCAAATGATCTGGAAAAACCAACCCTGGCCAAAACAACCCCATCAAAAACAATAAGAGGCAGGTCAAACCCCACCTCACAATTAAACGAACCGTTCTAGCCGGCTTAACGTTCCCAATCATTGTTAGAGTTGCTCAACTCTTCCTCCGGATCGACAGGACGATACTCTGCGTAGTCATTGGAGCCAGAGTAGCGATATTGCGAATCCTCCGGTGGGGGAACTCTCCGCCCAGCGCGGGGGGCATAGGCTTGCGAGGAATGGGCCGCAGTACCGTAACTGCCATCGTTGCTGTAGTTGTTACTATCCTGGCCGTAGTCTTGACCGTAGCTGCTGTTACCGGAGTTGTCGGAGTAGCTGTCAGAACCGTAGGACTCTGAACCGTAGTTACTGGAGTAGTTGCTAGAGTCGTAGGAATCCGAAGTTGAATAGTTGTCCGATGAATAGTTGTCCGATGAATAATTGTCCGATGAATAACTGTCTGACGAGTAATTGCTTGAACCTACACCGTAATCATTAGAAGTGCCGTAACTGTTCGGGGAGCCATAGGTATCAGATCCATAGCTATCATCGCTACGACTGGATCGGCGAGAACGGCTGCTGCGAGAGGAACGAGGCTCACGCTCAGTAGGTGCAGCATAATCATCCTCTAGGGCAGGATTCAAGCGAGGTTCATTGCGAGGACGGCGCTTGCGAGGGGAACGATCCTCATAACCATCAGGACTAACACGCTCTGGCCGCTCTGAACGGCTAGGACGACGGCGATAGGAATCATCCTCATAGTCCTCGATTCGATTGGAACGGCCTCGAATCTGGCGGGATCTGGACATATACTCGTCGATAGGTCTATCGTCATCCAATTCAGCATCCACACGATAGACATCACTTACATAGCGCTCTTCATCGACTACAGGCGCTCGTTCACGAGCTTTGGTCGTCACCAGCCCTCGCATCCGAATACTCTCGACTGCAAAGAAAACCGCTGAACCAGCTAGCAGGAACTGACCAAAAGCTAGGATTGGATCAAGCCGCCATCCCTGAAACAGCAAAATACCGCCACAGAGCAGACCAATCGCCGCAAAGAAAATATCATGATCACGGGCTAGCTTGGGCTGCCAAATCCGTAAAAAGTATAATCCTGCCCCTGCGATCGCCAGGATGATGCCCAGCAAACTACTAAAATTTAATCCTAGGTTGACCATGATTAGTTGAATCTCCTACGCCTGTCCTATGTTAGCGAGTTCTTTGTCGAATCTCTACCGTCTTGCCGCTACTGTTACCGTTACCCACTACTCTAGCTCGAATCAGATGTCAATGTTAAGTGGAGCGGTAGCAGTCCCAATACCGCTCTCCTGCCCTTTGACTGTTATGCTGGCGCAGGTGGGAATCCAGGCAGTTTACCAAAGTCACTTACAGGTACAACTTTGAATGCAAATTTGATGAGCCGCAGCCGAATCGTTTCTATATAAACAGGCTCAAGATTGATCTAGGAAAGTGTTAACCCTTCCCAACAAACCTTGAGCGCCAGGGCTTTCGCCTACAGCAAGACAAGTCTTCTGAAAGATAAATTCTCTAAAACCTCTAGTGGTGAAGCACCCTCGGTAGGTTCAAGCGCTTCACAGTTATCGAGAGCGACGAGTCACCTTGTCCTTCTGGCTGATGAAGACAACACCAATGATCACGGGGATGACAACAATTACAGTTCCAGCCAAGATGCTGTAGAAGAAATTCATTAAAGAAGGGGTCATGTTAACTAAATCCTTGTTACAAACATTTTCATTAGGCTTAATTTTAACAATATGTCAGGTTCCTGAGAAGTCTTGATTCGGTGAATTGTATGGCAGGGAAGCAGGGCAGCAATCGGCAGTCAGGACTCAGGACTCAACTTAGGGTTCAGTAACAGGCTAAACTATGAGTTGGTAGTTACAAAAGTTAAAAAAACTTCGTTAGACTGGGGCTCGACTATGACATCCATGACATCAACCATAATTCTAAGCTGGACACTGGGAATTGTTCTGGGTCTGATGACGTTCCTATTCATTTTTCGGATCGTTCTCACCTGGTATCCGCAGGCCGAACTGAGCCGCTTTCCCTTCAATGTTGTCGCGTGGCCCACAGAACCATTTCTATCTGTGACTCGCAAATTGGTTCCACCTTTGGGAGGCGTAGACATCACACCCATCATCTGGGTCGGAATTTGCACCCTGCTGCGGGAAGTGCTGTTGGGTCAGCAGGGACTATTACGGATGCTGCACTAGCAGTCAAGCTCATCACGGTTGCATCACCATTCTGGCTGAGGGTAAGTTGACTGAACGTAATGCCTGGGGGCAGGGCTAGTCTATTCACAGCATTCATCCTCATCGGTCGATTCTGTCGGGATTGGATTCAGACTAGGAACCGGAGGGGTTCTGGATTTGGAATGGGTTCCGAAATTGATCGTCTCCACTGATTACTGGATTAGGATTAGCGGAACCATCAATGATTAGGTGTTTTCCAACCGAAATTTGCAATTCATCACTACTTAAAACGATTGTGTTTCCACCTGTTAAGTTGGGGGCAAAAGTAATCATTATCTCCAGATTGGGCTGTCGCAATGATATTCCGCAGAGATTCGACCCCGGAATCAAGATTATTAGTGACAATCAAAGTATTGGGTATAGGGATTTATCTATTCTAGTTGACTTCGTATTGCTCAGAAACGGTCAGAAACTCGTTAGTTCCAGTTGAAATTTGGGATTGGTGCATTGACTTTTAGTAGAGATTCTTTCTTCTCTATCCAAGTGATTCGAGAATTTTTGTATATATGGCAATCACAAATGATCTATGAAAAGGGGGTGAAGGGAGCGTTGCCCTCTGCTGGGGGACGAATTCTCCAAACCCCTCCATAGTGCTTTTCATGATTGATTCAGGATTGCTATATCTATCAACTAGCTCTGGAGTTTCCCCTTATGACTCTAAATCAATTCATATAATAAGTGACTGGATTTGGGAGGTAAGTAGGCGCTGTTTAATCCCTGGTCAATATTGGTTATGTCGCTACAACAACACCTACTCTGATGCCAATTGGCAATCAATTGAAAACTTGGTTTGATTTAAAATCTATTCGATTGTACTGAAAGTATTTACGGTTTGTGTTACACCTCTCGAAGCGTCACAGATTTGCATTTCGGTTTCTTCTCAGGGCAGAATGGTCTAAATGGATTTGCTATTGTTCATCAGCCAGAAACGCTATGAGAAAACTATTGATCACGGGGGTAAGTGGATTCCTGGGTTGGAATATTTGTCAGTGGGTTCGCAGCTCGCCAAATTTGAACTTACTCAATACCAATCTTTCGGAATGGCAAATTCATGGTGCCTGTTTCTCCCACAAGATTGAGATTCCGACTGTAACGCTGCATCAGATTAATTTGACTGATTTCTCAGCACTGCAAGATTTATTCCGGATTGTTCAACCCGATGCGGTCATTCATGCGGCGGCTCAGTCCAAACCCAATTACTGCCAGCTTCATCCCGAGGAAACCTATCCTATTAATGTAACGGCCTCGAACAATATTGCTGGATTGTGTAGCGATCGCGCAATTCCTTGCGCTTTCACCTCAACGGATCTGGTATTTGATGGATTAAATCCGCCCTATAAAGAAACGGATCCTGTGAATCCTGTGAGCTACTACGGTGAGCAAAAGGTTCTGGCAGAAGAGGGAATGCTGAAACGATACCCTCAAGCTGCGATTTGCCGCATGCCTCTCATGTTCGGGCGACCCTCTCCTGTGGCCAACAGTTTTATCCAGTCCTTTATCAAAGCACTCCAAACCAACCAATCCCTCAACATTTTCACTGATGAATGGCGCACTTCCGTCAGTGGTACAACGGCAGCGCATGGCTTGCTCCTGGCGCTGAACCATGCTGAAGGTGTTCTACATCTTGGCGGTCGAGAACGGCTATCCCGCTACGAGTTTGTTCAACTGATGGCAACTGTATTTAACCTGCCCACAACTGGAATCCATCCCTGTCGACAACAGGACGTTCAGATGCCTGCACCTCGTCCCGCAGACGTTTCTCTAGACAGCTCCAAGGCATTTGCCCTCGGATATCAACCTCTATCCCTGAAAGAGGAACTAGAAGCCTTGAAAGATTTGCTCTAGCGCTGATTTTGTTGCTGTAAAATCGGACGAACAATCCAGTATCCTGCAGCAAATCCTACGATTACAATTAGGGCGATAGAAACGGCCAGCCATAATCCACTCAGCTCTGTGCGACTATTCTCTGATTGCCGAGAACGGTAGCGTCCCTCTGGCTCTTCCGTGAAGAGGCGTTCTGAGACTTCGGGTGTACTGGGTTGGTCATCAGGCGAAAAGGGGAGTGCAGGTTCCGGAGTAGCAGCGCTAGCCGGGGATAGGTTGGATTGAATCTGGGTTGGCTGGGGTGGAACCCATCTGGACGGAACCCGAATTGACTTAGCCGCAGGTTTTGAGAGCTGCTGGACTTGAGGATTCGGTAGGTCGATTGATGGGGGTAGCGGACTCGAAGAATCAATCGGTGAATTTAAAGATTGTGAGCTTGTGGTGAAGGAAACGTCTGGCTTGGACAGACTTGGGCTGGGCAGCTCAATCGATTGCAGATGAGTACTGGATGGGCTGACATCAAGCGTCGGATTGGAGTCAGGAATAGAAGGAGAATTGGCAGCCAAGGATTGCAACTGTTGGACATTCGTCTGATTGCCCTTTTGAGCCGTATTCACTGCTTGTTGAAGCCGACCTGCGGCCTGGGTGTTGTTGCCCAGTTCTTGACGGAGCTGGTGAGTTTGTTGGAGCAACTGTTGGTTCTCAACCTTGATAGATTCAATAATTTCTCGGTGGGTCTGTAACTCAGCAGAAACCTCACGATATAGAGAAATCGGTACAGAAGGCGCATAGGAGCTGGAAGGAATCTGAGGCGGAGTTTGATCGGGAGTGATAGCCTTATCCATAGAAATTCTTAAGCGAGTCGGCTAGAACATCATAATAACTGTCATTAGAACAACAATACAGGATTACTGCAAGGATCTCTCAGTCTTTTCTGACTTTTCTAGATCATTTCCTAGCAAAGCAATTAGAGAATGTTGGCGTCGAACTGGGTGAAGCCATTGATCTCGACCTCGTCTTTTGATTCCGAGAAATGGCCTCAAGTCACAGATTCCTGTACCTGAGATGTGTGTGCATACAGACCTTTTTGAGAAATGTATTGCCGCACTTGGCCGGTTACTGCATCCATGTTTCGTTCCTCTCGGTAGTCGGTTGAAGAAACGGGTAAGCCCATCATAGAGGCGATTGCCACACCGCCGCCAATTTCCTGCAATTGAGTCAAATCCTCAAGATTCATCTCGTATCCAGGCCGGGGCACAATCAGGAGATTGACCTGTCTGAGAATTTCCTCAACTCGATACCATCGCATAATCTGTTTCACCAGATCTGCGCCGATGACCAGGGTAAATTCTGCATCGGGCCAATAATGCTTGGCTCCTCGCAGGGTTTCTACGGTGTAGCGATGGCTTAATTCGGGATGGAGTTCGATATTTTGATGAACTGAATGGATCTCGTCAATCAATACCTGCAACATTTCGGTGCGGTACTTCAGATCCGTTTGGTTGGATTTGAAGGGATTGTCGGAAGCCCAGACTACCACCTGATCAAAGTGTTGCGACAGCCAGCTTAGGATTTCTTGATGGCCTGCTGTTGGTGGATCAGCACTGGTTCCAAAGAGGGCAATTCGCGTCATAGTTCGTTCAGGGTTATGTGAGGTTTCTAAGTTTTTGACTGTTTCAAGTATCAGTTGACTGAGATTCAAGGGTTCAGATATCACTCCAAGCATGACTTTGCTCCAGTGTATTAATGATCAAGATAAGCAGACAAGAGTTAACAGATTAATTTTTGATTTGAGTGTTCTACTTTTTTCAGCATTGTTCAAGATTACTGTTCAAGATCGCTGTTCAAGATCGCTGTTCAAAATTACTAATCTCAAAATTACTAATCACCGTGACGAACTTCATCTGTTAACTGCTGGAGAGCAGATGAGATCTTGACAGGGAGAGATTGGGGTTGTTCCAGTCTTCGGACTTCTAGGGGCAAACTAGTAACGGAATCGGTGGTACGTTGGGCGATTTCTGCTAAGGATTCCGGGGGTTGAAGCTGTTCTCCTTGCTTGATTACAGGCTGCAACAGTTGAATCTGGATCATTGATGAAGGGTCTGAGCAAATGGAAGAGGACAAGGGTTGATCCATCAACACTAATTGATCCTGCACCACCTGACCGTGCTGCAGTTTGCGTAATATCTGCTTGCGTCCTGGGTAAGTGGCCTTATCGCGGGATTCTTTCATTACCGGACGACCTGCAACTTCTACAAGTTTGTACACCCCGTTCACCGGAGCACCACTAACTAATTTTGTCCCCAGTCCATAACCATCGATTGCCGCTCCTGCTGTCTGCAACCGAGCAATTTCCCATTCGTCGATGTCACCGCTGGCAAAAATTGGAACATCTGGGAGCAATGAACGTACTTTTCGGGATAGTTCGACGAGATCTCCCGAATCCAATCGAATTCCCTTCAGTTCAATCTCGCCTCGTTTTACTTGTTCTGCCAATCGTTGAGCCGCTTCGACGGTGTCATAAGTGTCAATGAGCAATGCCGCACCTGGAAAATAGCGATGAAATGCAGTGAAGGCTTCATCCTCTCCCCCTTCCATGGCAGACAGAGCCATGACCAAGGAATGGGCCATTGTGCCACGGGGTTTATGACCCATTCTTAGGGCCGCTAGAACATTTGAGGTGCCATCCATTCCCGCTGCTAGTGCCGCCCGTGCCGCCCAAACCGAACCCTGGGGACTAAACGCACGGCGTGTACCAAATTCCAGCAGCGTGGCTTCCGGCCCAGCAATATCTCGCAGCCGAGCCGCACGAGTGGCAATCAAGGTTTGATAGTTCAGGGTGTTGAGCAAATAGGTCTCAGCCAGTTGTGCCTGCCACAGGGGAGCGTCAATTCTCAACAAAGGTTCATTGGCAAAAATAGCGGTTCCCTCCGGCACAGCCCAAACATCCCCTGAAAATCGAGCATCTGCTAGCAACTGCCAAAAGCGATCTGGAGCGTGGGCAAAAATCCCAGTGGCCTGTAGGGCTTGAATTTGTTCTGAGCTGAACCTCAGATTCTTCAGGTAATCCAGGGCTTGCTGGAGACCCATGGCAATCAAGTAACCGAAGCCATCGGGCAATCGGCGGGTGAAAAGTTCAAAGCTAGCCCAAGCTTGATCCAATCCCTCTCCCACGTAACAGGCTGCCATCGTCAATTGATAGAGGTCAGTGAGCAGACTGTAATCCGCTGGCGTGACACTCAAAGCGAGATCTTCAGCCAGAAAGCGGGTAGCGAAATCGGAGGAAAGTTCAGACATAGTTCTCATCGTTCTATCCTCGTTAGCACCCATCAATGGATGAGTTTAGATCAATTATAGTGAAATTCACCAAATTGTCGATCTACCAAAAGTTAAACTGAATCCTAAAGTTGTAGGGACGTTAACAGCCTGGAAGACTTTACGGCTCCACGATGACTGGAGTACCCATTGTCACTTGCTCAAACAGAGCTAGAACATCTTGATTGAACATGCGAATACAGCCGTGAGATGCTGCATTACCCACCGTTTCTTCGTTGGGAGTGCCGTGAAACCCAATGTAGTTGGTTCCATCTGTCCAAAATCCAATCCACCGTTCCCCCAAAGGATTATCTGGCCCTGGTGGAATAATCTCACCCGTAAACGGGTGCTGCCAGGCTGGATTTCGCACCATCTGAATGATTTGATATTCCCCCGTCGGCGTTTCCCATCCTTCTCGACCAACGGCAATCGGATAGCTCTCGGCCAACTTATGATTCCGGTAGAGATAGACCCGGCGATCGCTTAACCGAATCACGAGATAGGATCTTTTGTTCTGGAGATCAATGTTCTGTTGCTGAGGTTCAGTTTTGCGGGCAGGGAGCAGGTCAGCCGCTGCTTGACGAGTAGGATTGGCCTGAAGGGGATTGGCTGGCGTAAATTTGGTTGGCCTTGGTTTTTGTGTCAGATTGCTGGTTCCAAGTTCAGCTAAGGCAGCGGCTTGTAGCCCAGTGCTGAATAGCATTATCCCGCTCAGGACAACCTGAGCGGTTCGATTTCCGACTCGATGGATGAGAATTCCTCCCATGGTTGATTTCCAAGGTAAAGCCTAAGCGGTCTTTTTACATTGATTCAGTTAAATCGATTCAGGTTCCTGACCCGAAACCACTGGATCGGTGGTTTTCAGGGCGAGTTCGGGATGTTCTGATTCTACCTGACGGAAATTCCATTCATTGCGGAACAGCAGCACAGGTCTACCCCAACTGTCCTTTACCGTAACTGTATTGAATAAACGTCCCACTTTCTCCAGGGCAGGCCAACCCCCAGTAACCCAACGGGCTACACTGTAGGGTAAAGCTTCTGTTAGGGTCTCAACGCCGTATTCATTTTCTAGACGAAACTGCACCACTTCCAATTGGAGTTGACCTACTGCGGCCAGGATCGGATCACGTCTGAAATCGTCCACCGAATACATGATCTGAATCGCTCCCTCTTCCCGAAGTTCAGACACTCCCTTGCGGAATTGCTTGAATTTTGAGGGGTTGGGATTTTTCAAATAGGCAAATAATTCGGGGGAGAAACAGGGAATGCCCTCGTATTCCAGCTTCTTTCCCTGATATATCGTATCCCCAATGGCAAATACGCCCGGATTATTCAGGCCGATCACATCGCCAGGATAGGCCACCTCCATAGATTCTCGACCTTGAGCAAATAATTTCTGGGGTCGGGAGAGGCGGACGGTTTTTCCAGTACGGGCATGGCTCACGGCCATATCTTTTTCAAACTTTCCGGTACAAACCCGAACAAAAGCAACTCGATCCCGGTGCTTCGGATCCATATTTGCCTGGAGCTTGAAGACAAATCCAGTAAATTCAGGATATTCAGGCTGCATCTCTCCCAGGGAACTGGCATGGGCCTTGGGCTTCAAGCCGTAGTCTAGAAAAGCGTCCAGGAATAACTTCACACCAAAGTTGGTCATGGCACTGCCGAAGAAAATCGGGGTCATCTTGCCACAGTGAACCTGCTCCAGATCCAGCTCGGTTCCCAATTCGTCTAGCAGTTCCAATTCTTCCTTGAGCTGGTAGTAGAGATCCTGCTCTAACAATTCCTCAATTCTGGGATCGCCTAAATCGACTACAGTATCTGCGGCGGCTTTTGAGCCATGTTTTGTCCGCTCAAACAGATGAATCTGGCGGTGACGACGGTCAAACACTCCCTTGAAGCGATCGCCACTTCCAATTGGCCAGTTCACAGCATAGGGAACCAGTTCGAGTTCCTGTTCGATTTCATCCAAGAGTTCCAGGGGATCGCGTCCAGGCCGATCCATCTTGTTGATGAAAGTGAAGATCGGCAAGCTCCGCATCTTGCAGACTTCAAACAACTTGCGGGTCTGAGGCTCCAAGCCCTTTGCCGCATCTTCTAGCATCACCGCATTATCGGCGGCAGCCAGGGTTCGATAGGTGTCCTCACTAAAGTCCTGGTGACCCGGTGTGTCCAGCAGATTGATTTGATGTTCCTCAAACTCAAACTGCATCACTGTCGAGGTGATCGAGATCCCCCGCTGCTGCTCCATCTCCATCCAGTCCGACGTAGCGTGACGCTGAGCCCGACGCGCTTTCACGGCCCCGGCTTCATGAATTGCGCCTCCGTAGAGCAACAATTTTTCAGTCAGGGTAGTTTTTCCAGCATCCGGGTGAGAGATGATGGCAAAGTTTCGTCGGCGTTCAACTTCGGGTTGAAGATCTTCTAGGGTAGTCGCTATGGTCATTATTTGCGGGACTTACACATAACTTCCTATCTTACCAAATTCATCGGATCTCCAGTATTGGCCAGAATCCTGAACACAGAACCCTGGACAAAGGAGTTATCCCCTCTCCGATTCAAAACAGAAATCAGTACAATGAAGCTAACCTGATGATAGGAGAGTGCGAGGTCAATGGCCGATGTACTCCTAATCCAAAGGTCTGTACCGCAAGGGATTGAAAATCGCTATATCTTTAAAGTCTATCTTTGAAATTTCTAGGTGGAGAAATTAAGTCATGGATCAAGATCAACGAAAAATTTTATCGGTTCTCTCTCATGGCGCAATTTTTTTCGGTGCAACAATTGTTTCGGTTGGAATTCCGATTGCCATGTTGTTTCTGGCACATGACTCTATTGTCAAGGAAAATGCCAAGGAATCTCTAAACTTTCACATTAATCTCTATATTTACGGCTTGATCTTTAGCCTTTTGACCTTTGTTGTAATTGGATTTCCGCTCCTGGCTCTGCTTTGGATTGTCAGTATTATCATGCCAATCATTGCGATTATTGCTATTGCCAATAATCCGGAACAGCCCTATCGCTATCCCTTTATTTTTAGAGTTGTTTAGGGGTTTAGATATGTCATTTCAGGTTCATGGTTGATACTCAGCATCCACGATTACGGGCCAATCCTAATTTGATTCCGCCTCTACAGAATGGTGACCGACTGATCCGTTCAGAATTTGAGCGGCGCTATGAGGCGATGCTGGAGCTTAAGAAAGCAGAACTGATTGAAGGGATTGTCTACGTGTCTTCTCCTGTGCGCTTTGAATTCCATGCGGAACCCCATGGTGATCTGATGATCTGGCTAGGGAACTACAAAGTTGCAACGCCAGGAGTACGAATGGGAGACAATCCAACGGTTCGGCTGGATCTGGATAATGAACCTCAACCGGATGCCCTGCTTATGACTGATCAAGACTGTGGGGGCAATGCCAGCCTCAGCCCGAATGGCTATGTGGAGGGTGCTCCAGAATTCGTGGCAGAAATCGCGGCTAGCAGTGCCAGTATTGATCTGGGGGATAAAAAGCGCGCCTATCGCCGCAATGGTGTACAGGAATACTGGGTTTGGCAAGTTTTTGATCAGAAAATTAATTGGTATCGCCTGGTAGAAGGTGATTATATCGCCTTGGAACCTGATGAGCAGGGCATAATTCGTAGTCTAGTATTTCCAGGACTTTGGTTGGATGTAACGGCAATGTTGGTGGGTGATATGCCACAGGTTCTAGCCAAACTTCAACAAGGTTTGATGAGTGAGGCTCACCAAAATTTTGTAGACCAATTAAAAAACTACCGGGAAGATTTGTAGGCAGAAGGGAGGAGCAGGTTCAGGCGTTTTCTGGAAAAGATTTTTCCAATAGCGAAAGTGAGTTGCCGGATTCCTGTCTGCATGGGAATAACGTTCCTGGCATCTTTGTTCTGAGAAATCACCTAAATTTGGTTTCAGGAACACTGCCCAATAGGTATTCTGGAGACTTTTACCGATTGGACAGGTGGAAATCATCTAGGGAATTGAAACCTCTGCTTCAGAAGGTTGAGCGGGAAGTTCGGAAGTAGATTCCTGAAGGGTTTGACGTCCCCGATATCGCAGAAATGCCGCTAGAACAAACAGCAAATCCACGGTTACAACACCACCCACAATTAATTCCGAACCGCCAGTGCTAAATCCATAACTATGCAGCCCTGTACCGAGGACAAAATTTACCCCGTACCAGGCCATCAAAACTGCATTGAAGCAGATCACGCTCACAGCTGCCATGCCGAAATCTCCCAACCACCCGACTAATCGACCGTGTAGCGGCACAAGATAACACAGCAATGCAATCAAGGCCCAGGTTTCCTTGGGATCCCAACCCCAGAACCGACCCCAGGAGAAGTGCGCCCAAATTCCCCCTAGAATAATTCCGGTGGTCAACAGCAGCACTCCAATTTGAATCACACGATAGTTCAGTTTGGAAAGATCAGTAATCCGCTCCTTTGCCTGGGGTGTGAACAGGTAATTTCCCAAAATAATATGACCCAGTCCTAGCGATAGGGCAATGCTGGCGTAGCTGAGAGTAATCGTTGGCACATGAATACTCAGCCAGAAATTGTCCCGCAACACCGGAACCAGAGGTCGAATACTCGAATCCAGAACCGCAGGCAGACGGTCAGCTAGAACCAAACAAACCACCGACAGCGGTGCAGCCGCTAGTAGGTAATATTTAGCCCGATAAATCAGCTCAAAGATTAGAGCAATGGCCGCAATCCCAAATCCAACCCAGATCACAGATTCATACATATTGGTTACCGGGGGTCGTCCGGCAATGGCCATCCGTTCCATGAATCCATAGCCCTGAACCGTTAACCCCGTTGCGAAAATTCCTATTACGCCCCAATACAGATCAAGAGCGGGGAACATTAACGTTACGGCCAGCACAACAAAAGCCAGAACATACAATTTCCAAGCTTGGCCAAAGGGATGCAGCGCGAAGAAGTTTACTTCCCGTTGCAGTACTCGATCTTGAGGATAGATGGCTGGGCTAAGAGATTGAAGCTGTTGGTGCAGCTTAGTTGCAAAGGGGTTTATATTTCCCAGATGTTCGGGGCTAGATCGGTAGAACTGTCTCAGAGCTTCATACTGACTTTGCACCAGTGCTGCCTGATTCTCTGGGTAGTAATCCTGCGCTTGATCAATGCCGACCCAAGTTCCTTTGATCTCACTGGGATGGGGAACAATGGGTAGGGACTGACTACCAACGGTTGCCATCATCAGAGCCAGTCGATCCGCGATTGTCAGGGCTTCCCGTTCATTACGGGTCAGATCGATATCCTGAGCTTGTTTTTGCTGGGCAGACAGCGTGAGGGAACTCAGGGAGGAACGCATCAATTCCTGAAAGGTGAAATATTTCTGTTCCAGATTCAGTCCTAGAAATTCCTTGAGGGGGCGATAGCTAACCAGGACAAAGGGTTCTTGATTCCAGTCTCGATTATTAAACCAAAGTGAAAGGTAGGTTTCGAGATAATCTAACGTTTCGCCTGACTGGGCTTGATAGGTTTCCCTGCCATGAATCTCAGCAACAGTTTCACGGGCAACCGTATCCAAAGGTTTCTTGCGACCATCAAGCTGAACGGCCAGGGTCTTGAGTGAGTCCAGGTTTGAGGTTTGAGCTTGGGTAATGGGAATCAACAGAATCGCTAAGCTCAGACAAATTCCGAGAATGAATTTTAGGGCTTTCATGTTTTAGTTCGTGTTGGCTTCAAGTGAACAATAGCTTTGTTCCAATCATGCTTAAGTCGCTAGGCAACTAGCTCCCCGCTCGGAACCTCGCTTACTTCCGGGTGAGGTGTGGGTTGAGGCTGTTCCTCAGATTGCTCAATTTCTTCTGACTTGACCTTCATCCCTTTCATACCTTTAGCCACCGCTGGCCCGTAGAACATAACTGCAATTCCCAGAATCACCAGAGCCGAGCCACTCCAGGTTAAACCCGTAACCCATGCGGGTTCACGCTTAACTTGTAAGGTTGACTGTTGCAAATCTCCTGGATTCCAGGATGCCTGGGCTAGTTTCCAGCCTCGATACCAGGTGGGATGATTCATCCAGACTCGGCGGGGTGAAATCTCTCCGGTCGAGCCATCCAGAATCCGAATCTGGCTTGTCCACATTGCTACCGATTCTGACCCTTCATTGCGTTCCACAATAAAGTCATCTAGATTGACCGCAAAGGGAAGTTGCAGAATTTTTGGACTAAAGGCTGCAAAAATTTCTTGGGTCTGTCCGTCATCAGTGGACTCAGTAATTGTCGTTGGCTCTCCCCAGGACAGCCAGGCTTCAGTTCCCGCTTCAGTTTTGACCAGTAATGCCGGGGTTCCCTCAACGCTAGATCCTGGAACTGGAAGAATCTCCCGTCTGATCTGAGCATGGGGAATCACCTCTTCCACATTGATTTGAAAGTCTGCCCAGCCTGGACTTACTGGTTCACCAATGGTTAAAGTGCCCGACTTAAATCCTTTGGAAGAATTTGCAGTGTAGAATAGGTCGCCACCATCAGCCACCAGCACATGAAAATAATCCTCTGCGGTTTGAGGTTTAACCTGGTAACGAACCTCAAGCCCAGAAATCGGCTCACCCCTCACAACTGTTCTGACTGGATTTAGATCCTTCTGTCCGAACAGGAACCAACGTTCTACCCCCTGGCTGGAGGAAACCTGCAACTGCACGACAGGGTTATTCAATTCATCGGAAACCGTCGTGGGCTGATTCTCAGAATTCAAGCGGAAATCCGGCCAGAAGTTAACGACCTGAATTGTAAAGTGATCATCCGCTGCCGTTAGCTGTTGAGTGGATTGCTCGGAGTTGGGCTGCCTAGAACCTAGTACCGCTCGAAGATCAATCGAAAGAGACTGGGCTTCACCGGGAACTGTGGCCTCCAGCGTTCCCCACAGGTTTTCCTGAGTTTTCGCCGGGGGTTGCAGGAGTCGCTCTAACTCATCCTGACTCTGGACTTGAATCAGTTCTAGCTCCGCAGGCCCGATGGAAATCTGGTCATATCCCATTGGTGCCGCTGCTAACCAACGTTCCAAAGTTTGGCCCATGCGTTGACTGGTCAGACTCAGGTGAATCGCGGGATTTTCAACGCTACCCGCTTCCACAAACTCCACCGTTTTGATGGTGTTATCGCTGTAGCGGAGCAGGGTTAGTTCACCCGCCTGAGCAGGCCAAACCGATCCATTGGGTCGAATCCCTATATCCTGACGCTGTACCGTTCCAGTAGAATCCATGAATTCCAGCACTTCCCCCTCCACACGAATCTGGCTATTGGGTGAGCTATCGGTTCCCACCAGTAGCATCCCTTCCACACCCAAGTGGATAACAGCGGCTGATCCCGCGATGATCACGATCAAGCCGAGATGGGTCAGGGCAAACCCCATTTTCCTCGCCCCTCGCCAGGGATAACGAGTCAGAGCTGAAATCCCCAGATTGAGAGCCAGGAGAAACATCAGCCCACCAAACCACGGGCTTTTGTAGACTGCCTGCTGTACGGTGGCTGAGCCCACCTTGGATTCGTAGAATGTTGCCCAAATCAGGATTCCAGCGATCGCACTCAGCAAGGGAACCGCAAACCGGATGGAGCCTAGAAATCGTAGTGTTCTATCAATCATGAACTGTATGGATTGCACTAAGTAATGGATTGCACTAAGTAACTGTGTCTATAGGATCTAAAACGCTGCTCCGGAAACAAGGCGGAGACCACAGCCCGTTGACTAATTTAACTCCTCACCTTAAAATCCTCAGCTCGAATTTTTTGTAGCCAATATTGCAGTTTTTGAAGTTTAATGCATAAAGCGCATTGGTTTTTTTGTGGATTTGCATATCACAATATTAGATTTTTTTAAGATTGGTTGTAGAGGTTGGTGAAGAGGGCCGATTGGATAATGCTACTGCTTGACACCTCTCTTAATTTATCCAATATAAATCATGAATTCATAATTTTTTATGTCAAGATTTGATGAAGAATTTGGGATTACAGTTCATAAAAGCTCGACGAGAGAGAAATACGGTTTTCTGTATCTAGGGACACAGAAAATAAACTATAAATTTTGGGTAAAAATCCCACTATACGACCCACAAATCAATGTCTTGAGCTCAAATAGATTAAGAATCTTGATCAAATTTCAGTAATGCTTTTCGTAACGGATCACAACTCAATTGCAAAACAATATATGCAAAGATCGCATATACTAGAGTTGTTTTTGTCATAATCAGAGACATTTTGTAGCTGTGGTAACAAAAGCCTGGGAATCAATCTCATAGACTGCCTACACATAAATAGATGCAAGACTTTAGATGACTTCTTTGTCAGAAGTTCCAGGGTGTCTTGACGAAGCAATTGTCCAGAAATAAAATTTAACGGAGGACGTTTCCATAATGTCTTTAGCGATTGAGCTTTTAGAGAAAAGCTTCGATCAGGTTAAGCCCCAGGCAAATGATTTTGTGACAAGTTTCTACGAGAATTTGTTCACGATGTATCCTGAAGCAAAGCCATTGTTTACAACGACGGACATGGAGAAGCAGCGAGCAAAGCTACTGGGTTCTCTGGTTCTAGTTGTCGAAAACTTGCGCAAGCCGGAGGCTCTAGAATCTGCTCTGAAGGGACTGGGTGCAAGACACGTTAAGTATGGTGCATTGCCTGAACATTATCCACTCGTTGGGAATGCTTTGCTCGAAACTTTTGCTCAGTACTTAAAGTCGGATTGGACGCCTGAAGTTCAGCAGGCATGGATTGATGCCTATGGCGCAATCACCAACCTGATGCTAGAAGGCGCTGATTATTCCCAGGAGGATGTTCAGCTCAGCAATCCATCTGTCGCTTTAGAAGAAGAGACAGAGATTGATTTGTTAGAGAAAAGTTTTGGTCAGGTCGTACCGCAGGCAGACGAATTTGCTGAGCGGTTCTACAGCAACTTGTTCTCAATGTACCCTGAAGCGAAACCTCTGTTTGCTCATACCAATATGGCAGAGCAGTCAAAGAAGCTACTGAATTCCCTGGTGTTTGTTGTCCAGAACTTACGCAATCCGGGGGCGTTGGAAGGAGCGCTGAAGGGATTGGGAGCCCGTCACGTTAAGTACGGGGCTCTGCCAGAGCATTATCCACTGGTGGGAAATGCCTTGCTGACCACGTTCGAGCAGTTCCTGGGTTTAGAGTGGACACCGAAGGTGAAGCAAGCTTGGGTAAATGCCTACAACGATATTACTAAGGTAATGTTGTCCGGGGCAGATTACCCAGAGGATATTGTAAAGCTGGAGTCAGCGAGTTCTACAGCCAGTTCTGGGGGTTCTGTCAGTGCTGTAGAAATGATGCCAAGCCATACCGTTGAAGCACCTGTAAATTGGGCGTTATTTGGTGGTGCTCTGGGTGGTGCTGGTCTGTTGGCACTCCTGCTGCTACTCATCGTTTAGCGGATGAAGAATTTGGCAGTCAATAATGACAGGAAACACAGGCAACAGCCGATTAGTCAGAAGTAGGCGATTTCTCCAGTCCGGCATTGTGGTGATCGGTGTTGCGATCATTCTAGCGGCTTGGTTATCAGCGGCATTTGCCCTGGATTACCGGGCTGTTTTCCTGCCGGGTGAAACGTCTGAGGGTCATGTTTTGTTCGAGGTTTCCTGCAATTCCTGCCACGAGGGATTTAAACCTGTGACGAATGAAACCTGTCTGCGCTGTCACCAGGCTGAGATGGCAAAGGATGCCCATGGCGCGAAGAAATTTCAAGATCCTCGCTGGGCAGATCTATTAGCTGAGTTGGACGTTCTGACTTGCACTGCTTGCCATGAGGAACATGTTCATATGTTCGGGCGTGGAGTTCATCTGAAGCCGGAACTCTGTATGAGTTGCCATCAAGGCATTATTGAAGGCGATCTAGCGAGTCATACTGGATTTTCTCCAGACGGTTGCTGGACGGCAGGATGCCACAATTTCCACGATCACCGTTCAATTTCCACTGGTTTTCTGCGCAAGAATCTTGATCAACCGCCCATGCTACCTGAACCTGAAATGCCTGAGCTAAAGGTTGAAGCAAAGCTGAAAGCAGCTCCGAAACCTGATCTGAGTCAAGAATTCTTGGGAGGTACGGGATGAAGCGGTTTTTCGGAATTGTTCTAACCGTCATTGCTGTTGTCGTCTTCACTGGAATTTGGTCAGGTTCCTCTGCAACGGTTGAGCCTGCTCAACTGGAAGAAATCAATCAACAATGGCAACAAAGCGCCCATGCCCTAGCGGAAGTCAACTGTTCCAGTTGTCATCTGGAGTCTGAAACTGAGGCATTCATTTCATGTCCGACGGAGGAGAGTTGTCGCAGTTGCCATGAACAACAGGTGGAAACATTTCTCTTGGGCAAGCATGGCATCCGAACCCTGGAAGGGCTACAACCTTTGACACCAAAAATGGCTGAGTTGCCAATGAAAAAGGATGCTCAGGACTAGGTGATGAGTTGCAACACTTGCCATGACGTTCATTCAACGAACACCATGGTTGCTTCGGTAGATTCCTGCTTGACCTGCCACGACGATACTCACTCCTTGCTCTATGAAAACTCCAAACACGCCGAGCTATTTGTAGAAGAAGGAGAATTACCTCGCCCTTCTGCTCAGTCGGTGACTTGCGCCACTTGTCACTTGCCCCGACAGGTTCATGAAGGAGCCACTTTTGTGAATCATAATAATACCTTCACTCTGTTACCGCGCGATCGCATGGTAGGAGAAGTTTGTATTAACTGTCATGGGGTCGAGAACTCCTACAATAGTGTATTTGATGACGAGCTAGTTCAGGCAAACTTCGACCAAGAGCCGTCTTTAGAGATGGAGACTTTTGAGTTGGTTCGAGCACTGGAAGAGCGCCGTTCAGGTGGAAAAAAACAGAAGCCAAAAGTTGAACAATCCCAACAGAAACCTCAGCCTCAGCCAGAGCAACTCAGACCTCTCGAATCCTTGACTGAAGCAGAGTTATTTGCTGTTCAAGAAGCGCTATATAATGCGGGATTTGATGTTGTTGTTGATGGGTTATATGGGCCAGGAACAGCAATCGCCTTAGAGGAGTTTCAGCTTCAAAATGGTATTGATGAGGCCGGGAAAGTGGGTTCAAAAACACGGACAGCTTTAGGGTTGTAAATTCTGATCAAAAGACCAGGGTGAATGGGTGAAAACTTTGAGTGAAATGGTTAAATTTTTAACTGTTTTTGTTTTCGACTAAATCTACACTTGAGGAGACACAAATCATGTCTGCAATTATGAATTAAATTGAACGGATTATTCAACGAGTTAAGTCATGGTTTTTAGACTTAATTACTCTAGCAACTGCGGTTTGCTTAGTTGCTGTTGCCTGTGCTGGCGGCCCGTCTGAGCAGGCTCAGACCACAACAACCGAGACTGAGGCAACTGAAGTGGCGGCGGGAGTTCCCCCTGAGATCGTGGTTGACTATGTTCATACGGTGTTACTTGCAGATCGAACTGCGTATACCAAGCACGTCGTTAACCGCCTACAGACACTGGAAGGAAAGTCTAAGGATGATGGTGTGGTTCCCGCAGAAGCAACTGAGGGCTGGGAAGAGACGGGTGGCGTTCCGCTTCCTGCTCAGATGTTCCGCCTCGGTTCAGAAATTGCCTCTGAGAACGGTCAGTTTACCTACGGTTTGATTTCTCCCTGGAATATCAACGACAACCAGGCTCCCAGCTCAGATTTTGAGAAGGAAGCAATGGCTGAGGTTGTTGAGACTGGGGAACCCTACAAGGGTTATCAGGAGGTTGCTGGAAAGACCTATTTCTCTGCCGTTTATCCAGACAAGGCAGTTGCCGAAGCCTGTGTAACTTGTCACAACACCCATCCTGTTCACCTAGAGCGCTACCCAGATAAGCAGTTTGAAATGGGTGAAGTGATGGGTGGAATCATCATTAACTTGCCCGTAGATGGCGTCTGAGCCGTCGATTTAGTGAAAATCGATGGAACCAAACTAATGGTTAAGTTGATTGAGGGACGAGTGGGGTTACTGGTGAATTCTAAGAAGTTAAGTGTCTGATAGTTTGAGTCTTGAGGATTCGGTTCCAGAGATGAAGCTCAGTTTTCTTAGCGCTTGGGGTTGATCAGGAGCCCCGTTTTTCATCTGCACGTAGTACAAGTTCCTCAGGCCACGTCTTTTTCATCAGTATACTCAGCACACCCATTCCGAATCCCTGAGCTAGACGGGAACCCAATATGAAACCACGCTTTTCCACCCTAATTGCTCTCACATTCCTTTCAGTTGCGCTGTTGGCCCCCTTTGCCCTCAGCCCCATTTATTTGCCTGTGTTGAGAGAAAGGGCGTTTGAGTTGCACTTAACATTGCAAGGCAATATTTACAAGCAAATAACAGGCTATGCTTCCCTCATTTTTGTGCTTTTGGAAATGATCTTCACTGCTCGAAAGCGCGGTCGAGGGTGGAAGATCAAAATCAAAGTTCCAGGCTCGATGCAGTTCTGGAGACAACTCCATATTTTCTTGGGCGTTGGCCTGCTCGCCACAACCCTAGTGCATACCCTAGGTTCAACGGGTCTAAATTTTAATGCTATTTTTCTGTGGGTCTTTTTTGGGGTTACACTATCAGCCCTAGTAGGCGTTGTAGCTGAGACAGGTCTACTGGAATCCCCTAAACGTTACTTTAGTTTCTCAGGGGGTAGTTCTGAACTCTCCCAGAAAACTGACGACAGCTCGAACTCATCTGTCGTGTCAAAGGGAGAACTCATTCGGTGGCTGAGGATCGCTTGGTTGACAACCCACATTCTGCTAGTGAGTGTATTTTTAGTCATGCTAGTCTTCCATATCTTTTTAGCCTACTATTATGCTTAGATGGCAATCCTAAATCAATAATGAAAAGCACTATAGAGGGGTTTGAGGACGAAGTCCCCAAGAAGGGGTCAACGCCTCCTTCACCCCCTTTTCATAAATCATTTGTGATTGCTAGAGATGGGAAAGGAGGGTGAATAACTTAGAGAGATGAAGTTAAGAAAGGTACAAATTTTTGGCATTATTGTTACTGCGTTATTTCTATCTTTTGCTGCTGTAACAAACACTCAATGGGGCACCGCATCTGCTGTACAATCCATTACTCAGCTCGCCACCCTAAAGCAACTTGCCCAGTCGGCAACTCCCTATGAAACAGCGCTCTCCAATGGAAAATCAACCTTGATAGAGTTCTATGCGAACTGGTGCACAACCTGTCAAGCGATGGCTCCTACTCTTGATCAACTTCATGAAGAGTATAATGACCGAATCAACTTTGTCATGCTAAACGTTGACCAACCTCAGTGGGCAGGACAGGTTAAGCAGTATCAAGTAACAGGCGTTCCCCACTGGGTTGTACTGAACAGCTATCAAGATGTTGTTTTTACCGAGGTTGGTAAGGTTCCAAAGCAAATCCTGGAGCAAGCGTTTGACCATGCTGCCCTAGATTTTCATGGAAAATAGGAACACGATTTGTTGCAATTTCATTTTATCCCGCAGCTCAACTCAACCTGCCAAACCCCTTAACCTCCTTTTCTCTAACCCCAAACTGCTAAGATGCACATGGATATATCGATTTAAGTTCACTGATTCATGTCCTCCACGATTCCACTCCTGCGATCGCGCCTCTCCCAAGCTCTCACTGCAGCCTTTGGGTCAGAATTTGCAGAGACCGATCCAATTTTGGTTCCAGCCAGCAATCCCAAGTTTGGTGACTATCAGTGTAATGTCGCCATGTCTCTGACCAAGAAGTTACAAAATAACCCCCGCGCCATCGCAACTCAACTGGTTGAGAAACTGGATGTTAGTAATCTGTGTGAGGAGCCAGAAATTGCAGGGCCAGGGTTTATCAATCTGCGACTCAAGCCAGAGTACATTCAGAACCAACTGAATCAGATATTAGTAGATGAACGGTTGGGCACTCCAAAAACTGATGCACCGCAGCAGGTGATTGTTGACTTCTCCAGTCCTAACATCGCCAAGGAAATGCACGTGGGCCATCTACGATCCACGATTATTGGGGACTGTATTGCTCGAATCCTGGAGTTTCAGGGTCATGACGTGCTGCGCTTGAACCACGTGGGGGACTGGGGGACGCAGTTTGGCATGTTGATTACCTATTTGCGAGAAGCCTATCCCGATGCCCTGACGACCGCAAATGCTTTGGAGTTGGGGGACTTAGTCACCTTCTATCGTAAAGCCAAAATTCGCTTTGATGAGGATGAGGAATTCAAGGAAACCGCTCGTCAGGAGGTGGTGCGGCTCCAGGCCGGAGCAGAGGATAGCCGTCGGGCTTGGGAATTGCTCTGTGAGCAATCGCGGCGGGAGTTTCAGGTGATTTATGACCTGCTAGATATTCAACTGAAGGAGCGGGGAGAGTCGTTTTACAATCCAATGTTGCCCCAGGTGGTCGAGGATCTGGATCAGGTCGGTGTGCTGGAGGAAAGCGAAGGGGCTCAGTGCGTTTTTCTAGAGGGCTTTATGAACAAAGCGGGGGAGCCGTTACCGTTAATTGTTCAGAAGTCGGATGGGGGCTATAACTATGCCACCACAGATTTGGCCGCAGTCCGCTACCGGATTAATCAAGATGGCGCAAAGCGGTTAATTTACGTGACAGATGTGGGTCAATCAAATCACTTTGCCCAGGTGTGGCAAGTGGCTCGCAAAGTGGGCTGGATTCCAGAGGAGGTGACTTTAATTCATGTTCCCTTTGGATTGGTTTTGGGAGAAGACGGCAAGCGACTCAAGACCCGATCCGGGGAAACGGTGCGGCTGCGGGATTTACTTGATGAGGCGATTAATCGATCCAGGGCTGATCTGGAAGGTCGTCTAGCGGAAGAAGGCCGTTCCGAATCGTCAGAATTTATTGACCATGTGGCTCAAATTGTCGGATTGAGTGCGGTCAAGTATGCTGACCTGAGTCAAAACCGAACCAGTAACTATATGTTCAGTTTCGACAAGATGTTGTCCCTCCAGGGTAATACGGCTCCATACCTGCTCTACGCCTATGTTAGAATTCAGGGCATTAGTCGCAAAGGTGGGATTGATTTTCAGCAAATTGGGACTGAAACCGAAATTCAGTTGACGGAACCAGCAGAATTTACCCTGGCAAGGCATCTACTGCAACTGGATGAAACGATTGATACGGTGGCTGCTGAACTCCTACCAAACCGTCTATGCCAGTACTTATTTGAACTGAGTCAGAAATTCAATCAGTTCTATGACCAGTGCCCCGTACTGAAGGCGGAAGCGTCCCAACGGACTTCTCGCCTGGGTCTGTGCGACTTGACCGCCAGAACCTTGAAACTGGGCATGTCTTTGCTAGGCATCTCTGTCCTGGAGAGGATGTAGCATCTATTCAAATTCCGCTAGAATTGGAGTAAACTCAGGTCGTTGTCATTGACAGACATGCAGTTGCGGATGTGTAGTTACAGACAGTAAAGGGAGTCGTGTATGTCTGAAAATCAAACTCAAGGTAATATTGAGCAGCAGAGTAACCCAGTAACTCAACCTACGGTTACGCCTTCTGCAACTGGTTCATCTGTTGCATCTGATGCAGCTTCTTCTGAGAATCTTTTGACTCAAACCGCACAGGGTATTAGTTCTTTTTTTAATAGCTGGAAATTTAAACTAGGTGTAGTTGTTGCAGTGGTTGCAGCGATCGGAATATTTATCTTTTACTGGCCGCATCTTCTAGCAACCCAGGGATTGAAAATGTGGGCCACACAATCTAACGCTGAACCCTTGACTTGCATGGTGCAAGATACTAATGACGACAAATATGTCAGTTGTAGTGCCAAATTGGATGATCAAGTCATTCCGTTAGAATGTGGCTCCAGTATTTTCAATATAGGATGCCGTGTCAACTATGGTTCTGCAGCAGGTAGACCGCTGAAAATTAAGTCACAGTCCAATTAGTCATAGTGGCGGTAGGATGGCTGAGTCGCCCGTAGGCTTCTTGGCTACCTCTGTCTTGGTAGAGTCAAGGTTGCAGGCTTAAGGCAATTCCCGCATGGAGCGGGAATTTAACATTTAGTACATTTTATTTGCGCGGTTCAGTCAAGACTTGCCATGCAGCCCTTGCCGCTTCTCCAATGCGATCGCCAAAATCACTCTAATTCTCCACAATATTTTTGAGGTTTTGCTCTGCTTCGGTTTCCAGAGATTTAAAATGTTGCTCGATCTGATCTTTGTCAATCAGTCGAATTTGTTTAACATTTTCTTTTGCCCGTTCCACCGCTTTCACATAGGTCTCACGGGTAAAGTCCCCAGTCTTTTGCATTTCTGACTGCACCAAGTTTGTAATAGCTTGGAGTAATTCTGCACTGGCTTCTTGAACCTCCTTATCTGTTTCAGGTTGCTGAGTCACAGGCGTTGTTACATCGGGGGTTTCCACAATGGCGGATTCTTTTGGTATGTTTCCCTGTTCATTCGATGGTTGATTCATAGGTTTGGATCTCCAATATAGAAAATGTGAGTATGACCTCACTTAAATCAATTGTAGAAATTTTGCTGAAAACTCTGTGAGGGAATTTCGCCTTAGAGTGCAGAAGCAGAGGGTGAATTTTGCTCCTGTTCGAGCTTCAGTAAGGCTTGAACACGGGCTTCAGTTGCGGGATGGGTAGAGAATAAACCTGCCAATGCCTGTCCTGAGAATCCGTGCATAATTAACAAAGGTGAGAATGCGGGATTTCCCTGAATTGGCATCTGTCTTGCGCCACTTTCTAAACGTTTCAGGGCTCGCGCTAGTGCTCGTGGATTGCCCGTTAACTTTGCTGCCCCTGCATCGGCTGAGTACTCCCGTGTACGAGAGATCGCCATTTGAATCACGGTCGCGGCCAGAGGTGCCAGAATGATAGTCAGCAATAAACTAATCGGATTTTGACCCCGATCTCGACCGACTCGACCAAAGACCAGCGCAAACTGAGCAATCTGGGCCATATAGGAAATTCCCCCCGCAACCGTTGCTGCTACGGCCTGGGTCAGAGTGTCTCGGTTCTTGATATGACTGAGTTCATGGGCAACCACCCCCTCTAACTCCTCCTCCGGCAGTATGCTCATAATTCCTTGGGTCACCGCTACTGCGGCATGCTGCGGGTCACGACCTGTGGCAAAGGCATTCGCTGACTGACTGGGAATAATGTAAATTCCTGGCATTGGTAAGTCTGCGCGATCGCAGAGCCGTCTTACCATATCGTGCAATTTAGGAGCCTGTTCATAGCTAACGGGCTGTGCTTTATAGGCATTGAGCGCAATTCGATCCGAGTAGAACCAGGAGCCAAAATTCATCACGGCTGCCATGATCAATCCAATCAAAGCGCCGCTACTTCCCCCTAAAAAGTAACCAATCCCGACCAGTAACCCAGTCAACAAACCTAGTAATCCAACCGTCTTGATCTGATTCATAAGTTCCCTTCCTTCCTGGTTAAAGTACCAGTGATGGTCAAACCCCCTCCATTCAAGTCGAGAAGTTAGAATTTGCCTTCATTCTATCGGGTTAGTTGTTACATCAGCGATCAAGATTCGGAGTCTATGTCTTCTTCGTCCACCTCAAATTGGCAAATGTACTTGGGATTGATTGGGCAGGTTTTATCTTCGATAGGATTACCTCTCAAGAAGAGGTAGGTAAGGCCCTCCAAAGAGCTTAGAGCGTTGATATCTTTGATCTGGTTATTATTCAAATTCAGTTCGTTTAACTCACCTAGGACATTGAGGGGCTGGACATCGGTGATTTGGTTGTAGCTGAGGTTGAGCGATCGCAGTCCTTTCATCGATTGCAGGGGGGCAACATCTGAAATTTCGTTGTAGCTCAAATCTAGAGCTGTCAGATTTTTCAAGTTGTCCAGAGGACTGACGTCGGAAATTTGATTATTAATCAACCGGAGGCTTACTAGATGATCGAGGGATTGTAGGGGGGAGATGTTGCTAATCTGGCTTGTGCTTAAGTCTAGCTGTGTCAGGTTTAACAAACTTTCTGAGGCGCGATCGCAGTTGTAGGTTCCTGCCTCCTGAAGGATGACATTCATCGTGCGCTTCAGGTCAGGGGGCAGGTTCTCTCGCTGCAAACACCAATCCATGAAGCTACCTGGGTCAGCGATTTCTAGCGTTTCCAAGTCTGCCTCTACTGAAGTTTCCTCCGATTCTGATTGTTCTGTCTCTGCCGGAGTTTCCTCCGATTCAATGTTCTCTGGCGGGGTCTCTTCTGCTCCAGCTTCCTGTTGGTCAATTTCTGTGGCTTGCGCTAGATGGGGGTTAATTTGAGCAGAAGCTGGAACCCCCAGGAGAGAACCAATCTGAAGACTACTGAGACCGAGGACGATGCCAATTTTTTGAGATTGAAACTTGAAATTTTGCATGTTTACTTTCGTTAATTCTCCGGGAACCCCTCAATTTGATGATAGCGGAGGGGATTAATTTCAGGCAGCTTAATTGTTTTTAGATGGCTTGGTTGGATCGGGGTTAACCATGTATCCTATGACGGTGGCTGAACTGAATATGTTCGGGGCATGGCTCACATGGAGCCTAGATTCAATACTCAAGCAGAGTCCTCAGAATCTTCTAGACCTAATCACATGCTTAAACATATTGTTCAACTTTGCATGGCAACACCCCGTTGGCTGGCAACAGTTTCACAAGAGCCGTTGGTTCGTACCCCAATTGCCATTGGCCTTGGTGCGATTGCTGGGGCCCTTTCTCGTTATTACTTGGGACTATGGATTGGTGGACGTCTAGGGCCAGCCTTTCCCTACGGAACGTTTATTATCAATCTCACCGGATGTCTGGGGATGGGCTTCTTTACGACCCTGACAGAGCAAACCATTATTTCTCCCGATGTAAAGTCCCTCATTGCAGTTGGATTTCTGGGTTCCTACACCACATTCTCAACCTATGAACTGGACTCTCGAAATCTGGTTAGGGAAGGGGAGTTTGGTGCAGCAACTTTTTACTGGGCCGCTAGCGCAATTCTGGGATTTGTTGGGCTTCAGATTGGTGTTGTCCTGGCTCGTCTATTAACCCGATAACTTTGTATCTTAAGCTTCAATTATCTATCTCAATCACGCTACAAATTCTACTTTTACAGGAAATTGATCATGGCTAACTGGAAAAAACTCAGGATTTATCTCAGTGAATCAATTCGGTGGAAGCACAAGCTAGCTTATCAAGAATTAGTGAAGCAGGCCCACGCCCATGAAATATCTGGGGCGACAGTCATTCGGGCAATTGAGGGATATCATGGACACCATATGATTCAGGCTGCTAATATCCTGGCTCTCTCTGGAGATTTACCCATCTTGGTGGAAATCATTGATGAGGAAGACAAAATCAGGAGATTCTACGATTTGAATAAAGAAATGCTGCATGGACACTTGGTTACCATTGAGCCTGTAGAATTACTCCAATCATGGGAAAGAGTAATCAACTAAAATGCGTCTAACCTCGCTCGATATTTTTCGAGGCGTAGCAATTGCTGCCATGGTTCTAGTGAATAATCCAGGAAGTTGGGAATATGTTTATCCTCCCCTGCTTCATGCTGAGTGGAATGGTTGTACCCCGACGGATTTGGTATTTCCCTTCTTCCTATTGATCGCTGGAGTGGCAATGGCCTTTTCTCTTAAAAAGTTTGCCTATGACCAGCGCTCATTGTCTGAGTCGTTATCTCCTAAGTTGTACCTTCGTATCCTGCGACGCTGTGCATTGTTGTTTTTTCTGGGTCTACTGCTGAATGGATTCCCAAACTATAACCTGGCCACGATTCGGATCATGGGGGTTCTCCAGCGCATCAGCGTGGCCTATTTTCTAGCGGCAGTGACCGTGCTGAATTTTTCTCGTCGAGGACTTTGGATCACGGTGACAGTTCTGCTACTGGGGTACTGGGCAGCAATGATATTAATTCCGGTTCCGGGCTACGGTGCTGGACAGTTGGCGCCAGAGGGAAACTTTGGAGCCTATCTGGATACGTTAATTCTGGGCAAGGCTCATCTTTGGAAAGGTGGCCCCTATGATCCGGAGGGGCTTTTCAGCACGCTACCAGCAGTGGGAACGGTATTAATCGGCTATCTCACGGGGGACTGGCTTCGGCGACAAGCGATCTTAACCCGAACCAGTGTGAATCTGGTGATTGCTGGCCTCGTGGCGGTGATTCTTGGGTCTCTCTGGGGAATTATTTTTCCCATTAATAAAGCCCTCTGGACAAGCTCCTATGTGATCTACACCGCAGGGTGGGCACTGCTATTTTTGGCCTTCTGCTATGAAACCGTTGAGGTACGAGGCTGGCGACGCTGGGGATTTCCCTTCAAGGTGATGGGACTGAATTCAATTTTGATCTTTGTGGCTTCGGGATTTGTGGGCAGAATTCTGTTCTTTACCAAGGTTCAGCAAAACCCCGAACCTGTGAGTCTGAAGACTTGGATCTATGAACAGTACTTTGCATCCTGGGCCGGGGCTATGAATGGTTCGTTGCTGTTTGCGGTGGTAACGGTTTTATTTTGGTGGCTTGTGGCCTATTTGATGTATCGCAGGGGATGGTTTTTAAAGGTTTAATCCAGATTAACGCTCTGCTGATACCGATAGCTGACATCTGAAGGTTATCCACGCGCCTTTCCTAAAGTCGTGATATAAACCACCGCCTCCTCCGGCGGAATGCCCAAAACTTCGTTCACCTGATCGTCGAAAAATCCACCAATGCCGCTGACTCCCAGCCGGAGGTAAATCGCTGCCAAGTTCAGCCGCTGGCCAATATGGCCCGCATCCATGTGCAGATAGCGATAAACGCGATCGCCATACTGAGCCACTGCCCGTTGCAAATCCACTGTATGAAACAGGACAACCGCCGCATCTCGACCCAAATCCTGACCCAGGCAAAGATAGTGTAGTTCTCGGCGGAAATTCTTAAACCGGATCTGGCGCAGTTCCTGGGCCTTGGGCGCATAGTAATAGCAGCCCTCCTCCAGTCCCTCAACCCCGGAGACCGCGATAAAGGTTTCCAGCAAATCCAGATCAAAATAGTCTGGAGCACTGTCCAGACCTTGAATAATGTAGTGCTGAGGCTGATAGGAAAAATCCAGAATCGCAAACAGTTCCTCTAGTTTTAGATTTTCGCCACTGTAGGCCCGAGTTGATCGACGCCGCAGCATGGTGATGTTCAATCCTTCCAGGTTTTTGCGCCAATCGATTGAAGTGGTGACCGTGGAAACTTTGGTACAAAAGGGGAAGTTATACTTATCCTCCGAAACCGCTACCTGTTCTGGTAACCGCCACCCTTGATCGCCTGAAGTATCTTGATCGAGTTCTGAAGCTTGATGCAGATAGGGCAACAGTTCCTCGTCCTCTATCTCTGGGTAATCTACCTGAGTGTCTGAGGGTAGCGCTGTGCGACAGGGGGCAAGATTCTCCTCTAGAGCTAGCAGATCCGCCAGGGCAATCACAACCGTTGTCCCCTCTAATGCAGGATCGAGATACAATATCTGATTGACCATAGCATCAGCAAAGCCCCCAATCAAATGGGGTCGGTAATTGCTGGTATTTGCGGCCAGTTCGAGATTTCCCAGTAAGTGTCCAGTATCCAAAAAAATTCGGCGATAGGCCCGATCTTGATAGCGCCAGGCAGAGCGGTAGAAGACTGCCGTTGTTGCAAGGGCCAACTGTGTCTGTTCCAAAGCCGGATGCCAGAAACAGGCTGACTTTAGATCTGGCCAAACCTGATCCTGCCAAAACTGAACCAGGGAGTGAGTTCGAACCTGATAGTTGTACAATCCTGGCTCCAGCAAGGGTGTACCACGGGAAATTAGGTAAATTTCTGCAGGATATAGCCCCCCTGCTGAAGGAGCAGATCGTAGATAATGAGCCCCTAAATCCATAGGAATTTTTCCCGTCAATCCATAGGTATGGAGCAATAGATGGGATAAACGCTCTGCCTGCTGAATTTTCGTATCTTCAGACCAGGGCTCTGGCTTTTCCTTCAGATAAGGTTTGAGATCAAGCAGCTTGCCAAGCTTGTATTCTTTAAAGGGAACAGGTTGTTTGTACCAGTTGATTGGGCGACTTTTTGCATGAATCGTTTCAGGAGCATACTTGGTGCGCTCGTGAAAGTGCTGGGTAATGGAAGGCTGATGTTGGGGCATGAAATTGAACCAATGAAGCAGCAGGAACTTGCAACTAGAAAAAGGGGGTTGCGACAAGTAGCTGTGGATGAGATGGAACTCATGCAGAGAATTCCCATCTTTAGTGTAAACAACTTATTGAGGAAAGGCCCAACTTTCTGATCAGATTGACGGTGTTTTTCTCTGGCGCTATTCTGGCATGATATTCAATGGAACAGGGAATTCGACGTACCAGGTTTTCAATGTAGGGCAGCATATGGCGATTTTGGAATTTTTGGGTATTGCAGGGCTGGGCATCCTAGTCGGCTTTTTTGTCAATAATATAGGCACGCAGCGAAGTCAGGAACGGAAGCTAGATCAAGCATTCTATCAACTGCTAAAGCGGCAAAATGGCCGGATCGCCCTGATTCAATTGGCTGCTCTGGCCCAGGTAAATGCTGAAATAGCCCAACGCTATCTAGATCGACAGGTGCAAGCGTTTGTGGCCTTTCCTGAGGTCGATAACGAAGGAAATACGGTCTATCGATTTCCAAAACTGAATTTGCCCAAGACCTTAGAGGGAGGCGGTTGGTAGGAATTCTCCCTATCAATCCAGAAACTCAGCACGCCAGGTAATTTTCAGGACAATTTTCAGGACTTAGGATTACCGATAATATCATTTTTGTGCGGGCGGGAATCCAGGAAACATCGACGTGATTAACAGTACTCTTTTCAAAACTTTAGCTTTTATATTTCCACCAAAAGGTTTCAACATTGGATCATTCAACCAACAAAGCATTTCAGCATCAAATTTCTCCTAGGAACCGACTCCAGAAACTTCGGCAGGGATTGATCCTATTATTTTTCTGGGCTGTTGTACCTTTAGTTCTAGTAGAGTTCTTGATGATTGTCCTGGAACCTTATCTAGCTCAGGGAATCTATCAATATGACCCAGATCTAGGCTTTCGGATTCGTCCCTATGCAAATGGCAACAATCAATTTGGCTTTAATGATCAAGATTATCCGTTGGAAAAGCCACCCGGAAAATATCGCATTCTAGTAGTGAGTGACTCTTTCAATTGGGCAGGTGGGAGAGAGGGGAACTACACTGCATTACTAGAAGAAAAATTTGCTGAATACTACGACCAATCTCAGGTTGAAGTGATTAATAGCGGTTATCCCGGAACTCATACCGGCGAGCAGTTAGCCATGCTGAAAAAATATGGCTTGCAATATAATCCAGACTTAGTCGTTTTGGGATTTTTTGTAGGGAATGATTTTCTAGATGCTGATCCCCATCGTAAGCGAATTATTGTCAATGATGTTTATGTCGATATTGATCGGCGCAAGGAACTAATTCTGTTTGGCTATCCCATTATTGGAAAATCCCGCTTACTTCTTTTTGTCCAGCAAAAATATAAGGTCTTTCAAGAGGCAGCAAAGTCAAATCAGTCGAGTTATCGATTGCCAGATTTAACGAATACTCTGTTTGCAAGCTCAGAATTACTAACGTCAGACAGCCAAACACCCTTGAATCAAGCTGATTCTCAGCAACGATTGGAGCAATCTCCAGGAATCATGTCCCTCAGAACTTTCCTAAAAGTTGAAAAAAATCGTTTGAGTTTTTGTAAGACTGAAGATTTAAAATCGGGGAAGTGGCAAAAAAACATTGATTACATTCTAGAAAGCATTGCGGAAATGAATCATGTATTAGGAGAACGGGGAATTGACTTCGTTGTTGCAATCTATCCTGATGAATTTCAAGTGAATCCGGAGTTGTTGAACCAAGTTACTGATGAATTTGAACTTGACCCGGAAGACTATGAAATAACCTGTATGCAGCGGATTCTGCATCAATTTCTAGAGGAAAATCAGATTTCCTACATCGACCTGTTGGAACCCGTGAAACAAAAGCAACAACAGCAGCATCTTTATCTACTTCAGGAACCCCACTGGAATTCTGCGGGCAATCAGTTGGCGAGTGAAGTTTTATTCGAAAATGTTGTGGAGAAAACCGATCTATTTTTTCGACAGTTGCAGTAATATCAGCATGTTTCTCTATTATTTTCTGATGTCAATTGTGAACCAATAATCAAGAACAAAGAGCCAGAGTATGTTGATGTGGAAAAGATTTAAATCTATTTTTATTCAAACCTTGATCATCGCTGCAATTACTACAGTTCTTACAGAGATCACCTTTAGGGTTTATCACCGAATCAATCCAACCTTTTTATTTAGCGATCGCTCCTACAATCGTTGGCGAGGCAAGCCCTACGCTCAAGATTTTGAGTTTCAGTTAAATTCTCAAGGATTTAAAGATATTGAATATGATCCCAAGAAGCCGGATGATGCTTTCCGAATTCTAGGGATTGGAGATTCCTTCAATTTTGGAGTTGTTCCCTACCGTTACAACTTCCTCACTCTGCTAGAAGATCAATTAAATCAAACTCAGTTGAATCAACGATCAGGGGAAACGATTGAAATCATCAATATGGGAATTCCAGGATTGGGGCCGAGGGATTATCTAGATATCCTGACTCAGGAAGGGCTAGCACTTGAGCCGGATATGGTGCTGCTGTCCTTCTATATTGGCAATGATTTTATCGATAATCAATTTAAAGCCGCTGAACGGCGCTGGAATCAGTTCTACGTGGTCTCACTTGTTCGATCTTTGGTCAGTCTTGGAACCCAATATGAGGGACAAGTGTTTAATCCTAACAATAGTCTGAAGTACATTGACGATCAGCCTACGCGCACAACGGACTCTTATCTGAAGGATACGAAAAATAAGAGCAATATGTTTATAAAAGATCCGGCTGACGATATTTTTGCTGGATATTTTTCTGATGCAATGAATGATATTTTAAAAATCAAACAAATTTGTGATTATCGTCAGATCAAGCTTGTGATCTTGATCATTCCGGATGAGGTTCAAGTCGATCAAGCACTCCAGGTAGAAATTACAGAAAGGTTTGATTCAAGCGATCCCGGTAAACTTGATTTCCAGTTGCCCAATCGTTTAATGCATAATTTCTTCCAGCAACATGAGATTGCCTATATCGATCCACTAGATGAATTCATTGCTGCTTCTGGATCTACCCGTCTTTATAAGCCGAATGATACCCATTGGAATATTGCGGGAAATCAACTGATGGCTAACCTATTGGCAGAGCGACTATTAAATGAAACTTTAAAGCCGTGATATAATTTTTAGATAAAGGAATATTCAAATCCGGAATTTAGGTGTAATTTCAGATCACCATTTTGTCTATAGGTGCGGCTTTAAAGTGGTGTGAAAATCGGATTTTTTGAATTACTGGGGTTGGATCAGCCAGAGCGAATTTAAGATCGCAACAATAACAACTTTTCAGGTTTTTCTTGCAAGGGATAGAAAAATAATGTTGAAGGAATCTGCATTTATCACAACTTCAAGATATCAGCGCTCATCTCAAATTAATCACCGGGCAGTGGTATTGAATCTTGAATCAGAGGAATATTTTATCTTCAACTTTATGGGAACAGCCATCTGGTACGGACTGACTTACCCCCGAAAAGTACAGGAGATACGAGAGATTATTTTGTCCCACTATCAGGTTAGGCCGAAGCGATGTGAGCGTGATCTGATCGCCTTTTTGAATCAACTTCAAGCCCTTGGCTTGATTCAAATGATTCCCTATCCTCAAAGAATTTCTCGTATCATGTTTGTTGTGATGTCACAGTTTTGGGCGAGGATGATGGGCAATCGGCTAGAAGCTTCATCTCAGATTGCCTGGTATCGCAAAAAGGCAATACCAGCAGTCAAAAAACTTCCCTATGAAGCGCCTGTTGTCAGCTACTGGGGATCCAATCGCGGGGCCGAGCATGATGCCTGGACAGGCTACAGCATATTCTCGTCTTGATTCCGCACTATTCTTTGCAACGAAGATTTTAGTATTGTTCGCTATGATTGATAGCAGATTGGCAATCTGCTGGGTCTCGATGGTTCATTTTTGTAACCCTGTCGAGACCCCACTCAATTCTTCCGTAATTTGTGAATTCAGCTCAACTGTCTACGATCAAGTTCTTAGTACAACCCACCTCGCAGGCATGGGTCAGTCAGGCAGTTGCAAATCTCGACACAATCCTGTTAGATCACTCCCATTGCGAACGCAAGGCGGCTGGCGTTGCTCTGAATTTGATGTTCCGCTACCCTTCTAATGTCAAATTAGTTCGGACACTCACCGCAATTGCCCAGGAAGAACTGGAGCACTTTGAATTAGTTAATCGATGGCTGGATCAGCGTGGAATCCCGCTAGGGCCATTATCGGCTCCTCCCTACGGTTCAAAGTTGAATAAGTGCATTAGAAAGGCTGAGCCAGAGCGCTTACTGGATTCGCTATTGATTTCCGCTCTGATTGAAGCCCGTAGCCATGAACGTCTGGGATTATTAGCAATCCATTGTCCGGAACCAGAGTTGGCTCAGTTCTATCGGGGCTTGATGGCCTCAGAAGCCCGCCACTATGGCGCCTATTGGGTTCTGGCGACAACCTATTTTGATGCTGATAACGTTAACCAGCGCCTTGAAGAACTTGCCCAGGTTGAAAGTGATCTACTCAGATCTCTACATCCTGAACCCAGAATTCATAGTTGAATTTCGTAGTTGAATTTCATAGCTGAAATTCATAAATAACAGGGCGGACGATGGGACTCGAACCCACGAATGGTGGAACCACAAACCACTGCCTTAACCACTTGGCTACGCCCGCCACGCAAAATTAGATACAATATCTAATGTTAGCATAGCCTTCCAAATTTTTCTAGGCAATTGGAGAATGGACAGTCACCAACTTTGTTCCATCTGGAAACGTGGCTTCGACCTGAACATCATGAATCATTTCCGGAACTCCTTCCATCACATCATTGCGCGTGAGTAAAGTTGTACCATAGTTCATCAATTCTGAAACCGTGCGACCTTCCCGCGCCCCTTCTAAAATTGCTGCGGTGAGATAGGCCACAGCTTCAGGATAGTTGAGTTTTAATCCTTTTTCCTTGCGACGTTCTGCCAACAAAGCCGCCGTGAAAATTAGCAGTTTATCTTTTTCCTGGGGAGTCAGTTGCATGGTGTTAATGACAGTGAGCGGTAAAAACGAACCTCTAGAGCCATACGCGAGGTCTAGAAGGCATTCTACCGTACCAGGTATGTCGCAAATATTGCCAGACCGCTATAAAGTATTGTCGAGCAATCTGACTGGAGTCTCCTCGATAGCGGCAGACGAATCCATTTAAATTCTCTGTGATGCCAATTTGAGTGGTAGGGATTTCGGTCTCTATGGCTAAACGCTGTAGGGTGTCTAGAATGGTTGGCGTTGCAGGGCGACCGACAAAGGCCAGAGTACCAACAACGGGACAGCCCTGTAATCCGTGGGGACTATCCAGGGCAACCGCATCACCTGTTAAACATTGGCGATCAATCCAAACAGGGATTCCTGCCTGCCAGACCTCCAAATCTGAACGCCACTGTCCAGTGAGAAACCTTTCGCCTCTGGCACTGCGACCAAACCGAGTGATTTCCCACAGCAGTACCGTTGCATCAGGATCTAAATTGATCTGTAGGGACTGGTGATAATTTGCTCCGTTGAACACAATCGTTTCCTGGGGGAACCATTCCAGATTGGCATGATTGCCGAGGGAGAGGTGAGTTGACTGGCGAGCCGTTGGCCCTATCGAGAGATAAACCTTGCTGGCGGCAGCAGTGGTTAATAAAACTTGGGCTTTGGGTTGCAGACGAATCGTTTGCTCCAGTTGGTCGCCTCCCACCAGTCCCCCTGCTGTGTGGACAATTGTGGTGTAGCACCGACCTGAATCCTCTGGGTAATGGGGTCGTAGGACTCTGAGGGGTGCTTTTGTCCGGGGGTGAACCAGTTGAGTTTTTTCTGGGCCGGCTCGAAACTCTAGCTCTAGCTGTCCCCGCCAGACCTTGGAACTCTCAGGAGCTAGAGATTGAATCTGCAGCATGATCTAAGAAATCACCTAAACCGAGAGGAACTGTTGAATCACGTCTTGGCTCAGATCTCCGGTTGGGCCGGCAGCAACAATTCCACCCTTCTGCATAGCGTAGTAGAAATCAGCTTGACGAACGAAGTGAAGATGTTGTTCGACCAGTAGAACAGACGTTCCAGTCGTTTCTACAATCCGCCGCACTGCTGCCTCGATATCCAAAATAATCGAGGGTTGAATCCCTTCTGTGGGCTCATCGAGTAGCAGAAGCTTGGGTTCTCCCATCAAAGCCCTGGCGATCGCTAACTGTTGCTGTTGGCCGCCACTCAAATCTCCTCCCATGCGAGACAGCATGGATTGCAGCACTGGAAACAATTCAAATACAAATTCCGGCACGCTCTGATTGCCTTGTCTGCCAGAGGGCCGAGCTTCCAGGCCGATTAACAGGTTCTCCTCCACGCTCAGTCGAGGGATGATTTCCCGCCCCTGGGGAACGTAGGCAATTCCCTGCCTGGCCCGTTGATCGGGGGATAAGCGTAGAATAGATTGCCCCTGATATCTAATGTTTCCCCGTCGGGGCTTGAGTAGGCCGATGATATTTTTGATCAGGGTAGTTTTACCAACCCCATTGCGGCCAATCAAACAAACCATCTGACCTTTGGGAATGGTCATGTCCACATCTCGCAAAATATGACTTTCTCCATAGAAAAAATTCAAGCCCGAAATTTGCAAAATATGGGAAGACTGTTGTTCAGGTGATAGAAGCGCTATCGTACTCTGGGTCATCGTTGAACTAATAAGTTGAACTAATAAATTACTGGCGAGACTATCCTTGCTTTCTAGAGGAAATCAGGAAGAAGAGTTTGAAACTGTAGTTTTTGATACTAATGGTCATGGGTCATTAGTTATAGGTTAATGGTTCGGGAAATCTAGTTGCAAGGTCGGCGGGGAAGTGCTTCTGCTCTATCTGTAAGGCTCTGTAAGACTACGGTAAAACAGCGCTGTCGGTTCCCTGAAACATTAGCCAAGACATGACAAAGTCTAGGATAAAGATAGCTAGCAACGCTGTTACAACGGCGGTTGTTGTGGATTCTCCTACGCCCTTAGCGCCGCCACTGGTGGTGAGTCCCCAGCTTGTACCAATTACGGCAATGACCGCACCAAAAACGAAGGACTTAATCTCCGCGCTGATCAGATCCCACAGGGTGAGAAAATTACGAACTGAGTCCAGGAAAACAGTAGGAGCAATGTCGTAGAGACTATTGGAAATCAACAATCCGCCCGTCAACCCAAATAACAGACAAATAATATTCAGTAGGGGTAGCATCATACAGCAGGCAATCACCCGGGGAATAACCAGGTAATCCACCGGGTCGGTACGCAGCATGTAGAGGGCATCAATTTGTTCAGTGACCTGCATCGTACCCAGTTCTGCGGCAAAGGCAGAGCAAACGCGACCTGCTACGATGACGGAAGTTAATACTGGACTGAGTTCTCGGGCAAGGGACAGGGCAAGTACGCCTCCCACAAAGTTACCGGCCCCCAAGTTTACAAATTCCCTCGCCACCTGAATTGTGAACACCATTCCAACAAATCCGGCTGTGATCAACGCAATCATCAGGGATTGTGGGCCAACGACAACCATCTGTTCCAATGTGTTGCGGCGATAAATTTTTCCTTGAATCAGGTGAACCATGACTTGCCCGCCTAGAAGCACTGCAGCCATAAATCGTTGTGTCCAAAGTCCAAAACTGGAAAGTGCGACGGATTTACTCACGGAATTCACCTACGTGAAAAATGACAATATCAATAAAGGCTCGTACAGACTCCTTAGCTGTGGTTGAAGCTTATGACGACCCATCAAGACTTCGATCCTCCAATCATTAAACTATCTTAAGAGATTATTCGCCCACATCCTATAGACTTACGTCTTCATATTAGAACGTCTGATAGGTGTGTCGCAGCAGGGGATACATCCTCAAACCCAACCTTGTAGGGCTATATCGCAGTCCTAAATCAATCACGAAAAACGTTTACGGGCAATCACATAATACCGCCAGGGTGCAGGATAGCCCTCAATCGTCAATTCCAGATCTTGAGGATCAAGAAATTCCTGCAAGCTATCAATATCAGCCCAATCGGTGCGTCGTTGCTCTTCCGTGGAAAGAGGTTCCGCAAAAAAACAATGAATCTGGGAAAATCCAGCCCGTGCAATCCAATTTTCTAGACAAGACTGAGTGGGAAGAAACCAGATTCCCCTGGCATTGGCGTAGCGTTTTCGAGGGGTTAATGCAACAGGTTGGTCGCCGGGAATTCCCTGACAATCAATGATCACTTCTCCAGAGGTAGTGAGCGCTTGATAGATTTTTCGCAGCAGTTCAACTGGGTCAGTATGATGATAGAGGATTCCCAGGCAGAAAATTGTGTCGAAAAAACTTGAATACAAATGGATGTGTTCAACTCCCAGGAGTTCAAATTTTAACTGAGGCTGTCGCACCAGATTTTGAATCAGTTGAAAGTTCCAAAAATGCTTAGCATACGGTTCAAATCCGATCACGTAATCCGGTTGCTTAGCCAACATCCGAAACATAAAATAACCATTATGGCAGCCAATATCAGCAATCCTCCGACCTTTCAGTGGAGAAATATGCGGCAAGATCCGTTCCCATTTCCAGTCAGATCGCCATTCTGCATCAATCAGTGTCCCAAACAGTTGAAATGGCCCTTTTTTCCAGGGACAAAAAGTTTTCAATGCTTGTAGAAATTGTTGGTGTTGTTCAGTAGTCAATTCTTCTGGGTGACCAGCTTTCACCATAGAACCAGAAAAATCAAACCATTGGCTCCGAACCATCTGAACCGATTGAACGGCCACGCGGTAATCCTGCAATCGAGGCTCAAACAGCTTTGGCAGTCGCTCCTGACGTAACTTTAGAACGGCTGAACGATCCAGGTCACTATTGGCGTGTTTCGGATCATCCGGGTCTAAATAATCCGGCCCGATGTAGCCAACCTGTTTCTGTAATTGTTCCATGGTCTATACTTCATCCAATCGCTGGCCATGTTTTTCCAGCAGGTCTCGCGGACGATAGTCCCGCCGCTTTCGCCATCGTTGCACCACACTGATGTCTAAATCTTCAATATGAACTCATCCTTTGAATTTGGGGTGGATTTTGCTGGAGCTGAGTCACGAACTTACTGACTCCATCGGCCCCGGCTTGTTGAATTTCGATTAATAATTCCCGAATCTGAGCAATAAAAGACTCAACATCAACGCCAGAATAATCCGGTTGATAGTAATCCAACCGACGCACCCCTTCCCCAATGGAAGTAACAGTTCCCCGCCAATTCTCATTACTGAGATGATACAAGCCCACAGCAACTTGCAAGATACCTTGGTAAAAGCGCTTCTCTGGTTCCATCGCCTCCATCCAAAGGGCCTCTAAGGTGTCATGACAAGCATAGTATTCTCCCTGGTTAAATTGCTCAACGCCTTGCCAGAAACCAGCAGGAATTTCGTCCTTAGTGTGCATTAGTCAGATTGTTCTAGGGGAATTGCTTGAGAAGAGTATTCCTGACAGTATTAAGGGTTGCCTGAATTCCCGCTCAGGCAGGAATGACGTTCAGGCTGCTTCATTGCTGAGAAATTTTCTAGGAGGCTAGGCTCTGACGTGCAGATTCCAGAACATCCATTTCAATTGTCTGCTGCTCTCCAGCAAAGTCGTTCTCTGGGGTGAGGAACAGCATACAGTGGCATTCCTTGCGCTCCCGCATGGGTACACAGGGACAGTTCCAGTAGGTATTTTTGACTTCGGCTTCTTTATCTTCGTAGTGACGGCAGGGACAAAGAGGTGCGCCGAGTTCATCCTTATGTTTTGCCAATCCTTCGATAACAACAGCAGTCACAGAGGGATCTGCACAAAAGTAAGTTCCGGTTCGTTTGGCATATTGTTCAGAGAACTTTTTCATTGCTGCCAGGCTCTTTTCGGTGGATAGCTTATCGTTGGTTTCAGTCGCCATGAGATCAAAAAAAGTGTTGTTATAACGTTCACCCAATTGTACCGCAGTCAGGTCAGCCTGACTGTCTACGGCTCAAACGACCCTAACCCTGCAACTCAGCATAACTAGGCAAGGGGTCAGAAACGACCTGACCCTGTCGAATCACGATTCGTTCTGCGGCAGGACGAGACAACAGTTCACTAAAACTCCGCCCCGAAAAAATAATCAAATCCGCTGGCAAGTCGGGGCCAATCTGACCTACCGTCGGTAGGCCCATCAGTTGAGCCGGGGTTTTAGTAATCGCTCCTGGCCACTCTCCATAGGGTCGATCCAAATGAGCAATGCGGACGGACATCACAAAGACTTCTAATCCATCGTGATCCCCAAAACCGTAGAACGGATCCCGACAATTGTCGCTAGCGATCGCCACTGGAATTCCACGGTGCTTCAGTTCATGTAGTACCGTTACCCCCCGCCAACGTGGAGTGCGGGGATGAGAATGATGAGTGTCAGGATTTAGAATTTGTTGACGATCCTGTAGATAAAGGTTGCACATCGGCAAGCTCACAACGCCAATCCCTGCCTGTTTAACTAAGGTTATTGTCTCTTCAGCCACCGATGGGGACTGGACTGCTAAACTGCAGCAATGGCCGCAAACTATGGGATGGGGAAACTGAGTTTGGACTGCTTTTTCTGCGATTTTTTGTAGGGTAATCGATTGGGGGTCATCTGTTTCATCGGTATGCAGATCCAGGGAAAGTCCGCGATCGCGAGCTAACTTGAAAAGATGTTCAATCTGATGATCCAGTTCCGGATTCATGTAGGCAACGCCCCCCAGAATCCCTCCCAGTTCCGCAACTTGATCTGCTAATTTTTCCCCTTCGGGAGTCAAATAGTAATCCAGAGTGACCAGGGAAACCGCTTGTAAAAGCAGACGATCTTGCCATTCTTGCTGCAATGTTTTGAACACTTCCCAACCGATCTGACCTACAGTTCCGGCGGAGTCTAGGTGGGTACGAATTGCCTTTGTCCCGTGGACATAACTGCACTTCAGGCCAAATTCCATGCGGCGATAGACATCATCTGCTGTCCAGTTTTCATAGTCCTGCGAAGCGGTTTCCAATGCGCCCTGAAATGTGCCATCTGGATTAGGGGAACGCTCCCAAATATGTCCTTTATCCAAGTGGGTATGCATGTCCACAAAGCAGGGCCAGACCTGCCGATGTTGCACATCTACTGCAGGAATTGATCCGATTTCACTCGATCCAACTTCAACCGTACCCGCCGGAACAACCTGAGTTATCCTCCCAGACTGCACTTCGATATCCAGTAGAGCCAGGGATTCTGAATTCGGTGCACAAGTAACGCCTTGAACCGCTTTGCTCACAACCGCCAAAGGAACATGGGCATTTCTTAACCAGTAACGAGAAGTTTTAGGAATCATAAACAGTTCAGAATTTGGCTACAGCGGTTTTCCCGATTGATATGGGTACTCAATTCTTAATTTAATCCTCGAAGACGGCTCCGCGTTGAATCAGGTCTTGTTTAACGGTCTCTGAAAGCCCTGCATCGTGCCAGAGTCGAGCCTGCTGAACATTTGTGCCTGTGAAGTCAACCTGCTGAAGATTTGTTAGGGCTAGCCCTGCTTGGGACAGATCTGCATTCACCAAGCGGGAGCCGGAGAGGTTGGCATTGCTGAGATTGCAGTTATTCAGATTGGCATTTTCTAGATTGGCCTTGATGAGTGTTGCTCCGCTCAGATTGGCTAGAGCTAGACTCACCCGATGTAAGTTTGCGCCGCTCAGATCGGCATCACTCAGAAGGGTACCGCTTAAATCTGCGCCGCTCAGATTGGCGGACTTCAGATTTGCAGCACTCAGGTCAGCATCACTCAGGTCGGCTCCCCGTAGATAGGACTGTTGAAAGTTGACACCGCTCAAATCTAGATTGGTCAACTGAACGCCGAGCATCTTAGCCCCTGAAAAGTCCTGCCGCACATTCAGATTCGCGATTCCTGCCAACTCAATAAAGCTATCTGTTGGCGCTGAGACAATCGACTGAATCAACGCCTGTAGCTCTGAGAGGTCATATCCCTCGGTGGCGGCCTGCTGAGTTAGGAGTTGTACATCTGGGTTAGTGTCTACCGAGACCAGTAGTCCCTGAGAACGCAACCAAATGACTAATTTCCGCTCCAGAATGGCCAAGCGGTTCGGACTGATGTTATGGGGCCAAAATCCATCAATACTCGACATGTTGAAATGCTACCCAGTGTTGACTTAAGGAATTACGTATTGCCTTCAAAGATTACCTTGAAAATTGCTTTCTTGCCTACAGGTAAAACAAATTCCATAGGGGATGTTAATTTTTTGACCGCTTACTTGATCGCTCGAATTTAGCAGGAAGGGTTATGTAGTTGGAGTGTTGTTGAACATAATAATTCATACTCTGCCCAGAGCTGACTAGTACTTCAATAAAGACTAAAAAATAAAAGAGAGAGTTGCTCTGACAACTCTCCCTACCATCAGGGTGCATCGTTTGATCCTAATTTATCAATCCTGACCGAGTACTATCAAGGCTTTAGTTTAAAGATTATGTAAAGTCTATCGAGTTTAGCATGAGACTTTTGTAAAGTTGAGTCTGGGCCAGAATATTGGCATTTTCTAAGTAAAAAGTCCATTTTGTCGGGTGGTAATCCAATTAATTGCTTGGATAAACGAGTTGTCCACCTCAGTAGCTAGCCATAATAAAAAAATCAACAAAAAGAGAGAGTTACCTCGGCAACTCTCCCTACCATCAGGGTGCATCTAAGTTCTATAGCTTATCAATTCATGGATATCAGGTCAAGATAAATAGTACTATTTCTTTGGTCAATCTCACGACACAGAATTTCACAAGTTTGTCATATTCATCTTAATTTATAGGAATTTCACGAGTTTTTCACATCGCGATTTTAATTCGTTCTTTCCCGACAATTTGATCTTCATTTAAACCAAAAAAAAGAGAGCTACTTGGGGCAACTCTCTCTACCATCAGGGTGCATCTATACTTTGTAATATATCCCCTGATCCGTGAGGGGTCAAGCCCCTTGCACTTTTTTTAGAATTGCTTGTGCAGAAACATTTGCCGAGGCTGACCCAGTAACAGGGAATTCCAACTCCAATCAATCGAACCGAGACGATAGCCCAGCTTAGTGTAGAGCTGCTTTGCCTGATCGTTATTCTCTAAAACATGGAGATATAGAGCTGAGAATCCCCAGTCCCTTGCTACTACTTCGCAACGCTGCAGTAAGTCTTGGGCAATTCCCTGTCGACGGAATTGCGGGTGAACAGCCAGATTTGAGATGTAAAGATATTTTCGCAAACTAGAGACCTGCCAGGGATAGCGTGAGCGTAGACCCAACTCAACTGTACCCACGATTAACCCTGGGCGATGGACTGGGTTTTGCTCCGGATGCGTTGAAGGGTGCAAGATTACCACCAGGCAAGTATAGTGCCTGGAACCCGCCGTAAACCGCTGACGCAAATCTTCATAAATCATCAAATGCAGAAGGGGATGGAACAAGCCGAGTAAATTGTCAGAGCGATGGAAACTCTGGGCCAATAACTTGGCTAAACGCCTCAAATCAGAGATCGTTGCGGCTCTGACCTCAAAATTCGCAGGGAGGGTGCGGGGGTTCATTGGAAGTAAGGGTCAAACGGAGAAGCCAATCCAGCACTTAGCAAAGTATCCTGGTCTGATCTCAGTGTAGCGAATCGTTGTCCCTCTCAGGGTAAACAGCTGCAGGATCAAGGGAGGGGTGGAAATCCTCCTCGACCCTTGACAATTGTTTCAGCTTGGGCATCAGTCCGAAAATATCTGGAGTTCGGCTATATTAGGAGAGAATAAAGCCTGAGCTGAAGGGCTGTCTAACCGAGGGGAGATGGCTGTGTCAAAAGTGGGGTTGAGATGTGTTCGTCCTCTTCCTTGCATCGGAAAGCTGCACAGACTTGGACAATCGACTACGATAAATGCACTTCCTCGCTCAGGTTCCAAGCGGTTGCCCTGGATCATGCCATTCTTGATGTTCGGAACCTTTGATTAAATGGGAATATTATGGAAGGGAGTTGTTTGCTCCACTGACTCGTAGGGTTAGTTGCGATTGTTCAATGTTGATTGAATATGCTGTTTAGATCTGAGATCATCGTTCCTTTGTCATTTGAGTGTCTGTGAACCTACTTTCTTTCAATACTCCACTTACAGTATCTTCTGTCATTTGTCTAAAGCATTAGGAGAGCGGTGAATGAACTCCCCTAAGAAGCCTAAGCCAAAGATCCTGGTTGTTGATGACGAACCCGACAACCTGGATTTGCTATACCGGACGTTCTATCGTAAGTACAAGGTGTTCAAGGCTGAGGGGGGTCAAGAGGCACTGGAGATTTTGGATCAGGAACAGAATATCTCTGTTATTATCTCTGACCAGCGGATGCCCAACATGACAGGGACAGAGTTTTTAAGCTCCTCTGCCATTAAGTATCCTGACGCAATTCGGATCTTGTTGACTGGATACACAGATGTTGAAGATTTAGTCGAAGCAATCAATGCTGGGAAGGTGTTCAAATATGTCACCAAGCCCTGGGAAGCGGATGAACTGATGGCCATTGTCGAGCAGGCCATGGAGACCCACAATGTTCTCAAGGCTCGAACTGAGGAATTGCAGCGATCGCTAAAGCACAAGACTCTACTCTATGGCGTCACCAGTACTATTCGTTCTGCTCTGAGCTACGACGATATGCTCCAGCGGATTGTGGAGTCAGCCGGACAAACGTTTGAAGCAAGCTATTGCTTGTTGCAGCCCCTACAGGATGGCACCCTCATTGATCAGAGATTTATCTACAAAGATGCCAGCCTGACGAATACCACTGCCATTTCTGACGCTGAAATTCGCCAGCTTATCTGGGAAACCAGCACCGTTGAGGTGATTCAGGATGCAACAACCCATCCCAGACTTCAGGCAGATTCTCCCGAATGTCAATTCCGTCAACGGGCCTATGAAGCGGCAAATATTCGTTCTAGCTTGATTGTTCCCCTGTTCAATCGTCAGAAGTTGATGGCAATTCTGGCCATGCATCAAGTGGATCAACCGAGAGAGTGGTTTGACTACGAGATTCAGCTAATCACAACCGTCGCCGATCAAGCTGCCCTAGCTCTGTCACAGGCCCAAGCCTATGAGCAGGTACAGGAGTTGGCTCGTCGGGAAGTCCTGGTTAATACGATAACAGCCGCAATTCGCTCCAGTCTGGAACCGCAGAAAATTTTTGCAGCGATTACTCAACAACTAGGCCAAGCTCTGAATGTGGATGGATGTGCCCTGTCCCTGTGGACAATAGACGATGAATTTGTTCAGTGTGTGGGATTGTACGACTCAAACCATCGTCAGTCTGCTGTTTCTGAAGATTGGACAGAGGATTCGGATCAAGAGGCTGAACCCTCGCTGAATCCATTGGATACACTGCCCCAATCCTCCGCCCCCATTCAAGGCAATCCTGTCCTTCAGCGCCTGATTGAAACCCGTCAACCCGTCGTGATTGATGATTTAAGCCAGCAAGCGGAGCCGAATTTACCGGAGTTACCCCTCCGCTCTCCCTCCACAGCCCTAATGGTTGTACCGTTGCTATTAGAGGATGACAAGATTATCGGGAGTATCTCTCTCCGGCAAAACAATCGCACGCGCAAATGGCAAGAAGCCGAAATCAATTTGGTTCAGATCGTAGCAGCCCAGGCAGCCCTGGCCGTACAGCAATCTCGCCTCTATCAGCAGACCCGTCAGCAGGCCGAACGTTTAATCGAAGCGGATCGCCTCAAAACGGAGTTCTTTCAAAATATCTCCCATGAATTCCGGACTCCACTAACTTTAATGATTGGCCCCTTGGAGTCGGCAGCAGCTCAAGCCAACTCTCTTCCCTACGATCAAGCCAAAATTGCCCTACGAAATGCTCGGCGGTTATTGCGCTTGGTGAATCAACTGCTTGACCTTCAGAAATTTGATGCGGGACGAATGCAGCCAAAGTTTCGGCCTTGCAATAATGTCCAGATTTGCCAACAAACCGTTGAGGCGTTTCAAAACTACTGTGATAAGAAGGGGATTCATTTGGAAACTGATCTGCAGGATTGCCCGCCGCTCTATCTTGACCTGGATCGATTTGACAAGGTGCTTTACAACCTGCTGTCTAATGCCATGAAGTTTACGCCAGCCGGAGGAACCATTCGAGTCATCCTGGAAAACCATGGCGACTATTGTCAAATGACAGTTCAAGACTCAGGAATTGGCATCCGAGAAGAGCAAATCCCCCACCTATTCGAGCGATTTCGTCAGGCGGAGGGGTCTGCCAACCGCTCCTACGAGGGAACGGGCCTGGGGCTGGCTCTAGTTCGAGAATTGGTAGAACTCCACAGGGGAGATATTCAGGTGAGTTCTGAATATGGGTCGGGGACAACCTTCGTGATTCGTCTGCCCATTGGCCAGGAACACCTGACTGAAGAGCAGATTTCCGATGAGCCTGCCGAACTCAATGTTCGTCGAGCCGCTGTGGAGTTTGCAGACATCGAAGTTGAACTGGCTGACATAGAGGACACTGAATCTTCTCACAATGGAAGCTCTGCTGAAGTCTCAGAAACTACGGCTCCAGTAGAAGTGGGAAACTGTGTTCTTGTTGTGGATGACAATCCCGATCTCCGGAGCTATCTGTCTAGCATTCTGAAGCGGTCTAGTTTTAATGTTGTCGTTGCTCGTAATGGAGCTGAAGGCTATGACCAGGCCAAGCACTATGACCCAGAGGTGATTATTACGGATCTAATGATGCCGGAGGTATCGGGACTGGATCTGATTCGTATGGTTCGTGAAGATCAGAAACTCAAGGGAACCCCCGTCATTTTGCTAACGGCTAAAGCCGATGAGGACACTCGCATTGAAGGAGTTGAGCGCGGGGCTGATGCCTATGTTTCTAAGCCCTTTAATGATCGAGAGTTACTGGCAGAGGTGCGAAATCTGCGAGCCTTGAAGGAAAATGAGCGTCGCATTGCGGAGCTAAATCGATATTTGACCGAATCTGTGCTCCGTCGATTCTTGCCCCCCACAATGGTGGAGCGGGCAGCTCAGGGCAATATGGTGTTAGATCTCAACCCAGAACCCCGTTTGATTACTATTTTGTTCAGTGATATTGTCGGTTTTACCCGGATGTCCAATCAGCTCCAATCCCAGCGGATTGCTGAAGTCCTGAATGAATACCTGGGAGAAATGACCCAGGCAATCTTTGTCAACGGTGGGACGGTTGATAAATTTATTGGTGATGCGGTGATGGCGATCTACGGTGCGCCAGAGGAGGCTAGCCCTGAAGAGCAAGCTGAACGAGCCATTGCTTCAGCCCGCCAGATGTTGCAAGCTCTGCCTCGATTGAACCAGGCTTGGCAAGAAAGAGGACTCATTGGACGCAATGGTGTAGAACCCGTCCGATTCCGCTGTGGTATTCATCAGGGAATGGCTGTTGTGGGCATGTTTGGTACTGAAGAACGGGCAGACTATACTGCCATTGGCCCCTCAGTTAATATTGCTGCTCGTCTTCAGGAGGCGGCTAATCCAAATAGTATCCTGGTATCGAGTGAAGTTGCATCCTATCTTACCGATCAAGAAATTGTTGTTTCAGAGGCACTACAGTTTAAGGGAATGGATGAACTGGTTCAGACCTTCAAGGTGAATCCAGAATCCCATGACCTGAGAACAGCGAATTACTGACCTTCTTCCTTGGGAATTTTTTTGTTTAGGGCAGATTTCTTCCCAATTTCCTCCGCATACGTTACAATGAGTAAATGGAGGTTTGCGGGTATAGTTTAGTGGTAAAACCTTAGCCTTCCAAGCTAATGATGGGGGTTCGATTCCCCCTACCCGCTTTTGTTGTTGTCGAATAACACACTAAATGTCGTTGGCGGGTTTCCAATCAACTTCGAATGCTATCATCAGGCCAGATTAAACGAACTGATGCTGTGAAATGTCTGCCTACTTTACCTTTACGCCAACGGCTGAGATTTTGCAGCTGCGAGATTGGCGACCCAGGGGAGAGGTAATTGCACCGTTGTCGATTCGGAATCAGATGAGACAGAAAGCGCTGGAGGAGTTGGGAAATTATTGATGGCTAGAGTTCTGAATCAGGGGTGAGGGTTGTCGGCAACCGCTTGCTATTCTTCCTCGGACATTGAGGGAATCAAATTTCCAATGTAGAGCTGGACAAAGGTTTCAGCCGCAGTCGGGTTGATTTTGCTCAGGGCTTGCACGATCTCTGCAACCGTTTCTGCGGTTGGGTCAACTCGTTCATGGAACCAACGGTAAACTTTGTTGCGATCTAGGCCCATAACGGTCGCCAATTTATTCTGGCTAATGTTATTGGTCTCCAAGGCTTGTTTTAGTGCTTTACCTGCTCTTCCCATTGCTCGAACAATTCCTTTCAGGACTAGTGAGATGTCTCGGCCTGTTCGGGCTGCTCCTTTGACATCAACCAATGTTCAATGGCTTGCTCTAGACCTTCGCTAATTTTCAAGCCTTCATCGGCACAGATAATTCTGAAGCGTCGCGCCAAGTCCTTTGGCACGTGACCACTCAGTTGGGCGTATTCTGGATCGTCTTTTCTACTGGCCAAGAGTGCTAAATCAGTCAACTGCATTGTTTTCTTCAACAATCTTCCCATAGGCTTTTGAATAGCTAGTGAATTCTTAAATTATTAAATTCTAGAATTCTAGAATTTGTGATATGCTCAATCTCAATGCAAACGCAGAAAGTTTTCATAGGAGTGCGTTAAATGTTGGTGAATGATAATCCTTCTGGGCACTTTGGTCAGCCTCCCACAGGTAATTTTTCTCAATCCAGTTCCCACCCTGAGTCAGTGCGAATCACTTTGTCTGGTTCTCGGCAGGGGGTGCTGGAGATGATTCGTCTGTTGCACAATAGCAGCGTGATTCTGGGTAGTGAGTGGAGCAATGCCATCCCAATTAAAAATTCCACTGAAGTGATCAGCGTTGCGATTCGGATTGTGCGGGTAGAGTAAAACGGAAATGGTGATGATTCAGCTATAACCAGGTATAAACCCAGAGCAGTTGATGTCAGGTGAATTGTCAATTATTGGTAAGTCTGACTGCTGAACACTCCAGATCAATTTTGGTAGGTCTTCAGCAAATACTACAAACATAAACCCGTAGGGGCGAGTTTTTCTCGCCCCTACAAAGGGTTTCCAACTAATCCGAATTAACCCAATCTTAGGGCCTAGAGTCATGAATATACAAGGGCAAATTAGCTCGATCCTCCCTCTCTAAAATAGAGCCTGAATCGTTTCGTGAATTTTGGCCGCAGCCCTGGCAAAGGCACTATTCCGCAGATGTAATTCGTCCGTCCAATCGGCTGCCGGATCGATTAGAGGTCGTAGATCAACAAAGTTGAATTTCTCATATTGCTGGTCAAGTTCTGTCAGCAAGCTATTGTAGCGGCCAATAATCGTATCGACAATTTGACGTTGCTCTTCTGGAGCCAGGATATCTTTCTCCGCCAGGACAGGTCTCAACCAAGGCCCAGTAAAGGTAATAAATAGAAAATCAACCCCTTCTCCCGTGGGAATCGTGTAACCATAACCGTGCATTACGATCTTGGTTTCAGGGGAAGCTGCTGCAATTTTGGCAATCAAATCCTCTAGATATTTGCGGTATACAACGTTGACCATATTGTTTAAATAATCCTCTCGCAGGGGCGGTAGGCCAGACTTTTGGTGGTTCAGATAGGTATCGAAGTTCTGACCCAAAGCATCATTCCCGCCTCCTGAAAACAGGAAAATTTTGGGCTGGAGTTCCTGGACTCGAAGCAGCACCTGATCAATGGTTGGACTCACCGGATTGAATTTTTTGTCAATTCGAGTCCCGTAGACCATGTTTTCCAAGGTGTCCCCAGCTTTTGCATAGTTTTCAATCAAGTAGTCATAGTGATTCCGTAAGCAGTCAATCAGATCAGTTCCAGGCAAGTAATCAAACCAGGAATCCCCCTCTGCGACAAAAGTACCAATCTCTTCTGCTTGTGACGGAGTCGCTCGCTCTTCTGTTTGCAGTGGAGCAATCTGTGCTTCTGCTTGATACATTTTTAATCGACCAGACTGCTTGAATTGGGCCACCTGCTCCCGTGTCCAGCCATCCATTTCAGAGAATTGATTGTCCACTTGTTCTTCCATAGACCCACTCCTATCGTTCCCGCAAGATATCTAGCAGTATTCCTTAGCAAAATTAATAGTACTGTTGGTTTGTGTCTTTTGATCGGTGAGGGCAAAAATCCTTAATCAAGAAATTAGGTGATGATTGTACCCAATCTATTCATGAATGCAGATGATTGTAGCCCAGTTGGCAATCAAGCACATTCATTTGTGTCAAGCTATAGATGAGATGCCATGCTGTCTAGCGAGACGAAATTTCCTCTCCCACTACGCTACCTTGAAGTGGCGTTCCTTCCTCAGATGTGCCTTGATGAGTCAGAAGGCAAGGGGGCGATAGATCCGTTGCTAGTTGGCATAGAGCTTGCGATGATAGCATTCTAAGTCGGCAAAGATTCTGATTGAAGTACGAGCACTTCTTGAAATTTTCTGGGGCTATGAATTTTTGCCATTGAAGGGACTGGATGCTTACGATAGAGGGATTTGGGTGTTACGACAATGCTTCTGTTCACAGAGTTGGGTTCAGTAGCAAATCAACACCTACCACAATTGATCCATGGAATCTCAAACTCAAATTCCCATCAAAATTCCCATCATTGATGACCAACTGTTTATGAACCTGGAATTCCTACAACCCCTTAATCTGGAGTTGTTGCGGATTGCTGAGGAGATGATTTATCTGGGACAGGACAAAATCCCGGCTGGCTTAGTTCTTTGCGATCGCCTGGGGACTCCGAATCTCCAGGTATGGATGAACGCACCGACTCAGAAATTGTTCAATACCCACGGCAAAGAACTGACGCGAAGGGACATGAGCAAGTATTGGCTTACGGCTGACAAGGAAAGATTCTATTCAGAGGTAAAGGGGGTTTCACACAACGGTTCTTTCATCTTTAAATATCGAGCCAGAAAGGCAAAGGCCGCCATCAGCAATTTTAATCCCTGGCTGGAGTTGACTGCTGAAATGAAAATTTTTGAACTCTTTGGCCATCGATATCGATTATCAGTCACGAAGGAAAGTCGGGAGATTTCCTGCCCGTTTGGCGACTAATACAGCGTTTCTAGCGCTGGCGGAGTACAGGAGGTTGGGACGCTGCACCCCAACCTCTCAAATCCTTAACTCACCAAGCCCGGAAAGGCTAAGGCTACAGCTAGTCAATTGAGTGGTTTGTCCGTTTTGACTTTGTATGTTCCGTCATTCCTGCGCAGGACAGTAGGCGGTTTTTGTTCTTGTCAAAGGATGCACAATAGACAATTCAAGCGATAATGGGAGTCTACATTTTTTCGTGAGAGTTACAACTGGCTTGAATGAACGGGCAGAGACACCAATCCCTGCTACAGGATTGGAGAAGATATCATTGGCCTTTCTGGCCTGCTGTGCCGTTGTATCCCCGTGGACAGCGGCGGACACTACGTCGTGAGATTGTTCCGAATGCGGTTTGGGTGTTTGAGCAAATTCAGGGAATTTTTTATGTCGTCGTACCGATTCGGATGACAGTTGTCAAGCTAGAAAGCGGCGGGTTGCTGGTCTATGCTCCCGTTGCTCCCACTCCTGAATGCCTCGAATTGCTCAGTGAACTCATTGTCAAGCATGGAACCGTCCAGCACATTATTTTTCCAACCATTTCTGGACTAGAACACAAAGTGTTCGTTGGCCCCTTTGCGCGTCAGTTCCCCCAGGCAACCGTTTGGATTCTACCCCAGCAATGGAGCTTTCCGGTGAATTTACCCCTAAGCTGGTTGGGGTTTCCCATAGGGCGTACCCACGTATTACCTGATGACAGTCGAGAACCCCCCTTTGCCAGTCAGTTTGACTATGCCCGCCCAGGTGTAATTGAGTTAGGGACTGGGCGATTTGAGGAGGTTACTTTTTTTGATCGGCGATCGCGTACCCTACTACTGACCGATCTGGTGATTGCGATTCCAGCAGAACCTCCAGAAATCGTGCAGTTGGATCCATTTCCGCTGTTGTTTCATGCACGGGATACGGCTCTAGATCCCCTGGTTGATACCCCAGAGAACCGTCGCAAAGGCTGGAAACGCATCTGTCTGTTTGCGACCTATTTTCGTCCGGGAGCACTGGAACAGCAGATTCAATGGGGACAGGTTCTCCAACGGGCGTGGCAAGCGCCGGATCGGTCAGGGAAAAACTTTTTCGGGTTGTTTCCTTTTTTCTGGCGATCGGATTGGGAGGCGTCCTTTGAGCAACTGTGGGATCAGGGTCGTTTGTTCGTTGCCCCAGTTCTGCAAACTTTGATTCTCAACCGTGCACCCCAGGCCACCCTGAAATGGGCAGATAGGGTGGTAGATTGGCAATTTGAGCGAATCGTTCCCTGTCACTTTCAAGCTCCGATCCAGGCGACAGCGGATGAATTTCGTCAGGCCTTTGCCTTCTTGAATAGCGGTGATATGGGGAGCGACGTTGTGCATGGGAACGATTTGTACGAAAATGTCCAATGCGAACCGAATCAGAATCAAGGCGTTCGCACAAATCGGGTTAAAGCTTTGCCGGATCAAGACCTACAACTCTTGAGAGATCTAAATAAGGGGTTGCTGCGCCGAGGCTGGATTACACCAGAAGCGTTGCGTTGAAATGAGATAATTTGGCCATTTTTGGGCACTATTTGAAAAATAATCGATTTGAGTTCATGGTTAACAGGGTTCGTCAATTGACCTGGAAGGGTGTGCTGTGCCAGGTCAGAGGTCAGCGGTTCCGACAATTTTGTCGGCTGTTTTTACTATCAATTTTAATCTTTACTCTGATTGGGGTGATACCCATGCGGGTGCAAGCCGCTCGAACTGAGATTCGGGGCGTTTGGATGACGACCAATGACAGCTTGGTATTTCGGGATCATGCTCGATTGCACAATACAATGCGTCAACTGTCCCAGGTCAATTTCAATACCCTCTATCCGGTGGTTTGGAATGCGGGCTATGCCCTATACCCCAGCCAGGTCGTACAGCAAGCTGGGATTCAACATTTTGTCTATCGAGGATTACAGGGACAGGACGTTCTAGCAGATATTATTGCCCAGGCCCATCAACAGGGGTTACTTGCGATCCCCTGGTTTGAATTTGGGTTCATGGCCCCTCCCACTTCAGAGCTTGCCCTTCAACATCCAGAATGGCTCACCCACAAGCGAAATGGCGGCCAGACTTCCATTAGCGCAGCGGGGGAGGTGGTTTGGCTCAATCCGTTTCATCCTCAAGTTCAGCAATTCATTACGAGCTTGGTCTTGGAAATCATGACTCGATACGATGCGGATGGAATTCAGTTCGATGACCACATGAGCCTACCCAATGCCTTTGGCTACGATAACTACACCGCTAGCCTCTATCGTCAGGAAACAGGACAGTCACCCCCCAGTGATCCAGAAGATCCAGATTGGGTGCGGTGGCGAGCCAACAAGATAACGGCTTTCATGGAGAGCCTGCACAAGGCAGTCAAGGCGAAAAAGCCCAAGACCATCTTTTCGGTTGCGCCTAATTATTATGACTTTGCCTATAAGCTGCAACTGCAAGATTGGGTTGCCTGGCTGAACAAGGGCTTGATCGATGAACTTGTGGTTCAGGTTTACCGCGATAATCTTCAGAGCTTTACCCAAAAAATTGTCCAGCAAGAGATTGAGGCCGCTCGGCAAAAAGTTCCGACCGCCGTTGGCATTATGGCGGGTGTACGGAATAATCCAGTTCCCCTACAGCGCATTCAGTCCCAGGTTCAAGCCTCTCGCAGACAGTCCCTGGGAACGGTATTTTTCTACTATGAAAGTCTATGGAACTATGCACCTGAATCACCACCAGAACGTCTGTCTGGCTTTCAAGCTTTATTTCCTCGCCCGGCCCAGCGTCTACGCAACAATTCTGGAGCTTAGAACTTAACGCTTAGAACTTACTTCTAGAACTTATTCAGATCAATCCCTGCTTCCTTGGCCATTGCCTGAATTCCCTTCGTTTCCAGGGTCTTAATTGCTTTGGTGGAGAGACGCAGCCTGACCCAGCGCTTGCCCTGGGGCCACCAAACTCGCTTCCACTGGAGGTTAGGCTGTTGTAGTCGATGGGTACGACGGTGAGAGTGGGAGATGGACATTGCATTGTTGGCCTTCTTCCCAGTGAGCTGACATCTGCGAGACATAACTAAATGGACTCCGAGTTGACAATATTTTCTAGCATTCAAACCCCCATTATAGTCCCTTTCGGTTGAGTTAACCCCTTGTCACCTTGTTTGAGACGTTGCCAACTAGCCCGAACTAATTTGATTTCCCCATAGCTGTATTCTTCCTGTAACTTTTCGTAGATGGGCCTGAGCGCCACATCTCCTACAGCTTCAATGGCTTGAACAATCACTTGCTGACGTTCCGGCGGAACAAGTTGATCAATCTTGACGACCTCACCGGCCTGAATTAATCGAGCCAGATGCTCACTAATCGTTGTTGACTTCAGCTCTCTTTTCTCCGCAATTTCTACAATATTCAATCCCTGTTGATACAGTCGCAGGGTTACTAGGTGAGTATCCGCCAGTGAATCTGCCGCCCTTGATTGAACTGTTTGGGCTGTAATCTCGGAAGCATAGTCAACTGGCATTGTGAGGGTAGGCAGGTCGTGATCGAGACAATATTGCCGAATCGCTTCTAAAAACTGTTCCCCATAGCGTTCTAGTTTGTGCTGGCCCACCCCAGAAATGGAGAGGAAGTCATCAACCGTTTGCGGTCGAAGTTGAGCCATGAGTTTCAGGCTGGAATCTGGAAATACCATATAGGGTGCAATCGACGATTCGTCGGCCACCTTTTTTCGTAATCTTCGCAGATGATCAAATAGTTGAGCGCCCACAGAGTCTAGTGCCTTTTCTTCCTGGGTTTCAGCCGGTTCAGGTTCCACCTCCGACGGATAAGCCACGGCAATCTGAACCGGACGCTGTCGCTGCATCACTTCCCAACTGTGGGCATTTAACTTCAGCACCGGATAGCCATCGGTGGTCTGTTCTAGTAATCCTTGATGAAGCAGGGATCGGCCCAGCATTCGCCATTCTTCCATCGAGCGATCTGCCCCAATCCCATAGGTTGAGAGTTTGTCATGGCCCTGTTCCAGAATCTTTTTCCGTTTGGAACCGCGCAGCACGTCAATAATATGAGTCATGCCAAACCGTTCTTTGCAGCGGGCCACACAGGAGAGGAACTTCATGGCTTCAATTGTCCAATCTTCCAGGGGTTTCTGCTGGCGACAGTTGTCACATTGGCCGCAATTCCCCGGAAAATTTTCTCCAAAGTAGCGGAGCTGAATTTGATGACGGCATTCTGTCGATGCCGCGTAGTCAATTACCTGTCTCAACTGCTGCTGAGCAATATTTTGTTCATCGGGATTCGGTTTTTGATTAATCAAGTATTCAACTTTAGCAATGTCTTGATAGCCGAAAAAGAGAAGGCATTGTGCTGGGTTTCCATCCCGCCCAGCCCGCCCCGATTCTTGGTAATAACCTTCCAAATTTCGAGGTAGATCATAGTGAATTACAAACCGTACATCGGGTTTATTGATACCCATGCCAAAGGCAATGGTAGCTACCATGATCCGAACATCATCTCGAATGAATCGCGTTTGATTTTCATCCCGAACTTCAGGACTCAATCTGGCATGATAGGGCAATGCTGAAATGCCATACTCTTGTAATTCTGCAGCAATCGCTTCTGTCTGTTTTCGACTTAAACAATAAATAATCCCTGAGCCTTCTAAGTTTTGGATGCGGGTGAGTAATTTCTGAAAACTCCGCTTTTGTTTTGGAATCACCTCATAGTAAAGATTACTACGGTAGAAGCTGGATAGATGAATATGGGGATGATTTAAGTTGAGTTGCTGAACAATATCTCGTCTGACTCGGTTAGTGGCTGTTGCAGTCAAAGCCATTACCGGAATCTGGGGATATCTCTGTTTCAACATACTCAATTGCCGATATTCTGGCCGAAAGTCATGGCCCCATTCTGAAACGCAGTGGGCTTCATCAATGGCAAAACCAGCAATTCCGACTTGCTCTTTAACTCGATCCAGGAATGGCAGAAATTGTCCAGATAATAGCCGTTCTGGGGCAACGTAGAGTAGCTTGATCTGACCTGCTAAAATTGCTGCTTCCCGTGAGAGCTGCTCTGCCATCGACAAAGAGCTATTGATGAAAGTTGCACTAATGCCACTGTCTTGCAAGGCATCAACCTGATCCTTCATCAGAGCAATCAGGGGAGAAACAACAATAGTTAATCCGGGCTGAATTAAAGCTGGAAGTTGAAAGCAAAGAGACTTGCCACCCCCCGTCGGCATGATGACTAAAACGTCCTTTTGCTGTAATACCTGTTCAATAATTTGTTGTTGACCCGCACGAAAACTATCGTAACCAAAAAACTGTTTTAACTGTTGTTTCAGAGAGTGTTCTAGAGAAGTCAAGGGGATTGAAGATGCTAGGATGGCATTCACTATTATAGGCGCTGGAATCTCACCTTAAATTACAGCACCCGTTTGAGGATCAAAGGTGTGGAGATGAGCCAGATTCAACCGTACCTCAATCGTTTCACCCGAACGTATCTGAACACCAGGTGGAGTCAGGAATTGTAGTAAGCTATGGTTCTCTAAATCTGGCAAACAGGTGCGAACCAGGGTTTCTCGCCCTAGGGGTTCTACCACATTGACCTGTACTCTCAGGCAATCTTCAGCAGTGATTTCAGCCGTTCCAGATGAAGCAGTCTGTAAAGTCATGTGTTCCGGGCGAATCCCCAGATTAATCGGTTGCCCTTCATAGGAACTTAGTTGCTTCTGTAGTTGTGGTGGGCAACTCAGAAATTGATGACCGATTTGAAACTGTTGCTGGCGATAAATGGCTTGCAGGAGATTCATCGTCGGATTTCCCAAAAAAGTTGCCACCATTTGATTCGCAGGTTGTGTATAAATAGTTTGGGGATCTGCAATCTGCTGCACTCGACCCTGATGCAAAACCACAATTTGATCGGCAAGGGTCATGGCTTCCAATTGATCGTGGGTGACATAAACCATCGTGATCCCCAACCGTTGGTGAAGTTGCTTCAGTTCCGCCCGTGTATCATCCCGCAGTTGGGCATCTAAATTTGACAGGGGTTCATCCAATAGAAAGACCGCTGGCTCCCGAACAATAGCCCGTCCCAGGGCCACCCGCTGCTGTTGTCCCCCAGATAATTGCTTGGGCTTGCGGTTCAGGAGATGATCAATCGCCAGCGACCGAGCCACCTGGTGAATTCGTTCTTGAATTTTTGCCGCAGGAGCCTGCCGCATTCGTAGACCAAAGGCCAAATTCTCAGCCACGGTCATGTGAGGGTAAAGGGCATAGTTCTGAAATACCATGGCCACATCCCGCTGACGGGCAGGAACAGAGTTGACCAGGCGATCGCCAATGTAAATGTCGCCGCTAGTGACGGTTTCTAGCCCGGCAATAGTTCTCAAAATCGTTGATTTGCCACATCCAGATGGCCCTACTAAAATCCAAAACTGACCGTCTGGAATAGTTAATGTGACGGCTTCAACGGCAGTCACGTTCTGGTATCTGCGAGTGACGTTTTCCAAGCGAACTGTGGCCATAGAATTCTGCTCTTTTGTTGATCAGTTGCTGATATTTTAATTTCGAGAAATTGCCTGGGTTACGTTTTACTCATGTCCCAAGGTTGTTCGTAGGTCATCAACTACTCGGTTCAATTCCACAGAGTGGGATGCTTTAAACAAGAAGCAGTCACCTGGCTGTGCAAAGGCTGTTAACATCCGGGCCAATTTTTGATGGGCCATTTCTGAATTCACATCAATAGTTTCAATTTGAGATAATCCAACGGCACCTTCAGCCATGGCTTTTGCCTCTAAAGGCTCTGCGAGAATAAACAGTGCATCTAGATCCAGTTCATGGGCCATTTGTCCCACCTGGTGATGAAATTCTGGAGAGCGTTCTCCCAATTCCTTCATGGTTCCCAGCACGGCAATGAATCGTTGAGCAGAGGTTTGTTTCAATAGTTTCAGAGCTGCAATCATAGATTCCAACCCTGCATTGTAGGTTTCGTCCAGGATGAGAATATCGCCTGGAAGCTGATATTTTTTGGCTCGGCCTGCGGGCAATTCGACAGTAACCCCCGATATCAGAGGAGCGTAGCGTTCTTGCGGTGAAAGATCGGGAGAACTCAGCACCTTGAGAACCGCCAGAGCAGCCAGAAAATTGGAGGCATTGTGGGCACCGGGTAAGGGTAAGGGAAGATCAACCCCTTCGACTCGCAGGGTTTCGGCATCAATCAGCTCTCCTCTCAAATCCCCCTGTTCCAGGCCGTAGGTCAGGGTTTGCCCTGACCAAACTTTAGCCGCAGTCTTGATCAGGCGTTGGTTATCTGCATTGAGGATCGCAGTACTCTCGGAAGACATTTCCGCTAGAAGTTCACACTTGGCCCGTGCAATGGCGTCCTCTGAACCCAGGCGTCCGATGTGGGCTGTCCCGACATTCGTAATCAGTCCAATTGTTGGGTCGGTGATCCGGGTCAGTTCAGCAATTTCCCCCGGCCCCCGCATGGCCATTTCAACGACAGCATAATCGTGATTCTCTGTCAGTTGTAACAATGTTTTAGGAACACCGATTTCGTTATTGTAATTGGCCTGGGTTTTATGGACTTGTCCCTGGGTCGAAAGAACGGTAGCGATTAATTCCTTCGTGGTGGTTTTACCCACGGAACCCGTTACCCCTATGATCGGAATCGAAAACTGGTGTCGCCACATTGAGGCAATTTTCTGATAGGCCATGAGCGGATCATCAACCGCTAAAAGTGGCCATTCTCGGTAGGCTCTGGCAAATTCGGTCTCAACAACGGCACAGCTTGCCCCATTCGACAGTGCCGCTTCCACAAACTGATGGCCATCAAATCGTTCTCCCTTCAAAGCAACAAAAACTTCTCCAGATTTTAAAGTCCGAGTATCCGTTGTAACGCCGACAATTTGAGTATCTAAAAATGGCTTTTGTAGTGAAAAAGTTGTAGCGGATAAGCAGTTGGAAACCTGGAGAAGTGTGATAGGATGATGCATGTTATGGGTGGATGTTGAGCTAACTCTTTGCTTTTGATATACATTAGGGTTAGCAAGGTTCGGATATACAGCAATATTATTCCATACTTTCCTGTGGTCAGCTCAAGGGGGGAGTAATTATAATTGGTGGGTAAGTTCCTGTTCTGCTGCATACAGCGTTGGTTTTGTCCGCGCGATGCAGTCAGTATTATGCTGAGATACGGTTTGTGAGGATAGCGTTCTACAATACTTGGCCTCAACGCGTGCTTAACATTTTTGGAGTCAGCTTTGGGCTCACTCAGTTATTGCAGCCTAGTTTCAGGACTCCCCCTTGTTAAAAACCATACGTTTAAGTACAGGGAAATCTATGAAGAAACCCTTAGCCAATAGCTATAATCGACTGATTACCCCTGAAGAGCAGCGCCTCTATCAACATTGGACTGAACAGGTCAGTTTAAGGGAGCCGATTGAGTTAATTGAGCAATTTCGCCTATTGTTCATTGTCGGTTCTGGTTATCCTGATCGTCAGGCGACTCAGATCTTGGAGCGCATATTAGCCTCCAAGCTGGTGCAGGAAGATTTTATATTTATCCTAAATCGTTGTTGCTATATTGTGCTAAACAGTTGGGGAACTTTGCCCAACCGCAGAAATCTGGTCGACCAATTTATTCAGTTGTTCGAAGGAATTGATACAGCGAGGTACACATCCCATTATCCAACTCGTCGTCAGAAGAAATTGTTTGAATAGGTTCAGAAGTTTGTCCGGAGTGACCAGTACATAGCCCTGCGGCGATTTGCCGAGGTTCTGTGCCAGAATTCTCTAGGGACAAACACCTCCAAGTCACACCCCTTGGGGAAGCTAATCGCCCGCTATCCCTATCTCTATCGCCACTGCCTGGTCAGCCCTGACAGTTCCTATGACCACCGGCAAATGATTTATCAAATTCAGGTTCAGAAGCAACGGAAGTTTGAGCTAGATCTGTCTCAATATGCAGCTCACCAGTGGCGACGAGCTGAGGTTGCCAAAGTTTCTCTAGAAGCGGCCAAGCAGATCAAGTCCCCCGTGACGAATCCAACATTACTGTCGAATCGTGAATTGATTTTTGCTCTGCGACAGTTTGCGGGAAAGGTAGAGGGGTCATATACCTATCAGGACATGGCAAAAAGATTTGTCAAACAGACAAGTTTTGACCAAACTTTCCGCAGCTTTAAGAACGAGCTGTATGAATACTTAGTTCCTGACACCTTTAGCTCTAGTTATGCTCAGCATCAGTTTGGTAATAAGTTTTACCGACAACTTCAGGGTATAGTTCCGCACAATAATGATGAAAGCGTGAGTGAGTCTCTGATTTTGAGAACCTGTGGCCAGGTGTTGAGTTTTCTGGTGATTGAAAGTCCACAAAAACCCAATCATTTCATCTTTGTTGATTTGATTGCCAATATTGGCCCAACCCTCACGGTCGGGTTACTTCTGAAGGTCGTTTTGATCTGTCGCAAAGCCAGACCTTATCTGGAAAAACGATTCTCGATTTTGTTTGATCATTACGAAACTTCTTCTCAAGATCGAGTTCATTGGTTAGTTCGGGTGTTAGAGAACTTGAATGTTGCTTTGACTGCAAACTTTGGTAAAGTCGATCTCTCATTTATTAGTTAGTGAATGATAATTTAAACTAATCGAAATTCCATGAGGTGGATGATGGGTTTCATGTTATGATCTATGTCGTGATCCAGATTCGGTCGTGCATTTTGTTTTGGCTACAGTTTGTTTCAGCTACAGAGTTTTCAAGGTAGGCGATTAACTTCTGTGCTAGCAAGCAGTTCCGAAGCTGTTTCTCAAAGATTCGAGTATGAGGTTGAAGTCGTTCCATGTCGATTTATGTGGGTAACTTGCCCTACAGCGTTACTACCCAAGAGTTACAAGAAGTTTTTGAGGAGTATGGAGAGGTGAAGCGGGCATCGATCCCAACAGATCGTGAGACGGGTCGCTCTCGAGGCTTTGGATTCGTTGAAATGGTATCTGATGATGATGAGGACAAGGCGATAGAAGCCCTCAATGAGGCGGAATGGATGGGTCGCAACCTGAGAGTGAATAAAGCAAAGCCCCGTGAAGGTGGCGGTGGCGGTCGCGGTGGTGGACAGCGGCGAGATTCCTATTAAGTAGCATAGGTAGCAATCTTATTGCCTGATTGGTTGCTTAGTAGGGCTTGAACCGGGAAGTAGGTTCTCTAGGTCACTGGCGTCCGGTATCTGTTTCACGCGCTCAGTGACCGAGTTCTAACGCCCTAGCGATAGTTTATGAACTGTAATGCTACGGGAAAATCTTCCTGCTTTAAGCGCTGTATGACTTCCTGAAGTTCATCCTTTGACTTTGCCGTGACCCGGACAGCATCTCCTTGAATGGCGGCTTGCACCTTCTTAAAATCATCTTTGATGATTTTAGTGATCTGCTTGGCAACATCCTTGTCGATACCTTTCTTCAGTTGAATCTCCTGCCGAACTCGGTTGCCGCTGGCAGGTTCAATAGTGCCGTACTCAAAAATTTTTAGAGAGAGGTTGCGTTTGGCAGCCTTAGTCTGCAGAACCGTGTGAATTGTATCAAGTACAAATTCGCTAGCAGTGCTGATTGTGATGGAGTTTTCTCCCAAATCCAAAGTTGTTTTTGTATCTTTTAGATCGAAACGAGTAGTCACCTCTCGCCTCGTTTGATCCAGCGCATTCACTAGCTCTTGCCGATCAAAATCACTCACAACGTCAAAAGATGATGATGAAGCCATACAAACCCTACAAAAACCTTACAAATTGACCTGAAGAAATTTCCCAGGAAAGGTCAGTTTAGCGTAATAGATGAACTTCCCGCAACGGTCAGTATGCTTGAGAGGTACAAAGTTATCGTGGAAATTGTACCGATCCCAAACATTAGAGAACGACCAAGGGGAACATCAGCGATATAAAAGACTGAGTAAAATCCCCGGGCAATCACAAAGGCAATTGCACAATAAGCTGCGAGGGATGAACTGGGTTGGGTTAAGTAGGCAATCAGTACTGCAGTGGCAAATGGGGCAAAGGTTTCAATCGAATTTTGATGCGCCCACCCTGCCCGCTGAGCATAGGGAGGAAATCTGTCAAACATGGTGCGGGGAGCATTCATGTTGTAACCCAAGGAAAAGCGATTGTAGGCAACCGCCAGAAATGGCAAGTAGATCAGTAGGAAAGCAATTGCAATTGCCCCTAGTAGAATTACTGGTGTTGACAATCCTAAAATCATGGCAATTTGTTAACTCGTTTTGTCAGTCTTCCGACTGATTTAATCCAGATAAAATAACGTTACCACTTTTCTCTGGTTTTCGGCTTCTTCACAGGTTTGTAGCAATGTTCTACTATCATGAAAAGCAAAACAAATCAATTGCTGACACCGAGAAATAATATCTTGATTACAGATAGCACTAGCCTCAGCTAAAGATAGTGTATCTCCAGATGAATTCTCCACCAAATGCAGTACCTTCTCAAGCTGAATTCGAGACTCTCTCGGCTGACGCTTTAAGCTTTGAGGTAAGATTACGGTTAACAAATTCACATCAGCCCGCATTGCCCCCCGAATTGCTGCCAGGTTCGTTCCCGTTGCTCCGGAAGTAATAATGTGATTTCCTCCCAGCGCTAACGCGTAGGTCATTAACTCAATCAGATTTTGATGGGTTAGAGGAACATGGCGTGACCCCAGAATTGCAACTCGCTTGGGGCTTGTTTGCTGAATTGCAGCAAGCTCTTGTTGTAAAAAGTCATCTACTCTTGGTAGATCAATAGACTGGCTCAAGGATACTCTCAATACCTAAAATTTGACCCTGTAAATTGTAACAAATCAAGGGGAACTTTTCCGGTTTCGTTAGAATCCATACAAATGCGATATCAAACTTAATTAAGTTATGTTCCTGCTCAATCCGCCTGATATTGACCCATAATCCATTAAAGCCGATATTGGCGATAGACTTCGGCAGCGGCTCGATGTAGAAAGGAATGGCGATAGACCAGAGCATCCAAATCATCACAGTAACCACCCCCAATAATTCCCGCTACCGGATACCCTGAGCCGACACAGGTCTGCAATACCTGCATTTCTCGCCGCCAAAGTCCTGTATCGGTTAAAGCCAGCTTGCCCAGGCGATCGCCAATGTGAGGATCAACCCCCGCATCGTAGAGCACGAGATCAGGTCGAACCTGATTCAGGAGATCCGGTAAGTATTCCGCCAGAATTTGCAAATAGGTCTCATCTTCTGTGCCCACAGACAGAGGTATATCTAGATCGCTCTGCTGTTTTCGAGCCGGGAAATTCGCCTCACAGTGCATCGAGAAGGTGAAAACGCTTTCATCCCCTTGAAAAATTACTGCGGTCGCGTCTCCCTGGTGGACATCCAAATCTAGAATCAGAATCTTGGTGGCTAATCCCTGAAGTTGCACCATCCGAGCAGCGATCGCCAGATCATTGAAGATACAGAATCCCGACCCAAATCCCGGAAAAGCATGGTGGGTTCCTCCGGCCGTATTACAGGCTAGGCCATATTTCAAAGCTAATTGGGCTGTGAGCACCGCGCCTGCCACTGCAATGCAAGTTCGATTGGCCAGAGCCGGACTCCAGGGTAAGCCAATTCGCCGCTGGGCTTTTTCACTGAGTGTCCCTTCACAATAGGCTTTGATGTACTCCGGGCAATGCACCTGTTCAATCCAGGATCGAGGGGGAAATTCAGGGCTGTAAACCTGCTCAGGTTCAATTACCCCCGTTCTCAGTAGCAGATCTCGCAACCGACTGAATTTTTCCATGGGGAACCGATGCCCGGAGGGCAAGGAAGCCACGTAATTAGGATGATAAACGACCGGAAGACTCATAGATTATACTCATCTCCTCGATTGATCCCCTGGGATTGATTGACGAATTCCTGAACCAGATTCCGATATTCCCGCAGCGTTGTGTCGACCCAATCTCGATCATGGCTATTCGCATAGAGATGAACCAACGGTTCCCCCGCATCCGGCAGAATTAATACCCAATTGTCGTCCCGATAATTCAGCAACTTCACTCCATCTACCAGTTCAAGTTGTCCGGTGGTATGGGTTTCAACTAGATAACGCATCAGCCGACCCTTCACAGCCCAGGGGCATCGAACCGTATGGCGACGGTGAACTACATGGGGTAAATCGGCACGGATCTGGGCCAGGGAGCGTTCTTGAGTCGTTAGCATCTCTATAATTTTAGCAATGTAGAACATGGCATCAAATCCTGGATGGAATTGGGGAAAGATAAAGCCCATGTCGCCGCTGCCGCCCAGAACAACATTGGGATTGATGTGACAAGCTTCAATCAATGCGGTGGGATTCGCCTTTGTCCGCACCACTCTGGCATCATGACGCCGGGCAATCTGTTCCACCGCAGAAGACGCCTGGACGGGAACCACAACCGTACTGCGGGGTTTAGACGTTAAGACTAGATTCACCATTAATGCTGTGAGCAACTCGCCCCGAATTGGACTTCCAGTCTCATCGACCAGAATAAACTGTTCTCCATTGGCATAGACCTGAACACCGAAGGTGGCCCGTAGTGCTTCTACGACCCGCCCCAGTTGATCCAGCAAATTCTCCCGTTCCTCGTTAGACACCGCCGTCTGACTGAGACTGGCATTCAATACCACTGCATCGCAGCCAAACTTTGAGAGTAATCGCGGCAGAATCGCCCCGGAAACGGCATAAACGTAATCGATGACCACCTTGGCATTGCTGTGGCGCAGCGCTTCAACATTTAGATGACGTTCAAAACTGTCACTGTAGGTATCAGTCACTTCAGAACGGTAGGTCATGTTGCCAATTTCAGGAATTTGGGCCCGCCGCAGATCTTCCTTAAAATAGGCTCCCTCGATCTTTTTCTCCTTTGCCTTGCTGATATTAATTCCCTTATTGTCAAACAATTCAATTAGAATTTGATCCCCCCGTACGGGAGAGAGGCGAACGTGAATCCCCCCAGCCACATTCAAACTGGAAATCACCGTTCGAGTCACTGGGATTGCTGCCGCTTCCAGGTTGAGCACATTCACCCCAACCGACATCAAACCAGAAATCAGCGATCGCGTCACCATGCGAGAAATTAACCGTTGATCTCGCGAAACAGCAATGGTTGCCCCTTGTTTCAGCGTTGATCCATAGGCCGCACCCAACTTAACGGCAAATTCAGGGGTGATATCGATATTCGCTAATCCCTGAACCCCAAGCTGACCGAATAAATTGCGGCGGGCTGTATTACCCCAAATTAGATTAATATTCAGTGCGGCCCCGGATTCTATTTTCTAACTGGGCCATACTCTTACTCCTGGGCTAATCTGGGCTTCCTCTCCTACGTTTGAAAGAGAACCAACCACCGCGCCCTCTAAAATATGTGCTCTCCGATCTACCCTTGCCCCACGGGCAATGATGCAAGCTCGCAGGTGCACATCGTCACCCACAATTGCTCCATTCCAGATAATCGGACGTTTGATATTAACATCAGAACCGACAGTGACATTATCACCGAGAATTGTTCCCGCCTCAATCTCAGATCGCGCTCCAATGCGGCAATTGCGGCCAATCAATACGGGGGCTTCGATCTTAGCTGTTGGGTCAATATAAGTATTTTCTCCAACCCAAAACCCCGGCATCCGTTCTTCATAGGCAAGTTCAAGCAGTACTTTTCCACGAATCGCATCATACTGGGCCTCACGATAGGCATCCAAATGGCCCACATCACACCAGTACCCTGACGCCACATACCCGTACATGGGAATTCCTTTTTCCAGAAGTAAGGGGAATAGATCTTTAGAAAAGTCGCTTTCCTGATCCGGTGGCAGAAAATCCAGCACCTCCGGTTCCAGGATATAGGTTCCGGTATTCACAGTGTCGGAGAAAATTTCACTGGTGGAGGGTTTCTCTAGAAAGCGTTGAATTCGATAATCCTCATCCGTGATTACTACCCCAAACTCCAGCGGATTGGGGACATGGGTCAAAATCAAGGTAGCCTTGGATTGACGCCGTTGGTGAAATTCAACTGCCGCACTCAGATCGAAGTCTGTGATGCAGTCGCCACTGATCACCAGGAACGTTCTGTCCAAAAGCTCTTGAATATTCTTGACACAGCCTGCTGTTCCCAGAGGTTGATCCTCTTCCACGGCATAGGTCATCTGCACACCGAAATCACTACCATCGTGAAAATACTCCCGCATGACATCGGGTAAATAGTGCAGGGTGGCAATCACTTCCCGAATCCGATGGCGTTTGAGCAAATCCAGGATGTGTTCGGCAATTGGACGATTCAAAAAGGGAACCATCGGTTTGGGTAAATCACAGGTCAGGGGTCTTAATCGGGTTCCTGACCCTCCCGCCATTAGTACTGCTCGCATTTGCTTATCCTCCAAAATTTGTTTTTTAAAGTTTTTTAAAGTTTTTATCAGATTAACGTTTTAATTGAGGCTCAACATGCATTTTATCCATATACCTACGCTAACTTTTAGAACCAATAGTGCGAATTAGCAGTAGCGTAATCCACCAAATTGATACCATTGATGGAGCAATACATTACATTTGATTAACCTTGCCCTATCCCAAGAGAACCTCTGAAGTCAACTGTGTCATAAAATGTGATTGCACCACTTTTGTATTAAATTCAAACCTTTTTTATTGGGACTTTTACATCAAAAATACTGTTTTGAATCCACCAAACGATTCCCCTCACTAATTATAGCTTCTTAGGATATTCTTTGATTTTACCCTATGGGTTTATGCCTATCTACACTCTAAAGATGGAGAAAGATGGCTATTAAAAAAACTGCTGCGACTTGATCCCAATCGAAAAGCTGGATAAAACGAACTAGAATCAGTCACTTTTTTGCCATTTAATCTTGGATGTCATAGCCTTCCATTAAAAATTCAGCAGAAAAATTCAGCAGAAAAATAATGTGCCTAATTTTACCAACCCTGGATTTTCAAAGCTTGAAACGCAGCCTGAAGTAAACAGGAGAAAAATGGTTGGGCAGTGTCAATTTCCCGCGCCTCTGCCCGACTTATTCCAAGAAGTCCAACTCGTTCTCCGACAGGAACGGCTAAAACTTGTCCCGTTGCATTTCTAACCCTTAATTCTTGGACAGAACCAGATTGGGTCAGGGCACAGGTGTAGAGGCGATTTTCATAATGGAAGACAATGACATCCTGAGACTCAGTCCGATAGCTGACTGATTGGCTGGAAATCTGTTTTAGAGGGAGAGGTAATTGCTTGAGGGGAGTCTTGGAAGAGTTGACTTCCGGCAAACGGACACCCTTTAGTTCTAGTTCAACCGTAATCTGATCATTCCAGTTATTCTCTCGTAACTGATAGGCGATATCAATTACCGTCGGTAGCGGAAAGTAATCCTTCCAACGCCAGGCGATCGCCTCAATTCTTGGTACGATTTCTCCTGACCTGTCAGGAGCCAGAGTTAACTTAATATGACCCTTGCCGACCAATTTCTGCCGCACCACTCGTACCTCTTTTGTCCAAAAGGTAGGAGGCTTATTTTGAATGCCGCAAGGTTGGAGTTGATCAATTTGGTGATAGAGATCCAGATTGATTTCTGATAACTGGGCCTCAGCATCGATTACCACCAGAGGTTTCAAATGCTGTATGTCCAAACATTGATGGGCAAACTCCTGCAACCTTTCTTGAAATTTCTTTAAATTTTCCGTGGGCAGTGAAAATCCCCCTGCGGCCCGATGTCCGCCGAATTTGCCGAGTAAATCCTGACAAAATTGTAGCGCTTCGAATACGTGAAATTCTGGAATGCCACGGGCGGATCCGCGAATCGTTGCTAGTTCCTGGTTAGATGCCGCCTCATCCTCGTAAGTGCCGATGAATACCGGAACACCGTAACGGTCAACCAAGCGAGAGGCCACAATACCGATCACCCCATGATGCCAATCCGGTTGAACAATCACTAAGACCCGTGTTTGTTGGAAATTAATTCGCTGTTGTTGACACCAGGCCACGGCTTCCTGTTCAATCCGCTCGCATAGCCGCTGACGTTCCTGATTAATCTGTTCGCACTGCATGGCCCGTTCCAGGGCAATTCCCGGATCATCCGTCGTAAGCAATTCAATCACAATTTGCGGCTCAGCAATCCGACCCACCGCATTAATCCGTGGCCCCAACCGAAAACCGATATCATCCGGCTTCAGGGTTTCTTGCTTTCCTCCAACTCCCGCCACCTGAATCAGGGCTTGAATCCCTGGAATATCTGACTGGGGTAACCGTTGCAGTCCTCGTCGAACCCAGCGGCGATTCACTCCGCTCAACGGGGCCAGATCCGCAATTGTTCCCAGGGTAAACAGTTCCAGCAATGGATGAACTAAACCGGACAATTGCTCCATTTGTTGAGCCAGGCAAGCCGCCAGAGCATAGGCCACTCCGACGCCCGCCAAACCGTAGTAGGGGGAAGCAGGCTCAATCAACTTGGGATTCAGAATGGCGTTGGCCGGGGGCAATCGTTCTGGAATGTCATGGTGATCCGTCACGATAACCGTTAATCCCAATTCTCTAGCCCTGGCAATTGGTTCGTAGGCAGCGATACCGTTATCAACCGTTAAAATAATTTGAACTCCATTCTGCAAAAACTCCTCGACAATGCGGCAGTTGATTCCATAGCCCTCCTTCATCCGACTGGGAATTGCATAATTCACATCGGCTCCCAAGCGCTTTAGAGATCGGATTAATAGGGCTGTACTGGTCATGCCATCAGCGTCATAGTCACCACATATGGCAATTTTTTCTCGATTAGCGATAGCTTGCTGGAGAATGTCAACACTATTCTGTAAATCGGGGAAAGCTTCTAAGGGAGAAGGAAGCACTTGGGTTTCTGGGTCAAGAAAAACTCCTGCTTGTCCAATGGTTTCAATGCCTCGATTGATTAAAATCTGAGCCAGTAATGGGGACAATCCGGTTTCAGTAGCGAGGGATTGGGCAATTTCGGGCTGAGGAGGGGCAATTTGCCAGCGTTGGTTGGGGAGTTTGGTCATTAGTCCTTGGTCATTGGTTATGGGTCATTAGTGCTTGTAGGGTGTCATTAGCGAAGCGTAATGCATCCAGTTCTTTTAAAACTATAGTAATAACTCGGACGACCCGTTGTGAAGTGGACAAACACCTAGCCTGTGGTTGTGAAAGTCTTGTGGGTAAACGGATAGCGTTGCTGTATGTCAAAATCAACTTTTTTTGGTGAGTTAGAATTGCAATAGCTCGGAAATCCTTTGTCGATGAAGGACTGAATCGCTTTATCCGGATTTTTTCAGGTGAAGATGTGAATGTAACTGTGAACCCCCAACTGAGTCGTTTCACTATTAATCGCCGTGATCCTATCATCAGAAGTAGACCCACTCTTTTTTCGAGGTTTTTGGTTAGAGTTTTTTGTCAGGCTTAGGGCCTACGGTCAGAAAGCTAGACGAAATCCTCAATGGCTTTTGATGTCAATCTTTGGTCGATTTAGCTGGATTCGTGGACTAGCCAAGGTGCTGGCCCGATCCGCAGGGATTGGCACTGAATCCCTTGACCCATCAGTCCTTGAAACTGGAGATTCCGAGCAGGTTGTAACCCTCTTACAGCAAGACGGTCTTTGCTTAGGCATCAATCTCACCCCAGATCTGAGGCAAGAGATTCTGGAATTTGCACAGACGACGACGTGCTACGGCAACCTGGATCCTGATTGCGGGTTCCTGTATGCAGAGAAGCAAGAGGCAGAACGGTCAGCGGATCGTACATTTTTTACGGCACAGTATTTCAATACGAGTCTTGATTGCCCGGCGATTCAACGCCTGAGCCATGACCCGAAGCTGTTGGAGATTGCTGGAGGATATCTTCGGGGTGAACCTAAGTTCACAGGTAGTCGCTTGTGGTGGAACTTTGTGGTGGGTGACGATCAACCCTACGATTCAAATAAAACGATCACCTTCTTTCACTATGATCTCGATGACTACGCCTGCATGAGATTTTTCTTCTATCTCACTCCAGTGACAGCCCTGGATGGGCCGCATGTCTGCGTTCGAGGCAGTCATCGCCGGAAACGCTGGAGCTATTTATTATCTCCGGTCAAACGACGGAGCGATCAAGAGATTATCGATTATTATCAAATGGAAAATGTTGTGACCATCTGCGGCGAACCCGGCTTCGGATTTGCGGAAGATACCTTTTGCTACCACAAAGCAACTCGTCCTCGCCATCAGGATCGACTCATGTTGCAAATTCAGTTTGCACTGCATGACTACGGGCTGCATCATGATCGAAAACAACCGAACCTACTCTACCGAATCAATGATGCCCAACCTGATCAAAATTCTTCTGATCGAGTATCTAGAACGGCAGCATTGCTATCCTTTTCTGACTCTAGAAGGCAGAGATGTTGTTCGACTGCACCCGGTCAAAGTGGTTGTCCAACCTTGGCGGGGCCGACATCAGGTCTATGGCGTGTTTCTACTCCCCAAGGGATATTCGGTGCAATATCCGATTGTGCTAGACATTCGAGATATTGGTCGCTATTCCAAGATGCAAGGAGCAGTTCAAGTGAATCCTGAAGATGACTTACGAAAGCCAGGATACTACTGCTTAAGAATTTATCTAAGAACTCGCGTTGCCTTGCGAGCTTTGCTTCGGGGTCAACTGCATCACCTGAGTCAACCTCAAAATTGGACATTGACTTACACGAAAAACTGTTTTGTGCGCGAGATCCGGTGGTTCAGCACAAAAGAATTGAAATGCGGGATTTATTTCTAGAAGTCATCAATGACTTCAACGCTCACCGCATGTCCATTGCTGTAGTCTTCGCTATAGTCTTCCGTTTCTGGGGATGCGACCCCTGCTTCTACCGTTTCTACCTGGTTCTGACCTAGACTCTCTGCCACAACTTCATCTAAGCTAAGTCCGGCGGAATGGGCCAGATTGGTAATGAACCATAAACAATCTCCTAATTGTTGGGTGAGTTTGTTTAGATTGACGTCTTCCATGCTGTCTAATTTTTTAGCCTTGGTGTTGATATCTCGAATTTCCTGCTCTAACCCAATCACACAAAATTTGAAGAATTTGATTGATGCGAGTCCTTGACGGGTTGCTCGGTATTGATAATCCCTCAAATCCATGGTTCACTTTTCCTCCAAAGATGAATTTTATTTCTCCAAGCGTCATTCCTCTCGGAGCAAGTTATAGTTCACTTTATCATCTTTTTCGAGAAAATTGATTAAAAATTCAATTTAAATTGTCTAGAGCACGAGAGTTAACGATGGGGTGCGCTGAATGAGTAAAGTTTGGTGTTGTGGTCATGGAATAAAGTTGGTAAATTTCAATGCCTGAAACCCTTGATTTCTCATGGCATAGATCAGTCACACAACTTGGAAGGTTAGAGGTTG
>JBHJGO010000075.1:0-11839 GCA_050331715.1 Microcoleaceae cyanobacterium
AGACCTGACCCTCTCAGTTTCTGACAAATAGTGTTGGCTTCGCTGATGCTGTCTCTGTTTTCTCAGATGATAAGGCTTTGATTCAACTATTTGCATCTAATAATGCACGCTTTGGCCCATGAATTGGATCTTCAATAATGATCGTCTGATCGCGGCTGGCTCCCAAAGAAACAATTGCAATCGGTACCTTCATCAATTCCGCCAGATACCGCAGGTAGGTGTGGGCAGCTTTGGGTAGATCCTCAATCGAGCGACAATGAGAAGTGTCTGCTTTCCAACCGGGTAACGCCTTATAGAGTGGCTTGCACCGAGCAAACTTTTTCGAGTCAGTGGGGAAATGTTCGCACTTAGCTCCGTCCACCTCATAGGCCACACAGACCATAATCTCGTCCAATTCATCCAACACATCCAACATTGTAATCGCCAGACATACCAGACCATTTACCCGTACCGCATAGCGTCCAATCACCGCATCAAACCAACCGCAGCGCCGTTTACGCCCCGTGGTTGTGCCAAATTCTGCGCCCTTTTCTCCCAAATGTTCTCCCACGCTGTCAACTAACTCGGTGGGAAATGGCCCCTCACCAACGCGAGTAGTGTAGGCTTTGGCAACTCCAATCACCCGATCAATCATCGTTGGCCCAACTCCAGCACCCACGCAGGCTCCACCTGCAATGGGATTGGAAGATGTAACGTAGGGATAGGTTCCATGATCTAGATCCAGGAGAGTTCCCTGTGCTCCCTCAAACAGAATATTGGCCCGCTTCTTCGTTGCTTCATAAATTCTAAGGGACGCATCAACAACATAGGGACACAAACGTTCAGCGTATCCCATGTACTCCTCGTAGACAGCCTTTGGATCGAGGGGAGGCCGATCATAGAGCTTTTGCAGGACAACATTCTTGTAGGATACTGTCCACTGGAGCTGAGATCGCAGGGTTTCTGCATCCATCAAGTCAATCATGCGAATTCCTGTGCGCTCAGACTTGTCCGCATAGGTCGGGCCGATGCCTCTTCCAGTCGTACCAATCTTGCGATCGCCCCGTCGCCGTTCAGAGGCTTGGTCAATCATGCGGTGATAGGGCATAGTGATATGAGCAGCCTGGGCAATTTTAAGATTTTCTGTAGAGACTCCCAAAACTGCCAACTGATCCAACTCTTCAATCAAAACCTTTGGATCAATTACCGTTCCAGCCGCAATGATACATTCGGTGTCGGGATACAGAATCCCCGATGGAATCAGGTGTAACTTAAGGGTTTTATCCTCTACAACAACCGTATGACCTGCATTAACTCCGCCCTGGTATCGAACCACTACATCTGCCGAGCGGCTGAGCAGGTCAGTTATCTTGCCTTTTCCTTCATCGCCCCACTGAGCACCAATAACAACTACGTTAGCCAAAGAACTTTACACCATGCATGACTCTATTTACGTTTAGATTATCCTCAGGCAGCCTTCTTCATGTCAAATAAAATTTCAAGAACTGTTGAATTTCGGAGTTCCCGCTTCAGGCGGAACAAGTTTAATGAAGTGGTGAGCGGTTCCGCCGCCTACCACTTCGCCTTAGGTTGATACCCGAATTTCGTAAGGTTGTTGCCCAATACAGCGTTTCCAAAGCTGACAGGTTACAGGGGGTTGGGTCGCAGCGTGCCCTAGCCTCATAAATCTATGCTTCACTAGACCTGGAAAGGTTATATCGAGTTAAATATTAATATTTGTTACTCTAGCCCAGGAAATGATCCAAATGACGCAGCGCCAATCTAGCATAACGGTTACCCAAAGAGTGGATCGAATTTTCGCCAATGGTCAGGTCAGTCGCAGTGAGTATTCTGCACTGATCAGTCTAATTCTGGCAGATCGACAAACAACGGATATGGAACGCTATCAAATCAATCGGATCTTCGACTACGTTCAGGCTGGCCGCATTAAACTGAACGATTAGTCGATGGAGTGAACCAAAATGAACGAGTTTAAGTCAATACAACTTGTCGTCCTTCAGGGAGGAATCTGAACTGGATTCAATGATTTCAAGCCATCACCTATTGCTTCCAACACCGAAAGGGAGCTTTGTAATTTCTAACTGTTGTGCATCGCTTCCAGCCAATAGTCACCTATTGAAGCTTTCCCTGGTGATTCCGACCTATCAAGAGGGTGAAAACATTACTGATTTAGTTCAGCAATTGACTCAGCTCTTGGATGCTGAGCTTCCAACCCAGTACGAGCTGATTGTAGTCGATGATGATAGTCCGGATCAAACCTGGAAGATTGCCCAAAGCCTGATCTGCCAGTACCCTCAGCTTCGAGTCATGCGTCGTTCTGAGGAAAGAGGTCTCTCCACTGCGGTGATCCGAGGCTGGCAGGTGGCCCAGGGAGAAGTTCTGGGTGTGATTGATGCAGACCTCCAGCATCCTCCTGAAATCTTGATTCGGCTCTTGCAACTGATGAATTCAAGGACAGATTTAGTAGTTGCCAGTCGTCATGTTGAATCAGGTGGGGTTAGCGATTGGAGCTTTAAACGACGTTTTTTGTCCCGAGGCGCACAACTTCTAGGATTGCTGATTCTTCCTGGTATTGTGGGGCAAGTTTCCGATCCAATGAGTGGCTATTTTTTAGTCCGACGGGAAGCGGTTGCAAATAAACGCCTTAATCCCGTTGGGTATAAAATCCTAATTGAAGTCATTGCCCGAGGAGATATTCGTCAGATTGCCGAAGCAGGTTATGTGTTCCAGGAGCGGATTGAAGGAGAGAGCAAAGTGACCTGGAAGCATTATCTTGAATATTTGAGTCACTTGGTACGGCTGCGCTGGTCACTATGGCCTGTAGGGAGATTTCTACGGTTTGGAGTGGTAGGGTTTAGCGGTGTTTTTGTTGACCTGGGTATGTTCTATCTTCTTCGAACTGTATGGGGTTTGGGATTGGCTCGTAGTGCGATTTTCTCCTCGGAGTTAGCAATTCTGAATAACTTTGTCTGGAATGACCTGTGGACATTTGGTGATGTTTCAAGGCGACAAAAAGGTTTGAAAAAAGGGATTAAGCGGTTTCTGAAATTTAATTTAGTTTGCCTGTCAGGCCTGATTCTCAATGTTTTACTGGTGAGCTTTTTATCAAGCTTTTTAGGGATGAATGAATACCTGGCAAAATTAATTGCGATCGCCACCGTTACATTATGGAATTTTTGGTTCAATCTCAAATTGAGCTGGCAAGTGATCCCTGTGAAAAAGTAGGCACCTACTATTTTTGGGTAAAGCTTTCCAATTGAACTGTTACATCCTTCAAGGCAAGACGCAATTTTTCATTACCGCGAGATAGGGTTAATAACTGGTATGATTTAGTACCCTCTTGAACCTGATCTACTTGAGCTTTGAAGGATTGGGGCCGAGCCGACAAAACCCAGATAAATTGAGTTGATTGGGCTTGGGTTTCGTATAACACTGCTGGTGTTGGGACTTTTTCAGTCATACTCGCATCTCGATACCAGCCACACTGAATCGGCTCTAGTTTGCCCCGACAAACGCGCCCAGATACATCTGGTTCCAATTGAACAAATCGAGCTAAAATACTTTGATTCTCTCGCAGTAACCCTTCTGAACTCATCAACTTAACTCGGAGATTGGGCGGAAAATGAAAGGTCTGGCGATAGGGATGCTCTGTTTTCCCCTGCAACTGATCCCAGACTAAAAGGTAGTCTGCACCAATTCGAGCCACGGTACGAGTGTGTTGAACATCAGGATAGGTTTGATGACGGGCCGTGACGAAATCAAGCTGAGGATTGCTACCAAAGGTGACAACTTCACCATTTTCAGGTAAGAGATCTTCCGGAAGCAAATCGGAGGATTGTTGTCGCCCTCGACCGAAAACAGAACTTAACCAACCCCACTGACTGAATTGATTTTGATCGGGCAGGGTTCTCAGTAAGGGTTCCTGGCTGAAATCTCCCACCTGAACGGTGTTACTGGCGGCTGGGGTGAAAAAGTAGGGTTCCAACTCACTCTCTAAATGTTGCGAAGGGTGAATCAACAAAGGCTGGTTGCCGATGCGGGCAGTGACCATCAGGGCATTTTGTTGGTGATTTTCTTGTATTGAATGGGTTTCCGAAGTGTTGCCCGTAGAATTCTCAACTTTTGGCTGACGCAAGTCAGGATCATGTAGTCGGGTTTTAAATACCGCTTCTAGCTGCTGTCCCGAACCCGGCACGAAAAAGCTGTATCCGCCCCGGCGATAGAGATGTAGACCCCGAGGAACCTGCCGCCGCTGCATTTTTACCATCAATCCCTGACCAGAAGAGGTCGAACTCAGATCCAGGTTATTGAACGTTTTGAGAGCAGTCAGCAATAGATCTTGATTCGGATCGCTGTCCGGCAAGCCCTCAACCCGACGATTGACTCCCATCATTAGCGCTGAAGCGCCTAACATTCTGTCTAACTTTTGGCGATAGGTAGCCGAAAGAGAAAGATTATCGGTTGGAAAGGCCCGATAGATCGCCATGAAATTCTGGAGAGCCTGTTGATGCAGGATACCGGACTGTTCCAAATGGATGCCTTCAGCCGAAACGTTATCCCGCATTTGTTGTTCTGCCCGTTCTAGACCTAGCTCTATCCAACCTTCTGCTTCGGGTTGTTCAGAGAAAGCTTGACCCAAGGCGATTAGGGCCATGCTGTTGGCAATGCCTTTGTGATCATTGGGCTGGTAAATCTGAGATTTTGACTGGAATGCTGCGTGGGTTGCCGCCAGATTTTTCAATTGTTGTTCAATGCTCTGATTAGAGGTTTGATCTTGAACATTGTCCGATGTTTCCTGCGTTTGATCAGGGGGGGCATCCAGTAAACTTGTTGGCTGCTCAGAGCTTTGATATACCCAGTAGACATAGCTCAACAGCACCGATCGCCACGCTGCCGCTTCTGATTTCCAGGCTGGAGGAAGGCTAGCCGGGTTAACTTCGATCTCTGAACTCTCGTCAGGGTCTTCGGATGAAGCTTGTTGGGGTAAGGGGTTTTGTTCTGCCCAGTCCAAAATTACAGTTTGAGCCGTTTCCAGGGCAGCAACATTACCCTGTTCTGCCGCTCGAATGTGACATTCCAGGAATCTTAGGCTGTGTAGATTTGAACGCTCTTGGAATGATAGCGTCTCGGACTGCCATTGAGGGGATAAACTAATGGTTGCTGATTCGGCATCCTGGGTCAGGCGATAGGTTCCTGCTTCTAGCTGGGCCATTTGGGTGGGGCAATTTGCTGCAATATTCTCCGGATTGAAAACAGGTGAATTGGCTTGTGTTTGAGACAGACTTCGAGAGGTGACAAGCGTTGCCCCCAACGTTAGGAGTAACCAAAAACGACGGTTCAAGTTCACAGCGTTAGTGAAAGGCTAAATTCAATCAGAGTTTATCATCTAGCATCCTGCGTCACCAGCAACAGGAATTTCCACCGTGACCCCAATTTGTTGCAGAGTAATTATCATAGCCAAGTTTTAACGACTCTCCCGGTAATCTGTTGACCTAGCCATGGGGTGTTGGAGGAGAGGGAACTGAGTTCAGTAGAGTTAACTGTCCAAACCTGTGCTGGATCGAATAGGGTTAATTCAATCGATTGATCTAAGCCAATTTGGGGGAGAGCTTGTCCTAGACACTCAGCAGGTTTTGTACTGAGGGCTTGCCATAGGGTTAACGCTGACCATTGTCCGGAGGTTACGAACTTTCGCCAGAGGAGGGGGAGAGCGAATTCTAATCCCAGAGTTCCGGGTGGAGCCTTTGCAAAGGCTACGGTTTTTTCCTCATAGGTGTAAGGAGTATGATCAATGGCGATCGCATCAATCACCCCCTCATGAACCGCTTGAATTAAAGCCTGTTGATCAGATGGATTGCCCAGGGGCGGATCGAGTCTGAGATTAGGGTCATAGGGTAAGAGCGAGAATTCTGAATCTCCATTACCCAGCGACATGGGATTAATGGCTTCGGCGTTGAGTAAAAGGTGGAGCCAGGTGGTGCTGGCGGTAATCGGAAGTTGACGGGCTTTTGCGGCTTGAATCAGTTCCACACTACGGGCAGTGGAAATTCGCATCAGATGCAAGGGAACGTCTAGAACCTCAACCAGTTCTAGCACCGCAGATAAAGCTACAGTTTCAGCATAGAGGGGAACCCCAGGCAGGCCATTCCAGATTGAAGCTATTCCCTCCCGCATCACGCCATTTCCGGCTAGGGGGCGATCGCAACAGAACAGAGCTATCGGTTGATTGAGCGGTTTGAGGTATTCCAGAATGCGGCGCAGCAATACTAGGTCGTGGATCGGCTGACCATCCGCTAGACCAACGATGCCTGCGTTGATCAACTCCTTGAGTTCAGTCATTTGTTGCCCCTGAACTCCTTTTGTTAGTGCGCCCCAGAAATTGATAGGGCAACGCCCGTTTGTCATCCGTAACCTGTCCCGCAGGAAACTAGCAACCGTAACTTCATCCATTGCTGGATGGGTATCTGGCAAAACCATTACCCGCGTAAACCCCCCCGCTTGAGCTGTAGCAGTAAGGCTCTCCAGGGTTTCTCGCTCTTCATGACCTGGTTCTCCAGAGTGACTGTACAGATCGACCAAACCGGGGCCAAGGATTAATCCGTGACCCTCTCGGATTTGGGTATTCTCTGGCCAGGTCTCAAGCTGAGGCTGAATCGCTTGCATGGTTTGTTCGCCAATGAGAATATCCAGCACCTCATCTGTTCCAGCCTGAGGATTCAGAACTCTTACCTGTCGTAGCAGTTCGTAGCTCATACTTTAGTCGAGAACCAACCTCTGCTAGAGTGCTCCCGCTGCAGTTTGATCCAGAACGCTATCAGAGAGGTGAGTGGTAATATTCATCGCTTGCAGAACCGGACGACCTTCAACCCCTTTGGGGTAATCAATCACCGTGACTGCGCCGTTGCCCTGTTTGAAATTCCAGAAGTGTTCTGGATCGAGGTCAAATAACTGACAGAGGGCCGCCTTATTCACCGCATCGTGGGCTACAACGATGGCGACAATCGGTTGCTGATCAATGGATTGCACCATTTTTCGCCAGGCAACTTTCACCCGTTCCCAGACCTGTTGCAGGTTCTCGCCTTCCGGCATTTGCACCACCTCTGGAGTGGTTTTCCACTGTTGTAGCAGTCCAGGATAACTTTGATTAATTTCGTCCTCCAGCTTACCCTCCCAGAGACCATGACTAATTTCCTTGAAGTCATCATCAAACTGGAGTTTAATGCCTGGATGATGCTCCAGAATAATCTCAGCAGTTTCCCTGGGACGGGCCATGGGGCTACTGAAACCAGCATCAATCTGGAAGGACTTAAGAAATTCTCCGGCTTTCCTGCCCTGTTGACGACCATTGTCATTCAGGGGAACGTCAATCTGCCCCTGGAATTGTCCCTTGCGGTTCCACTCCGTTTCCCCATGACGAATCAGTAGTAAACGCGGCCCCTGGTGATTGCTACGAAAAGACGGCAAATCAGAGGAGAGATGTTGCGTTAAATTCATCGATTCCAACTGCACTGCCGCTGGCGGTGGAAATTCTCCCGATGCCACGTCAGCAATATTCAAAATGCTGATACCACAGTTGGACTGCTGAATTCCCTGGTAAAACTTTGGCTGAATTCCCAAGGCCGTTGCAATCAAGCAGCGATTGATTCCGTTATGGGCAACGACTAAAACCGTTTCATCCTTATGTCGAGCTAATAAATCTAACCAAAATTGCTTAGCCTGCTCGAATAGAGAGAGTACCGGAAAATGCTGGCGTTCCTGACCATTTTCAGAGATTGTCATGAAGAACTCATCCGGTTGTTCTTGCCAACGCTGATAATCCTGTGGAAACTGCTCAATCACGGCCTGACGTTGCAGGTTTTCCCAAAGCGGTAGGTCAACTTCTAGTAATAGTTCTGTTGGCTGTAGGTTTGGCTGAGTTTTGAGGTGAGAGCGGATAATTTCAGCCGTTTCACGGGCACGTTGCAAGGGACTACAATACATTGCCCCAAACTGAATATTCGCCAGGACTTCTCCAGTACGGGCCGCATCACTTTGGCCTTTTTCAGTCAGAACGGATTCGTCGAGTCGGCCTTGAATTCGATGCTCGACATTGTAGGTACTTTGGCCATGACGGACGAGGATAACGCGGGTCGTCATTGTTACTCCGAAGGATTACTCTGAAAAGCTGGCTGAGAACTGAGCCAATCTAGCCCGGTCAAAACCAGGAGAATTGTACCTTAGTTTGGGATCGGGCTGTTGCACCGAGGCGGGATGACCCTGTCCCTACTGGATTAATCGGTAGTGATTGATGCGTAACGATTGACTGGAATGATTGACTGGGATAATTGACTGGGATAATTGATTGGGAAATATGCCAAATTTTCCAATGGGATAAAACAAATTCTTATCAATTGGCCAACCTGATCGTGGTAAATTATGGGGGATTACGCCATTTGCCTAACTTATGGCGGATTTCGAGGTCACTCTGGCGAGCTGGAGCTTTGCAGGGTTAGGTTGCAGTTCAGTCAAGTTTTGCGGAATAGCCTGATGAGTTGATGGTTGCCCCGTAGTGATCTTTGTAATGATAGAGATTGCATGACAATAAGTTGACAGTTTGTAACTCGCCATGAATAATCCATCATTGAACAATCCATCGCTGATCGAGACGCCTGTGCATGAGCCCGCTGACGTGATTCCCACTGAGGAAGTAACTTCTCTCCTGGGATGGCTAAAGTCAACGGGACGCTTAATTGCTCGGGATGTTCAAGAACAGACCAGTTATCTGGAAGCAGATCAGGAGATCTCAGATTTGATCGTGGATGAGTCTTCCTACGAGGACGAGGAAGATGACAGCGAAGAAGTCGCAGATGACTAGGTTCTAGCGCTGTATTTCTGGTACAGTTTCCTGTGTGTTGTGATGTTTCATCGACTCACGATGCAGAGGACATACTGAAAGGTTCTATCAGGAGTCGCGCTGGAGGGTTTGATTGTTCTGTTCAGCTAGCTGTCTCAGGGTCAAATCTTCCATTGTTGAAGTTGGTGTAGAGGATGCGTTTAGAAACTTCTGAGGATACTCTGTTTTCCAGAATTGGTCTGTCCCGGCTGTCCGGTCAAGCTCTGTTTTTCTGGGTTGGCATTGGATTAACGGTACTTTCAGTACTGCTCGATCTGACCACTGGCCATTTTGCGGATTGGAAGACTTCCGTTTTTGTTCCCTTTGCTCTTTGTACCCTGACCGCAGCCTTACTGGGATATTGGGTAGTTCCAATGTTGGTTCGGATTAAGGCAGGGCAATTCATTCGGGAAGATGGCCCCCAAGCCCATTTGAAGAAGGCCGGAACGCCAACGATGGGTGGGATTTTCTTCATTCCTGTTGGGGTTGGGATTGCTCTCTTACTCTCCGGCTTTAGCCCCGATACCTGTGCTGTTGCTGGATTAACCCTGGCCTACGGGTTCATTGGCTGGATGGATGATTGGCAGATTCTGAAGCGCAAGAATAACAAAGGAATTTCTCCTCGGATGAAGTTAGCACTGCAAGTCGGGTTTGCGGTGTTGTTTTGCAGTTGGGTGGCCTGGAGTCAGCCCGAAGTGGCCTCCGTTGCATTGCCGTTCAGGTTGGTTCTGCCTTTGGGTCTTCTCTTCTGGCCTGTGGCAGTGTTTGTTCTAGTTGCGGAGAGCAATGCGACGAACTTGACCGATGGGGTAGACGGTTTGATGGGAGGTTTGGGGGCGATCGCCTTCTTTGGATTGGCCGCTTATCTCAGCTTCACTTCCCCAGAACTGGCAACGTTCTGTGCCTGCATGAGCGGTAGTTGCTTAGGGTTCATCAGCCATAACCGAAACCCGGCCAAAGTTTTTATGGGCGATACAGGTTCCCTTGCTTTGGGTGGTGGGCTAGCTGCCGTTGCCATTCTCAGTAATAGCCTTTGGGTCTTGTTGGTCATGAGCGGCATTTTCCTGGTTGAGACCTTGTCAGTGATTGCCCAGGTGAGCTATTACAAGGCGACTAAAGGGCCGGATGGTGTGGGTAAGCGGTTGTTCAAAATGGCTCCCTTGCATCATCATCTAGAACTCTCTGGTTGGTCAGAAGTCCAGGTGGTTGCCTGCTTCTACGCGATTAATGCCATACTGGTGATCACAAGCTGGGTGATTCACTAGGGTTCCTTTATGGTTGACGTTTCAGTTGTTGTCCCCATCTATAACGGTGAGGATGATTTACCAGGATTATTAGCCTGTTTACAGCAGCAGACCTATCCCCGTCAATCGGTCAGCTACCTGCTAGTTGACAACAACAGCAAAGACCGAACTAGCGAGATTTTACAGGATGCAGCTCGGTCACCTTCTTTAAACCAACCTGCTGAAATTCAATCTGAGGCTGCATCAAGGCTTCAGATTGTTCCACTTTTAGAGGACAAGATCCAGAGTTCCTATGCCGCTCGCAACACAGGCATTCGATCAACTGAGTCTGAAATTATTGCTTTCACCGATGCCGATTGTCGACCTGAACCCCAATGGTTGGAAAAGCTGGTTGAGCCCTTTGCAGATGCGAGGGTAGGAATTGTGGTCGGCGAAATCATGGCGTTGCCCGGAACAACTTTGCTAGAACAACATGCGGATCGTCAGGATACCCTTTCTCAGAAACATACCCTGGCTAATAAATTCTGTCCCTACGGACAGACTGCGAATTTAGCGATTCGTCGGTCGGTTTTACAGCAAGTCGGATTGTTCAGACCCTACTTGACTACAGGAGGAGATGCTGACCTATGCTGGCGAGCCCAGAAACAAACAGATTATCAGCTTCATTTTGCTGAGCAAGCGGTGATCAAACATCGCCATCGCTCAACCCTCAAGTCGCTTCGCAGCCAGTGGCGACGCTATGGGGAATCCAACCGTTATCTGCATGAGTTGCATGGCGTCAGCTTAATGCCGGAGTTAAAAACGAAGGATTATGCCTATCGCCTGACTCGCTGGTTTTTGAAGGAAGTTCCGACTACAGGGGCAAAGATGGTTGCAGGAAAGGCGGATTTAGTGGATTTGCTCAGTACCCCAATTGGTTTGTTCACAGCGCAAGCACGAATCAAAGGGCAGCAACAGGCCAAACTGCCAAATGAAGCCCAAGAGATTACTAGATTGCCATAAATGGCTGCTGTGTTCAGGGTTAGCAGACTGAATTTATGTATGACAACGTTTGCAAATTTTTGGCAGAAACTTACAGCAGCGACTTTGCTCAGTGGTTGCTAGGAGAACCCATCAACCTATCTCGAGTTGAACCCTCTGAATTACAGTCAGAACCGATTCGAGCCGATACACTCATCTTGTTGGAATCCCAGGATACGCTACTGCACCTCGAATTCCAAACTCGACCTGACCCAGAAATCCCCTTTCGCATGGCAGATTATCGACTTCGGATTCATCGTCGCTGTCCTGGTAAACAGGTGGAGCAGTTCGTGATTTATCTCAAACCGACAGGTTCAGAATTGGCTCGTCAGACTGTTTTTACCATTCCAGGAGTTCGTCACGAGTTCAGAGTGATTCGTCTGTGGGAAATTCCGGCGGAAGAATTGCTCAAGTTTTCTGGCTTGTTGCCGCTAGCAGCTCTGGGTCAAACTCAAGATCCAGAGAAAATCCTAGGCCAAGTGAGAGCAAAGATTGCAGATCTAGCTGAGAATGAACAAGGCAATGTTGCAGCAGCAACCTCAGTACTGGCAGGATTATCATTGAACAAGGCGCTGATTCAGAAGATGCTGAAGGAGGAAGTTGTGCAGGATTCAGTGATTTATCAGGAAATTATCTCTAAGGGTCGGGCTGAGGGACGTGCTGTGGTACGGAATGAGAGTCTGGCTCAGTGTAGGTCTGAGGG
>JBHJGO010000076.1:0-4871 GCA_050331715.1 Microcoleaceae cyanobacterium
GCTCTGGAGTACTCTGCCCCCCCGTGAACGACTCGATGCCCCACCACATCAATTTCGGACATCTGTTCCAACACCTTGGTGTCCCCTTGTGTTAGGGAGTTCAGCATTTTGGAGACCCCGTCGAGCCGCTGGGTTGGATCTAGAGAGATTTCCTGCTTGATGCCATTGGCTTTGATCTTCATCAACCCAGCATCGGGGGAAGCCGTCCAGTCAATTGTTACCTCCCAGATTGGCTCAGGGGTTTGCTCCGGTAGGGTTGCTCCCTCTAGGTGGTAAAGGCAACTCTTCTGAGAACTAGAACCTGCATTTAAAATTAAAATTTTCATAGGATGAATTGAGAATTTAACTGAAATTTAACGATACATTTTTCGGTTGCTTTCAAGCAGAATTGACTCAAAATGAATGGCTTGACAAAGCCAGGTGAATACGGGCGTTGATTTCTAGTTTTCTTGATATTTTCTTGATTTTTGAGGGGTCTGGTTTTGACCCATTGAAGGCTAACAGCTTCAGAGCAATAACCCACTATCTAACGCCCAACTTATCTTAAGTTCCTGGCAAAGATTGTAACCGCTGATCTAAATGAGACCGATTTGCCAAGCTATGAACTAACGGCCCGTGGGAGGTCATCTCTACCACGCTCACGCCGCTAACAGGCATAGCAATGCGATCGCGATATCGGCCAATATCAATTCCCAAAAGCTGACAAAGCATAATCCGGATCGTAGCCTTGTGTGAGGTAATCAAAACATTGCCGTCCGAGAATTTATCTTGAATTTCACGGATGACTTCAGAAGAACGACGAGCAATATCGACGCCCCGCTCTCCCCCAACAGGTGCATTCCAGCCTGGGTCGGTTAGCCAGCGAACGTACTGGTCGTGGTACTGCTGGTTCACTTCTGTCGGCGTTTTGCCTTCCCATTCCCCGTAGAAAATTTCCTTTAGACCGTCTCGGATCTGCATTTCTATCCCGACGGCTGCACAAAGAGGCTTCGCCGTCGCAACGGTACGCTTGAGTGGACTGACATAGGCCGCAGACCATTCTAGAGAACGGTAGGCCATAGCAAACTGCTTAGCCATTTCCAGCCCTTCATCCGTCAAATCAACGTCAAGCACTCCACAGTAGCCACCTGTCTTACTGTAGGTGGTTTCTCCATGGCGAATAAAATACAGCTTTAAACTCATAACAAAACTTTACTAAAACAACCAGAATAATAACGTATTCCAAGGCACAACGACCAATAGAAGTTGCCCATAAAGTATCAACTTATCTAGAGTCCTTTGCTAAAGAAATATTAAAACTTGGTTAAGAGCAGATGATCTATTAAAGAATCCTGAAGAGATCAGGAAAAGCTTGCGAATTCGATTAGTTTGAACTTTAATGAGTCTGGTGTAGTGGATCAGGCTACACATTAAGGCTAAATCTAAAGATTTACTGGCTAATGGTTTATGTTCAAGGGATGTCAAAAGTTGATAACTTACATCACTTTTCCCTTCAGCATCAAACCTCTTATGAAGTTCACCTTTTACTGGATTCATCGTTATGGTAGCAACGCCAAATATCCCAACAGAAATCACTAATCCGTTGAATGACAACGAGCTACGCAAAATTAATGACTACTGGAATGCCTGCCATTATTTGGCTTTGGGCATGATTTATCTGAAAGATAATCCTTTACTACAGGAATCGCTCAAGGCTGAGCACGTGAAGTACCGTCTTCTGGGTCACTGGGGAGCAAGTACTGCTCTAAGCTTCATCTATGTCCACATGAATCGTCTGATCAACAAGTTGGATTTAGACGCATTGATCATGGCTGGCCCCGGTCATGGCGCACCTGGAATTTTGGCTCCGACCTATCTGGAAGGAACTTACTCCGAGGTTTACCCAGACAAGAGCGAAGATCTAGAAGGGTTGCAGAAGTTCTTCAAGCAGTTCTCTTTTCCGGGTCATATTGGTAGCCACTGTACTCCTGAAACACCTGGCTCCATCCACGAAGGGGGCGAACTGGGATATAGCATTTCCCATGCCTATGGTGCGGTTTACGACAATCCGGATTTGATCGTTTTGGGCGTCGCGGGAGATGGAGAAGCAGAAACTGGCCCTCTGGCCACGTCCTGGCACTCTAATAAGTTTTTGAACCCTGTGCGTGATGGTGCGGTTCTACCAATTCTGAATTTGAACGGCTACAAAATTGCGAATCCAACTATTCTTTCTCGCATCAGCCCTGAAGAACTAGAAGCGTTGTTCGTGGGTTATGGTTACACGCCCTACGTTGTAGAGCATGTCGAAGGCGATGATATCTCCATCACACACCAGAAAATGGCGGCGACAATGGAGCACAGCGTCAATCAAATTCGGGCGATTCAAGCGGAAGCTCGACGGGGAGAGGCAAAGGATGCGACTCGTCCTCGCTGGCCCATGATTATCCTGCGCACTCCCAAAGGCTGGACAGCTCCGAAGGATATCGATGGTCATAAGGTTGAGGGATTCTGGCGGGCCCACCAGGTGCCAATGGCAGATATTCAAACTAATCCTGGACACCTGAGAGTTCTAGAAGACTGGCTCCGCAGTTACAAACCTCAGGATCTCTTCAGTGAAGATGGAAAGTTTCGTCCTGACCTCAAGGAACTTGCCCCTAAGGGCCATCGCCGGATGAGTGCGAATCCCCACACCAATGGTGGTGTACTGCGGAAAGAGCTGAAAATGCCTGACTTCCGCCAGTATGCGATTGAGGTTCGGGATCACGGTCGGATTGAAGCGGGAAACACCACGTACCTGGGTTACTTCCTGCGGGATGTGATGCGGGACAACATGAACAACTTCCGGGTATTTGGCCCCGACGAAACCGCTTCTAACCGTTTGCAGGCCCTGTATGAAGTGACCAAAAAAACCTGGCTGGCTGACTTCAAACCTGAGGATCTAGATGGTAGTGAATTGTCTCCAGACGGTCGCGTGATGGAGATGCTGAGTGAGCACACTCTGGTGGGCTGGATGGAAGGCTATCTGCTGACTGGACGCCATGGTTTCTTCCACACCTACGAAGCATTTGCCCATGTGATTGATTCCATGTTTAACCAGCATGCCAAGTGGTTGGATATCTGTAAGAATGAAGTGCCCTGGCGCGCACCGATTTCTTCCTGGAATATTCTATTGTCCTCTACCGTTTGGCGTCAGGATCACAACGGATTCAGCCACCAGGATCCTGGTTTTGTTGATCTGGTTACAAACAAGAGTCCTGATGTGACTCGGGTCTACTTCCCGCCAGATGTCAACTGCTTGCTGTCTGTAGCAGACCACTGTTTGCGTAGCGTTGATTACGTGAATGTCATTGTTTCCGACAAGCAGAAGCACCTGCAGTATCTCAGCATGGATGAAGCAGTAAAGCACTGCACCAAGGGAATTGGCATCTGGGAATGGGCTAGTAATGATGATCAGGGCACTGAGCCGGATATTCCTGACATTGTGATTGCATCCTGCGGTGACATTCCAACTAAGGAAGCCCTGGCTGCGACTGCCATCATGCGAGAGGAGTTCCCTTATATCAGAGTTCGATTCATCAATGTGGTGGATCTATTCAAGCTGATGCCTGAGACAGAGCATCCCCATGGTTTATCTGACAGGGACTTTGACAGCTTGTTCACACCCGACAAGCCTGTGTTGTTTAACTTCCACGGTTATCCCTGGTTGATTCACAAGCTAACTTACCGTCGCACGAACCAGCACCGAATCCACGTTCGGGGTTACAAAGAGGAAGGAAACATCAATACTCCGCTGGAGTTGGCAATCAACAACCAGATTGACCGATTCAACTTGGTAATTGATGCAATCAACTACATTCCTCGGTTGGGATCTGCGGCAGCTCATGTGAAGGAGCGAATGAAGAATGCCATCATCGAGAACCTGAACTACGCCTACGAGAGGGGTAAGGATAACGATGAGGTTGCCAACTGGAAGTGGCCTTACTAGGTTGAGCGAAGATCAATAACTGTTTCGATTTCATTTCGATTTCATTTTGAACTAGAAGGGTTGGATAGCACTGCTATCCGACCCTACTTGTTTTCGGCTGCGTTGTTATTTCGTCTGCAAGTCAACCTATGCCCAAAAGCAGATCTTTCCCCTCAGTTTTGTTGCCATCCTGAGAAAGAGATAGCCGCATCCAACCCGGCCCATCTAGTCTGCCAGACCCCTTAAATTCCAAGTGCTTGACCATGCATAACGCTGAAATTCCCTCCTCTGCTTCTCTAATCAGGGTTGAGGCTGGAGTTATTCATATCACCACGGGTTAGGGGGTTATACCCTCTGACCCATTTTGTTTAGGTATAGACTTTTTCTGATATTCTTTCAGATAGATTCCACCCACATCCCGCTCTTGTAAGTCCTCCAGGACGATATTCTCGTAACCTACCTGGCCGCAGATCAGAATCTCTTCTCCCAACTCTGGCAGGGGTTGTGTCGTGAAAATCCAAATAGAACCGGATCGATCCGCAAGCTGATAGGCACCGGATTGAATGAAGGGCGCTTGTTCCTCAACTGTTCCTTTGATACAAACACGGGCTCCCGACTTCCGCTTTTCTAAACTGTTAATGCGAGTGGTTTGGGGGGCTGAGGTCGCCACTGGAGAGGACAAATCTTCGCACGACCAACTTCCAAAGGCCATCAAAATAACCGCCATTTTAATCAACCACTGCTTCAGTTGTCGGAACTGAAGTGAGTTTTGAATCGAGCGGAGCTTAACGGGCTGAAACCAGATGTGTCTCAGCTTTACTGGTTCAAACGGTAATGCAGTCGTCATAGAACTTGAAACACAAGGTACAATTCATCGCTGTAGCCTACACCTGATTGACAGTCATATTTATTCACATTCAGGATAGTA
>JBHJGO010000077.1:0-2541 GCA_050331715.1 Microcoleaceae cyanobacterium
ATCCTGATGTGCAACCCTGAGCCGGTTTTCAAAAGTTTTCTGCACCACTAAGGGGATCTAATACAACCACACATGCACTCCCGACTCGCTAGGAAAACTTGTTGAACTTGAGCCATATTTTTGAAACCCTATTCTCGATATAGATTGGGGGCAAAGTTGTATGTGATGGTTGCCGCTGTTCTGGTATAAAACCTTAGCTAGTGGGTTGAAAACCTGAGAAAGCTGAGATAATTGAGTTATCAAAGTAATAGCACTTTACTAGTAGCTTAATAAACACCTTAGTTATCAAAAAAATTCACAAAAATAATGAATCACCAATTCTTGAAATTATCCGGTTCACTTCAACATCTTGCCATAGGACTCGTCTGGGGGATGCTAGGACTGATAACATCCGATAGTCTGGGCACTCATCAGCCTGCAACGGCTCAAACTCGAATACACAACCTGCCCCAAAATTCCTCAGAAAAACTGACCCAGAGATCTAGCCGCCAACGCCGTGGAGTCCTGGTCGCAGAGGATCCAAATGCCCAGATCAATCTACGCTCGGAACCTTCCGAACGGAGCCGCGTCAAAGGTTATGGGTTGGTTGGGGATCAGGTTGACATTCTGGATGAGACGACCCGTTCAGACTCAACCTGGTATCAGGTGAAATTTCCCGGATCCGGAGCCGTGGGCTGGATTAATGGCAATTTTGTCAAAAATTTGTCCCAGTCCCCTGATCAGTCAACCACTTTGTCTCAAGCGGGTTCAGAGCGCTTTACTCTGGCAGGACGACGACCGGAGGAAATCACCCGTGTTGCTGTAAGCATTGATTCTCGCAATACAGCGGAAGTAAGTTTCCGCCTTGGCAACCGGAATCTGATGAAGTTTGGTGGTCAAGTGGTGGCGAGAGATCCCTACGCCATCGTGATTGATGTGAAGAATTCTGGCAATGCCGATGCGGACGGTACTATCTATATTGAGTATGGTGTGAATAACTCCATTAATACTCTCTTCAGTGATGGCCGCCTGGATGGTCAGGATTTCTCAGCCACTTTCCGAGGACAATCAACTTCTGCTAATCAACCAGAGGAAGCGGGTCAGCGATTAGTGGGACAAAATGTTGATGAATCCATTAGTCGATTGCGGCGGGATGGCTGGCAAGTGATTGATTCTGGTCGTAATGTCGTTAAATTAGATCGAGGTCAGTCAGGAATGGATATTGAATTTGACCCTCGAACCCGCGAAATTACCAACGTCAAAATGATTGATTTAGAGAACTAATTCAACTGAGAAATGAACTTAAATCATAGGATATTTGGTATCATGATTAGCTTGACAATGTCGAGCATAGGTTTGTCAGGATCTTTTGCATTAAATCGTCCAGTGAATGCAACTGAAATTCCTCCCATTACTACAATATCTCAAACCAATTCAATAAATGATGCTATCACACTCAAAGATACCTGGACGTTGGTGGAATGGCAGTCGCCATTAGAACAGAAAAAAATGATTCCAGGGGTTAAGGTTACATTGGAGATTGCTGATAATCAAATCAGCGGTTCTTCTGGCTGTAACCAGTATAGAACGTCCTATCAGATAGAAGCGGATGTCCTGAAAATTGGCCCAGCAGCATCGACCCGAAGGGCTTGTCCTGAACCTATTATGCAGCAGGAGCTTCAATATCTGACTGCGTTACAGGCAGCAGAGCGCTATGAAATTAATGACCAAAATCAGCTAGAAATCACTTATGGAAATACAGGAGTTCTGGTATTTGAAGCACCATTTAAAACTAGCTTGGAGGATTCGTCCTGGTCATTGGTTGATCAACCAAGAATTATAGTCAGCTTTACGGCAGATCGAATCAGTGGATATTCTGGCTGCAATAATTACATGGGTTCCTACCAAATTCAGGAAGAAAGACTAGAAGTTGGGCTGCTTGCCTCAACCGAAAGAGCCTGCATTTCTGAAACAATCGGATTGCAAGAATATCAATTTCTCAATCAACTTCAGAATGCAACTTATTATGAAATGAACCCAGAAGGCCAGCTAGAAATTTTTTATGAAACCTCAGAGGATGCGGGGTCAATGATTTTTACGCCTCAAATTTAAAGGATTCGACCAAATGATTCGATTGACCCTACCCAACGATACATTAGCGTTACTTGCTTTAGCAGAAGCAGTCGGTTTATTCCAACCCAATGAACTATCGGTGTTGGATGAAATGTTAGTTGACTATTTCAATGGCAATGATGACAGTGAACAGTTTTGGCTTACAGATGACGATGACGGGCCAGTTGGAGTTGCTTACTGCGCCCCTGAACCAATGGCAGACAGAGTATGGAACTTATTTTTAATTGCTATTCATCCTGAGCGTCAAGGGCAAGGTCGAGGTCGAGCATTGTTGCAATATATTGAGCAACTTCTAGTCGTAAAGGGTGGCCGTTTGCTATTGGTGGAAACGTCTAGTCTAGAAAGCTTTGAGCGTACACGAGAATTCTACCGCAAGTGTGGCTATGAAGAAGAGGCAAGGACAGGGCTATTTCATTCTAAAAAGAGTCT
>JBHJGO010000078.1:0-9180 GCA_050331715.1 Microcoleaceae cyanobacterium
CAGTTGATTTACGAGTGGGTTATGGAGTCGATCAAGTTCACAGTTGAAGACGGCTTTGCGCAAGGAGAAGTAGGATTAGAACCAGTGATTTGAGGCTTTGAATTGGCCCCAAAATTTACTCCACTATATTTATCTTCAAGCAAAATCTACGAAATCCTGACAAAAACGAAAAGTTTTTCATAATTTTCAAAACCTGATTTGAATCAAGCAAGATCGTATCGTCTGTCACAAACAATAGTGATCTAACTCACTCAAATCCATGATGAAAACCACATCTTGACCTTCCAGGCATCCGGAGAAATAGGTAGCCCGAGATAGACAGGCAGCCAAAATAAAAATGCAGTCATACAAAGAATAATCACAGATACTCCTACTAACTTCAAGGGCAATCTTCTATTTTGGATAAGTTGTCCAATCCACCAACTGCATCCCATAATAGCGAAGACTAAGGCTCCCATGTAGTGATAAAGAAACACACAGCGAGTGATCTGGATCCAGGGAAGAAAGTTGGCAGCCCAGTTCACCAGAATATAGAGAATCAACCAGAACTGATTGAGGGGAGAAAGCCGGATTGAATGATTCTGATTTTGTGTTACTTTGACGGATTGGTTTTTCCAACTGTAAGTTGAATCAGGATTAGTTGAACAGGGATTTGAAATGTATTGCCAACTTATAACAAACGCTAAAACTAACAACCGCAGTAGTAGAAAGCCTAATGCCACAACCGATAGCCACCATAACACTGGATTCCCCATACCATGCACATCATAGGTCTGCGGTAGCTGCGTCGGTAGGGGGGTTGGTAGAATCTGGGTTATTTCAGCAGGGGTGGCTGGAGTGAGAGTTTCATAGAAGTAGACGATGGGCCTCAGCATTAGAGGCCAGGTATACCAGGGTGCACAATAGGGATGAATATCAGCACCGGAGCCTAAATCCTGATGAAATCGCCACATGACGGTTTGAATTCGCCATAGTCCAGGTTCAGGATTGAGTTGAAGATGGGGAATCCATAGTAGAAAATAGGTGACAAGCGGTACGATTGCCAGGGTGAGTAGGCATTCTGTTGCTGTCAGATCCGTCAATCGTTGCAATGGAGATTGCCAGGGGTTGGGCTTGGGTATTTTGTCAAAATCTCTGGTCGTTCCCTGCTGTGAATTGATAGGGCCATAGGCTTTCAGCCATGCAGCATTGAACAACTTAATAATCCAGCCACAGGCAAGCAGCAGATCAGTTCCCAGCAGAAACCCCAAACCATTCCATTTCACGGCAACTGTGGCCCCAAAGCAAATTCCTGCTAGAGCTAAATATTTCCAGCGTTGGTGCTTCTGAACCGAAAGCGCAATGAGGAAACAGAGCTGAGCCACTAACCCGAAGAAAACAATGTAGACGTTGCTCAGGGCATAACGGGACTCCACTAGGAATAATCCCTCCACCTCCATGAACAACGTTGTCAGCAGGGCATAGTTCCACTGTCGAGAGAGTTGATAGGCAATCCCGCCGACGATAGGTGGAATTCCAGCACCAATCAAGGCATTCATCCAACGATAGCTCCAGGGAGCCAGGGTAGAGCCAGTTAAATCGTTGACGGTGCTCTGTTCAATCGGCAAATGGGAAGCAATCCAGATGCCAATCGCAATTAGATACTGGCATAGGGGCGGATGGGCATTAAAAAAGGGAGTTCGCGTCCAGTAGTTGTTGGCAAACTGGGCATAGTAAACTTCGTCGAAAACTAATGTGTTGAAGCGGCCTAATCCCCAGAATCTAAGGACTAGACCCACGACAAACAGAGCAACAATGGCAAACTGGCAAGTGACGCTTTGACGCTGACTCACAATCGCAAGCAAGAACCTAGAAACTTCACCAGTTTATGGCAAGTCTATGGCACAACTCTAGCCACAACATCCCCTTCTTACGGTTTTGATCAGGAATCCTGGGTCGGCGGCTTCAGTCGCCAACCGGGTTTCACCACTTGCCGTTGTCGGGCAACGGCTAAACAGTCATCGGGCAAATCTTCTGTAATGGTTGACCCGGCAGCAATTGTCACATCCTGGCCTATTGTCAAAGGGGCAACCAGAACGCTGTTTGATCCTGTTTTAGAGCGATCGCCGATCTTTGTCTGGTGCTTATTCACCCCGTCGTAGTTTGCGGTAATAGTTCCAGCACCGATATTCACCCTTTCTCCCAGACTGGCATCCCCAATATAGGACAGGTGGGCGATATTTGTGCGATTGCCCACCTGTACCTTTTTCAGTTCTACAAAATTACCGATGCGGCATTCGGAACCCACTTGAGCTTCCCCCCGCAGATGGGCATAGGGGCCGATTCGACTCTGATCAGAGACCGTACTATCGGAAACCACAGAATAGAGCACCGTGGTATTCTGACCAATGTGGCTATTCTCAATCAGGGTTCCAGGGCCAATCCGACTCCCTGAACCGATAATCGTTTTACCGCGCAAATGGGTCTGGGGTTCTATCACCACATCCGGTTCAATCTGTACGGTGTCATCTATGGTGACGCTACCCGGATCCAAGAAGGTGACACCGGCTGCCATCCATTCGTCCTTGACCCATTCCTGCAAGACCTGATAGGCCATTGCAAGCTGCTTGCGATTATTAATCCCTAAAATTTCTCGATAGTCTTCCACCTCGACTGCTATCACAGGGTCAAGATGGTACACAGCATCGGTTAAATAATATTCGTTCTGGTCGTTTTCTGGCTTCAGATCGGGCAGAATCCTAGCCACGTCAGGCCAGTGAAAACAATAAATTCCAGCATTCACCCGAGTATTTTGCCGCTGAGCATCAGTGCAGTCTCGATGTTCAACGATTTGATTCACTTGATTCTGACTGTCACAAAAAACTCGTCCATATCCCTGGGGATTTGGCACGTGGGCCGTGAGAATTGTGGCTGAGCTTTTATTCTCCTGGTGGATTTGAATCAGTTGTTGCAGGGTTTGGGGTCGCAGAAGCGGAACATCTCCATTCAGAACCAGTAAATCACCGGAAAAGCCTTCCAAGTGTGGCAGGAGTTGTTGAACAGCGTGGCCCGTTCCCAATTGTTGGGTTTGCTCTACGAACTGGGGCTGCTCCGCTTCCGAATCTTCTGCAAAGGAAGCTTGAACTAGATCCCCTCGATATCCAATGATGACAAACTTATGGGACGGTTGAATCAGATGACAACTGTCCAGAACTCGTTGAACCAGGGTGCGGCCACCCATTTGATGCAAGACCTTCGGGATGCCGGACTTCATCCTTGTGCCTCGTCCTGCTGCTAAGATTGCTACTGCTACCATCAAAATTTCTTGATTGCGATGTTTGACCTGTAGATCTGATGAGTCACATCTCTAGAATATGATTTCACAAGATTGACCGACTGACTATCCTATTCAATCATCCTATTTCCGTCTAGATTGTCAGGAAATCTTAAGATTTTTCCGGTGGCAATTCCTGGGGATTTATCCAGGTCTCAATCCACCGTTTTTTCCACTGGGAGGTCGGTTCCAGGTCGGTTCGACCCTGTTGTTCCTGCCGCCGCCGCTGGTGAATTTCTACGGCTGAGTCTCGCAATTGTGGATCACGATAGGGAACTGCGGCCCGCGTCTGTAGATGTTCTTGTTCAGACTGAGAGAGGGGTGGCAATGCCTCATCCAGTAAACTGGCAATGGTTCCTGGCGTTCGCCGTCCAAAGGGTGAACTCGCTCCAATTTTTAAATCTGCTGTCATTAGAGCTGTGCGGACAGCCGCCGCGCAGGAATAGGTGGCAATTCGTCCGGCAGGCTTTAGCAACTGAGCCAATAGATCGATAAATTCTACTGTCCACAGTTGGGGACAGGTGGGGGGTGAGAACGGATCTAGAAAAATTGCATCCGCCCGAAAACCAGACTGCATGACCAACTGAATCATTTTCCTGGCATCTCCCAGAAGTAACTGCCCCTGAAATCGCTCTGCTTTCAAGGCATTACCAGCCGCCACCTGAGTCAAAAGTTGAGGAATGGGTTCGGAATAGCTGTTTAGTAAATTGTGGGCAATGGCGGTCTCAGGTACGATTGTTTCCAGTTCCAAGCCATACCAATGAATTTGACACCTGGGGTTCACGGCCCAGATTGCTTCCAGAGCCGCTGCCGTGTTGTACCCCAGACCATAGCAAACATCAAGCAAACCCAACTCCGGTTGCATTGCCTTTTCAACCAACTGCAATGGCTCCACAAATTTGACAATCGCTTCCTGTTTAGCTCCGGCGTAGCTATGGAAATATTCGTTGAAGTTGGCGGAAAAAAAGGTGAACGATCCGTCATCCGTAGGATGGAGTTTGAGGCGATCCGGCTGAGACATGTTAGGGCATTACCAGTTCCAATAAAGGCAACAATAAAGTTACAAAGTAATAAACCAATGGGGCAGTAAAAACATAACTGTCTGTTCGATCTAAAATGCCGCCGTGACCCGGAATCAATTGTCCGGAATCTTTCACCCCTGCATCGCGCTTCATCATGGATTCGGTCAGATCGCCCAATAAACTCGTAATCCCAATTAATAATCCTAAGACCAAGCCCGACCAGGGAAATAGAGGCCATTGTAAATACCAAGCACCTGCAATCGCCACCCCAATACTGGCAGCAATTCCAAAGGCGGATCCTTCAACTGTTTTCTTCGGGCTAATTTCTGACAGTCGAGTTCGACCAAAGAATTTCCCTACAAAGTAGGCCCCAATATCCGTGGCCCAGATGCAGAAGAAGGCCAACACGGTGACTGTTAGTCCCTGGGAAAGGGTGGTAAAGCTGAGCAGGGATTCTGGCCATAAGCTAGACTCAGAACCTGAAATGGCCATCGCTGGCTGAAGTAACTCAACCGGCTGATCCAGACCCACCCGCAATCGAATCCAATAGCTGGGCAAATACCCCCCATAGAACAGACCAAGAATTGAGGAGGCAATATCGGCAATCGTTGATAGTTTGGGCTGGAAGAGCAGATAGAAACAGATCACCGTCCCGGCTAGGGCAAAGGCGGCATCCACGAATTGGGGGATGACGGCTGCTGTGATCAATAGAACTTCACTTAGGGCAATCGTAGTCTTGGCCGCAGGCTCAATTCCCTTCGCTCGTACTAGCTGAAAGTATTCCAGCAGACCCAGATAAACAATTGCGATAAATCCAGCGGTGAAGTACCATCCCCCGAACAGCAACATTCCCAGGGCTAGGGCGATCGCGACAATTCCACTAATAATACGAGACCAGGACATAGAAGATTCGATCCAATGAAAGAAATCAATAGAATTTTGACTGATGGGCATCACTGACCCCTCAGCTTGAGACGTTAAAGCTCTTAGTACTAGTATGAATTGTCAAGCGGCAGAAGGTTCACAATTCAGCAATCTCTTATGAATTGCTTGTTATAAATTGCTCGGCAGCGATTTAGGCAACTCGTCGGCAACGTCACCCTACTTCTGCATAATTTCCTGAAGGCCAGCCTATCAAACAGATCAGAGATAAAAATAAGCTCAAGGAGACTGGCCATGACCCAGCCCAAACAGGCTCAACCGCTTTCTCACGCTAGACCTGATTCGCAAGTGACTTCCTGGCCAATTTCTCAATCAACTTCAGTCAGACTTCAAGTTGAAGCGATTCTCAACCAGGAGTTAGCTGATTTAACGGATCGAGGCCGCCCGGATGGGAGAAAACACGGGAGCAGCCATTAACGGGCCGAAAGTCCCAGTGATCATTCGTTCATGGTCTTGTAGGTTGAGACCGCAGACGGTGAACTGCGGTTCAAATAGCGAAAGATCCAATACTTAAACACCGCATCCAGGATTACAGGAAAGGTCGCAATGAACAGAAAGTTAAAATCCCGGCTCTCTGGTAATCCAAAGTGCCGAGAGATGCTTTCTAGGATCACCTCCCATCCATGGGGAGAGTGGAATCCAACAAACATATCCGTTAGAAGAATGATAATAAAGGCTTTGGCACTGTCGCTCAAGCCGTAGATCACATCTCCTAAAAAGGACTTCAGGATCTCGACTTCCTGCTTGTTGGTGTAAACAATCACACCAAAAACGGCAACGGAGATCAAATCTGCAAAGACATTCTCAATGGCACTGGTTCCCATGCCCGTGTATTCCGCTGCAATTTCAGTGGCTTTTTCTTCCAGGGCTTCCTCCATCTCTGCTTCGTTCAACTTTGGGGCCATACCAATCATCTGCTGAAACTCCAGATGCTCTTTGTAACGGTTCAGCTCATTAAAGGCATGTTCTTCCATGTCAAGATTCAGAAAAACAGGCGCAGAGTCCTTATCAACAAAATGATTGACAATTGGGCTGACGATAAAATTTTTAGCCAGTTGCTGAGTTAGGAGGGGAACAAGAATCAGTAATAGGATAAAACGAATCGAGATAACGGTTTTAAGTTTTGATTTACGATAGTCCTTGAGAACTTCAGCATCAGACTCAGGGTTGAGTTCTCGCCGGATTCGTCCAAAGGTACTGAGCAGAGAACGAGGAAGAAAACTCGTTTTTGGAGTGCGACTGAGCTCATCCTCTAGTCGCCTCGATTCATTACCATTATCTGCACTGGTATTGCATCTATCACTACTATCAATGTTTTTCTGGAGATCTGCAATCGATTGTTTTTTATACAAATCAATCCCAGACCTGTTTTTCACAGAACCCTTTCGTATATTTTCAGCTTCTATATTTGAAGATGAAACCAAATCATTAGAGCTAGAACCGTTCAAGTCTGAAGCCAGTAAAGAATCCGAAGCCGAGTATCGGGCAAGCACTGAATCAATCAGGTCTAACTTTTCACAGATGACGACAGTTTGATTAGAGGGACGGAGCTGATTGGGATCGATTTGACTGGGATTCAATTCTTCAGGCTTGAAATGATTTGTATCTCCGAAGTGAGTTCGCCCATTTAGATCAATTAGATTAACAGATTCTGAAATGCCAAGCATTGATCGGCCAATATTGAATAGCTTTAATCGCATCTGAATAATATTCAGATTTTTTCTTAATTCAGATTTAAAATAGGAATTAACTTGATAACTATAAAGCGTTGAATCCTGGCCAATTTTTTGACCCTTGAAATGCTCATTTTCCAGCGCCTTGACTCTCAGGGCTGCGCTGTAGGCCTGATCTAAGGCTCTCTCTGGCGTTTCCCGAAACCACCTATTTGTCCTGCGCCATAGCCGTCTGACCGGAGTCCAAGTTGCGATAATCATAGTTGTCTATTCTGGCAGATGGGTAAAGCAGCGAACACGTTTGAGTAAAATATAGGGCGACTTTCTATCGTGTGAGTTATGGATTTGAGAAGTAGCGGCATACTGCATTACTACCTCTCGTATTCCAGCAGCGTTAGAAACACTGTATTGACTGAACTCTATGCTGGACTATGTTAAATATATAGTTTGTATCCCGTTGAACTATTTATCCTAACAAATTTGAGTCTTTGTGAGGTTGCAATCCCTTTGGATCACCGGCCAAACCGGAAGTGGTAAAACGGCCCAGTTAATTGAGGCGGGTTTAGTCGAACCCCTGGAGCAACTTCAGCAGAACAAACAGGGTTCTGTGCTAGTCTTTGCTGCCAATAGTGAGAATCGTTCCATCCTGGTCGATCGGATGATGCAGGCAACTCAAGGTCAGGTGGAGATTCGTTCAACCACTCCCCTGGCCTTCTTTGAGGATGAAACGTTACTGTTCTGGCCTTTGCTGGTCAAAGCACTGAACCTGAAAGCCTATCTGCCTTTACGACTAAGACCAGAAATGGAACAGGAGTTGGCCACCCGTCTCTGGAGTGATGAGCTGTTATCGGGACAACTGAGTCGTGCCGGGGTGAGTCCGGATCGGATGGTACGGCAAGCGCTAGACATTCTTCAACTGGCCGCCCTTAGCAGCGTGCCCCTGAAACAGGTGGCGCAGATTTTGGAAACAGGATTCGCAGATTTGGCCCTTGATCGTTCGCTCTACCCCTGCATCCAAGTCGTTTTTCTGCGGTGGCGCAGTTGGTGTCTGGAGCGGGGCTTTCTCTCCTACGGATTGCTAGCTGAACTCTACGGACAACACTTGCTGCAACAACCCCGTTACCAATCCCATTTAATCCAACGCTACTCCATGGTATTGGTCGATGACTTAGATGAATATCCTGCCGTCACCCGCTGCCTATTCGAGCAATTTCTAGATCAGGGGACACCGATTGCGTTTACTTATAATCCCCAGGGTTCAGTACGATTGGGCTTGGGAGCTGACCCAGAATACCTGGAAACTCTGCAGGAAAGGTGTCAGACCGCCATTCATCTAGACAAAGCCGTTAACCTGGCTCAACTGGTGGCTGAACCCATCGTGGAACTAGTTTCCCAATCGGATCAAAGTTTTCTGGACTTGTCCGACCGCGCTGGAGATTTGCGATCCATTCAAACCCTTTCGCGAGCCGATCTACTGCGAAAGATTGCAGAGGAAATTGTTCAGCAAGTGAAATCTGGTGCTATTCAACCCCAAGAGATTGCCATTCTAGGGCCAGGTCTAGATGCCATTGCCCGCTACACGCTGCGGGAGATTTTGGCCTATGAGGGAATTGAGATTGAATCCATCCGTGAACAGCGCCCCCTGGTCAGCTCACCGGTGATTCGGGCCTTGTTGACGGTGTTAACGCTGGTGTATCCAGGTCTAGGTCACTTAGTTGACCGGGACGCGGTGGCGGAGCTGTTGGTAGTACTGAGTCAGGCCGCTACCTTTACAATCGATCCGGTTCGAGCGGGCTTGTTGGCGGATCATTGCTTTCTTCCTGACTCCGATAATCCTTGCCTGTTGTCGGTTCAAGCCTTTCCTCGATGGGATCGGTTGGGACATCAAGCCACCCAAGCCTATGAACAGATTCTGCGGTGGTTTGAAATTCAGCGATCTCAACAGCAACAGCGGCTTTTGCCGAGTCCCATTGTGTTGCTAGATCGGGCAATTCAGCAATTTTTTGTCTCTCGGCAATTACTGGGATTCGATCAAATGAGAGTGTTGCGGGAGTTTATCGAAACAGCGATGCATTACTGGGAAGTGGAGAGCCGCCTGCAACCCCAGGGCAGTGAATTCTATACGGAAACTATCCGACAATTTATCCAACTCCAGAGCAGAGGCATTATAACCGCAGATCACTATCCTGAATCCCCGTTAAGTACGCCGAATCCAGACGTCACCATGGCC
>JBHJGO010000079.1:0-16413 GCA_050331715.1 Microcoleaceae cyanobacterium
GTGGTTTCAGTATATTGAAGGGGATAATAATGACTCCAACATCAAAACTGACCACCAGTCCCTCACTCCAGGCTTAGCTCTGATTGCGGAGAGCTTGAGCAGCGAAGTAGAGCTTCGTCCACTCATTCATCACCTGACTAGATTTCAAACCAAGCTGTTTACCGATGATATCCACTGATTCGCCTTGTTGCAACATCTGAAGAATTTGCTGCTGAATCGAACTTGCCTCCTGCCAGAGTTTCTGCCACTGGGCTTCATTCAATCCCAACTGATGCCCGTCGAGAGAAGTTCCCAGCCAATTGTTCACCAATTCAGGGGACTGTTTAATCGCGAAGTTCCGAACCGCATGGTAGCTCACCTTTTCCCGCAGCCGATAGACCTGCTTGATGGGCATTTCTAAAGCTTGAGCAATGGTTTCCTGCGGAACGCCCCGCAGATAAAGTTGTAACCACTGAGCTGCCAGGGGATCGACCTGATCCCGCAAATAGTTTTCAAACTCCGTCTGAACGGTCAGCCGCTGGGCCTGCTGTTCAACCAGGTATTCCTGATCCTGATAGGAATCGATGGCTTGAGGATCAAGCAAACTAATCGGGTCATCGGTATCTGATGCGATTTCATCTGATACCTGGCGAATCCACTCGCCAGCCGGAACATTGGTTAAGCCTCCCTTTTGGGCTCGTCGCAGGTAGTTGACGAAGCGGTAGGCAATCAAAGGCTGATTCCGAATAGGCCGCATACAGTACTCTTCAACGCTGGTAAACAGTAGCGCGTTAGCTAAGCTGCGATTTTCAGTGCACTCAGCAATCCAGGCCATTTGTTGTTGCAGATGGCGATCGCTGTTCAGCATTTCCTGAATTACCTCCTGCAAAACATCTACCACCCGACGTTGGCGGTCTCGACTGGTTGCTACCCAGGCTTGAATCTTTTGGCGCAGAACCGCTAGTCTCCCCAAGCGCTGAATCAGGTTCCGATACATGTGTTCGGGTGAGACCTGTAGATAGCGTTGTTGTAGTACCTGGTAGCGAAACTGAATGCCCTGTTCACAAGCTTTCTGATGAGCTGGAGACAATGTTTCAAACCGATCTAAATCCTCTCCCAAGAGCCATTGGGTAATACTCTGGCGCATTTCAGCAGTGTAATCTGGATAGTCTTGCTCAACCTGAGAACACCACCGCTGTTTTAAAGATTTAGACAAAGATTCAGTCACAATCGCGCAGTCAGATAAAGAAGTCACCGTAGATCACCAAAGATATACACAAATTTAATCTGTTTACACCCTGCTTTGTGCCACTTCTATGACACGAACTCTAATCTCAGAATAATCCAGGATTAATGCAGCTTTAAGAGAAATTAATGAATTCTCATTAAACTCTTATCGCTGGCTAGCCATTGATGGGCTAATCCCCCTACTGGTATATTCAGTTGGGATATACAGAGTTATGCAAATTTGTTTGTTATTGGTTGTTGGTCATTAGTCGTTGGTCATTGTTATCGGCTGTTAGGGGTTGTTTTTGGGTGAGTTGTTGTCGGTTCTGACTTTTTGCTGCAAGAATTCTTAACAGGGTTGTTCGGGATGTAGGGTTTCTAGAGGTAAGCCCTGCCATGCTGCGGTGACTAGCTCACTGAGCCATTGTCGCTGTTCGGGGGTCAAAAGATGGTCTTCTTCGAGAACTTCTGCCCTGAGTTCCTCTAGGGACTGATGCTGAGAGCGAGCAATCTGAATGACCCCTGCGATCGCAACGGCCACCACCTCTTCATCAATTGGTTGGTCGCGGAGTGCTTGCATCTCTGCTAGATTCATGGGAATGGAATAACTCATGTGATATCGAAATGAGTAACGTTAGGGTTAAAGATAGGTTCAAGGTTCAAGGTTTAGTCTGCGCCATTTTGCTGGTTCTCCTGGGATGCAGCAACCGCACTGAGAACCGGGTGACGGTTTGTTCTAAAAATTTCACTGAACAATTGATTCTAGGGGAGCTTCTGGCTCAACAAATTGAGACTGAGACTGATCTATCCGTCACCAGACGGTCTAATTTGGCGGGAGAACTCTGTCACCAAGCATTGGTTGCCGGGGAGGTTGACGTGTATGTTGAATACACAGGAACAGCTTTTGCCAACATTTTAAAGTATGATCCCATCACTGACCCGCAGCAAGTTTATCAAAAAGTGAAGCAGGATTATGCAGAAAAATACAACCTGGATTGGCTCACCCCTTTGGGGTTTAACAATACATTTGCCATTGTTGTGCGAGGAGAAGATGCCCAACAGTTAAAGTTAAAAACAATTTCTGATGTGGCGGCTGTGGCTCCGGAGTGGCGGGCTGGATTTGGCTATGAATTTGTTGAACGAGAGGATGGATTTCCAGGATTAGCAGCCACCTACAATCTAAAGTTTGCTGAACCTCCAAAAACGATGGATTTATGATTGATCTATCGTGCCTTAGAGCAGCAGCAAGTTGATCTCGTTGCTGGAAATTCCACCGATGGCTTGATCGATTCCTTAAATTTAGTGGTGTTAGAGGATGATCAACAGTATTTTCCCCCCTACGAAGCGGTTCCTGTGATTCGTCAGGAAGCCCTGGAAAAATATCCCCAACTGCGTCCAGTTCTGGAAGCCCTGGGAAACAAAATCTCCGAAGATGAAATTCGCAAGTTAAATTATCAAGTAGATGGTGAAAAGCAAGAGATTGAGTCTGTTGTGGAACAATCGTTGTCTCGTTTAAAAGAGTAGAAATGGAACCGATTACCCTGATTGCCCGTGTTATCCTGGCCAGAGCGCTCTATCTGATTAACTGCATGGCGATTGAAGCCTATGTCCTGAGAAAAAATTTGGACATGACCCCCCGTAGTTGTGTGATACATGCTGCTGCGATCAATCTATTTGCAGAAGTTGTTGGTTACTTTGTGTTCTTCACAATCTTTTTTACAATTTCTACGATGGGTCAGGCTAACTTGCTGGCCTATCTTGCTAAGTATCAAATTAATGAGCTTTCTGTCAATCTACTTTCCATCAATCTCTTTTATTTTATTTTGTATGGCTTAGTGAAATGGCTGGGCTTTGAATTGTTCAGGGCTTTGGTTGATGAGCCCTTGAGTCCTTCTCCAGAAACGACCTCTGTATCATCGGGGCAGCTCTGGCATGGATGGGTTGACCGCTTCAAGGCAATTTTAAGAGGTCATACCATCAGCTTCTTAATCGGAATGTTTCTCACCATTGTTCAAGTCGCTCTCACAAGCAGATAGTTGTTTTAAGGATAATAATTGTTTAAGGACAGTAGTTTATGAAAGCAGTTAATTGGGTTAGGGGAGCGGTTGCCCCCGTTGTTGTTCCACCGAAGCCGTTTCACTGGAAAACGTTATTACTGATCAGTATTGGGTTGTGGGCCGCTTCCTTTCTATTTCAGGGTGAAGAAGCCTTTAGAGATAGTTTGGCAACTCTAGGATGGTTACTGCTCACGATCAGTGTGTGCTGGCGAACCACGCAGCCCCCCTTCGTCCTGTTTGGAATTCCCCTAAGTCCTTGGATCACAGGAACACTACTATGTGTCTTGGTTCATTCTGATGTTTCAGACGAAAACCCCTATTTGGCCTTCAAGCTCTGGCCTCTAATTTCGGCAATTCTGCTGATCATCATTGAGCTATTCCAGGTCAGATTCAAAGTGAAGGAATCTCCTTTATTTGATCGCTCTCAATTTATCCTACTCCTACTGCTCCACTTGAATTTTATCTGTTGGATTGAGTTCTATATTGTCACCTCACAATGGTTGGAGCAGAATCCTGGATTTCTCCAGGAAACGCCAATCATTCGACAAACTTAGACCCTACCTTTTTAGCGTTCTAGCAGAACAACTGCATAGGCTGCAATTCCCTCCTCTCGACCTACTGGCCCCAACTTTTCGTTGGTTGTAGCCTTAATCCCAATCTGTTCCGCATCTATTTGCAATACCTGAGCCAGGCGATCGCGCATGGCCTGGATATGAGGTTTGAGCTTGGGTTTTTCTGCAACGACGACAGAATCAATATTGCCAATCTGCCAGCTCCGTTGTTTCACCATCTGATAAACCTGTTCCAGCAGGATTAGACTATCTGCTCCAGCCCACTTTTCATCACTGGGCGGAAAGTAGAGACCAATGTCTCCGAGGCTCAGCGCCCCTAACATAGCATCCATAATTGCATGGGTGAGAACATCGGCATCACTATGGCCTAATAATCCCAGACGATGTTCGATTTCAATACCGCCTAAGACTAACCGACGGCCCTCGACGAGTCGATGAATATCGTAGCCATTACCAATCCGCAGTTTCATGGTTGATCAATCTTCCTAGACTTCCCTAGGCATTATCATCCTCGATCTGTGAGCTACTTTGCACCCGCTCGAGAAATTCAGGATAGCTGGCCAAGTCTTCTACAGATTGTAGCGGTGGCATTTCAATCCTCGCAGAGAGCATATTATTGAAATACGTTATGCAGTATAGGAACTTCTTAATTCGCTCCTGGCAACCTCATGACCGCACAGCAGTCATTCAATTGATTACTCAGGTGTTATCAGAATATGGGTTCACCTGTGAACCTGAAGGTGCTGATATTGATGTGTACCGGGTTGAAGACTGTTACTTCCAGGTCGGCGGTGAATTTTGGGTCGTCGAACAGGGGAATAGATTAGTGGGGACAGCAGCCTATTATCCGAGTCATCGTCAGCCCAATTCCGTTGAACTGCGTAAGATGTATCTTTTACCCGAAGCGAGAGGCTGGGGGCTTGGAAAATTTTTGTTGCAAATGCTGGAAAAGACCATTTGGCAGCGAGGATTTGATCAAATTTGGCTGGAGACAGCGAGTAGTTTACAACAAGCTGTGAAGTTGTATGAAAGCCAGGATTATCAGCCTACAATCGGTGTAGAAACTCAGCGCTGTGATCGAGTGTATTGGAAAAGAAGACCGAGCTGATCAGGAGAAAAATTAAACTCTTGCTGAATTCAATTAAGCGTTGATCATAGGCGAATCACTTACATCAACTTTTCCGAAGCGTGATCCTCCGCGCCCTTTTCTTGGAGCACTAGGCGGATTATTCTTCTGTGCAGAAGAAGTTGCATAAGCTTCAGCAAAGCGTGATCCCCCTTTTCCTGGTCTTGGAGGGGTTTCATCCTCCCCCAGCCGATCAAAAATAAACTTGTTTTGAGCCTGAATCTGATTACCTGTAGAATGAGTAGAACCAAGACCACTTAAACCAATAAGCATGATGAGTAGAAATGTGGCTAAATTTTTTCCCTGCTGGTAACGCATGAAGCCCCCTCGTGATGAATATAAATCAGTTGGGGAACCAATACAGTCGGTAGAAAGTGAGAATGGAGTTCAGTCGAATATAACTCACCATTGTTGTAGAAAAATCCACAAACAATATTGAGCTTCAGAGTAGTTTGAATTGCTATCGGCAGAGGTCATTTAAACCCGGTGTTCAAAGCCTCTTATTTATTAGTCGGGAAGCATCTCCGGAATTATGAATTACAGAGGATTGACTAGGACATCTATGGTATGTAACTGGGTGAAACCTCGACATTTAATTCCTCACGCCATTGTTCAATCGGCTTTTCCCAATTTTCTTCCCATTTTTGGGCAAGCAGAGGTTTGGCTTTTGCCCCCATGCGATAACCTACGGCAATTCGGTCTAGCAAATAGCCTAAGTCTTCGGGTGATTCGAACAGCGTTCTGACCAATCCACCCGCGACGAGTAATGCCGACATTGGGCTACGAGTTTGGGCCAGTTCAAAGGCTTTCAAGCCCAATTCTGAGGCTACATCTACTCCAAAACCCGTAATCACATGCCAGATGTCATGGGTTTGTCGCCGTCGCATGAGGATATAGGTTAGGTCATCTTTTACCTGTAAATTGCGATAAAACAAGGGATCAAAACCAAAGGATTGGATATACTTGGCGTAACGGTGTCCTAAAGAATTCTCCGGATACTGCAAAAACTGTTGTAGATCTGGGACAGGTGCTAGATAACGTTCTGAGATGAGTGATTCGATGCCAGCTTGTGATTTGATAAACTCAAAAGAAACTTGGGTCGGCAGATTATTAATCAGGCTTTCTTCAAGTTTATAAACTGAATCAGTTCCCCCTGGATTCTGCAACAATGAAATTGCACTACGCAGGATATTTAAGGAATTGAATAGATTACGGTGAGCTTCCACGATTTGCATGGTATTTGTCTTCCCTGAGATAAACTTTGGTAATTGAACAGAGAAATAATTCAGATCGACTCAATCAATCAATGTCACTGACAGAAGCAATTCAGAGTCGCTGAAAACCCTGATATACCGTAAGGTGGGCAGTGCCCACCGGCCTTAAGTCAGTGCCATTGACTCAATCAATCGAGCTATCATTGCCGTCCGTGAAGTTACACCTAGTTTTTTGTAAATTCGCCGCAAATGAGTTGCCACTGTCCAATGGCTGATCCCCAATTGCTCACCAATCACCTTATTGGGTAAGCCCTGAGCGACGAGCTGAACAATTGTCTGTTCTCGCGGGCTTAAATCTGGAAGATAATTAGCCTGAGGGCGAGAACGAACTAGGTAGTAATGGGCGTCATCAAGATCGTATTCAAATACCACTTCATCGATACTTGCTTCATTTCGTCGAAAAATGGGGAATCCTAATGAGTGATCAATCTGCTGGACAAGCTGCCTAAGTACTTCGTTGATATCCATAACTGCTGTGTTGAGAAAAACATCAATCTAAGTCAGTTTCTGGAAGATGCATTAATGGATCCCTGGTAGATTTAGGTGTCTTTGATTGTTCTATTTTTATAGACTCTATCAAAGACAAAAACTTAGAACGTCTACTGCTATATATGTCAAGACCTTGGTCTTTATGCAGTCAACTTGTCAGTCCTCATCAGGTTAGATCCGACCCGATAATTTGCTCAATTAGAGGAGCTTGTTCGAGTGGTTTCCTGTAGGACTAACTTTAGCTACACCTTCTAAATTCCTTTGTCCTGAAATTTGACGCCTAAAAGTAGGATGGAGATCCGGATTCATCAAGAAACCCTGACAAAACGGGGGGTGTTCCGAGCGGAGCACCATTACCAATCATTCTGAAAAAGTTATGGATGAAGCTGCAATGATTCATCTGAAGCGGTTTTCAGGCCATCTCAGTTGGAAAAACTCTGTTGAAGCCACTTGAAGTAGGGTGAAGTTTTTCCTACAGTTGTTGGTATTGTTGCATGTGCTTTGATCACAGACGAGTCAAGACAGCGAGTCAGGGTTAGGGATGAAGTGATGAATCAGACGGAACTGGAGAGGTGGTTCTCTACAGAAAATCGGCAGATGATAGCAGCTTCCCTGCGTCAGCGAGTTGGTATCACTCGGATTCGGGCTGAATACTTCGTGCGACTCTGGGTTTATCTACGAGTCAAGCAATTGCAAGTCTCGCATCCTCAGCTTCAGCCTCCTTTAGAGCAGTTGGATCAGCCTCAGGGATTTGTTCTCTGCACCCACCAAGAAGCGGCTGATCTGTTTTACTCTGATTCAGAACGGGGAAGCGATCGCGCAGCCGGGATGATGATTGATAAATTAGCAGAACTTGGGCTACTGAGAAAGCACTTCGATGGAAATAGCACCAGTGTTGAAATCCTGCCATCCTATAATTTTCTGGAAACTCCTACAGTTCAAACCACAGTCCAACTGAAGCCGGATCAGTTTGATCCTCGCTGTGACACAGTGCCGATTGCCATGCAGCTTTCAGCCTATTACAACTGGATGTATGAAACAACTGAAGCGGTTCCCCATCGTCTGGTGACTCATCTCCGGCGGTTTGCCGACCAATATCCTCCAGGAATGCGAGTTCTACGGCGCTGTGACAATTTCCATCCGGTTGGTGTCTACTTGCTTTATCCTATTGCAAAAGTCTCAGATACTCATTTCTTTACCTCTCCAAATCGCAAATCAAGTTTTGCCTTCTCAGATGAAGATGGTTTCCAGGTTGCAAAACCTGGAGATGTTAATTGTCTGTCTATTTTTATTCGGAGTTGGATGATTGATCAAGCCTACATTCAAGACTATCGTATTCCTTTCATTCAAGATGCCCAGCAAGTTTTAACGCAAATAAAACTTGATTTCCCCAATATTTGCGATCTATATGCGCTTCTCATCCATCCCAGCTTGGAACCTATGATTCAAGCTCTGGGCTTTCAGAAGTTAAATGAAAATTCTCATGCTTCTATATCATGGATCTATCTACCACTGGATCGATTTATGGCACTTGATATTCCGTCTGCACTAAAAACGTTATAGCTTTTTCAGGTCTAGCGAGGTAGAGATTTGGGAGGTTAGGGTGCAGTGTGTTCTAACCTGCTGTACTGCACCAGCGTTGGAAACGCTGTATGGCAGTCCTAAATCAATCACGAAAAAAGTAAAGGGGTTTGGGGACTTTCCAAGAAGGGGCACCGCCCCCTTCACCCCTATTTCACAAATCATTTGTGATTGCTATATGAAGTTATGAAGAGGTATATGAAGAGGTAAATCTATGAATATTCGCGGCGTGTTTATCCATCCGGTCAAGTCTTGCCAACGGATTGCTCTCAATCAATCGGAGGTCACTCATAATGGCCTGATTTGGGATCGGGAATTCATGCTGGTTGATCGAGATAATTGCTTTATGACCCAGCGGGACTACCCTCAGATGGCAAAAATTCAAGTGCAACTGCAGGGGGGAACGTTAATATTCTCGGTAGCAGGATCACTCCCTGAACCGTTATCTCTAGAACCGAATACCACAGGTCAAGAGTTGGCAGTCAAAATTTGGCGAGATCAGACGATAGCCATCGATCAAGGAGATCCTGTCGCTGACTGGTTCCATCGGGCACTAAATCTCAGGGATGATCAGGCCTGTCGACTGGTGCGGCAGTCATCTTCTCATGCCCGTCTAGTGAATCCCAAGTACGCTGTTCGAGAAACCGATACTGTCAGTTTTGCTGATGGTTATCCACTTTTATTAACTAATACCGCTTCGTTGGATGAGTTGAATCGGCGATTGCAGCAGACCTATAGTGATCTAACCAGTACAGTCCCCATGATTCGATTTCGTCCGAATTTAGTCGTAGAAACGGAACAATCTTTTATTGAGGATAACTGGCGACGAATTCAGGTGGGAACTGTGCAGTTTGATGTAGTGAAACCCTGCGATCGCTGTATTGTTACCACGACGGATCAAGCCACTGGAGAAAGAAACCCGGTGAAGGAACCTTTGAAAACCCTGGCAACGTTTCGGAAACAATCCGGTGGCGTTATGTTTGGTCAGAATCTCATTCCCCGCACCACAGGAATTGTTCGAGTTGGCGATCCAGTAGTTGTACTCTAAATTAGCCTGGATTCTATCTGATAAAACATATGCCCTTATCAGGGAAAAGCGCCGAGAGTTATATTGGGAAAACTGAGCGGTACGTTACTAATGGGCTTCTTCGTAGGATGGGTTAGACGGGGAGTAACCTCGATTTTGAACTGGATTGAACAGACGGAACGGTGCGTTACGCTTCGCTAACGACAGCCTACAAGAAATTTTATTTTTGTTGAACAAATCACGTATGACCTATAGTCTCCGAATTGTTGATCTTCCTTTAACTGAAAGACCCCGCGAACGTCTGATGAGTCTTGGTTCCAGAAATCTTGCCACTGCTGAGGTGATTGCAATTTTGCTAGGAACCGGTCAGGGAAAGGGAAAACTGTCAGCAGTGGGCCTGGGACAGTACGTACTGAATCAACTGAGTCAAAATCAGACCGATCCCCTAGCCAGGTTGCGTGACATTACAGTACAGGAATTAATTGAGATCCATGGTATTGGCCCTGCGAAAGCCACCACAATTGTAGCGGCCATTGAACTGGGGAAACGGGTGTATCAATCCAGTCCACCTGAACGCGCTGTGATTGAAAGCCCCAAAGCCGCCGCCGATGCCCTGAGCCATGATCTGATGAGGCAAAGCCAGGAACGATATGCGGTGTAGCTGCATGAAGCACGACATCGGTAGCTGGGAACAAAGGTCGTCACTATCGGAACAGCCACGGAAACTCTGGCTCATCCCCGTGACATTTTTCGAGAGGTGATCAAGGGCGGGGGAGTGCGCGCCGTTGTGGCTCATAATCACCCTTCGGGCAGTGTTGAACCCAGTTCAGAAGATCTTGAACTGACCCGATCTTTACTTAGAGGAGCGCAACTGTTGTCAATTCCAATTTTGGATCACATCATTCTGGGGAATGGTAATCATTACAGTCTGCGTCAAACCACTAATCTCTGGGAGGAGTACCCCCAGGGAGACTAGGTTGAGGTTGCAATACTTCATGAAGTTTTATTAAAAAATGAGAGGTTGTCTGATAAAATCTTGATTAATTTAAGTTTAAAAATTTTGTATTCATGACGATATTGATTGTTGGAGCCACAGGAACTCTGGGCAGACAGGTTGCTCGACGGGCACTGGATGAGGGGTACTCTGTACGATGTTTTACCCGCAGCTATCGGAAAGCCGCTTTCTTGAGGGAGTGGGGTGCGGAGCTAGCAGCGGGAAACCTATGTGATCCTGAAGCTCTGGATTCAGCTTTGGAAGGTGTGACGGCAGTGATCGACGCTTCAACTGCTCGCGCTACAGATTCCTTGGGAGTTCGAGAAGTGGACTGGGAAGGCAAAGTTAACTTAATTCAGGCGACTCGGAAGGCTGGCGTTGAGCGATTTGTCTTTTTCTCATTTCTGGATGCGGAGAAATATCGTCAGGTTCCACTACTGGAAATTAAGTATTGTACGGAGCAATTTCTGGCAGAGTCAGGGCTGAAGTACACGATTCTAAAAAGCTGTGGTTTTTTCCAAGGACTGATTGGACAGTACGCTGTGCCGATTTTGGATAATCAAGCGATTTGGGTTCCGGGGGTAAGTTCACCGATTGCTTACATGGACACCCAGGATGCGGCGAAGTTTGCAGTTCGAGCAATTTCTCTGCCTGAAACTGAGGGGAAAGCCTTTCCAGTGGTGGGTTCACGGGCCTGGACAGCCGATGAGATTATCCGCCATTGTGAACGTCTATCTGGCAAACAGGCAAAAATTACCCGTCCCCCAACCAGTTTGCTGCAATTCGTGCGCCAGACTACTCAGTTCTTCCAGTGGACACGCAATATCTCAGAGCGATTGGCGTTTGCCGAGGTTTTGACCACAGGACAATCCTTGCAAGCCAACATGGATGAGGTCTATCCGGTTTTCGGTCTAGACCCACAGGAAATGACGACGCTCGAAAGTTACCTACAGGATTACTTCAGTCGGATTACCAAAAAACTGAGAGAAGTTGAGTACGAGCGAGAGAAGCAAAAGGAACGGGAACGCCGCCGTAAGGAGAAGCGGAGTCCCTTCAAGTCAAAGACCTGATCGACGGGATTGCAGGTGTGTTAAAATCCGTGTACCTTTTTCTCAGGTTTAGCCAACAGTTTTAAACACATATTATTTCGCGTGCCCAAAGTTGGGATTATTTACAACGATGCCAAGCCAATTGCTTGTCGAGTAGCTCAGGATTTACAAGACAAGCTAACGGGTGCAGGCTACCAGGTGCATACAGCTACGGGGGTGAGGGGCTTACTCGGATATTCTGGCCCTGAGACACCGCCGAGCTACGTTCCATTGGATCAGCTTGCCCCGCCGGGATTCGATCCCGAAATGCAATTGGTAATTGTTCTGGGAGGAGATGGAACGGTTCTGACGGCAGCTCGCCAGATTGCTCCCCAGGGCATTCCTATGTTGGCGGTTAACACAGGGCACATGGGCTTTTTAACGGAAATCTACCTGAATCAGTTGATGCCCATTCTCGATCAGGTGCTGGATGGCAATTACGAGCTGGAGGAGCGTAGCATGCTTTCAGTTCAGGTTTACCAGGGCGAGGAGAAACTCTGGGAGGTGTTGTCCTTGAATGAGATGGTGCTACATCGGGAACCGATGACCTGCATGTGTCACTTTGAGGTGGAAATTGGTCGTCATGCGCCCGTAGATATTGCAGCGGATGGGGTGATTATTTCAACGCCAACGGGTTCAACGGCCTATTCTCTATCAGCGGGGGGCGCAGTGGTCACCCCCGATGTCGGAGTTTTGCAACTGTTGCCGATTTGTCCCCATTCGCTGGCCTCCCGTGCCTTGATCTACAAGGATACGGAATCAGTTACCGTCTATGCTGCTAGCCCCAACACATTAATCCTGGTCGTGGATGGGAATGCGGGCTGCTATGTCTCGCCAGAACAGCAAGTGCAAGTGATGCGATCGCCCCATTCGGCTCGGTTCATTCGACTACAATCTCCAGAATTTTTCCAGGTTCTACGAGAAAAGCTCGGTTGGGGTCTGCCCCATATCGCCAAGCCAACTTCTGTAGAATTACCTTAAACAGCTCAAAGACTTGGAAACCCATTGAGGCAGAGTCACGAAGGTTTATGAAGCGATTAATCATCGGTTGTTTCTTTGTGGGTGTGTTGGTGAGCTGGCTGGTATGGGGCCAGCCGATGCGTTATTTAAGAGTTGTTTCTGCTTTCCCGGAACAGAGCAATGTCCAGGCTGAGCAGCAACCGAGATCGAATACCCCTGGCCCAATTCCAAATCCTGCTCCAGTTGTCAGTTCCTTTGAGAGAACCCATGTTATTGATCCTGACAGGATTTGGGAATATCTCGAAGCGCTGGTCGGTGAACGGGATCAAGAGCAGGATCGGGCCTGGGTGCGAGATTACCTAGCGAACCAGCTCGAAAAGTTTGGGTTGATGACGACGTTTCAATCCTTTGAGGGAGGCGTTAACTTGATCGCTCAGTCAGCACAATCTGAGACCTCAGCGGTGACTGACCAAACCCATATTCTGGTTGCAGCCCACTACGATACGGTCTTCAATTCTCCGGGTGCCGATGATAATGCCAGTGGCCTTGCTGTTCTACTGGAGTTGGCTCGACTCTTCGGCTCAGAATCCACCTCAAACCGGCTTGAACTTGTTTTTTTTGACCGGGAAGAAGATGGGCTACTGGGGAGTCTTGCGTTTACGAGTCAAGCTGAGAACCTGAAGAATTTGACCGCAGCAATTGTTCTGGACATGGTGGGCTATGCCTGTTACGTAGAGGGGTGTCAAACCTATCCATCTGGGCTTAACGTTGACCCATTCCTGCAACGGGCCGGAATTCAGAATCCAAGGCAGGGTGAATTTTTAGCCGTTGTCGGGGAACTGGAGAATCGGGCTTTGCTCGAAAGATTTCAAGCGAGGGAGCAGAATCGCAAAACTTTGCCTGTTGTTCTGGTTCCAGTACCCTTGAAGGGCGTTCTCACCCCAGATGTTCTGAGAAGTGACCATGCTGCTTTTTGGTATCAACAAATTCCTGCGGTGTTGGTTACGGATACGGCAAATCTGCGATCGCCCCACTACCATCAACCGAGCGACACCTTAGCAAATCTGGATCGGGATTTTTTAATCCAGTCCGCTCAATTCATCACAGATGTTGTTTCCCAGTTGTTGATGGATAAATCTTTCTAAGTCCAGCAGAGCTACCAGATTTTTGGAATGTCCTGTAGACTTTGTGATGGTGGAGCATCAATTAGCTCATCCAGAACTGACTAATGGATCGGCGTGTAATAAGTCAAAAGTTGGGAAAGAGGGGTTTTAGTCATGGATACTAGAGAAGACCTACGTCGGAAACTGCTGGATCTGGATAACCGAGGCTACAAGGCATACAAGGACATTCTAGGAAGCTACAATTTTGAAGAGTTCATCCTGATTGTGGACTATGTTCAGGGTGACCCCTTTGCAGCACCGAGTAAATTTCGAGTTCATATCCCCCCCAACGTGGCGGGGTTTCCCCAGGAGCTTTATAAATCCTCTCCCGTTCGAGAGATTGCCTTGAGGGACTATCTAACTCGTAAATTTGATCAGGCAGCCCGTGAAATCAGTAGCCGTCGGGGCACAGGCAAGAGCGGTATGATTGTGATTACCCGCATGGGTCAAGAAGTTTTAGAACGGAGTGCGGCCCACTTTATCCCGGTTGCTCCACCGCCACCGAAGCCAGCCAGTGGCAATCCCGCCCTACAACGAGCCAGGCCAGTTCCTTCAAGTCGGGCTAAGGGCATTGAAATGCGATTCTTTGTCGGTTTGCCCGCTGCCGGTCGTCAGATTCGGGGTCGCCAGGCATCATCGATGATCTGTGATGACATTCCAGCGATTGTTGATCGAACCCTGAAGCATCAGAACATCAAAGAGGAAGAGTGTAAGCAGTATCTAGATACCATCGAAGACGCGGAATGGCTGCGCCAACAGATCGTAGAACAAGATTTGGTGGCTTTTGTGCCTAATGGGGCAATCCTGCCACGTCGTAGCGGCGTTGATTTTCGACCGCTGAAATCGGCGGATGTGGTGACGTTTCAGTCACCAGATTCTCTCCAGGTTGAGTTTGAATGTCCCAATGCTGGCAAGATTACCGGCATGGGCATTCCCAAGGGCATCACCTTGATCGTTGGTGGAGGCTATCACGGTAAATCGACCCTGTTGAAAGCAATTGAGCTGGGGGTGTACAACCATGTCCCGGATGATGGTCGAGAGCTTGTGGTGACGAATCCGGCCGCCGTCAAAATTCGGGCAGAGGATGGTCGGAGTGTAGCAGGTGTCAATATTTCTCCCTTCATTAACCAACTGCCCCAGGATCGCTCCACAACTCACTTTTCGACGGATAATGCCAGCGGTAGTACCTCCCAGGCGGCCAATATTGTTGAGATGTTAGAAGCCTTGGTTGTGCCTGGAGTATCGGCTGAAGGGGAAGCAGAAGCGGCAGAGTCGGAAACGCCGAAAGTGACTCCTGTACTGCTGGTGGATGAAGATACAGCGGCCACGAACTTTATGATCCGCGATCGCCGGATGCAAGCATTAATTGCCAAGTCCCACGAGCCGATTACTCCTTTCATTGACAAGGTACGTCAGCTCTACGATGACTACGGCGTTTCCACGGTACTGGTTATGGGGGGTAGTGGCGATTATTTTGATGTGGCGGACACCGTGATTGCGATGGAGAACTTTCAGCCTTTGGATCTGACTGAAAAGGCAAAATCTATCGCCAGTGAATACGCCACAGGTCGAACCGCTGAAGGCGGTGAAGGCTTTGGTGAGCTATCTGCACGGATTCCAATTCCAGAAAGTTTAGACACTAGCAGTGGACGGCGAGACGTTCGGGTCAAGATTCGCGATGCGGATGAGGTGGTGTTTGGCTCTGAGGACGTTGATCTATCTGCGGTAGAGCAACTGGTTTCCCGTGACCAGTTACGAGCAATTGCGGCGGCCATGGTTTACGCTCGACAGCGTTACATTGATGGCAAAACCGATCTGCCCACAATTTTGGATCGGATCATGGCAGATATTCAGGCTAAGGGGCTGGATGTAGTTACCCAGTTTCCCCAGGGAGATCTGGCGATGTTCCGTCGGTTTGAGTTGGCCGCTGCAATTAATCGGCTTCGCACCCTAGAAATCAAACAGGAGGGGGCTGAGGCTGAAGTTGCTGAGTCTGAAGCAGAGGATTCGGACGTTGAAAGTTCTGAGGTTGAAAGTTCTGAGGTTGAAGGTTCTGAAGTTGAGACCGAGGTTGATGCCACTGAAGCGCCAGTAGAAAGCTCTGAGGCTGAACCTGAAGCTCCTGTTGAACCGGAGGCGGAAACTTCATCCAAGCCCAAGCCAGTGATTAAGTCTCCGGCGAAAAGTTCTGAGACTGAACCGGAGAAGGCTCCAGCAGAACCGTCTGAGGCCAAAGCCGATCAATCTGCTGATCAATCCGCTGATCAACCTGAAGTGCAACCTGAAGTGCAACCTGAACCGCCTGCTGACCCAGAGGGAACAGCTTTGTCAACAGAGACTGCTGAAGTTTCTGTGGAACCCGAAGCAGTCAGTTCTGAGGCTGAAGTGAAGGCTGACCAACCTGAAGCCAACTTTGAAACTACGATTGAATCTGAAGGGGTCGATTCGCCAACAGAGAGTTCTGAGGCTCCTGCTGAACCTGAAGTAACAAACTCGTCAACAGACAGTTCTGAAACGAGTGAAACTTCCACTCAACCTGAAGCGGCAAGTCCAGAAAATCCTGACACTGAAGCCAAAACTTCCTAAAAAATAAACCCCGTCAAAAAACGGGGGGATGGGGTGTTTCTGTATGCATCTATATTTATAGGTTAATCCGGATGTATGGCCTGTGAAAACCGAATTTCTACGGTTTTTTCAAGGTTGAAGTATTCTGGGTCTCAGTAGATTTTCGGAAAATCGAGGGCATCAACTCAAGATGAAATATTGGGCTATAGAGTTATCGGGTATTTTGTCAAACTCATTCAGCTTTGAGCAAGCATCCACGAATAAAATAAACACCGTCATGACAACGGGGGAAAGGGGTGTTTCTGTATGCA
>JBHJGO010000080.1:0-3928 GCA_050331715.1 Microcoleaceae cyanobacterium
TAACCAGCCCTTTAGCCAGTGGAACACTATTTTCAGTGATGACATGATGACCGTTGCTGCGGTTGACCGTTTGGTTCATCATGCCCTGATTGTTGAGATTCAAGCTCAGAGCTATCGTAAACATTCCGCGACCGCTCACCAACAGGATCTTTCTCAACCTCAGCCACAAGCTATAGATGCAGCTTCCTCTCCTTCTGCAGAAGCTGCTGTTCCCCTACCTACCGATTCTTAAGCTTGATGACGGGTGTCGTTGATCTAAAGCTGTCGCGACAACTAGAAATTTTTTCCAATTTGCATTGACTCAGTGACATCCTCTCGATTGGGATGAGATTCGCCATAACTCCATGAGTACTGTGCGACATTGGTTCATATTTCAAGGTTGATTTTTAACCCATGTAGTTGTCTTTTTTGGCCTACTTGCTTGACATTTAATAACTTTTGGGACTAATCGGTTGCCATCCACTGCTAACACCATGGGAAACTAGCAAATCCCCTGAAAAGATCAGTACAGGAACCGAATCACTGAGAACTTGATCTTGAAAAAATTGATAAGTTTTCTCGAAGGTATAGTCATCGGCTGTCATCCCTCCGACTATCGGAACGTCTTCCCCTAAACCCCGTTTGAGTCCTTCCAACATGACAACTCCGCTACTTGTCAGGCTTTCAGGAAAGGTGAGGCATAACTTGGTCGGGGCAGAACTAGAACTGTTAGCTTTTGCCTGGGCAATCGCTTGCTGTGCTGCCTGGCTTGGATCCTGAGAAGCACTGCGTCCCAGCCCTGCCCGAATTTCGATATGGTCTGAAGCAAATAGCATAAGCGTCAGAGAGTCCTGCTGAAATGCTAGCTTTGAGGAAATCTCACCATTTGTCGTTCCACCAATCAGTGCAATACCAGGAAAAGCGTCTTGAATTTTTTTCAGAATGAGTTCGTGCTCAAAATCAATCGCCGTGAAGAGAATACCGGCTTGAGGACTTATTCCAGCTAAAGAATCAGTACATTCATCGATGGCCTCGGTGATCGCCATTAGAGAATCTGGATCATTGCTATGAGCAACTGCACATTTAAGCATAGGTTTGATAGGTTTTCAAGCTGATTTGATTGAGCTATCCTTATTATTCCCAGATTGTTTGAGATTTGCATAATGATTTACCGGGTTGTCTTATATTCTCTCCAAGGGCAGTAACGCTACTGCCTTCTCTACCAAGTTACGGCCACTAAAACAAAAATGTGGTTCGTAGAACACCAACAAAGATTGGATCACTGTTTGGGCTATGTAGGGGTTCAAACAACAAAATAAACCCAGGTGTCACACTGATATTGTCTGTCAGTTGCCAGCGATAAAAAGTCTCTATATGGGTAGTTGTTCCAGGCTGCCCACCCGATTTACCTTCCCCTGTATTCAATTTATCTGGAATATTATTGCCATCGGGCAGATTACTGTGAACGATTTTTGGAGGCTGCCCGACATAAATTCCTCCTAAGTCTCCCTCACCGAATAGATCGGGAAAATTGAGATAAACCATATAGTTGGTGGTTTCTACTCGACCTGATTCGCCTGGAATAAAAGAACTCGTATAGCCGAACCATCCTCCTAGAACCACTTTAGGAGAAATCTGCCAGTTTAACGTTGCCCCAACTCCGTGAGTTCTTAGGGGTCGAGCATCATTACGGTCAGGTGGGATCGCTGTCAATTGTTCATCCCCGACAAAGCTGAATAAGTTGCCATCGGGAGAGTAGTCGTAAACATAGTAAACAGTTAAATCAACCGGATCAATCGGAGTAATTGCTAGTTGAACGGCTGCAGTATTATGTCCTTCTCCCCCAAAAAACTCAACCACGTTTGAGGAATAAACTGCTTGTAAACTTGCCCGTTCAGCAAACTGCCAGTCAAATCCTAATCCAGTTTGACCGAAGCCAATATTCAGAAGTGGGTTACGCTGGGCAAAGAATGAAACCGGGCCTGTTACGGCTCCTTCGTAACGGTTTGGCCCTCGAAAGGCTGTTACAGCATTGACATTAATTGCCCCTACAAATGCGGCTAGTTTTTCTCCAATTAAAAATCGATAGGTCAACTCCCCAATGACCAATTTCCGCGTGTCAAAAAAATCAGTTCCGAGCCTGACATCATTCAATCTGACATCATCGGTGTATCGGGGCACAGCGGAGCCTGCAATATTGAGCATCCCCACTTGCAGTAAGCTCCGGGAACTAAACCAAGTACTGAGTTGAAGATAGCTGAATGTTGGTACATTGATACTATTCTCCGGATCGTCAGTTTCTGGATCTCCATCCCTAGGATTGATGTCTGCGGTGTTGGAAGTCCGTCCCTGAACTGTGATGGTATTGAAGCCAGATAGTTTAGTCGTGGTTGAGAATTGATTGGCTTCTAACTCAGCAACCTGAGCTTCAAGACCCAGAATCCGACCCCGCAGCGCCGCTAGTTCTGTGGCAAAATCAATCTGCAACCGCTCAATTACTTCTACATCCTCAGAGTTTGCTAGCTGTTTCAGTTCTCCTTCTGCAAGATTTCGTATGGACGTTAAACACTCGTTCAGGCTCGCGGCAAATTCGTAGCGAGTTAGGATGAGATCACCGCGAAAGGTATTGTCAGGGTAACCTGCAATGCACTGATACTGCTCAATTAGGGACTGCAACGCCTGGTAGGCCCAATCGGTTGGCTGGACATCAGTTAACTGATTCACTGTTGGCTGCTGTACCAGGGGGTAACGCTGGAAAAATTCCTCAAGAGATATTTCCTCGATATCCATTTCAGATTCTTCAGCCGTTAGGGTTAGGGACAAATCTTCAAGCGTTGTGACCGAAGGAACGTCCAATTCTATACCCTTCACAGGTTTTGAAAATTCGACTTGTGCTATTGCAGCAGGAACAATTAGAAATATTGTTCCCCAAACTCCTAACGTAAAATTTATCAAAATTTGTAATTCATTAGTCAACCTACTCTCCACACCACAACCTCTCACTAGCAAGTTTTCTCAAATTTAGAGGAAAGACCAACCTAGGTCAATCTCTCACCTTAAATCCAGAAGGATTCCAAAAATCAATATTTTTTTCCAGATTCAGGGTTGAATATCTCTCAGAGGTTCTACGGAGATTTTAGAACCTTAATGCTTGGAATCTCCGTAGAACCATCATTGTAGGTCTATAAATCTCTCAGTTAACTTAGCAATAGTAAAAAAAGCTCAGTTTAGACTTGAGAGATTAAGATGAAGCTATATTTCCGTCACTTCACTATTGGGACTCTACTATTTCTTCCTATATTCCTGGGAATCATTCATCCTGTAAAATCTATTGCATCTGAAAATTTTCCGTCTGAATCTATAAAGCAATCAAAAGATTTCTCACAAGAAATTTTAGAGACTGATGGATTTGAAGAAGTCGTTACGGCAGATATCTTGAATGAAGCAGAAGCTTCTGAAGTTTTGATAGATGAATCTGCTGAAGCTTTGGAGGAAGAAAATTCCCAGCGTATACCTCTCCGTTGCCGAATTTTCCCATCTGCCTCAATGACTCAGTAAGGGCATCAACGTAATACATCGCTCAATCGTTTCACTTAAAACATTGCCAGCATTGCCAGCACAGTAGCTCCTAGTCCAGAGTGACGGAAGTTTCTTGAATGGGTATCTGAATCACAAATTCAGTGCCGCTACCCAGTTCAGAGTTAACTGTAATGGTTCCTTGGTGTTTTTCAACGACAATTTGATGAGATATTGCCAAACCTAATCCAGTTCCTTTACCCACTGCTTTAGTAGTAAATAAGTTTTCAAAGATACGCTGTTTTGTTGCTTCTGTCATACCAATGCCGTTGTCTCGAATCCGAATTATGACTGAGCTTTTATCTTCAGATATTGAAGTTGCTACCCAGATACAACCAGGATTTATTTGGACTTCTTTAAAGCTTTTGCCTGT
>JBHJGO010000081.1:0-41256 GCA_050331715.1 Microcoleaceae cyanobacterium
GAACCACTCTCTTGATCTCGCAACTCAAAACAAAAGCCTGGCATCGTTACCTGATATTTGGCCAATTTTAGCAAAAACGACAGGTCAAACTTTGGCCCTGAATGATCCCCACTATAAACCTGAGATTCAACTCACCTTTGCCGAGTTATGGAGCCGAATTCAGGAGTTTGCCGCCGGGTTGCAGAGCTTAGGAATTACAGCTACATCAGCAGAGATGCCGAACCGAGTAGCCCTATTTGCGGATGATTGCTATCGGTGGCTGATTGCGGATCAGGGTATTATGGCGGCTGGGGCGGCGGATGTGGTTCGAGGGGCGACGGCTGATCCCGCAGAATTAACGTTTATCCTGGGCAACAGCGGCAGTATCGGACTGGTGGTTCAGGATCTAGCCCTATTGAAAAAGCTACGGGATAGCCTGGCGGATTCTGCGGTGCAATTTGTGGTGTTGCTGTCGGATGAAGCTCCTGAACAATTTGATGCCCAGGGTTTATCGTTCAACGTGCTGAACTTTGCCCAACTACTGGAACGGGGAAAGGCTGCAACATTACAACCTATCCCAAGGGAAGTACAGCGATTAGCAACATTACTCTACACCTCTGGAACCACGGGTAAACCCAAGGGAGTCATGTTAACCCACGAAAATTTGCTGCATCAGGTCAATACTTTGGATGATGTGGTGTCGCCGGAGATTGGAGAATGCTGCTTGAGCATTCTACCCACCTGGCACAGCTTTGGACGCATGGGTCAGTATTTTCTCCTGTCCCGTGGTTGTGTTCAGGTTTATACCAATATTCGCTATTTCAAACAGGATCTCAAGCGGTACAGGCCCCAGTATATGATCAGCGTCCCCCGCATCTGGGAGTCCATCTACGAAAATGCCCAGAAGCAACTGCGAGAACAACCGGAAAGTCGTCAGAAACTGGCTCAGACATTCTTTAATATCAGCGAAAATTATGTCAGGGCTCGCCGGGTTGCGAAGGGCCTGACAATGGATCAGACCCCTCCCAGTTGGAACCAGCGAACTGTAGCGTGGGCAAAAGCAATGCTACTGGCTCCGCTTCACGCCATCGGTAATCGCTTGATCTATCAAAAAATTCGAGATGCAGTCGGAGGTCAATTCAAACTGGCCGTGAGTGGTGGCGGTTCCCTGGCCATGCATTTGGAGGATTTCTATGAAGCGGTCGGAATTGAACTGCTGGTCGGCTATGGCTTAACGGAAACTGCACCCGTTCTTACCGCACGGCGATCCACCTCGAATTTACGGGGTTCCGCTGGAAAACCCATTCCCCAGACAGAGCTACAAATTGTTGATCCAGAAACCCGCCAACCCCTACCCGTATGGCAGCGGGGTTTGGTTTTGGCACGAGGGCCCCAGGTAATGCAGGGATACTTTGAAAATCCCGAAGCGACCGCCAAGGCAATTGATGCCCAAGGATGGTTTGACACTGGAGATTTAGGCTGTCTCACGCCTGCTGTAGATTTAATTCTGACGGGACGAGCCAAGGATACGATTGTTCTCACGAACGGAGAAAACATCGAGCCTCAGCCCATTGAAGATGCCTGTGTGCGGAGTTCATACATTGATCAGATGATGCTGGTGGGCCAGGATCAGAAGATGTTAGGCGCTTTAGTCGTACCGAATCTGGAAGCTCTCAAACAGTGGGCGACCAACCAGGGAGTTCCATTAGTGAAATCTTTTGAATCTTCTGAGCAGCTGGATCTGACCCAAAAAGCGGTTCAGGATTTGTTTCGTCAGGAATTGAATCGGGAGGTCAAAAACCGACCTAGCTACCGATCAGATGATCGGATTGGCCCTTTCCGTTTGATTGCGGAACCCTTTTCAACTGAAAACGGGCTGTTAACCCAAACGTTGAAAATCAAGCGTCCTGTTGTAATGGAACGCTACCGCGATATGATCAACGAGATGTATCAATAAGGTTTCTTCGGCACGTCGCTGATAGACAAATACACATGGATATTTCCGATAACAAGCTTTTGCTCAAACGAATGATTACCGTGAAGGCAATTGTTACTCCTCGGTTCAAAGAAGAGTTTCAACAGCAGCTTCAGGGTCAGATTAATCAGGCCGATAGCCAGCTACAGCAGCTCGAAATGCAGGGTCAGCGAATGATCTCAGAGATTAAACGGCAGAGTATCCAACCGCCAAGTATGGAAGTTCAACAACAAATTGAAAACATTCAGATCCAGGTCAACGAGCAAAAAAGCAAATTGCTTGAGCAAAAGAACCAGAACCTCCAACAACTACAACAAGTTCAGACCTTCGAGCTAGAACAGGAGGTAAGTCAGGGACAAATTGAAAGCATTTTTGCCATTGACAAAGGCGACAATTTGATTCAGAAGATGCAGGTTGAGCTTGTTCTGCGGGACGGAGTAATTGAAGATATTCGGGGCGAGCTGTAGAGAGCCAGATCCAGCTATACTAGGGAAACTGGCTAATTCTATAGGTACTGTCAGAAAGTACTGTCAAAAAGTACTGTCAGACACTTTCAGCTCTCACTAGAAGTTCACATTTGCACCTATGATTCACGAAGTATTTATGCCTGCCCTCAGCTCAACCATGACCGAGGGAAAGGTTGTTTCCTGGCAAAAAGCTCCCGGCGATAAGGTTGATAAGGGAGAAACGGTTCTGGTTGTGGAATCAGACAAGGCCGATATGGATGTAGAGTCCTTCTATGAAGGGTATCTGGCAACGATTATCATCTCGGAGGGAGAGGTTGCTGCTGTCGGTGGAACTCTCGCTTTGATTGCCGAGACAGAGGCAGAGATTGAACAGGCCAAACAACAAGCTCAGCAACAATCCAGTTCAACCAGTAGTTCGACAGCCGCTCCTGTATCAGCAACCGCAGCAGTTCCAGCAGCAGCTACAACGGCTTCAAGTGTAGCCTCCGGAGAATCAACGAGCCAGCGCAATGGTCGCTTAATTGCCTCCCCCCGTGCTAAGAAACTGGCTAAAGAATTGAAAGTTGATCTGACAGGATTACAGGGGAGCGGCCCCCATGGTCGAATTGTAGCTGAGGATGTGGAACGAGCAGCGGGCCAGGCGCCCACCCCAGTGGCAGTTCCCGCCCAACCCCTAGTTCAGACGCCGCCCACGCCTTCGACCAGACCTGCTATGCCTGCGTCACCAGCACCAACCCCTGTGGCCCCAGGACAGGTTGTAGCGATGAATTCCTTGCAAAAAGCTGTCGTGCACAACATGGTGGCTAGCTTGCAGGTACCTACCTTCCGAGTCGGCTATACCATTACCACTGATGCCCTTGATCAACTCTACAAACAGATCAAATCCAAGGGCGTTACCATGACGGCACTTCTGGCCAAGGCTGTGGCGGTCACTTTGAAAAAGCATTCAATTGTGAATGCCAGCTATGCGGAGGCAGCGATTCAGTATTCTGCGGAAATTAACGTTGCGGTGGCGGTGGCGATGCCAGATGGAGGACTGATTACACCAGTTTTAAGAAATGCCGATCAACTGGATATCTATTCTCTCTCCCGCACCTGGAAAGATTTAGTGGAGCGCTCCCGCAACAAGCAATTGCAACCGGATGAATACAGCACAGGAACTTTTACCCTGTCTAATCTGGGAATGTTTGGTGTAGATCGGTTTGATGCGATCCTGCCACCGGGCCAAGGCTCAATCCTGGCAATTGGTGCGGCCCGACCCCAGGTCGTTGCGACCGATGAAGGGTTACTGGGAGTGAAGCGACAAATGCAGGTAAATATTACCTGCGATCACCGTGTGATCTATGGTGCAGATGCCGCAGGATTCCTACAGGATCTCGCAAAATTAATCGAGACCGATCCCCAATCTCTGACCATGTAAACCGAAAATATTGGCGTGACACAGCTAATATTGACATCTTCATCCTATCTCAAACCCCAACATCCTTAAAAGAATGCTGGGGTTGAAACGTTTTAGGCTAATCCACGGCGGATTAAACCGCCGCAGTGACTTTCTCAGTGGAACCCTCTGCGCTAGCTTCAGCAGACTCGGCCTCAGACGGGGGAACTACCTGCCAGAATTGAGGTAGATATTCTGACCAGTTGTCCAGGATTTTCTGCCCCTTCTGACTGCCCGTGTGAGTCACGTGTTGCTCAATTAAACCCTTCAACTGAGCTTCTCCCGCTGCCGTCTGTACCCGCTGGATACTGACAATTTCAGTATTTACCCGTTCAGGGAAGCGACCGTCCTCGTCCAGGAAGTAACCCAATCCTCCCGTTTGTCCAGCCCCCACGTTGCGGCCCGTTTGACCCAAGACGACAATCACGCCCCCTGTCATGTATTCGCAGCAGTGATCGCCCGTTCCCTCCAGAACCGCCTGACCCATGGAATTTCGCACGGCAAAGCGCTCTCCCGCTTTTCCAAGGGCGTATAGGGTTCCTCCGGTTGCCCCGTAGAGGCAAGTATTACCAATAATTACATTGTCGGAGGCAGGGTAGGCAGATTCTGAACTGGGCTTAATTACGATGATGCCGCCATGCATTCCCTTACCGACGTAGTCGTTAGACTCTCCCGTCAGGATAAGATTCATTCCGGATAGGTTAAAGGCTCCGAAACTTTGACCGGCTGAACCGTGGAAGTTCAGGGTTAATTCTCCTGCGAATCCCTCATCGCCGTAGAGCGAGGCAATCTTTCCAGCGATTCTGGCTCCAACGGTACGATCCGTATTCACAATCCGTACTGTTTTACTCACCTGGCCTTGATTTTGAATTGCTGTGGCGATATTGCTATCTTCCAGCAACACGTCGTCTAGAACAGGGCCATTGCTGTGAACGGTTTCATGGGTGAGCCAATCTCGCTCCGTGCGGGTGTCCGGTAATTTTAGCAGGCAATCGAGGTTAAGCTCTTGGGTCTTGGTTAACTGAACACCATCTCGCATTTTCAGCAAATCAGACCGTCCAACAATTTCTGTCAAGGAACGATAACCCAGACGGGCCAACAGTTGGCGGGTTTCTTCTGCTACAAAGTAGAAGAAATTCACCACATGTTCCGGCGTCCCAGGAAAGCGCTTGCGTAACTCTTCACGCTGGGTGGTTACTCCCACGGGACAGCCATTGGTATGACAAATTCGGGCCATGATGCATCCCTCAGCGATCATTGCCACAGTGCCGAAGCCGTATTCCTCAGCCCCCATCAAAGCCCCCATAATCACGTCCCAACCTGACTTGAAGCCACCATCAACTCGCAGACAAACGCGATCGCGCAGTTGATTTTCTAGCAATACTCGATGAACTTCAGTTAAGCCCAGTTCCCACGGTGTTCCCGCATGCTTAATTGAGGAAAGGGGAGAGGCTCCGGTTCCGCCGTCATGGCCAGAGATTTGGATATAATCAGCATTGGCCTTGGCCACCCCAGCCGCAATGGTACCGATCCCGATTTCCGCCACTAACTTAACGGAGACTTGAGCTTTGGGATTAATCTGATGCAGGTCAAAGATGAGCTGAGCCAGATCTTCAATCGAGTAGATATCGTGGTGGGGTGGAGGAGAAATTAGGGTTACTCCTGGCTTAGAACGGCGCAGCATGGCGATGTAGGGGCTAACCTTGTGTCCTGGCAATTGGCCACCTTCGCCGGGCTTGGCTCCCTGGGCTACTTTGATTTCCAGGGATCTAGCATTCATTAGGTATTCAGGGGTGACTCCAAATCGTCCAGAGGCCACCTGTTTTATGGCAGAACTGCTACTATCCCCCATCTTCAACCCTTGCAAATTTGGGCGAGTGGGGGAGAATCCCTCTGCATCTACGTTTTCCAGGGGCTTAAACCGGACTGGGTCTTCACCTCCCTCCCCAGAATTGGACTTACCGCCCAATCGATTCATGGCAATTGCCAATGTTTCGTGGGCTCCTGGAGACAGTGCCCCAAGAGACATTCCTCCTGTACAAAAGCGTTTCACAATCTCTACCACGGACTCCACGTCTTCAACCGGAATCGCGGCACGATCACTGTCAAAATCCAGTAAATCCCGCAGGGCAGAAATGGGCTTTCCTTCCAAGTGCTTTTGATATACCTGATAGTGGTCATATCCATCCAGGGAACCGGATGCGTTGGGTTCACTTTTACCGGATCGAACAGCGGTATGCAGCGCCCTGGCTAGTTCGGGGCTATTGCCATGATATTCTCCCCGTTTGAAGTAATTGAAGAAACCATAGTTTTCCAACTTCTTCTGGTTGAGTTCAGGAAAAGCCTTTGTATGGAACTGATTAACTTCCTGGCTCAACTCCGCAACGGTGAGGCCACCAATACGGGATGCAGTTCCCAGGAAACCGAGGTTTAATAGATCTGCGCCGATGCCAATCGCTTCAAAGATTTGTGCCCCTTGATAGCTGGACAGGAGTGAAATGCCCATTTTAGACAGGATTTTTAGCAGACCTGCTTCAACGGCTTTGCGATAGTTCTGTTGCGCCTGTTGAGGGGTAATTACCTTTATTGCACCCCGCTCCATTGCCTTTTGTACCTTTGGTGATGACCACCAGTGGCGTACACTTTCCAGAGCCAGGTAGGGACAAATGGCTGAGGCTCCATAGCCAATCAAACAAGCAAAATGATGGGTGCTCCAGCACTGGGCCGTTTCAACTACTAAAGACGCTTTCAAGCGATTTCCCTGTTGAATCAGATGATGGTGTACGGCCCCAACAGCAAGTAACGGCGGAATGTAGGTCTGCTCAGCATTCAATCCCCGATCACTTAGAACAATAATCTCATGCCCCTGCTCTAGGGCTTGGCTGGCCTGATTACACAGGTGCTCGACGGCCTGAGCTAGACCTGCTGGCCCATCTGCCACAGCATAGAGCGTGGACAGGGTGATTGCTGAAAACGGAGTGATAGCAGCCTGAGCAGATCCGTTCGTTCCGTTTACCGAACCATTGCTGGCATTGCCATTCCCATTCGGGGCTTTCTGGAGCGCCGAGGGAATGTCAGCCGTTTGGATCGCCCGCAATTCTGCCTCATTCAGCACAGGAGATTTCAACTCTAGCTGACGCGCATCTTCCGCCTGGGGTTGGAGCAGATTACCCCGTGCCCCCAGATGGACTTCTAAGCCCATTACAACCCGCTCCCGCAGCGGATCAATTGCTGGATTGGTTACCTGGGCAAAGCGTTGTTTGAAGTAGTCATATAGGAGATGCGATTTATCGGAAAGAATCGCCAGGGGAATATCATCTCCCATACAGAAGGTTGGTTCTTTCCCCAGGTTGGCCATGTCGGCCAGGGTCATATCCAGGTCTTCGGAGCCATAGCCAAAGGCCGTTTGCAGCCGTAGTAAACTGTCGGATGCCAGAGCTGCGTCAGCCTGAAAGTCCTGGGGTTGCATGACCATCCGGTATTGCTTCAACCACTCTCCATAGGGAGCCTGACCTGCAATTCGTTGCTTAATATCCCAATTTTTCAGCACTTCATGGGTTTCTAAGTCCACCGCCAACATTTGCCCTGGCCCCAGGCGGCCTTTTTCAACAATGTCAGCTTCAGGAATATCCACGACACCTGCTTCCGAACCGACTACAACTAGATCATCTTTGGTGGTGAAATAGCGAGCGGGTCTAAGGCCATTCCGATCCAGGGTGGCTCCCACCTGTTTTCCATCGCTAAAGACTAACAATGCTGGCCCATCCCAGGGTTCCTGCAAGCCGCTGTAGTATTCGTAGAAATCAACAATTTCATCTCGCCCCTGGAGTTCAGGCTGATCGTGATAGGCCTCTGGAACCATAATCATCAGGGTTTCCAATGGCGATCGCCCAGAACGTACCAACAGCTCAAATACGTTGTCTAGGTTGGCGGAGTCGCTACTATTTAGATCGACGAAGGGCTTCAGCGTTTCAATCCGATCTTTCCACAGCGGGTGAGCCAGAATTCTCTCGCGGGCCCGTACCCAGTTAATATTTCCCAGAAGAGTATTAATCTCACCGTTGTGGCCCAGTAATCGCATGGGTTGAGCCAGGGGCCAACGAGGTAGTGTATTTGTACTGAAGCGACGGTGATAGACCGCGAAGGCAGATTTGTAATTGGGATTCGTTAAATCCTGGTAAAACTCACCCAGTACTGCCGAACGTACCATTCCCTTATATACAATGGTGCGACAGGAGAGAGAGCAGATATAAACGTCCTCTCCCCAGACAAATCCCCGCTGCTTCAAGGCGATGCCGATGGAGCGACGAGCCAGATACAGGTGTCGATCCAATTCATCCCCGGTGTAGTGGTCGAGGGAAGTGACCACAATCTGTTCAATCCAGGGTTGGTTTTCTCTGGCTTGGGGGCCTAGAACCTCGGGCTGTACTGGAACCGGACGCCAACCCACGAGCTTCAGTCGCTCCGTAAGCAAAGTCTCAGCAATTGTTTGGCGGGCGATCGCTGCTTGCGGTTCTGACTGAGGCAGAAACACCATGCCAATGCCATAGACATCCTGAATTTGGCTAACGGGGAGCGCACTCACCTCTGGAATCGTCTGGGAACTTTGGATCAACTCCCAGGGAATTGCGGTGAGAATTCCAGCGCCGTCACCGGAATCATAGTCTGCACTGCACCCGCCTCGATGTTCCAGACAGGTCAAGGCCGGCAGAGCCTTTTGAATTACATCATGGGTAGCAACTCCCAAGCGATGGGCAATGAAACCCACACCACAAGCATCCCGTTCTTCTACTAGCCACCGCTGACCTGCAAAGGGAACTCCCGCATAGGATTGTTTTGGGTCAGCACCCTGGGAATTTTGATTAGAAGAATGATTCGCACACCGTTTAAATTGACTCATAGGGCAACTTCAAAAAAAGTTAACTTAACATATTGGACAAAAATTAAACCTTGACGCCTAGGTCTAAACTTCTAGCTTGCCGATTTAATCACAAACTCACTCACTTCCAAAAAGTAACGAAAACTACAGACTGTAGCTTGGCTATCTCAAGCCTTCCGCAATCTCACACGATTCAACTTCACACAACTCAATTTCACACAATCTACCAACTTAGAAACTTGATTGTTCTAGGAATTACTAATCTAGAACGATTAGTCCAAACTGTCTATCATCAGCACTCACTCCTTGCAGTTCGTCCCTTACCTCTGCCATGGGCATTTCCTGCCACAAACTCTAAGTTCCCAGCGCTTCTAAGCCTGTTAAGAGTAATGACGCGAGAAGTTCACAGATCCATAAACGTAACTATGGCAGCTCAATCGGTCGGACAGAAGTTCGAGTAAGACTTCCACAATTGAGCTGAAAGGAATTTGAGAACACAAGACACGGGGTTTACGAAAGTCTGAGGATGCTGCTTGATCGGGTACAAGCCAATAACTTTAGGGAAGTCGAACGCAAGACGCGGCAAACTGCCCTGCTCTTGGCCTACACTTGCTTGATCTAAGCGAATAGCTATTTATAATAAAGTAGCGTAGAACACCTAGACAAAGAAAATAAGTATAAAGTTTTGATGAAGTGGCCCAGACTTCAGTAAAGCTTTGATAAGGGTTCAGGGATTCCGTAGATTTGAGGATGACAGACTAGGGGTCGGGTTTGTTATCGTTGTCTTTAGTGAATAGTAAAGTTTCACTCCCTTTCATCTGCTTTTCTGCAAACGACCCACTCAATAAGAAACTAAAAGCTCTATGGTTGCTATCTCAGAAAACTCTCAAAAGACCGTTTCCCCCTTGTCCAGCTCTGTTCAAAACGTAGCCTCCACTGACCTCCGTCCATGGGGTTCCTTTACGACCCTGGAAGAAGGAGTTGGATACAAGATCAAGCGCAATGAGGTCAACCCCGGACATCGCCTCAGTCTGCAAATGCACCATCATCGCAGTGAGCACTGGATTGTGGTCTCTGGAACTGCCAAGGTAACCTGTGATGGCCAGGAGCAAATTCTGTTTGCCAATCAGTCCACCTACGTGCCTCAGTGCAATTCCCATCGTCTGGAAAATCCTGGAGTCATTCCTCTAGTTTTGATTGAAGTTCAGAATGGTGAGTACCTGGGAGAGGACGATATCATTCGTTTCCAGGATGACTATTCCCGCGCTCCCGCTAAGTAGATATCCTTGGGGTGTCGTGTTCGAGGCTCGTCTGAACTCTCTCCATAGCTTTCAGTGAAATTTAGGTCGAAGACCGAGGTTATAGGGCATCTCCAACACTGGGCCCAACCTCGGTACTTTGTCGTTGCTCATCCTACCATCTGATTTTTTGACGCTGGATTTGGTGCTGAGCGAGAACTTGTTAGCGTTAAGATATTGAAGCTAAGTTCAATTCAGTCAAAAGCGTCCATAATGATTCAGGTGAGCGATGCTGCGGCAAACGAAATTTTCAGACTTCACAACAGGCAAGTTGGTACCCAGCAGGGGAATCAAAGACAAGGTCATCAGAGACAAGATCAGAGGCAATCTGACAATTCAATGGTTTGCTTGCGTTTAGGCGTTGAACCGGGGGGATGCTGCCAATGGTTCTATACCCTAGAGTTAGGTCAGCCTCAACCGGGAGAGGCGCAGATGCAGTGGGGGTCAATTCAGATTATTGCCGACCCGGAGAAACTTGCTCTGATCGACGGGTTGGTTTTAGACTATTCCGAAGATTTGATGGGGGGTGGCTTCCGGTTTAATAATCCCAACGCAACTCAAACCTGTGGTTGCAGTTCTTCCTTCGCCGTGGATCAGTAAACGTTATCGGTCTAGAGGTTGTCAGTTGGCAGATTGTTACTAGGGGTTTACAAATTGGGCTAGCAGCACTTAAAATAAAGATTTGGGCATCAAAGTACAGAAAAGTACAGAGGACGGGGGTTTCCAGTCGCCTTTTAGGCAAGTTGGGAATTGACAGTTTGCTCTGATGCCGCCGAATACGGAGTGATTTAGAGAAGAATGTGTACAGTTAATCAATAACCCATGCCCACTATCCAGCAGCTAATTCGATCAGCAAGAGAAAAGTCAGAAACGAAAACCAAGTCTCCGGCACTGAAGAGTTGCCCTCAAAGACGGGGGGTCTGTACTCGTGTTTACACCACAACGCCTAAGAAGCCTAATTCCGCGTTGCGTAAGGTGGCTCGTGTTCGACTAACATCGGGATTTGAGGTCACCGCTTACATTCCAGGGATTGGCCATAACCTACAGGAACACTCCGTGGTCATGATTCGTGGCGGCCGGGTTAAGGATCTACCCGGAGTTCGATACCACATCATTCGAGGTACCCTGGACACCGCTGGTGTTAAAGATCGTCGTCAAGGGCGTTCAAAATACGGCGCAAAGCGTCCCAAGGAATAAAGTTTGAGAAGTTGCACGGTTAAATTGCGGTCAAATTGCACTTAAATTGCACCTTTGAAGTTTGAATTGTTGAAATCTTTACCCCATTCCTAGGTATTCCCTATGTCCCGTCGACAAGTTATTAAGAGGCGGCCTATCCCGCCTGACCCTGTGTTTAACAGCCGCTTGGTCACCATGATGGTGCGCCGCATTATGCAAAGCGGTAAGAGTTCTCTGGCTCATAGTCTGGTCTATAACGCCCTCAAAATTGTAGAGGAGCGGACTGGAGCTGAGCCCCTAGAGCTGTTCGAGAAGGCGATTCGTAATGCAACACCCCTAGTAGAGGTGAAAGCTCGCCGAGTGGGTGGAGCAACCTATCAGGTACCGATGGAAGTCCGCTCAGATCGTGGAACAACCCTGGCCCTGCGGTGGATTATTCGATTTGCCCGTGAGCGTTCTGGTCAATCCATGTCAGCCTGCCTGGCAAACGAATTGATGGATGCAGCCAATGAAACTGGCAATGCTGTCCGTAAGCGAGAAGAGACCCACAAGATGGCAGAAGCGAATAAGGCCTTTGCTCACTATCGCTACTAGGGGCTTCTGTTTCAGGCTATCTCGGTTGTTCAAGAGCTTCTAGAATCAAGCCGCCAACACAACCGGATGAAATTCCAGATAAAATCTCAGTATAAGGTTCAAATTAGGAGGTAGCTGTGGCACGCACTATCCCGCTTGAGAGAGTAAGGAATATTGGTATTGCTGCCCATATTGATGCAGGCAAGACCACCACGACGGAGCGGATTCTGTTCTACTCTGGAGTGGTTCATAAGATGGGCGAGGTTCATGAGGGAACTGCGGTGACCGATTGGATGGCTCAGGAGCGGGAGCGAGGAATCACAATTACAGCCGCAGCTATCAGTACCAGTTGGCGCGATCACAAGATCAATATTATTGATACGCCCGGTCATGTGGACTTCACGATTGAGGTTGAACGCTCAATGCGGGTACTGGACGGGGTAATTGCTGTGTTCTGCTCCGTGGGAGGCGTTCAGCCTCAGTCAGAAACGGTTTGGCGGCAGGCGGATCGCTACCAGGTTCCGCGCATTGCCTTTGTTAACAAGATGGATCGGACAGGTGCAGATTTCTTCAGGGTTTACGAGCAGATTCGCAATCGTCTGAAAGCTAATGCTGTTCCGATCCATGTACCAATCGGAGGTGAAGCCGACTTTCAGGGAATTGTCGATCTGGTTTCTTTGAAGTCCTACATCTATACCAACGATTTGGGGACTGACATTCAGGTTGAGGAAACAATCCCTGAGCAGGCGAAAGAGCTGGTCGATGAGTATCGACTGAAGATGCTGGAATCCGTCGCAGAAACTGATGATGCCCTGACCGAGCGATATTTGGAAGGGGAAACCCTAACTGAAGAAGAAATTCGACAGGCCATTCGACAGGCCACCATTGATGGCAAGATGGTGCCGGTGCTCTGCGGTTCTGCTTTCAAGAACCGAGGGGTTCAACTACTGCTGGATGGGGTGGTGGATTATCTGCCTGCTCCTACTGAAGTTCCGGCAATCCGAGGTCAACTCCTGACCGGCGAAGAGGAAGAACGCCCAGCGGATGACGAAGCCCCGATGTCTGCTCTGGCCTTCAAGGTGATGGCCGATCCCTATGGTCGCTTAACTTTTCTGCGAGTCTATTCAGGTGTGCTGCAGAAAGGTAGCTACATCCTGAATTCGACCAAGGACAAGAAGGAAAGAATTTCTCGCCTGATCGTACTTAAGTCCGATGATCGGATTGAGGGGGAAGAGCTACGGGCTGGCGATTTGGGTGCGGCTCTGGGTTTAAAAGACACTCTGACCGGGGATACGTTGTGTGACGAAGCGGCCCCAATTGTTCTAGAATCATTATTTGTGCCTGAGCCTGTAATTTCGGTTGCAGTGGAGCCAAAGACCAAGCAGGACATGGAAAAGCTTGCGAAGGCACTTCAGTCCCTGTCTGAGGAAGATCCGACGTTCCGAGTCGCAGTCGATCCTGAAACGAATCAAACTGTGATTGCAGGAATGGGAGAGCTTCACCTGGAGATCTTGGTGGATCGGATGCTGCGGGAATTCAAGGTTGAGGCCAATGTTGGCGCACCGCAGGTAGCTTACCGCGAAACGATCCGTAAGGCTGTTAAGGCGGAAGGAAAGTTTATTCGCCAAAGTGGTGGCAAGGGTCAGTATGGTCACGTTGTGATTGAACTGGAACCTGCCGAGGCTGGCACGGGCTTTGAATTTGTCTCTAAGATTGTTGGCGGTAGTATTCCCAGGGAGTACGTCAATCCAGCATCGGAAGGGATGAAGGAAGCCTGTGAGTCTGGTGTGTTGGCAGGCTATCCTCTGATTGACGTGAGAGCCACCCTGGTGGATGGTTCTTTCCATGATGTGGATTCATCAGAGATGGCCTTTAAAATTGCGGGTTCCATGGCAATTCGGGAAGGTGTCGAACAGGCATCCCCTGCCCTGCTAGAGCCTGTAATGAAAGTGGAGGTCGAGGTGCCGGAGGATTTCATCGGAAATATCATCGGTGACCTTAACTCTCGCCGAGGCCAAATCGAGGGGCAGGAAACGGATCAATCCCAAGGTATTGCTAAAGTCACTGCTAAGGTTCCCCTGGCAGAGATGTTTGGCTATGCTACGGATGTCCGCTCCAAAACCCAAGGTCGAGGCATCTTCTCGATGGAGTTCAGTAGCTATGAAGAGGTACCTCGGAATGTTGCTGAAACCATCATTGCAAAGAGTCGGGGCTACTAGAGCAAAGTGAAGGGAGACAGAAAGCAAAAGCTCAGCATACAATACAAGTTGGTTTGAGCAATTTTTCAGTTTCTGAAGTCTAGCTCAGGGTTCCTGGAACTCTTTACCTTAATCGTTTAGCATTTAGTATCTTGAGTCAAGTAGAATATGGCACGCGAAAAATTTGAACGTAGTAAACCCCACGTTAACATCGGTACAATCGGTCACGTTGACCATGGTAAAACAACTCTGACGGCTGCGATTACGCTAACGCTGTCAGCTCTAGGTCAGGCGGCAGCTCGCAAGTATGAGGATATTGATGCAGCTCCAGAGGAGAAAGCACGGGGAATTACGATCAACACAGCTCACGTAGAGTACGAGACTGAAGAGCGTCATTATGCTCACGTTGATTGCCCTGGTCACGCTGACTACGTGAAGAATATGATCACGGGTGCGGCTCAGATGGACGGCGCAATTCTTGTGTGTTCTGCGGCGGATGGCCCTATGCCTCAGACCCGTGAGCATATCTTGTTGGCGAAGCAGGTTGGAGTTCCGAACATCGTTGTGTTCCTCAATAAGCAGGACATGGTGGATGACGAGGAATTACTAGAGCTAGTTGAACTAGAGGTTCGGGAATTATTGAGTTCCTACGATTTCCCAGGTGATGATATTCCCCTCGTTTCTGGGTCTGCTCTGAAGGCAGTCGAAAAAATGACCGCTGACCCCAAAACTCAACGGGGCGACGATGACTGGGTTGACAAGATCTATGCCCTGATGGATGAAGTCGATACCTACATTCCCACCCCGGAGCGCGACATTGATAAGCCTTTCCTAATGGCGGTTGAGGACGTTTTCTCCATCACAGGTCGTGGAACTGTGGCCACAGGCCGGATTGAGCGGGGTAAGGTCAAGGTAGGTGAAACCATTGAGATCGTTGGAATCAGAGACACTCAGACCACAACAGTGACTGGTGTAGAGATGTTCCAGAAGACCCTAGATGAAGGGATGGCTGGAGATAATGTCGGTCTGTTGCTTCGGGGTGTTCAGAAAGAGGATATCCAACGCGGCATGGTGCTGGCTAAGCCCGGTTCAATCACACCCCACACCAAGTTCGAGTCTGAGGTTTACATCCTGAAGAAGGAAGAGGGAGGTCGTCATACTCCGTTCTTCTCCGGTTATCGTCCTCAATTCTATGTGCGAACCACTGATGTAACTGGAACGATTGCAGCATTTACGGCTGACGATGGTAGTGAGGCTGAAATGGTGATGCCTGGTGACCGGATCAAGATGACGGTGCAGTTGATTTATCCCGTTGCGATTGAGCAAGGAATGCGCTTTGCGATTCGTGAGGGTGGCCGTACCGTGGGTGCGGGTGTGGTCTCTAAGATCTTAGAGTAGGCTTTTGCCCTCCATTTGAAACTGTTTTAGAGGAGAGCTTGTGGATTCGCCATTCCTCTCCTCTAATATTCTGTAGCATTATCTGTCGGCTGTTGAAGTGCTGAGTGCTGATGACTGACAGCTAATGCTTGCACTCCCCCGAACCTTGAAAATCCAACAAGACTGAACAACTTTGTCCACTAAACACTAATTGAACAACCTGGAGTATTATGGCTACTATTCAGCAACAAAAGATTCGCATTCGTCTCAAAGCGTTTGATCGCCGTTTACTGGATACTTCCTGTGAAAAAATTGTAGACACTGCCAACCGCACGGGGGCAACAGCAATCGGCCCAATTCCGATGCCCACCAAGCGTCGAATCTATTGCGTTCTGAGATCGCCCCACGTCAACAAAGACTCACGGGAGCACTTTGAAACTCGGACGCACCGTCGGATTATCGACATTTACCAGCCCTCTTCCAAGACCATTGATGCGCTGATGAAGCTGGATTTGCCTGCTGGGGTAGATATTGAAGTTAAGCTTTAAGCAGTGGTAAATTTACCTGTCCATAGGGAAATTAGAAGAAATCCGTTAAAGTAAGAGAAGAAAGCTTATCGTTTAGCGATATCCAGAGTCAAAAAGTACAATGGCATCATCTTCAATTGCGGTGAGGGAACTACCTCTGTTTCCCTTACCAGATGTGGTTCTCTTCCCCTCTACTCCACTCCCGCTTCATATTTTCGAGCCACGCTATCGAATTATGATGAGTACAATTCTGGAAAGCGACTGTCGATTCGGGGTGTTGATGGCCGATCCAAATCAAGGGACGGTGGCTTCGGTGGGTTGTTGTGCTGAAGTGATCAAGCACCAGCGGTTGCCCGATGACCGTGTCAATATTCTGACTGTGGGCCAGCAGCGATTTCGAGTGTTGGAGGCCGTTAGAGAAAAGCCCTATTTAGTGGGCCTGGTTGAGTGGATTGAGGACGAGCCTCCACAACAGGAATTGCGACCACTGGCAAGTCAAGTTGAGGAACTGTTGAAGGATGTTGTGCGGCTGTCGAGTAAGTTGATGGATCAACCGATTGAGCTGCCAGAGAATATTCCCAGTTTGCCAACGGAATTGTCCTACTGGATTGCCAGCAATCTCTACGGGGCGGCCCCTGAGCAACAGGCGTTGCTAGAGATTCGGGATACTGCGGCCCGATTGGAACGGGAGGTTGAGATTCTCACTTCAACTCGCAGTAATCTGGCAGCTCGAACTGTTCTCAAGGATACCTTTGACGCAGAGTCACCTGATAGCTCGATTTCTTGATAAGCCAATTAATTCAGGCAAGTTGATCTGAGATTCAATTCAGAACAGTATAGCTGCCAAAAATCTTGAGGTGTTCAACACAGGATTTTAATTCTTCAAAGGCCGCTTGAACGGTTTCCTGACGTAAGCTGGCTTCGATATCAACGAAAAAGATATAGGTTCCGAAGCAGCGTTTTGTCGGTCGGGACTCAATCCTGCTCATGTTGATTTCTCGAATCGCAAAAACTTGTAGGGGTTTCACCAGTGCACCTGGAATATTAGCCGTGCTGAAAGCAAAGGAAGTGTGGCTGCCCTGTTCCGAGACAGATGAACCAACAACCCAAAATCGGGTGCAATTGCTGGGATGGTCATTAATCGGGTGAGCCAGGATTGGGAGTTGGTGCAGTTGGGCGGCTCTTGGGGAAGCGATCGCACCCACTTCTCCTGCTGGGTCAAGATGAGTCAGCGCCTCCGCTGTGGAGTTTGTTGCGATGGCTTGGGTGTTGGGGAGGTTTTGATTCAACCACATCTGACATTGAGACAATGCTTGAGGATGGGAATAGACTCGCTCAATCCCCTGTAACTGAGCAGACATCGAAAACAGGGCATGGGTGATCGGTAACTCAGTAGCGTGTTGAATTTGTAGGGTATCCAACTGCCATATTGTATCGAGAACACTCGTTACGCTACCTTCGATGGAATTCTCAACGGGTACAACAGCCAAGTCCGCCTTGTTTTGGGCCACCGCTTGCAGCGCTTGAATGTTGGTTGGGTAGGCTTTCAATCTTGGTGTGAATCCCTGCTGCAATTTGAAATGTTCTGCATAGGCCAGGGCAGCCGCTTCCGCATTTGTTCCAATAGGGCCGAGGTGAGCGATTAAAGTCATAATAGAAATTCACAATTCTTTACTCAACCCTTACCAATTAGTTGAGTATGATAAAGAAACTTAATTTCAAGTTTATACTACCCCGATCCGAAAGGTCAGGTCTGTGATGTTGAGTGGCCCGACTGGCGGTAGATTAAATTTCTATTAATTTTTTTTACTATAAAGATATTAAAGTTTGATTTTTTGATTTATGAAGGCTAGGTTTACAGCATCTCAATCGGTTCAGATTACTGTCCCAGACGAGCAAATTCCCATCCAGCACTACCTGCGGCAACCCCGACGGCTGGTCAATGCCCTATGCGATCCCAGGCGATTGGAGCAATTGAGTGATGACTGTTTTCGATTGAAGATGCGTCCTCTGTCCTTTATGTTCCTCACCATTCAGCCCACGGTTGACATGAAAATCTGGGCATTGTCTGATAATACGATCCGCCTCAAGTCTGTGGCTTGTGAAGTTCGGGGGGTGGAATATATTAACCAGCGATTTAGGTTACAACTCTATGGTCGTCTCTCGCCCCGACAGGTGGATCATCAAACTCAACTGCAAGGAGTGGCTGATTTGGCGGTTGAAGTTGAGCTCCCTCCACCATTACTGATGACACCTCGTCCTTTACTGGAGGCAACAGGCAATCAATTGCTGAAAAGTGTGCTTCTGACAATCAAACAGCGCTTGATGCACAATTTGGTGGCCGACTATCAATCCTGGGCACGGAAACAGGAACTCTCACCAGCACCCTGTTCTGACTCGGCTTTACCTGCTTCAAGTTCTTAAAATCTGACAGGGACTAAAGGAAAGACGGTGTTGGCGGGAGGGGCCATATTGCTGTAGGGCTTGACGGTGGCGCTTCGTACCATAGCCTTTATTCTGAGCCAGGTCATAAACAGAATACTTGGATGCTAATCTGATAATCAATTGATCGCGCCATACCTTTGCCAGAATGCTGGCAGATGCAATCGCAACTGAGTTCTGATCTCCCTTCACGATTGTCCGCTGAGGAATCTGAAGATCCGGAATTCTCTGGTTCCCATCAATCAAGCAGAGATCCGGTAGAGGATGCAGCCTCAAAACAGCCCGCTTCATTGCCAGCAGCGTGGCTTGGAGAATGTTCAACCGATCAATCTCAACCACAGAAGCCATCCTAATTTGATAATCGAGTGCAGTGGATCGGATCTGACTTGCCAGATCCAGACGAGTTTTGGACGTCAACTGCTTACTATCTTGAACTCCTATGGCTGCCAAGCAAACCTCTGATTCAGGAGATAGCACAACAGCAGCCGCTACAACTGGGCCGAATAAGGCACCTCGACCGACCTCGTCAATGCCTGCAACCCTGGAATCCGATGAAAAGGGCAGTAGATCTGAATCAGCCGTCATATTTTGGAATGGTAGGATTACCTAGGTGGCTGCAGAAGACCGACGTCGCCGCCGACGATTTGTAGATAAGGACTCTTCCAGATCGCTGGTTTCATCCTCATTGGTCTCGTCTTCATCGGCTTCATCCTCAATATCTTCCTCCAATGCGCTCCTGTCAAGCTGACCTTCAAAGTCGACCGCCTCCGATGCAGAACTATCATCAGAATCATCATCCTTCAAGGGAGCAGCAGAGATTGTAAATCGTGGCTTTACGTCAGTTTCGAGTTCCGACTCTTCATCCAATTCTGATTCTCCTAGTTCTGAAGCTGAATTCGAGGCTAGGGTTGGCTTATCGACTTCATCAGGCTGTAGCAAAGCTGAGGGAGAGGGGGGCAGCTCTCCGGGAAGACGAACGGTGACAACCGCGTTGCGGGCATTCTTTACTTCTTGGTTGGTTAGAACCAGTGGTGAGATTCCCATCAATGCATAGAGCTGCTGCTCATCTTCTGTCATTTCAACAGAAATCACCTCCGGCGGTTCAGCACTGCTGGACTTACTCTCTGACTTAGATCCCCGATTTCGGTCAGATATGACTGCACCGCGATGATTCCCCTGGCTCTCTGAAGCTGCCTCGGAACGACTGTCTGAATAGGCGTGATTTGAATTGGAGCGAGCATTATTCCGAGTTGACTCGTCGTCTCGAACAACATCGACTTCCCCAATCCGACGGCGACGGCGACGGCGAACATTGCTACCCGGCTGATAATTTGGATGATTTAATAGATCAAGCTCCTGCAAATTAGCAGATGCATCCAGTTCAATCACTTCTGGCTCCTCACGGGCAGCAGGAACAACTTCTAAAGTTGTCGGTCGGGAAGGACGCTCATTACCAGTGTCCCCTGAATTTCCAGCAGTCGTACTGCGACCGCTCAGAACCAGCCGCTCTCCTACATCCTCGACATGCCCCTCTGGTTCTCCTGGCAAATGGGCTAGATGGCCCAAACCACTGCAGGTTGGACAAGGTCGGCCAAACAATTCGTAAATATTCTGCCCCTGGCGCTTGCGGGTTAATTCGACCAAGCCCAGTTCGGAGAGCTGAGAAATTTGGGGCCTGGCTTTATCAACCTTCAATACCTTAGTAAAGTGTTCCAGGACTTGCAGTTGATCTCGACGAGAATCCATATCAATGAAGTCAACAATGATCACCCCCGCAATATTTCGCAGCCGCAGCTGACGGGCAATCTCTGTGGCAGCCTCACAATTTGTCCAGAGTACCGTTTCCCGTGCCGTTGCTGAACGGGTGAAGGAACCAGAGTTCACATCAATCACCGTCAGTGCTTCCGTCGGCTCAATGATAATATAACCTCCAGAGGGTAGGTCAACTCTAGGCTTCAACGCTTCTCGAATCGCTGCATTCACCCGGAAAAACTCTAAAATCGACGTGCGCTCCCGATGGTGGTCGATTAACACACCCTGCGGCGTTTTGCCCATACTCCAATTGACCAAGTGCTGCTTGACTCGCTTGACGCCAGGGTTAGAATCAACAACAATTCGATTCACTTCGGTGCTGTACATATCCCGCAACACCCGCTGGATAAAGTCATCATCGCGGTTTAGCAAAGCTGGGGGACGCTTGGAACTGGCCTCTTGCTGAATCAACTCCCACTGCCGCTGCAGCCCTTCTAAATCCTCAATAATGGCATCCTCCGCCATTCCTTCAGCTTCTGTCCGCACCAACAGACCCATGCCAGAGGGTTTCACCAGAATTGCCAAGGCCCGCAGGCGATTGCGTTCGCCATCGGAACGAACTCGCCGCGACAGGTTCACACCTCGTCCAGAGGGCATTAAGACCAGATAGCGTCCGGGTAGGGAAATATTTCCCGTTAATCGTGGCCCCTTGGTGCCTGTGGGTTCCTTCATGATTTGCACCAGTACCTTCTGCTGGGGTGCGAGCAACTCAGTAATGGAACCGGAGGCTCGCTTCAAACGCAGGGGGCCTAAATCAGAAACATGGATAAATCCATTCCGTTCGCTGTCACCAATGTTGACAAAGGCGGCATCAATTCCTGGAAGAACGTTTTCAACAGTTCCAAGATAAATATCTCCAACCTGATGACTTCCTGTAGCAACCACCAATTCCTGAATTTGATCTTCAGAGAAAACGGCTGCAATCCGATGCTGTTCGGCAATAACAATCTGCTTCGACATCTAATTTCCTCAAAACTTTATTGCAACTCGTGAGGCAGCTGCGCTGCGTGTACCTCAGAGGTTGACCCAATGAACCTATACGAAATCCTGGATAGTATCTCTTGCCTAAACTAATCTCACTTGCCAATTCTGTGCAACTCAGCCAGACAAACCCGAATTGATGAACTCAAAAGCCAATAAACTCCAAGTGCTGCAACGATGCAAAATCACAAAACCAGAGCCACAAAACTAAACCGACAAAACCAAAGTCACAAGACTAAAACTAGAAAAACGATAACAGTCAGGGGCTGCACTAGAGCTGATGGCTAGAATCGACAACAAATAATGATTAAGATTGTGGGTTACAAACCTCCTTATATTCACAAAACAACCAGTCGATTAATCGCAATTCAACCTTGAAGACTCGACTTCTCTGGCTCAGAGCACTCTTCTAAGTCTAACAAACTCGCGGAGTGGGTCAGGACTGCCAGCCGGCTCATACAAACCTTTGCTGAAACCCTTAACTATTTCCACTGGCACTACCAATCGGTTAACCATGACAAGACCTGAGACTGAACGAGACATACTCAAGTCATTTGGAAATAATTTAAACCCTTAATCTGCACTTACTCAACGAGCTACAGCCCTTCAAAAGCTCACCTTTGGAAATTCCGCACTATGGAATATCTGAGTAAATACTGACCCCGCTTGACCTACACGTCACCTTAGCCGCAAGGATAGACCTGGCAGTGGAGTTCCATGAATGGAATTATATAATACCCACAATCTAACTGCAACATACTCTCTAATTTTTCTACGAAAGCACCAGCCGTTGGCGATGGATGTGCAGCAGTTGTAGCTCCTGTTGACTGAACCGTTCCAACATATAAACTACCTGCTGCGGTTTCAGTTGATTGCCATCATTTCGATGGCTTCCACAGTATTGAATCACTCCAATTTGCTCCTCCTGCCCATTCGGGATTTGAGGCATCAGAGCTAGATCAAGCCCAGCAGCCAATTGATCCAGAGCCACAGATTCGACCAAGGTCAGCTCAAACAGAGATGCTCGCAAGTTGACTAATCGGATCTTTCCGGATTTTGTAGTTTTCTCCCAGATTATCTCCTGGGTTGCATTCACCTGATCAATCCAGCTCTGCCACTGGGAGGAAGTCAGATTGTCCCCTGAACCCTGAATCCACAGAATATACTCCACCCGGTCAAGTTGCTGAGTGATTGACGGCGATCGCAGATCAACTGTTTCTGCGCGATACAGGGGCAACATTTCAGGCAAGCAGGCGGCCAATTTTGCCAATAACGCATCAGGCTCAACGGATTCCGTCAGATCAATGTCGAGAATTTCCCCTGAACTGGTGACGCCCAGCGATAGCGCACTGGCTGGAGAAATTCGAGGACTCGGATGATACCCAGCAGAAAAAGAAATTGGCAACCCAGCCCGTCGAACAGCTCGATCCAGGAGTTTCATTAAATCCAGATGTCCCACTAGGGCCATATCTCCCAGCTTGCCAAACCACACCCGAACCCGTTGAACCCGCTCTGAACTGGGGGTGGCATGGCCGAAGAATTCCGGCAATTCGGGCGGCGGAACCATGACATTATGACCGAAATCAACACTACACACCCCGCAGTGGGAACAGCCCTCAAAGGAACAATCCGGAACCGTTGCGGCAGCCAGCGCCCGTTGTAAATCTTCCTTCAACCAGTTTTTGTCGATGCCAGTGTCTAGATGATCCCAGGGCAAGGGCCGATCCAGCAGAGAAGCAGTGGCATCAGTTGTAGCACCCTCCAATTCCATCACGTTCCATTCGCCTGCTTCTACCTGACGATACTTCCAACTCAGACCTGCCTCTTCAATTGCCTGTGTCCAGGCCGCAAAGGCTCGTTCCTGACTTTCCCACCAGGCATCCATTCCAGCCCCCAACTCCCAGGCCCGCCGTACCACCTGAGCCAGTCTGCGATCGCCTCGACCGACAAAGTCTTCCATGGCAGAAATCCGTACATCCGTAAAATTCACCTTCACCCCCTTCATGCGGCGAAACTCTTGCCGCAGCAATTCCTGTTTGCGTTGGAATTCAGAAATGGAAACCGAATGCCATTGAAACGGAGTATGGGGCTTGGGGGTAAAGTTAGAAATGGTTAAATTCACCTCCAGTCGTCTGCGCTTGGCAGCCCGGCATTCCCGTTGCAGCCAGCGTATTGTTTCAGCGATGCCAATCACATCCACATCCGTTTCACCGGGCAAACCAATCATGAAGTAGAGTTTGACCTTGTTCCAGCCCTGGTCATAGGCGGTCTTTACCCCCCGCAGCAGTTCCCCATTCGTCAAGCCTTTATTGACAATATCCCGCATCCGCTGGGTTCCGGCTTCTGGCGCAAAGGTCAGGGTTCCAGGACGGTTGCCCCCCACAATATTGGCAATATTTTCATCAAACCGATCTACCCGCTGACTAGGTAGAGACAGGGAAATATTTTTATCCTGGAGCCGATTCTTTAATTCCAGACCCACCGCAGGTAGGGCGAGGTAATCTGAACAACTGAGGGACAACAGCGAAAATTCATCATACCCCGTTGCCTTCATTCCCTTTTCAACCGCGTCAATCACCTGCTCCGGCTCCACGTCCCGGGCAGGTCGAGTCAACATTCCTGGCTGACAAAATCGACAGCCTCGGGTACAACCCCGTCGCACCTCAATCACCAGGCGATCATGAACCGTTTGAACATGGGGAACCATCCGAATCGAGTAGGCAGGCAGCGGAGTTGCCACGCGCCGCAAAATGCGCTGGGGCACATTGGGTCGGCTAGGTTGAATGGCTCCAGTTGCTGTCACGTGGTAGAACTGAGGCACATACACCCCTGGAACCTGCGCCAGATCAAGCAATAACGCCTCACGGGTTAAGCCCTGTTGCTTGCCTTCCTCAATCACCAACCCGACTTCTGGCAAGACTTCCTCACCATCTCCTAAAACCACAAAGTCAAAAAAGTCGGCGTAGGGTTCCGGATTGGAAGAGGCGGTCTGACCCCCTGCAAAATTCAAAGGAGACTGACCCAGCGGTGTCGAGCCATCAGCACGTTGCCGATCCTTCCAGGTGAGGGGAATTTCTGACAGGGCCAACATCTCCAAAATATTGGTTGCGCCCAGCTCATAACTAAGGCTGAAACCCAGAATGTCAAATTCCAACAGAGAACGCCGGGACTCGACAGCAAATAGGGGAGTCTTTGTGTCGCGCAACTTGTCCGCCAGATCAGTCCCCGGTAGATAAGCGCGGTCGCACAATTGGCGGGGTTGGGTGTTGAGAATATTGTAGAGAATGATATGTCCCAGATTTGAGGCCCCAACTTCGTAGACCTCCGGATAGGTGAGAGCCCAATGTACCTGAGCAGCATCCCAGGACTTACGCTTTGCGCCCAATTCATTACCTAAGTACCGCGCAGGTTGATGAATATCTGGCGTAATCAGTTGCTCTACAGTCAATCCCACAATCCGCCTTACCTTAACTTCAAATTCGGATACCTCCCTAGTCTAACGTGCAGGTTTCTGCTTGAACTTTTTTGAGAAATATGATGTCTTTTCCTGTGAGAGCGTTAAGACTATACTGTTCAGTATAGTTATCTACAGGATCGGCTCCCGGTTTGGAACTGGAAAGATGGGTTGGGTGTCAAAGCTTCTCAAGTGCCAATAGATCTTTGGTGGTCTTCCGTTAGGCCAGAATAGTTGACTGGGGTTTCACATATTTTCGCTATCGACTCATCTTTCTGTTTCGTTGGTATCTGGGCAAGATGTAATGTTCAGCGTCGATTTGTTCCAGGGTTGACTACTTTGCAAAGTCTTGAATCTCTTTGTTTAAAACACATAGCATGTTTGGGATTAATCTTTCCAGAAAGTGACTTAAATCACTTAAGATTCTGAATCTGGATCACCCGTTAGATAGGTAACTCATTAGAGAATTATTGAAGCAGAGTTATTGCACTGAAGATATGGCTGCCACTAATATTATCCGCAAAATGGTTTCCAAGGCGATCTACTTCAAGCACCTTACCCCTGAGATCGAAAGCCAAATCAATTCCGAATTGACCCGCCTGGGTTATGTGTCCGACGTGGACTACGAAGCCCTCGAACTTTTGATGGAAGAAATGGATGCAGGACGGGTCAAGCTCGTTCCAAGTCTCTAATCTCCGGGTATTTCAGCTTGTCTTTTCCCATGAATTTTTTCTAATCTCTTTCCAATCTTCTTCCAATCTTTTTCTGAATACGTATTTTAAGCGTCGTACTCTTAAAAGACTGCTAGAAGTGTTGATCTTGAGACCTAATCTGTCACATCTTTCTTTTGCCTCGTTTCAGCTCCTCTAAAAGCAATCGGCTACGTTACACTCTGTTATAAACCTCTAATGAAATCTTAACTAAAGCTTAAGTTTCTCAGTTGAGTGGTATCTGTGCGGGTCGGTATCGAAAACCATGAAACTGGTTCTGATCATCTGAGTTCCGTTACACTGAAGGTCTATCCACGACTCATAGGACTCAGCCACATCAGACTTCATGCTGGATCAGATCAAAACCCTAGCAACTTCACTCGCACCCCGCCTGATTGAAATTCGCCGTCATCTCCACGCCCATCCTGAACTGAGCAGTCAAGAACACCAAACAGCGGCTTACGTTGCCGGAGTCCTCTCCTCCTGTGGTCTTCGGGTTGAGGAGGCTGTTGGAAAAACGGGCGTCGTTGGAGAACTTCGAGGAACTGATGGGGCGTCTGAATGGCTTGCCATCCGTACAGATATGGATGCTCTCCCCATCCAAGAGCTAACGAATCTGGAGTTTGCCTCCCGAACATCAGGTGTGATGCATGCCTGTGGCCATGACGTTCACACAACGGTAGGACTAGGGGCAGCTATGGTACTGTCCCAACTTACCGATAGTTTTCCCGGCCCGGTGCGATTTCTGTTTCAACCTGCTGAGGAAATTGCTAAGGGAGCCACATGGATGGTTGAAGATCAGGCGATGCAGGATGTAGCAGCGATTTTTGGACTCCATGTTTTTCCGTCAATTCCAGCCGGATGTATTGGGATTCGTCAAGGAGCATTAACGGCGGCGGCTGACGATCTGGAATTGGTAATTATGGGTGAATCCGGCCACGGGGCGCGACCCCACCAAGCGACTGACGCGATTTGGATTGCGGCCCAGGTGATTACGACCCTACAACAGGCCATCAGCCGCACCCACAATCCGCTCAGACCCGTTGTTCTCACTATTGGTCAGATTTCCGGGGGACGGGCTCCGAATGTGATTGCTGATCAGGTGAAATTAGTCGGAACAGTGCGATCGCTGCATCCCGAAACCCACGAATCCTTGCCTGCATGGATCGAGCAGATTGTTGCTGGCGTTTGTCAGATGTATGGCGCTCGCTACACAATGAATTATCGGCGATGTGTGCCTTCTGTCCAGAATCATCCAGAACTAACCCAGATTATTGCGGAGTCTGCCCAGGAAGCCTGGGGTCGGGAGAGTATTCAAGTGCTACCTGAACCTTCCCTCGGAGCAGAAGACTTCTCCGTGTACCTGAACCACGCGCCCGGAACCATGTTCCGTTTGGGAGTTGGCCATCGAGATCAGTCAAACTACCCACTGCATCATCCAAAGTTCTCTGTCGATGAATCCGCAATTCTCACGGGGGTCGTTACCCTGGCCTATTCTGCCTACAAGTATTGGCAGCGAAAACTGTCCAGATGAGTTGACTTCTCCGCACCAAAACAATCTTTTCAAAAAGATCACCTGAGTTTCCGGTCATTTTCTCAAAATTCATGAATTTTTGAATGGAGAATCTTTTCTGGAACTCTGATTTGGAACTCTAATCTGGAAATCTGAACATGCAATTTAACTTCTTGGGACTGACAACACTCACCGTCTCATTTTTGTTAGGAACTTCTGTTGTGATCGCCCAATACAACACAACAGATAGAGAGGCGTTCCTCAGCCGCAGCGCTCGTTCCTGCCAGGGTTGCGACCTAGAAGGAATCGACATCAGCAACACCCGTCGAGTCAATGCCCAACTGCGTCAGGCCAATCTCAGAAATGCCAATTTGAGTGATGGCTACTTTGAGGGAACCTATTTCACCTGTGCTAATTTGTCGAATGCTAATCTGGCCAATGCGGGTTTTCCCTATGCTGATTTTGTCGATGCCAACTTGACCGGAACAGATTTGAGTGGGGCGGATCTGAGCAGGGCCGACCTGAGTGGAGCCATCATTGATAGTACAACTAACCTGAATGGCGCAAAGCTAGAGGGAGCAAAACTTTGGGATGCAAAGACAATTTATCAACCCGGCATGGATTTATCCAAAATTGTTCGGGATACAACTGTCGCCAAACAACGCGTTCAGTGCAACAACGGCATGAACTAGTTGATACCCTCGATCAAAAATGAGGATGCCAGAAGCATCCTCAAAGCTTACCTTGTGATCCAGTGAATGAAAGTAAAGCGATCTACCAGCCCTTTTCCGCCTTATCGAACACGTAGGCAGCGACATCAGCGATGTCCTTGTCACTCAAGCGGCCTTTGAAAGCAGGCATTGCTGCTTTACCATTGGTCACTTGGTAAGCGATAGCATCTGCACCCTTATCACTGAAATCTTTCAGATAACTGGTTAACGCTTCTTTCTTCAAAGTCTTCTGACCGTTGACAACGTTACCCCCATTTATATGACAAGCAGCACAATTTGCCGCAAAAATCTGGGCTCCGTGGGCTGCATCACCGCCATCTGCCTGAGCGGGTAGCTGAAGTGCAAATAAACAAACAATTGCCCCTAGAAAAAGGGTTAATAGTTTTTTTCCGAGTCCTTGTCTCAAGGTTCTTCTCCTCCTAATTGAATCGGTATCAACTTGAACAGGTATAGCAACCAGTGGCTGTATCACCTGACGTTTTGCTAAATCAAATCAATTCAAAATTAAACATAATGTGTAAAAATATGTCAAAAGACGGTCAGTCAAAGTCATCTTTGAAGTCATATTTCTTAATGATTTTTACTCAAATACAGCAATCCTGAATCAATCACGAAAAAAGTAAAGGGGTTTGGGGATTTCATCCCTGGGAAAGGGGCACTGTCCCCTTCATCCCTTTTCACAAATCCTTCATGCAGGGAAGGGATAGTGAGACTAAGTGACTGTGCTTACCCAAACCAGATGGCTATCCCGTAAACTGATAGAGGGCTGAACTACCGTTTTACTGTCGGCTCTTCTACTTTGCACATTCCAACATGTCTCCCCTTCCCAAACACCGTCCTCCCAAGCTTTCACTGGGGCCACTAGAAACTGAAATTCTAACGATCCTGTGGGAATTCGGCTCGGCAACGGTCAAGCAAGTGCATGATCATATTCTCCTCGACCCAGATCGAGAGCTGTCCTATCCTTCTGTCACCACTGTTCTACGCCGTTTGCAGGAAAAAGGCTGGGTGACCTGCGATGCCTCTGAACGGGCCTTTGTCTGGCGACCGCTAATTTCCCGGCGGGATGCTCAGCTCTGGCAATCCCATGAACAACTGAATCAGTTTCTCGCCGTGAGTAATCCTGACATCGTGGCGGCTTTTGCCGATAGTCTGGATGTAGCTAGCGTTGAGCAGCTAGAGGCGATCGCTCAGAAGTTGAGAACCATTCGTCAATCTCGTCAACAGGAGCAGAAATGATGCATATTGTGATGATTTTGGTTGTTCTGGGCACAGCTCTGGGTTTGAGAATTCTGGATAACGTCGTGAATACCGGTGAGCCGCAAGCATGGCAGCAACGCTGGAGACGGGCACTGGTCTGTCTGATGTTGCCGCCTCTCTTATTTGTGACAACGGCACTTGCCGTTGTTTGGATGGGGCCTCAAGGTGAAATGCTAGGTCATCCAACGGGGTGGATCGGTTATGGGCTGGCGTGGGGATTCCTGATATGGTCACTGGTCTTGTCCATAATGCTGGGAATTCAGGCGTGGCGAACCTCTCGCCAGGTTCATCAGTGGGAGCGCATTAACTGGCAGGGCGTTACCGCTCGAAAAATTGATAGTTCGGCTCTGTTTTGTGCTCAGGTTGGTTTCTGGAAGCCAGAACTCGTGGTCAGCCGAGGATTAATTGAGTCCTTAAGCCCAGAGGCGCAGCAAGCTGTTTTGATTCACGAACAGGCCCATGCAACCTATCAAGATACCTTCTGGTTTTTCTGGCTAGGTTGGTGTCGGCGCTTGACGCAGTGGCTACCTCGAACAGAGTTTTTCTGGCAGGAATTATTGCTGCTGAGAGAATTGCGAGCTGATCAGCAGGCGGCGCAACAGGCTGACCCGCTGGTTTTAGCCGAAACGTTGCTATTAATGGCTCAGGAGCAGTTGTCTGCGCCAGAATTTACCGCTGGTTCAGAGCTGCATTATGCCGCCTTCAGTTGCATGATGCCAACGCCTAACCGCTTGACAGAGAGGGTTAATGCCCTGTTTGCCGAACCCGTGACCCATACGGCAAATCCGGTTTGGATAATTTGGACACTAGGATTTGCGTTGTTGCCATTGATTACTGTCCCGCTTCACACCTAGAATAAGCCCGTAGCTAGTGAATGGATTATCCAGTGAATAACCTACCCTGGAAGTTCAGGATACTAGAAACCTGAGCGATGATTGACTGCCAGTTGACTCTTGGAGGGGAATCAGAATGAAACTTGAGGATATTATTCGAGAAGGGCGAAGCATTGATTTACAGACCTTTAAAAGCGACCGTGAGCTGGTTCGGGAAGTGCAGTCGTTGTTGAGTAAGGTGTATTTGTACCCTAGTTCTCAAGTTGATGGACGATATGGGCCTCGAACACAGCAGGCATTGGAGAAGTTCACGTGGTCTCAGTACCTGGACAACATGAAAACAGGGAAGTTCGGTAGAACCTTTGCGGAGCGCCTGCTATCAAAAGCTGACCCAGAAGGGTATTTTTCCACTTTTCCCGAACCTTGCGAACGCGTCAATTACAACGATAGCCATCCTGAGACTCCAGCCCAGATTGCGGCAGCAGGCACACCTGCCCAGGGCTTGGCAGCCGCGAATCCAAATACCTGGGTGACGTACGCACCGGGCTGTTCAACTTCAATTTTGGATGGGTTATCCACTCAACTGATCGATGAGATGAACTGGATTGAGCCAAATTCTCTGGTCAGTTTTGCCGATCTAAATGTGGACAATGGCCCAGCGGTTTATCCCTACCTACAGGCTCCAGCTAAGGCATCCCTGGCGCGAGCGATCGCTGCTCGGGGTCGCATTATGCTGGTCAACTCGGCTTATCGCACTATTGCTCAGCAACTAATGCTGTATAACCAAGGTCAGCGATACCAGTGCGGCATCGGTGTAGTGGCGGTACCCGGTCGGAGTAATCACCAGAGTGGTTTGGCCATTGATATCGAAGATGACTACGGTTGGCAGCCCTATCTGGAGGCCCAGGGCTGGCGTTGGTATGGCCCCTCTGATCCACCGCATTTTGACTATATTGGTTGGGGAACTCAGGATATGCGCTACCTGGCAATTCTGGCCTTCCAACGATTGTGGAATCGACATAACCCCGATGATCAAACCTTCGAGGACGGGCTCTACGGCTACGGCACAGAATATCGCTTAAACCGTTCTCCGATTGGTGGTTTCCCCCCGCGCACTCTTTTTCTAACATTGCCCTACTTAGAAGGCCAAGACGTATTGCGATTCCAACAAGCCTTAGCAAAGGCTGGCATTAGTGTGGGAGCTGATGGTGTCTTCGGCCCCGGTACAGAACGAGCCGTTATCGACTTTCAACGTAAAAAAGGCCTCGTCGCCGATGGCATAGCAGGCTCTAAAACCTTTGCAGCGTTGAATTTTAGATAGGGGACTAGCAAGTTAGTAATTAGTGGTCAGTAGCCAGTAGTCAGTAGTTAGCAAACCCAATGACCAATAACCCATGACCAATAACCCAAAAGCAACAATTATTGGCTGTGGCTACGTCGGAAGTCTAGTGGCCTGTATCTGGTCTGATCTGGGCCTAGACGTTACGGTAACGACAACAACACCGGAGCGAGTTTCTGCCCTGGAATCCATTGCTAACCACGTGATTGTTCTGCAAGGGAACAATCCAGAAAAGCTAACTCAGGCCCTCCAGGGTCAGGAGATCGTTCTTGTAACCGTTGGAGCAAAGCAACGGGATTCTGGGGGTTACCGTTTAGCCTATCTGGAAACAGCCCAAACCCTGGCTACTGTTTTACCTCGGATTCCAACTGTTCAGCAGGTGATCTACACCAGCAGCTACGCCCTCTATGGCGATCATCAAGGGGCAACGGTGGATGAAACCACGCCCACCCGACCGATGAATGAAAATGGTCAGGTTTTGCAGGAGACAGAACAGGTTTTGCTACAAATGGCCAACGATCAACTCAAGGTCTGTATTCTCAGATTGGGGGGTATCTATGGGCCAGATCGGGAATTGCTCAAGATCTGGCGACGGGTTGCAGGCACAACTCGACCAGGGGATGGATCTGACCCAACGAACTGGATTCACCGAGATGATATTGCTGGCATGATTGAATTTGTTCGACGGTATCGCCTTTCAGGAATTTACAACGTGGTGGATGATTCGGAATTGACGCTGAAAGAGCTGATTGATGCCATCTGTGAAAAGTACAACTTAGAGAAAGTGACCTGGGATACGTCGCAGGCTAGCAATCGACCCTATCGGGTTCGGGTTTCCAATCAAAAGCTACACCACGCAGGATACCAACTGCTTCATCCTCAGATGGAGATTTAGATAATCATTACAAATAATCGTCATAAATGACCCTTTTGCAGAATATACTCCGCGATTTGTCGGGTGGCTCGGCGGATTTGGGGAATATGACCCGTGGAATTATCAATTACAGTGAAAATATAGGTTTCTCCATCAATGTCAGCCGCGAAGGTTGTCCCGACGACACGGGAGTTTTGCCCTGTTTTCTCGCCCAGCCATTCAACGGATTCTAAATCCTTCAACCCATCATGGCCCATTTCATGATCGTATTGCTGCTCTAGGGCCCTAATCAAGGCTTCTGATTCAGGATATTCATAATTGTAAATTTTGATCATCATCTCAGTCAGCTCGCGACTGGTAATGCGATTGCGTCCCTTGCCGAACCGAAACGGCCTGATTCGATTTCCTACCAATTTGGAGCGAACCCGCATGGTTTCATACCCCTCTTTTTCCATCAGGGCGTTGATATACTTTTGACCGACGTAATCGATTAATTGATTGGTTGCGATATTACTGCTGTGGTCGATCATTTCTCCCATCAGGTCTTCTAGGGAGTAGCGTTTCCGCGCCCGAATTGATGAAGCATCCTCAGTGAAATTCCCCCCTTCCACATAGACCTCCTTTGCCAACCCCGTTTTCTCCTCTGTGGTTTTGTGAACCAGAGCTACTGCCACTGGAACTTTAATCAAACTGGCGGCACTGGCGGGAGGTGTATCCCCTCTGAGATGGAGACAATCATGCTGCAAATTACAAACGCTAATCATCGCCTTGCGGGATAACCCACTGTCTTGACGGATCCGCTCCAAAATGGATGATTCTGCTAGATCCAGGGCTTGATTCAGGGCTGTCAGGCTAGCTTCGTATTGTTTTAACTTTTTGTCTGCCTGGTTTGCCATCAAAGATTGCTGAGGAATCTCCCCCAAGTTAGCAATGGCTCGTTCCCAAAGCACCTGGGCCTGCTTCTGGTCTTCATAGGAAGAAGAGATTGCTTCTGGATCGGTGGCCCTAGCCCCCAGACGTAGGGCTTGTTGCCAGTTATCTTCGGCCCGTTGTTCGACAATGATTTGTATCTCCACCGCCTTCAGTTTTTTCAGGAGATTTTGATTTAGTTTAGGGCCACGATTAGAAAAGAAGGCGGGCCATGCAGACAATCGGCGAGTCTGGGGTCGGGGAGGGTTGGAGACATTGGCTGCGGCTTCCAGGGATTGGATTAACTCCTGCCGTAGTTGGAGCAATTCCTCCAGGGAACTTGCACCGTAGAGTTCTGAAGATGACCCCAACATTGGAGCAGCTTGCAACAGGCCAACTGCGAAGGCAATTGACACACTCAGGCCGATGAATTTCAGCCGCGAGATCTGAACTTGAGATGGGTGAAATCGTAACGCCCTCAACATACTCCTCACACTCACTCACATAACCACAGTCATTTTCTTGACGGAATGTTGGACAGTTTTGCCAACTCACACTCCATCATAAATTGATACCACCCTATTAAAACCCAGGGACTAGCAAGTGTAAACCAGTTTGGGTTAGCATTTGGCAACTTTTTTAACGAATTCCTTAACCAGTCCTGGAATCTGATTCAAATTCTGAGCCACTGGAATTCCAGCATCTTTGTACAGGGACAATTGATTCTGATTGGCTCCGCTGGACATCATCATCGCTATGATTTTAGCGGTCACCACATGACTACTGGGATAACTCATCTGAGTTTGAGAGACAAGCTGACCTGCAATGTAGACGACAACTGGCTTATCAATGGTTTCCGCAATATAGGACGCTACCTCTTCTCCTTCCCTATCCTCAGCTTCAACCGCCAGAACAATCACCTCTGTCTGGTCATCCTCATCCAAAATCTGGAGCCATTGCATTAAGGAAGAACCGACAATCAGGTCACTGCCAATATTAACGCTGATGGACTGGCCCATCTCAGCCTGGGAGAGCTTCAGGGCAATTTCGTAGGTCAGAGTGCTGCTACAGCCTAAGATTCCAACATGACCAGGAAGGTACAGGTCAGGAGGGTGAGTCCCCAGTAACAACTTTCCAGGAACAATCACGCCGGAGCAATTGGGGCCGAGAATCAATGTCTCTGTAGTCTCGGCCACTCGAATCAGCTTTACCATGTCCAGGGGGGGCATTCCCTGTGTTGTAACAATCAACTGACGAATTCCGGCGGCGATCGCTTCCAGGGCTGCATCCAGAATTCGATAGGGATGACTAAAAATAATACTGATGTCAATCGTTCCAAATCTGGCTTGGGCCTGTTCCACCAGGTCAAACATTGGGATACCGTGGGCCGCCTGTCCGCCATGGCCTGGATTGGCAAAGGCAACAATCTGCGTGCCGTACTGCTGCATGAGCTGAGCTGCATGAATGGCAGAACAACTGGTGGTGATTCCCTGGATCAAGACTTTACTCTTTGGAGTTAAATTCATAGCTGAGATAGTTCTGCTGGGCCAGAGTAATGGTTGTCGTGACGGCAGCCTCTAAGCTACTGACGATCTGGACGGGGAGTTGATCAAAGCAAGCCTTTAAATGCTGTAGTGCTGTATGGTCTGAAAATTTTGTTTCAGCCGTTCCAGTTAAGCGGAGTACATACTGAGGCAGATGATCGTGGGTGATTCGTTGCTGAATAAACTTGGCAATTTCAGTCCCGACTTCTGCTAACTCACCTAAATGGCCCAAAAATTGAATCAGAACCACTCGAACCCGGCTAGCATTGCTCACGATTTCCAGACTTTGATGGAGCTGTGAGAGCAGTGGAGCACTCATGTGTAGGTAATCCTCTTCACCAAAATCGAATAGGAAGGCGAGCTTCCCTTCCGCCTGAATGATGGCGTCTGCTGTTGCTAGGGTCAACCCTTTTCCATTACAGAGAATACCAATATTTCCGTCAGATTCAAGTAAGTCGATTGAGCAAGCTAGTTGCCTTTCCAGGGAAGGCGTTGCGACCTCAAACTCAGCTTGGGTTTCGAGGGGGTCAAGTTCGACTTCGTAACGACAGGTTTCAACTACATCAATCAAATCTGGATGGCGATTCAGTGCACCACTGTTCGCAATGACTTTGCCGTCCAGGGCCATAACCTCTCCCGTTGGGCTGATTCCTAGAGGATTGATTTCGACCAGATCCAGATCCTTATCCACGAAGAGGTGGTACATCCGCTCCAGGATACTACTTACTTTGAGAATCAGTTCCCCTTCTAGTCCAATATTGACTGCCAAGCGCCGCGCATAGAAAGAAGAGAATTCCTGATTGATCATGACTTTCTGTACCTGGGCAATTACCTCATCTGGCATCTCCTCCCCCCCCTGGAGAGAACCTAGCAGCATCGGCCGACGAGAGCGGGGGTCTAGGGTAACTGCTAGATATAGCTCCTGATCCGCATCGTACTTTACCTCTGCCAATAATACCTGGGGATATTCGTCCAAAATCGGCAGATTGAAGATGGCCTGGGCTGCCGCTACCGCATCAATGGTGTTTCCAACAAATTTAATTCCGCCTGCCTTTCCCCGTCCGCCTGCTCGAACTTGAGATTTCAGCACAACGGGATAGGGAATGGTCAAACGCTTTAAATCCTGGGCTTGGTCAATCCGCTGAGAGGGCAAAACTGGAATGCCCACCTCACGAAACAAAGCTTTAGCTTGGTACTCAAGTAGATCCATTGGATATCTGTATACCTGATGCAACGACTACTTCTTTCAGAACCTCTTTCCAGAACTATGCCTGATCTGAAGGTGCTGAATCCAGACTCCCCTGATGAACAGTTTTAATCCACTTCAACCGCTTGGGTCGGACTGACATCCGTAGTGTAGTACTTCCAATCACAACAAACCAGTGCAACATATACAAAGTTCCCCGCAGACTTTGAAGCAAAATTTGAAAATTGGAGTAAGCGATCGCTGGTTCAACTCGATCCATTCTCACCGATTCAGAAGCAAGGGCAGTCTCACTCTCTGAATTTTCACTTTCAGAATTTTCACTCTCTGAATTTTCACTTTCCAAACTTTCTTCGGTCAAACTTTTTTCAGTTAAATTCTTTTCAGTTGAGCTGGCTTCAGCTAGATAACTGACTTGAAACTGTCTAATCCGTCGCAAACCAATAATCATCCCTGTAAATGAGCAGAAAATAGTCAACGTGGCCAGCGGTGCTGTTAGTGGGATCCGCCGCAACATTGCGGCCATCAGAAGATCTGGAATTGTAATTGTTGGCAACAAATACTGGATCATCAGAAATCCCAGAGCATTGAGACTCTTACGGGTTCCCATGCGATTTCGGATCAGCAATTGCCAGTAGTCTAAATAGCGTTGGTATCCGCCCTCGGCCCACCGGTTGCGTTGATGCCACAGGGCTGACCAGTGAGTTACGCCTTCCTCATGAACGGGCGGAAAAGTGAGCAGCTCGATACCCCAACGATTGAGATGAAGGCGAAAGGTTAAATCCAGGTCGTCGGTGATGGTTTCTTCATTCCAGCCCTCGCAGCTCTCCAGGGCGACGCGACGCACAAATTGGCCATTTCCCCGCAGCTCTCCAAAGCCCCCACTGCCAATCCGACCATGCTGCATGAATAGATCCAATCCCATTTCAGCGGCTTGAGATTGCGTCCAGAAATTGAGGGGGGCATTAGAAATAGTCTTACGAACTTGAACTGCACCTAACTGTTCATTGGTAAATAGCGGAACCACCTGTTGTAACAGATCAGTAGAGACTTGAGCATCCGCATCAAACACCCCTAAGATTTCTCCCTGCACCAGCGGTAGCACCTGATTGAGTGCGCCTGACTTACCACCTCCAGTTACCTGCCGATGGAGAACTTTTAACTGATCATATTGCTGCTCCAATCGTTTCAGTACTTCTGGTGTTTGATCTGTACTGTTGTCGTCAATCACCCAAAGTTCGTAGCAGTCCTTAGGATAGTTTAATTGACACAGATTCTTGACTAAGTCACCAATGACTGCCTCTTCATTTTTGGCTGCTACCAGCAGGGAAATGAAGGGCAATTCTTGAGGGAGGCCACCCCGCACTCCTTGACGTAGCTTCCCCCCTTGATATCGAGGATGAGCAGTGAATAGCTGCAACATCGGGATGGAAATCAAGCCACTCAAGCCTAGAACCAACCAAAATCCCCAGGAAAATAAGTGCAGTGTGATAGTTCCCCCCCAAACCACTTTCAGAACAACCGCTGCTTTTCGTCTACGGTTTTGATAACACTGCCTAGGAACTGCAAGGACTTGGGAATGTTCTCGAGGGGAGACGAGCGTCGCAGTCGGTGCATGGGCTCGAGTAATGGGGTTGGCAGGGGATTCTAAACCAGGGTTGTCGGAAGTTTCAAGCTGTTCTGATTCGGTCGCTTTAGCAAACACTGATGGAGGAGATTTTGCTTCAAATGAGTTTGAATTGTCTGAATCTGACCAAGGCTTCTCCGGCATAATCTGAGATGTGTGGGTTAAATGTTTAAAACTAATCTAAGGAGCTAGGAAACAGGGCTTAACATTAATTTATAGTAAGGAGTATGGCATCTTGAGGAACATTTTGGGCAATTGATTCCCTGACCAATCATGACTAACCCTGCTCCACTGTCCCACCGAATCAGTTAAATTGGGTAGGGGAGTTTTTGAAGGAGGTGGAAAATGTCAGAATCATCAGCGGCAGTCATTGCCCAGCTCAAAGCTGCTGACCGACGAGAGGTTGGCGTCTATCTGCCTTACTATGATGAAAAGTTGCGGAAATACATACCCCATTCCATCAGTCTTTATAAGGAGAAAAATCTGGAAGGGGCTCGTGAAATCGATGGGGGCGAAGACATTCCCTTCGTCGCAACCTGGAGTGTCTCATCACTTCCGGCTGACCTTACCCACTGCCGGGTTCAGTTCGATGGCAATGCTGATTTGAACTATGCCGTGACGTTGCAAAATTATGAGTTCCTGCGATATTTGATTGAGGTTCTACAGAATTTTGGTCGAAATCGGGTGATCGATTTTTCTCAAGAGTTTTACAAAAAGCTACTTCAGGTTGACTAGGTCAAAATAGCCCCTAGGATGGATGAGCAAGGGAGTGGTGTCGTGGCAGCAGATCAGTCGTTTTAGCGTGTAGTTGAGGAGTTTGTAGGAGTGGCCAAGCCCACGAAATGTCTATTGATTGGTTCAACAAAGCCCTATAGTGGCAAGTCTGCAATTGCCCTTGGAATTGCAGATCAATTGCAGCAGAGAGGGTTAAAGGTTGCCTACGGTAAGCCTCTGGGAACAATAATAGAGCCGGATGAGACCCTGGATGCAGATGTGGAATTCATTGCTCAGCATCTCTCGTTGGCATCTGAACAGGTGTTTCTGCCACTGCTGCTCCACCAGGAGGCCAACATTTATCGTCGGGTTCAGGGTCAAGATCCAACAAATTATCAGGATACGGTTCGACAATGGGCCCAGAAGAATTCTAGTGATGTGCTCCTCGTTGAGGGGGCGGGCAGTCTTCAGGAAGGATATTTATTCGGTCTATCCTTATCGCAAATCGCTGAGGCCCTGGATGCAGCCGTGGTTTTGGTCGAATGCTTGGGATCACCGCTCAACTTAGATGATCTGCTGTTCGCCCAGGCTCAACTCAGTGACCGTCTGATCGGGATTGTAGTGAATGACTTGATCGAGAGCCAGCAGGAAGAAGCGGTTACCCTGGTCAAGCCTTTTCTCGAACAGCATCATATCCCCGTTTTGGGACTTTTGCCTCGCAATGCTCTTCTACGTAGCGTCAGCGTTGAGGAGCTGGCGAAGCGCCTACAGGCTCAGGTCTTGTGCGGTGCAAATCACCTGGATGTAATGGTTGAGAGCTTGAGCGTTGGAGCGATGAATGTTAGCGCTGCCATGAAATATTTCGACCGTTCCCGCAATATGGCTGTGGTGACCGGGGGCGATCGCACCGATATTCAACTGGCTGCCCTGGAGAAATCTACTCATTGCTTGATTTTGACCGGACAGATCATTCCTGATCCAATTGTGATTAACCGGGCAGAGGATCTGGAGGTTCCAGTTCTATCCGTTGACCTGGATACCTTGACAACAGTAGAAATTATTGACCAGGCTTTTGGCAAAGTTCGATTGCATGAGGATCACAAGATTGAATGCATTGCCCAGCTAATGAGTGAACACTTCAATCTGACTCAGCTTCTCCAGGCATTGCAACTGGAGGGTTAAGCCTTTGAGGTTAAGCCGTTGGGGTTATGCAGGTTGTCGTTACTGGGATTGGTTTGCGATCCTCTCTAGGCTGCTTGGATTCAAGTTGGCAAAACCTTCTCAGGGGCCAGTGTGGTATTCGCAATCTTCAGCCCTTTGCCGACCTGCCCTCCTATCCCCTGGCCCTGATTGGTAATATTCCAGTTAATTTATCGGAACTCACACAAATATTAGTTGCTGAAGCGGTTCAAGACGCTCAACTGCAGCTTCCTCTAAAAGAATGTGGGGTTGTGATCGGTTCTAGCCGAGCCTATCAGGGAGAGTTGGAAAAGTTAAACGGTGCGTTGCGCTTTGCTCGTCAAGGTTGTCAAAGGGGATGGGAAAAATTGGGTGGTACGTTAGGCGTTGCTAACGATACCCTACTAAATTCTCTACAGTCCCAGCAGAAATTCCTGCACGCACTCCCCGCTCAACTTTCAGCCCAGGTCGCAGGCCAGGTGGGCACCCTCGGGCCGGTATTGGCTCCGATGGCAGCTTGTGCAACCGGATTGTGGGTCATGGCCCAAGCCTATGAACTCATCCGCATAGGCCAATGTCAGCAGGTGATTGCGGGAGCAGTTGAGTCTCCGGTGACGCCCTTGAGTTTGATTGGATTTCAGCGAATGGGAGCCTTGGCACAGACAGGAGCCTATCCCTTTGACCGTCAACGAGAAGGGCTAGTTTTGGGAGAGGGGGGCGCAGTTTTCATCTTGGAATCAGAGGAAACAGCCAGACAGCGCGGAATTAACCCCCATGGCAAAGTGCTTGGATTTGGTCTAACCGCAGATGCCTGTTCCCGCAATCGGCCCGACCCGAACAGTCGTAGTGCATTGTCTGCCATTAATACTTGCCTAAAACGTAGTGAACTGTCCACGGCTGACATTGGCTATATTCATGCCCATGGGACTGCCACCCGATTAAATGATGCTCATGAGGCTCAATTGATTCAAACGATCTTTCCATCAGGGGTTCCCGTCAGCTCGACCAAAGGTGCAACCGGACATACCCTGGGAGCCTCTGCTGCTCTGGGAATTGCCTTTGGATTGATGGCATTGAAACATCAGGTTTTGCCACCTTGCGTGGGATTGAGGGATTTGGAATTTGATCTGGATGTCTCGCAATCAGCACGGGAAACAGCACTGAAGTCCTTGCTCTGTCTCAGCTTTGGATTTGGAGGACAGAACGGAGCAATTGTCTTGGGAAAATCCGCTCCGTAGCATTGTTAGCTTTGATGACTTCCAATTCAACTGCATAAGCTGTTTAACACCAGAAATATATTCTGGTAGTTCTATGTTCACTGTTGATTAGCTTAAATCGCATCTATGCTAAACCAGGAATTTCAAGCCCTCAGCACAGACAATCCTCTTCTAATAGGTGTTACAGCTGAATTTAATGGCACTCCGTTGAATGACTCCCTCCTAGGGAGCGAAGAACCAGACACTCTATTCGGTTTTACGGGCAACGACACAATTGAGGCTCTCGGAGCAGACGACCTGATTCTAGGAAATGAAGACAATGATTGGCTCAATGGTAATCAGGGCAATGACAGCATTTTCGGTGGCCAGGGCGAAGATTCCATATATGGCGGACAGGGTAGTGATTTTGTAGCAGGAAACAAAGCTATTGACTGGCTCAGCGGAAACAAGGCTGAAGATATTCTCTATGGGGGTCAGGAAAGTGACTCCATGTATGGAGGCCAGGGAAATGATTCCCTTTATGGAGATCAGGGAAATGATTGGCTCTACGGCAATAAAGGCATTGATCTACTAATCGGTGGCCCCGGTGCAGATGTTTTCGTATTGAATGATGGTAGTGAAGGGGCCTCTGGAGAAGATCGGATTGTAGACTTCGAGCCAGCCGAAGATGAAATCCAATTGGCTGAGAGTCTGACAGTAGATGGTATTACACTTGAAACTGATGCGGATGGTAATACGATTATTCGCTTAGCTGAAACGGAAACAATTCTGGCAATTCTAGATGGAGTTGATAGTGATGATCTAGACTCCAGCAATTTCGGCGAAGATGGCAATACTGAGATACCACGAAACGATGAACCGGAACCTGAGCTGGAACCGGAACCCGAACCTGGGCCGGAACCAGAACCCGAACCTGGGCCTGAGCCAGAACCCGAACCTGAGCCTGGGCCGGAGCCAGAACCAGAAGCAGAACCTGCACCTGAGCCTGGAGACGTACGTGAACGCGAACCTGAAGAACATGGCAAT
>JBHJGO010000082.1:0-24809 GCA_050331715.1 Microcoleaceae cyanobacterium
TTCATCGTTCCCTGATTTGATTTGCAAGGGTTACGATACATTGCTCTGGGATCTTCCGCAGAGCTTTTTTTACTTTTAAGCTATGTGTTTATTTATACCTGGATTCGTAGATGGGCTTTTTTCGCCTTAAGTTGATACCCCTTCAGATAGTGTTAAGCTGCTCTTCCTGCTTTGCTTGCCGAATAGCCTGTCTGAGAATCATTACTGCCATCTGAGACAAAGAACGCTCCACATCTGCTCACTGTTGCAGCACTTCCTTGTCCGTATCGTCTATGTACAGTGTCACCGTTACTTTAGTCCCATTTTTATGAGCTAACCTTGGTAGACATCTCCAGCAAAAAGTCAGGTGACAATCCGGTCATTTGTGCTGCACCCAACCAAATATCCGCTTCTGGTTTCTTGCTAGAGGCAGCAGAGAACAGTCTCTATCGCCATTTGATCAAAAAGTTCTCATCTCCAGACTGTTGATTCCCTTGTGGCCCTGGGTATTGATTTTCTTTTCAACCTCAGGAATTTACTCGGTGGAAGTTGAGTCCCATCACAAATCTTGTGGTTTAATCAAGCGCAGGTCCATGTACTCGGTTGATTCCATGAAGTTTTCCAGGCGGCAGTTTCATCACCATTCTCTGCAATTTCTCTCTAGTTTGCTGTTTCCTTCAATAATTTCAAGGTTATTCAGCAGTCAGCCGTCTAGCGGTCGGGTTACTGGAGATTCTAGCCTCGAACCGTCTGAACAGCTTCAGGATTACGCTGAACGCTTGATGGGCTATCTCAGTACCGGCCCGGAACTGTTGATTCCGACCTATTTGGGCAATCCTCAACGGCGCTACTACGGGCGAGGAGTTCCTCAGGGCGTTAACGTGTTGCAGAAATTTCCCTTGGGAACCGGTGTCACCTATGTGGGCAAAATTCGCAAGGTTTGGAGTGGAGCAGGGTGGACGGGGCAGCCTACCATTGCCAGGGATGAGGGTCGAATTTATCTGGTGATCGGCAGCAATGATTATCATCTGCGGAAGATTGATTTTGAGACGAATGAAGAAGTGTGGCGCTACAATTTCGGAGATGTCATCAAAGGATCTTCTAGCCTTTACATTGATCCGAATGCTGAACCTGAGAATCAAATCGTAATCTTGCAGGGAAGTCGTACCGGACGACCCAAAAAGGGAATTGCTCCCAGCTTCCGAGCTATTTCCTTCCGCACCGGCAAAGAAATCTGGAAATTAAACATCCCCAAAACTGCCTCCTACAGTCGAGACAATGACAGCACGGCCCTACCACTGGAAAATGGTCAAATTTTCAATGCGGCCGAAAATGGAATTGGCTACTTCCTCAATCGTTCAATCCAGGCCACAGAGATGAAGTTAGGATTTCTACAGCCTGAAATTCTAGGAACCGTCAAGCTCTACACAGATGCAGACCGAAAACGTCAGGGGGGCAATCTCGTCAGTGAAGCGTCTCCGTCTCGATTGGGCGATCGCCTCTTTCTAGCCGCAGGCTCCGGCCACATCTACGGAATTGATCTAAATCAACAGAAAATTATCTGGGATTTCTATACCGGATCAGACTTAGATGGCAGTGTGGTGATTGGGAAATCAGGTAAATTATTCTGTGCGATTGAGAAGCAATATATTCCTGGCAAGGGCGGAATCATCAAATTGAACCCTGAAAAGTCTCCTGTCGACAGCGTAGAATGGTTCCTACCCACCGGGAACACAAAAGTGAGCAGTTGGCGCGGTGTAATTGTTGGATCGGCAGCAATTAATGATGAATACAACCCAAACGGTTATCCAGAACTCTTTGCAACCAATGCCATTGATGGCTATCTCTACATCGGTTCACAAATGGTGACAACGGGCAAAAAAGTTAAGGGGCCATTATTGAAACGCACCTATGCCCCGCCCAAAATTTTGGTCAAGAAAAAGCTGGGGGCTTCAATTTCCACGCCAATTTTCACCGATGGCTATAAGTTAGTCACCGTAGGTTATAACGGTCTCTATCTGTTCGATCTGAATTGGCAGACGTCAACTGCTGAGGATACCGAAGCCATCCCCAATTCCAAAGGACAGTACTACAAGCTAGAAATAGACCAAGTAGGCCGTTTCAACCCCGGCATTTCCTTTGAGTCCACTCCTGTTGTATGGGATGGCAAGATTATTATTTGCTGTCGGGATGGGTTTCTATATACTTTAGGAGCTTGACATCCCCAGAATAAGGCGACGGTGCAGTGCTTATCGTAGGCGATAGAACCTCTACGCCAAAACACCAAGTTTGTTTACTGCGAGCTGAGCCCGGAAGTTGGTTTTTCATCAGCACCTCAATTTCAGCGAAGGTTAGAGTAACTTCGCTGGCGTTGTTCTCACGCAAATAATCGAGGAGTGGCTGGTACTTGCTGCCCTCCTTCATACTTTTTTTATCCAGAGTTCAGCCATTAGGATGCCATGAATGGGATTTGAAATGACAGGTATGCCCGTGCTAAAGAATGCCATAAGGTCACAGTCATCGAAAAATAGCCGTGACGCGGCTATCGAGCAGCTTAAATCCAGCTTAAATCTCAGCTCCTTGATGCCCTGATTAGCCCAAATTAGCATAGCCTCAGTGTCATCGGCCTCCTTGCCAGATTAGGAAATTCTTCAATGGATTCAGGAATCTCGCACCTAGAACCTGAAGACTCAAGGTAAGATATCGACTGAAACCTCAATTTCAGCAGGGTTCATTCCGGGTATTTCATTCTATGGGTCAGCGCAGCTCATGAGCGTTTTAATTTCTCCTGGTGCAGTTCTGAGGAGCCACTATCGCGTCGTTAGACAATTGGGACATGGGGGATTCGGACGAACCTATCTCGCACAGGATCAGCATCGGTTTGAGGAGTTCTGTGTATTGAAGCAGTTTGCGCCCCGAGACCCAGAAGAATCCTCCTGGCAAAAATCGCAGGAATTGTTCGAGCGAGAAGCCCAAACCCTTTATCAACTTAAACACCCCCAGATTCCAGAGTTTCGAGAGCTGTTTCGGGAAGTTCTAAATGGTAGAACTCATCTGTTCGTTGTGCAGGATTATGTAGCTGGCCCAACCTATCGAACCTTGCTGTACGAGCGGAGAGCCCAGGATACCTGCTTCAGCGAAGCCGAAGGAATTCAACTGATGCGGCAACTATTACCCGTGTTGGTCTATATCCATTCCCGTGGTGTGATTCATCGGGACATTTCACCGGAGAACATTATTCGGCGGCAGGCTGATCATTTACCTGTATTAATTGATTTCGGTGGGGTGAAGCAATTTACGGCCCAGACCGGAGGCTTTGGATTTGGTCAGGTGATGCCTGCAACTCGTATTGGTAAACCAGGCTATGCCCCAGAGGAGCAGTTGCAACTTGGGATTGTTCATCCCCACAGTGATCTGTACGGTCTTGCGGTTACCATATTGGTTTTGCTGACGTGTAAAGAACCACAATTTTTAATCGATTTGCATCAACTGCGTTGGAATTGGCGCAGGGAAGTCAGTTTGAATCCCCAATTTGGTGCAGTTCTCGACCGAATGCTGGCCCATCGACCAGAAGATCGTTATTCCTCTGCTCTGGAGGTTTTGCGAGTCCTGGAACAGCTTTCAAGTCCAGGTTTAAATCAGCCAGTGTCACGGCAACCCACCCAACCGATGCAACCTTCAGCGGCTCAGAGTCAGGCCAATCAAAATCACCCCCCGCAAAATCAACCTGTTCAACATCAATCTGTCCAAAACCGGGGCCTTCAGCATCAACCCGTCCAGAATCAATCAATCCCCATCCCCTCTTCGGTTACGTCAGCTCCAGTTCAGACTCAACTCCCGCCAGATCTGACTGAATCTCAAGTCACTGCTGAGGCTTCGGTTGCGGTGATGGAATCAGCTCCAACTGCAGCGGTGAGTCCGGCAAACCTCGATTTGACTCCGGAGGTCAGCAATCCCCCGCAACGACGGTTTCCCCGACTGCAATCTGTCTTATTAGTGCTGATATCAATGATTGTGATGGGGTTACTGGGTTGGCTGCTCGGTCACTATGTAATGGATCGAACGTCTCCCTCCCCTGAAAAACAATTTGGAGGACTAGGCGAAACCGAACGCCAGGAACTTTTGCGCGATCGCCGCCTTAGCCTAGAAGTGGATTATCAGTTCTTCGTGGATCTGGTGAATGGAACCTTCTATCTCCGTTATCCGGAACAACAGGGTCGTATTCTCACCCGTGAGCCGGAGGATCGGGTCTGGCGTGAGCGCTGGGATCAGGTTGCCTATGAGTTGTTGAATCGGATCGAAGAGCTGAGCCCAGAGGCTCGTGAACAACTAGGAACCTATGAGCGTGAGGATTTGCGGGGTTGGATTCGACAGGTGAATCGATTAAATTTGAGTAGTGAGGCGCTCTACGATCTGGCAGATGCTCAGTTTTTTAACTGGTTTCCAGAACAAACTCGGAAGCAGAATATCATCAGCCAGCCCATTGGCCAGATTTGGTACGGCATTACCCGAGATGCCCTAACTCGTTTGCAAGATGAAGAAGATTTGATCGTTGTAGCGTTTGATTCAGGTGAAAGCCGTCAGACTTTTTCAGAAGAACTAAAGCCGGGTGAGGGCAAAGCCTACATCGCAAATCTAGAGGCGTTTCAAAATCTACGGGTGAGCTTAAAAGTCCCTCCAGAATCAACCTTCATGTCAATTTACGCTCCTGGACGTTCCCAGAAACCCCAAGCACTTCTGGAGGATTCTCGCCGACTCAGTTGGTCTGAACGAGCGGAGGAGTCAGGTTACTATGAAATTACGATTGTTTCTGACCGGCTAGAGCCCCTCGAATATCAGTTAACGATTGAAGTAGAGGATTAGCGGCAGCAGTGAAAACCGATCAAAACCGATCAAAATCTGACGTTGAATGACGCTGAATTGAGCAAGATTGAACATTAGTAGCGGCCATACCTGGCCATCATTATTGCATCATCCCGTTGGCGATTGAGCCAGGCCCACATTTGGTCACCATAGGAAAAGTGCCACCATTCATTCGGGTGCTGTTGAAATCCAGCTGAGGTCATAAGTTGGGCCAGGATTTGTCGGTTCTGGTGGTAGTGCTGCTCCTGTGGATCACAACTCTCCGCAAAATGACTGGGGAAGGATCGAGATGAAATCTCATCAATTGGCGATCCCATATCAACCGGATTCTGATCTGCATCCGCTAAGGTCACATCAATGGCGGCCCCGGTACTGTGAGGGGGCGGAGTGGCCAAGCTAGGGCTAGGAACGGCCCAGAATTGGTGGACTTCCTCTAGCAAACTTTGATGTTGTTCCGCAGAGAGGCTGTCAGGCGTTAATCCCTTCTGTTTCAGCAGATCGGCGAATGTATAGTCCACCATAAATCGCTGCACTTCAATTGGACGATAGGCATCGAAGATCAGAATCTTCCATCCCCGCCGTAGGGCTTCCAGTCTGACCTGGGCCTGGATGAGACGGTCAACCACCTCCTGCCGCAGATAATAGGGAGAATCAACCGGGGACAGCTCGTAGGGAGCGCCTAACATCTGATAGGGATGGGGAGACTGCACCACAAAGTGATGCAGTGGAATAGCAGTGAGCGATTCCCCGCACTCCTCGATTGGGATGGTTTGATAGGGCTTCAGCATAGATTGGCAACCCGAGGGATTTTATTAGGTTTCTGAGAATATACCAGCAACGTTCTTCCAGTGCAGATGGAAATCCAGGTGGGAGTTCGAACTACTTCTGACGATGGGCAATCACAGCATAGAACGGATCAGCTCCGCCAATCCCCAGCATTTGTAGAAATGAAGACGCAGTTGTACCTGGTTTCGTAATCACTTCGGGTTGGCTAAATCCTGGCATTTGTTTGTGTTGCACGGACTCAAAGTAGCGTTTCACCAACTCGACTCGACCCTGTTCGGAGTTATCTCGCCAGGCTGTGATTGCCTTTTGATAAAACATTCGATTGGAAAAACTGACGATAGCGATGCCCTGGGGTTTTAAAACCCGATGAATTTCGTGGAAGATGGCTTCAGGATATTCAATATATTGCACTGAAACGCAGTTCAAAACCGCATCAAATTCCTGGTCGGCGAAGGGCAGTTTCGGATTTTCGTTTAAGTTTTGGACAACATAATGGTCTAACCGAGGATTTCGAGCCAGTTCTTCCGCATTCATCCCATGGCCTTCCACATGGGCAAACTCGATATCCGGCAGGTGAGACACCCAACTGCTCATCATATCCAGAACTCGGGTTCCAGGTCGGAGACGCTCCTGATAAAGCTGAGTCAGTTGGTCAATGAAGCCTTCGTCCACATGGGTGACGAATCGAGGTACAGAATAAAACTCAGTATCATTTGTTGGATCCAGCTTTTGGCGATCTTCAACGTCTAGCAACATGGTGGATTAATGAATAAGATAATTAAACTAATTCCCGCTTAACATAGTAATGAAGAAATTCTGATTCAGCAGGGTTAATTTAATTGCGGTTGATTGAAACACTTCTGATCAGGAACAATTCAAGCTCTCATGATTTCTGATAAGCTAGGAAGTCGGCGAGACCAACCGCTGTCGATTCAGTCATTGCCAACTTCTGTATCGCAGTCCTGCAACATCACTCTGCACTATTAACAAGCCCATGGGTAAAGTTCTCAAGTCATCAAACTTCAGATTATCCAATCCGTTACGTTCTCGTTCCTCCCAGAGAGGTCTATCGCATCAGGTTCAACTCTGGGTCTGTAGTTTGATCCTGGGATTTACACTGACTCAGATTCATCATGCAGCGATCGCCATCAGTTCCTTGGACTATGCTGCTGAATACCCCGTTACCCAGGATGCTAACGTGGATTCTCAAGCAAAAATGACCACGGCCCTGGCGATTGGCCCAGCCTTTCAATCCCAACAAATTCAAGAATTCTCAGCCCAAGCCCAGGCTACTCTGACCCAAATGGCTCAGTTTGATATCAGGGTTAGAAGTGAGCAACTGCTGAGTCAGGTACGATTTGGGGTATCAGAGTTCGTCCAATCCACCAGCGATTCCGTCAAGGATTCTGTTAAAGATATCGATTCAGAGAAGCTACTCGCCCAAGCCCAAGTACGCAAAAGCGTCTTTCGAGAACGGGTCACTCGTTTGGGCGAGAGGCTACAACAGATTCGCTCTGAAGAAACCCAGCTCCAACAAAAGTTACAGAGTGTGGCCCAGGCTATTCAATACCCAGATGAACCCCTACCTATGGTTGATCGGGATCTAGAATTGGCGGATTTATCAACTTTTCCCCCAACTGCTGCCGTGAGTTCCACACCGATTACCCACCAGCGAGAATTCCGAGGGGTTTGGGTTGCATCGGTTGTGAATATCGATTGGCCGTCTAAGCCAGGTTTACCCGTTCTACAGCAACAGTTTGAGTTACTGGCAATTCTAGATCGGATGGGAGAATTGAACCTGAACGCTCTAGTCTTGCAAATCCGACCCAATGGCGATGCCTTTTACGAATCCGCCATTGAACCCTGGAGTAGTTGGTTGACTGGAACCCAGGGAAAAGCCCCAGAACCCTATTACGATCCGCTGCAATTCGCAATTGAACAGTGCCACAAACGCAATATTGAGCTTCATGCCTGGTTCAATCCCTATCGGGCCAGATTGAACCGAGAGAAGTCAGCCTATGCCCCAAATCACATGGCGGTGATGTACCCCCAATATACCTATCGCTACGGGGACTTAGTCTGGATGGATCCAGGTGCTCAGGAAATTCAAGATCGTACCTATGCGGTGATTATGGACGTGGTACAGCGGTACGATGTGGATGGGATTCATATTGATGATTATTTCTATCCCTATCCCAAGTCCGGTATTTCCTTTCCTGACAATCAAACCTACAATGCCTATCGCACTGCTGGGGGAACACTAGGTTTAGCCGATTGGCGACGACAGAATGTGAATCAAATGATTCAGCGGCTAGCGGAGGGAATCAAACAAATCAAGCCCCATGTCAAGTTTGGGATTAGTCCCTTCGGCATCTACCGTCCAGGCAAGGCTCCAGGAATTGAAGGGATGGATCAATACGATGCGATCTACGCCGATGTGAAATTGTGGATGGATCAAGGATGGGTGGATTATCTAGCGCCTCAACTGTACTGGTCAATTGACCGACCGCAGCAAAGTTACCCGGTGTTGTTGAACTGGTGGCTGCGGAATAATCCCTGGGGACGACACATTTATGCTGGAAATTATCTGAGCAAGGTAGATACTGAATGGCCTGTCTCAGAAATCCAACGGCAAGTCGATATCTCTCGGCGAGGGGCTGGCCAATTATCTCTGGGAAATATTTTCTTCAGCATGAAAGTTTTTCGGGACAATCGCAAAGGCGTGAATGATATCTTCAAACGCTCAGTTTATCCCGCTCCGGCTCTGGTTCCTCCGATGCCGTGGTTAGACAACACCCCTCCTGCATCTCCCACTGGAGTTCAATCCAGCTCTGGTATTGTCACCTGGAATGTAGGGCCAGAAGAGATTCGCTCCTGGACGCTCTATCAATTAGTGGGTAACACCTGGCAACTACGGGATGTGCTGAGCTATGACGTAACGGCAGTTCAGGTCGAACCTGGAACCTACGCCCTACGCGCCGTTGACCGGATGGCAAATGAGAGTGCAGAGGAGATCGTTGTAGTTCAGTAGAGAACTCGTTCAATTTTTTCCTATCATGGCTTTCTGCTAGATGAGCGCTATTGGATCACGAGTGAACACTATTTTCAAGCCCAGAAGTTCATTCACACACCCTATTTAGAAAAAGTACAGCAAACTAAGACCCCAAAAGATGCAGCAAAGGACGGAATCGCTCTCTGCCCTTACGTTCAGATTGGGAAGAGGTCAAAGATGATGTAATGCGGAAAGCTGTATTACAAAAATTCAAAACCCATCCGGACATAGCAGTCCTAAATCAATCACGAAAAAAGTAAAGGGGTTTGGGACTATGTCCCCAAGAAGGGGGCACCGCCCCCTTCACCCCTATTTCACAAAATCATTTGTGATTGCTATATTCGAGATATCCTGCTGGCAACTGAAGAGGAAGTCTTAGTTGAAAACTCTCCATTTGACTACTATTGGGGCTGTGGTAAGGATGGTAGTGGTAGAAACAAACTGGGATATATCTTAATGGAAGCTCGAGAGATTTTAAGAGGTGATCATGCAATTACAAAAGTTTAATCACATCAAAGAATTCTGGAGCGTTGCTCAAGATTACTTGCTGCAATATGAATCAGAGCAGAACCTATTGATTGGGATTTGCCATACGCTATTAAATCGTCCAGAACGCTATCTTAATCCACCGTATTTCGCCATTGTTAAAGAAAACGAAACTATTTTAGCCCTAGCAATTCGTACACCTCCTCGTAAACTACTGCTGTCAAAGGTGAAGAGTTTGGAAGCATTGACTCTGATCGCGCAGGATTTACGATATGAATCTCTACCAGGAGCGTGTGGATTAGTCGAAGAGATCACAGCATTTGTAGAAATATGGCAACAACTCACAGGACAATCTTTTAAGCGGGAAATTGAGATGAGAATTCATCAGCTAACTCAAGTTCAGTACATCCCAACTGCAGGAGGTCATCTCAGATTAGCGACTGAAGCAGATCGCTCTTTACTAATAGATTGGTTTACCGCTTTTATTGCTGAAATTGGTGAGGTTATGGGTGAACCGCCGGAACGAGCAGTCAACAGCAGCTTGAAACATCAGAGCATTTATTTATGGGAAGATCAGGTTCCAGTTTCCTGGGCTAGTGGTAGTCAATCGTTACCAACTGCCGCCCGAATCGGGCCAGTCTACACACCACCTGAATATCGTCGTCGGGGATATGCAACGGCCTGTGTTGCAGCATTAAGCCAGAAATTCCTAGGCCAGGAATGTGAGCGGTGCTTTCTGTTTACCGATATAGCCAATCCAACTTCAAACCATATTTATCATCAAATTGGTTATCGTCCCATCTGTGATTGGCATAACTATTGTTTCATTCCAAAGTATGCGTTTGTTTAATTAAAAAAAGGGACAGGCTTGAATCCTGCCCCCGTCATATTTTCACTTGCTAAAGCTGACTAACAATTGCCAGGCTGGTTAATTTCTGAAACTAAACAGTTGTGAAGTCATCCTCAGTCAGGTCTACGCCAACAATTGCTAGTGTCTCAGAACCGAAGGAGATCTCACCGTTAGCAACGGAAATATCAGCAAAGGTCAGACCCCCTGCCAGACCAATCAGGTCAAGGCCAACTTCAAAGTCAACGATAGTGTCAGTGCCTTCGCCAACCGCTAGAACAAAGAGGTCTGCTCCACCGGAAAGATTTCCAGAGTCGCCGCTCAGAATGTCATTTCCAGGGCCACCATTTAGAACATCATCGCCCTGATCGCCCCAGATGCGGTCATTGCCTTCATTTCCAGATAGAACATCATCACCTGCCTTTCCACCGATGCGGTCATTACCTAGACCACCAAAGATGGTATCGTTGCCACCCACTTCATCGGAAGAACGGTCGTTCAAGTCGCCTCTGAGTAGGTCATCACCGGCTTCACCGTAGATCAGGTCATCGCCCAGGCCACCTGCAACGGTGTCTGAACCGCTGGCTGCATTCAGAATGTCCTCTGCTTCGGTTCCAGTTAATTCCTCTGCTTCAGCCGTTCCTGCAATTAATCCCTGGTCAGGATTGCGAGGATCGTAGCTAGTAGTATCGATTAGCAATGGATCAGGGAAAGCATTGGCAACGCTATCCCAGGGCACGAACTTGAAGTTGGTGCTGTTGTTTTCCAGTTCTTCGTCATCTTCGACGACGGATTGCGGATCGTTCGCACCGTCATGGACAACGAATAATCCATCAGGGAAGGTGGAACCCAGCGCAACATTTGTCAGGTCAAAACCATCGGTTTCGTTGATCTGGTCAATGTCACCGTTTCCAGCAATCACAAACTGACCTAGGAAGTCGTTGCTTCCGGCCCGATCAAATAGGCCATAACTGGAATCACCCTGGCTAGAGGCGATCAGGTAACCTTCGCCGTTGTCACCGTAGTAGAGAATTAATCCTTCCAGATCAGGTACTAGAACATCATCTTCAATGCTGTAGACCACCTCAAAATCGTCGCCCGCATCGGGTTCAGCCTGGAACTTGAGAATTCCAACTTCTTCCTCAATTGCCAGATAAACAAAGCCCAACTCCTGATCCACCACGACCGCTTCAGACTGGGAATCCGCTGGATCGCCCGTAGGGGTTGGCAATTCGATGGTTCGGACGAGTTCCGCATCTACTTGACCAGAACCATTGTCTACCAGTTCCAACTGGGCGAATAAATTGCCATCCGCTTGAGTCACAAAGGCATAGGACTGGCCAGAAATGGGGCTGTTGTAGGTGGCCAAACCGTAGGCGGTCGCTTCACCGTCATCTACGCCGAAGATGCTTTCTAGAATGCCATCAGCGGTGACATCAGTCAGTTGTAAGGTTTCGGGGTCGATTGTCCAGATGGCGAGGGTGTCATTTTCCCGGTCACTGGCCACAGCCAGGTCAACCGTTGCTCCACCCAGTTCAAAGCCATAAACCAGGTCAACGTTGTTGTAGCGGATCTCACCAAATGGAGCTGGCAGAATCTCTTCTACAATCTCACCATCCAGATCAAAGGTAACTAGACCGCCATCTTTCAGGGTGGCAATCACTAAACCTTGGTCAGGATTTTCAGGATTAATCCAAATAGCGGGATCATCGGAATCTCCCGCTAGAACTCCGGCTGGATCATCTGCGTCATCCACCGTGTAGGGGGTTTCCAGAACGGGCTGGGCCGCAGGTAGGCTATCGAATTCCAGTCCCAACGCAATGAACTGGGTGAATTGAGTGTCGTTGAAGTTGTTGTCACTTACCACGATTAAACTTTGCTGGCCATTCTCCAGTTCAGGGCCAAAGGCTAAGCCTTCCAGGTTATCGGGAACGATGCCTAAATCTGCCTCAAAATCGATTAATAATTCCTTGCTGACGGCTGGATCGATTTCAAAGGGAATTCCCTCTGCTTCCCAGAACAAATCATCTACAGCGCTAACGTCTAAGGCACCTTGAGATTGAACTTCGTAGAGTTTAACGGTGTTACCAACGCCAACGGAGAAGGCCCGCTCCAGAGCCAGGAAGGAACCATTGTTGTCGGTTGCCAGCAGTTCGACTAAACCGTTGGTTCTGAAGCTATCTGCCGGGATGGGTTCATTGGGAACCGCATCCACTGGGTAAACAAATTCCCCAGCCACTTCACCAGTTCCCAGATCATATTTGACAATTCTGGACAAACTCTCCTGGTCAATATCGGAGGCTGGGCCATCCTGGAATAAGCCATTTTCGGTGGCAGTGTAGAGAAACTGACCGTCAGGAGTCACATTCAGACTTTCAAAGGCCAGGTTGTTGCGAATCCCTGAACTCTGATCCGCTGTGGGGAAGAATTTTTCAGGAACGGGCAGTTCAGACAAGAGTTCTCCATCCAGGGAGAATTCGTTGACGAATGGGTTGATCAGGGCGTTTGCATCTCCCTCAGAAGCAATGAACAGGTTGCCATCGGGGTTCAGGGCAATTCCTTCCGGGTCAAGGCTAGCTTCTGGGAACGGTTCGCCGGATTCATTTAACAGTGTTGTAACGCCTGTAAAAGCAACATCGCCTTCATCTAGACTGCCATCGGTTAGATCAATTTCCAGGGTGTAGAACCGAGCGGGGTTGAGCTGAGAGCGGTCATCGGAAAGGCTGTAGTAAACCTGGCTGTCTGTGTCATAAACGATGCCGGAAAGTCCACCTACTTCGGTGTCTTCAAAGGTAAGTCCCGTAGGAAAAGTAACTTCTCCAAGCAGTTCGATATTGGAAACGATATTCCGACTGAGATCGGTTGAATTGAGTAACATAAGTAGTTCCTGGTTGTAAGGGTAAATGAAATGAGGTTGATGCCGAGCTGGAGATTGCTGTGATGTTTCCTGGAATCTTACGGAAGCTGCCCCCCTTATTAAGGGGGGCTTTTTCGGATTATCTCTGGGCTAGAAAGGTTTCAGAATCAAACCCTAAACCATCATGAAATCGTCAGCGCCCAAATCCTCAGCGCTCACGCCTTCTAGAATCGCTAGAATCTCAGAACCGAACCCGATCTCGCTACCAGAAAGTGACAACTCGCCGAAGGTCAAACCCTCCGCTAGGCCAATCAGGTCAAGACCCATCTCAAAGTCAGTGATAGTATCGGTTCCTTCGCCAGCCGCTAGAACGAAAACGTCAGCGCCACCGAAGATATCGCCAGAATCACCATTCAAGGTGTCATTACCCAGGCCACCGCGTAGGGTATCCGCACCCTGGTCACCCCAGATGCGATCATTGCCCTCGTCGCCGAAGAGTTCATCATCTCCAGCCTTCCCACCGATGCGGTCATTACCTTCGCCACCAAAGATGCGGTCATTGCCGCCTTCCTCATCGGAGGAACGGTCGTCAGCATCACCCCGCAGCAAGTCTCGACCTGCACCGCCGAAGATGGCATCGTCACCTAGGCCACCCGCAACGGTATCGTTACCGTCATTGGCTAGAATTAGGTCGTTAGCATCATCTCCAACGAGAACGTCGCCGTCGGAACCGCCTTCGATTGCGCCCATGCCGAAGTCGTAAACCGTCGTGGTTCCACTGACTTCGTTACCAACAACCAATAGAGGTCGTCCAGTCGGACTCGCTTCAGCGCCGACGAACTCTAGTCCTTCAGGGCCAAGGTCTCCGGCAGTTCCGGCTTCAGCATCACCAAAGAAGTCGCGGTTATTCAAATACTGAACAAACTCAGCGCTAGCTGGGTCAGTCACGTCGTAAACCATTACCCCACCGATTCGCTCTAAACCGATGAACGCGAAGATATTGCCATCGACTTCACCGATTTCGATGCCCTCTGGCTCAGGGCCTTTGTTGTCGCTGCGACTGTCGAAGTCATCGTTCTCATCGTTGCTGGAGTTGAAGTCTTCAGGGAAGACTGCGGCAGTAATCTGCTCAAAGTCATCTCCGCTATCGAAGACCTGATTACCATTCGCATCATAGATAGAGAAGGAACGGGCACCGTAGCTGAAGAGCTGGTCGAAGTCACCGTCACCGTCGATGTCCCCATCAATGGTGGAAACACCCAGGCGACCAAGATTCTCTTCCTGCTGTAGTTCCTCAGCATTTGGAAATGCTGTGGGGTCAAGGATGAGATCTTCAATGCGCTCGTCTTCACCTCGGTCATCGCCTTCGTTGGCAATGGCGTAGAAAGTTTGACCATTAACTTCGAAAGCACCAATGCTATCTGGCATGAACATGCCGAAGACAGGCCAGTTCTGGATATTGATTTCGCCGTCCTCATCGCTGGCATCCAGACCATTGCTGCCGGAGAAATCGATGAAGCCCAGTTCCACTGCTGCGGTTTCAGGAATTAGGCCAAAGTCATTATCATTCAGAACCGCTAGCCGATCATCAACGATAGCGATACCCTCTGGCTTATCGGATGGAATGTAGCCCAGAGAAGGCAAGTTAGTTACCTTCACCTTATTAACTGGACTAATGCCCATTTCCGCCAGGCCGTCAGCAGTCTGCTGTTCCAGAGTTTCGTCGCCGAAGTCCATTCCTAGAACGTTGGTCGCACCCGTCAGGTCGATTTCAAACACAAACTTCTGAGAATCTACATCGATGGAAGAATCCCGTTCAATGGTGAAGAATTTACCCTCGCCTGCGTAAACCGCGTCGCCAATCTTGTCAACGTTATTGCCAATCTCTGGATCTTGTAGCAAGTAAACGTATTCTGCTACAGGAACGCCAGTTGCCGGATCAACTCCAATCATCCGAATAATGCTGGAATCATCTCCGGTCTCCCGATCCGGATTGCTCATGGGAGTTTGGATGAAGGCATAGAGAATATTCTCATCGGTATCCAGCGCAACCCCTTCAAAGCCACGATTGGCGCGACGGTTGAGATATTCCTCCGGCAGGGTTTCCGCCCCGAAGGTTCCCTCTGGGAAGTCCACACCAGGATTGGCTTCGTTGGCCATATCCAATGTTCCTTGGGGAACGAAACGGTTAATCAGTTCTCCCTCAGCGGTGAAGTTGTAGATGGCCGGACGGTATTCATCCACCATCCATAGATTGCCATTGGGCGCTCGAACAATTCCCTCCAGGTCAGCTCCCAGCGGGTCAAAGTCGGAACCGAATTCGCTGGCATCCAGATCAGTCAAACCCGGCAGATCAACGGAATTTCCAGCGGCATCAACCGGGCGCAGGTCAACGTTAGGAATGTTGGTCAAGCCTGTGATTGGAGTTGTGCCATCTGCCCGAGTCAGGAACAGCTTGTCAGTGACCGTGATTTCTCCAGTGGCCTCATTTAGCTCAAAGGAAATCACCTGACTTTGTAGGTCGGGAACGAGGAACGGCTCATCGCCATCAACATCGTCTCCGGTGGGGCCTCGGTCGGGAACCGTAAGGAACTGAAGATTGCCATTGTCCGCAACGCCGTCGAACCAAAGACCAGAAAATCCACCCAGTCCAATGGTTTCACCCGTGGCAGAAACCAAATCTTCCCCTTCACTGTTGGTCAGGTTACCGCGATCTTCAAAATCAAAGGCCGTTAACTCTGGTAAACCCTGGCTGAAATCCTTCAGACCCAGAGGCTGAATGCCCAGAACCGTTGCAGATTCCACATCAACCACTGCAACTGCATTATTCTCCTGCAACGTTACAAACGCCTGGGAGCCATCGGCATTCGTCGCAATGTACTCTGGCTCAGCATCCTGAGCAAAGGAAACACCAGGGAAAATCCGTACACCCTGGCTGCGGAGGAATTCCTCCTGACCATTGAATTGGGTGAACTCAGCCATGGCAACCGTTAGGTTCTCAACGCCGTTGGACAAATCTACAACGCTGATCGAACCCTCAGGATCGTTCTCATCGCCTGGCTCATCTACAGGTTCCGCTTCGTTCGCAGTTAGAACCTTATTGCCATCGGGTGTAAAGGTGATCATGTCCGGCAACACACCAACGGTAATGGCGTTTAAGAAATTCCCTTCGGTATCGAAGAAAACCGCTTGACCCGGATCAGTGCCTGCTTCTGCTTCAACAGCAACGGCAACTAAACCATTCTTTACTGCAACGCTGTTGGCCCCTGCACCGAAATCAGTCACGCTGATTTCACCTACTAAAGTTGGCTCAGTGGGGTTGGTCAAATCTAAAACGTCAATGGCATTAGTATCGCAATTCACAACAAAAGCACGTCTGGATTCGGGGTCATAGGCCGGAATCTCTGCCGCACTTTCATCAAAAACGCCTGTTTCGTAAGTTCCGAGAACGGTTAGTTGGATTGAGTCAGCCATAAGTCAATTTCTGGTAAATGTTTGGAGATCAGACAAAGGCAATGTTCAACGGAACAATTACCCGTGATAGATGAAGATCTAAGTGATCAAGATGTGCTTGGCTCTGGTACTAATCAGCTTGAGAATGGATAAAAGATTCAAACCTGTATCAAGAAGTACATCGGTTCTACATAGCCCCTGCTAAATTTTGTGTTGGTTAAAGAAATGCGATAAGAATGTCCTGATAATGGACAGAATCCAGTGAGTCATTGATTGGCCAGCAGAAATCAATCTCAAACCATTAGTTACGAGCACCAAGCGCACCACAATCAAAGCCCTCACCATAAATGGCAGAGCAACCCTGGCTTCTTGCAAATGAGGAGAAAACCTCTATCAAGAAGTTTCACACAAAGACTTTATGGAATAGAGGTTAAGGGATGTTTAAACGAAGGATAAGGACTCGATATTTTTACACAAGCTTTACATTTTTTGTAAGAGAATCAAGGTTTTATAATGCTCCGGCTTCCTTCAGTTGAGCCAGTTGTTGCAATTGGCCCAGAAGATCGTCGGGTTCTGCATTTGTCTACTCCAATTCCATTTGGGATTAGAAGAACGAGTTAGATTGTGTCAGGTTTTGTACCAGGCGGAACCCGATGTGCGTGGTTCCGGTATCAGGGGTTTGGGATTCCCTGGCAGCGGGCCGATAGCGACTGCAATAATTCCTGGCACACAGATGCGATCCACCTTTGATCACATGGGCTGCACCCTCGCCGGGTTTCTTGGGGTCATAACTTTCCGCTTCACCTGGGCCCGTGGGATCAAGATTGTGAGCCAGTCTATCGCGGTCAACTCGATACCAATCCGCTGTCCATTCCCAAACATTGCCCAGCATGTCGTAGAGACCATAATTATTCGGTTCAAAGGATGCCACCGGAGCTGTGCCCAGATAGCCATCTTCCTTGGTATTGAAAAAGGGAAACATCCCCTGCCAGGTATTGGCCTTTTTGGGTGAATATTCTTCGCTGGCAACTTCAGTGGATTGCTGGGAGCCTCCCCGTGCTGCGTATTCCCATTGGGCTTCTGTTGGCAAGGTTTTCCCCACCCATTCAGCGTAGGCAACAGCGTCGTCGTAGGCGATGTGAACCACAGGATGATTGGTCTTGCCTTGAATATCGCTATCTGGCCCGTAGGGATGTTGCCAATTTGCTCCGGGAACCCAGCTCCACCAGCTCATATAGGCGACTTGTTGAACGCCTTCGGCAGGAGGTTTAAACACGACCGAACCAGAAGCCCGTTCCGCCTCGGATAAGTTGGGGAATTGTTCGGTTGATAGCGGACGCTCGGCAATGGTTTTGTAGCCTGTTGCCTTAGTGAATTCAGTAAATTCAGCGTTCGTGATTTCGTGGGCATCCATACAAAAGTCACTGACTGTGACATCTTCAACAATGGCTTCTTCGGCAAACTCGGCACTGCCGGAACCCATGGTAAAGGTGCCAGTGGGAATGTGAACCATTCCGTCTGGGCAGAGATGGGTGGAATTTTGGTTTGATTTTGTTGGGGCGGCTAGGGCAGAGTTGTTGATCCAGAACACTATTGTCACAACGCAAATTGTTAGGAATTTAAGCAGGTGACTTTTAATTTTGATGCGTGACATGAATTTTCGAGTGAATTTTCGAATAAGTTTATAAAGAGAAGAAACGCCAAAAACCTAGGTATCAAAGAGATAGCCTTGTCCTCCTTTTTCTAGACGCGATAGCGGCTTCCCGCAGGGTAGAGGAGCTAGTCATCACAAATCCCCACTGACTCAACCTAAATGCTATACATTGTTTGAACCTTACTCGTAATCTTGATCAATTTTTAAGATTAAGATTAAAATCGCCGGATCAAGATCAGCCTTCTCCAGAAATCGAAACATATTGAACCAACTGTCCAATTCGCTGCCGCAGCGTATCCAAACCCAGGGCACTGCTAGCAGAAATAAACAACGACTGGGGATATTCTTCCTGGGCAAACCGCAATGCTTCGCCATCAGCCCGATCAATTTTGTTAAACACCAACAATGCGGGGCCGGGAGTAATCGGCATTGATGACAGAATCCGCATTACCGATTCAATGTGACTTCGCCAGGAGGCATGGGATAAATCTACCAGATGCAGCAGGGCATCGGCGTCGGTCACCTCCTCCAGGGTGGCTCGAAAGGCATCGATCAAGGCCGGAGGCAAGTCGTGAATAAATCCTACCGTATCCGTTACAACTACCGTTTGTGGCTCCTGGGTGGCAGCGTGGGGAACAACTAAACGGCGACTTGTGGGGTCGAGAGTTGCGAACAATTGGTCGGCGGCGTAGGCTTCCGACTGAGTCAGGGTATTCAGCAGGGTTGACTTGCCAGCATTGGTATAACCCACAATAGCTAGGGTTGGAACCTCTTGGTGATGCCGCCGTTGTCGCAGTCGGGCGCGGTGGGCTTGCAGTTGGTTGACTTCTTTTTGCAATCGTGCAATTCGGCGCTGGATAGCTCGACGTTCGGTTTCTAGCTTGGTTTCACCAGGGCCTCGGGTTCCAATTCCGCCTCCAAGACGGGACATGGCTTCCCCTCGACCCGCTAGGCGGGGTAGGTTATATTCCAGTTGGGCCAGCTCTACCTGAAGTTTTCCGGCCTTGGATTGCGCTCTCTGGGCTAAAATATCCAGGATTAACTCGGTTCGGTCTACCACCCGCACCCCAATTTGGGTTTCTAGATTTCGCACCTGGGCTGGAGACAAATCCCGATCAAATACAACTAGATTGGCGCTGACCGTTTGGACGGTGAGGGCGATTTCCTGAATTTTTCCGCTCCCTACAACGGTTTGGGGATGGGGATGGGAGCGCTTTTGACGCAGGGTATCTAATACTCGACCGCCCGCTGTATCGACTAATCGAGCCAATTCTGCCAATCCTGTTTCAAACCGATGGGCGTCTACATCATCGGTTTTGACGCCTACTAATAGAACCCGATCCTGATTGCTATCAACGGTTCGGGCGACGGATTCCCGCTGAAATTCTGCTTCTAAGTTATCAACTAGATCCAGGAAATCTTGCTTGGAGAGCAGATCTAAACTCAGAGGAGGAGAGAGGTAATAGGGGATTGGAGCCAGAGGATTTTCTAAGCTGCCATTGTTGTCTAGCTCGGTTTGAGGGGTGAGATGTGCCAGATAGGTTTCTTTGATGTAGCCTGTACCGCCGCCGCCGCGTCGCTGGAAGCCCTTGCCGCTGAGAGCAATTGTGACCAATACATCTAGACGCTGTACTGCCATTGCAGTTAGGGCGGCTTCTCCGGGCGGATCAACGGTGAACTGAGTTGACAGACACCGAATCCCACTCAAGCGACCGCCACCATAACGGGGTAGCTCTAACGGAGGAATTTGGGTTTGTCGCGGTGTCCCCACTCCGATCCGAATAATCTGGCCTCTGCGATTAATGTAGGCGCAGACGGATTCGCCAATTTCTGTGCTGACTGCCGCAAGCCGCTGGGCAAATTCTGGAGTGGCAATGCGATCGCCTGGTAGTCGTTGATGGTACAGGCGACGCAGTTGCTTCAGTTGGCTTGGTTTCAGACCTTGCAGGTGACCGTAAATCGTTTCGATAGGCACGTTCAGCCAGGAACCTGGCCCCTCAAATCAGCTTACTATTTCCTATAAATATCATACTGCACCCCATCAAGCGTTATCCGGCACAGGCGGGAATCCAGACCCTAATTCTCCCTCTGCTGAAACGCCTCTAATAACTGCTGCAACATCTCCTCTGAACCCCCAAACTCAACCGCCTGCCACCAAATTGCCACAAACTGCTCCTCGCCTAGGGTTTTATGTAGTTCTGACAATTGTCGAAGGGGACATCGCATCATACAGGGTATTCGGCGCGTGAGTGATGTGAAGGCGATGTTGAGCCATGAATAAAGGCAAGGTTAGGTACGTCCTAACTCAGTCCTTCAAAGGGCTAGAATGGCACTCCGGATAAAACAAATTTGTTCTATCAAACTTGACAATGGGTTCTGACCTACTTGGCAGCCGCCTCCAGGGGAGTCTCACCGCTAGAATCCGCCAGGGTAACTGATGAATCCCCAACACTTCCCAGACCCGCCTCAAAATCAACCGAAGGCTTACCAGTTAGCCAGATTACAATGGCCGGAACCAATCCAACGGCAACACTCAAACCTACAGGAATCAAAAAACGATTATCGAGAGCCACTACTGTAATCACAGCCCCAAACAGGAAGTTGGTCAGATAAACAATTACCGGAACTGTCAATTGCCGACGGGAAGGCATGATGGGAACCTGACGCCAGAGGAAAGCTGAAACCGTCATGAAAACTAAGCCTGTTCCCACCCATCCCAGCAAATTCCGATAGGGCATGCCGAAGAATTCTCCCACTTCTTGAAATTGCCAGAAGGGAACCGGGGCCTGACTCATCGCCGGATCAAGCACCAAATCCCAGGCCGTTAACAAAACTGCTCCCAACAGTAATGCTCCCACCTGCCGAATCCAGTTTGAACCGGGCCGCAACTGTACCGCAGATCGAGCCAGCAGGTAGCAACTCAGACCCATGTAGAACCAGGACAACGGAATTGTAAACGGAACCAAACCTGCAATCTTGTAGCCCAAACCACTCAGGTAAGCGTAGCTGCCAAAGGGAAAACCTGTGCTAGTTCCCAGCAATTCACTGCACAGGGATAAACCTACAGAAGGCACGAGAAACGTTGCAGTCACCCAGGCCCCCCAATTGCGATAGGCGTACAATGCAACTGCCAGTGCTCCAAACACAATGTAGGTCGCACCTCCGCCTGCCATACTCATCTGAAAGGCTTTCATGCCAATTGGAGGGAGGCTAGCAATAATTTCAGGACTGGGGAGAACAATTAGCAGCCCTGCCAGCCCAAACACTGTCGAGATAACGTGAGTTGTCAGGCAGAACCGTTCGGCGATCGCAATTGGTTTCATAAAAATCCTTCTAAAGATCCAGGAAATTAGAGAGCATTCCGTATCAGTTCACAAATTTTAACAAATATTACAAGCCTTTAGAAGATCCTAATGAAGGCTTCTGTACTTTTTAAAGAACGATTGAGTTTTCTGTAGCTGAGATTTGATATTCATCCCCAGGATTAAGCTGTACTGAAGCGCTGGACAAAGTCCAGGTAGAATGATTGCAGTCAAATCTGCAAGAGGTGTGTAAGCTCAGTCGATGTTTAATCTTAGCGTTGTTATTCTGTTTCTGATTGCCCTGGTTGGGCTGGCTCTGGAAATTCACTACCGTTCTCGTCCGGGTAATAGGCTGGCCCTGGTAATGCAGGACTGGGATATCAACACCTCAGATTCTCAACACTATTGTCTAACCGGGGAACTAGAGCTTCAGAATCAGACCCAACGCTTTGAGATCATGGTGCCAGAGGTCAGTGCAGAGGTGCAACTGCTTTCGAAGGAGAGTTTGGATGGCATCACTTGGAGTGCAAAGGTGATTGCGGCCCATCCCGACGAACCGGCCCGACCGGATAATTACTGGTTTGCCTACATCGTTAAACGCAAGCCGACCCGACTGAAGCTCGTTGTGCAAATTCAGGGTGAAAATCTCAGTGCCCTGCGGACAGCCTGGGTCAAAGTTCACTATATTACCTACGGCCCCCAAGGACGAATTCCCAAAACCCATCACATTATTTCTCCGCTGCAATTTCCCCAAGTTAATGACTTGCCCCAACCCCGCGAAACAGAAGTGGCTCAGGTCTTTCCTGTCCGAACGCATCTATTGACAAAGTTGGATGATCCGGTGGAGGTGGTGAAGCGGTATGTTGTACCCCATGCTCAACCTGGCGATATTGTTACGCTGGGAGAAACGCCCCTAGCCCTGATTCAGGGACGCTTTCGCCATCCGACCGATGTAAAACCAGGATGGGTTGCCACGCGGATTTGTCTGTTTTTCCTGCCCACTTCCAGCTTGGCAACGGCCTGTGGCATGCAGACCCTGATCGATTTAGTCGGCCCCGTACGGGTGATTTTTGACTTTGTGGGCGGGGTGATTGGCAAGGTCTTGAAGAAACCTGGAATGTTCTATGAACTGGCTGGAGAACAGGCGCGATTGATTGATGATGTGACGGGAACGCTGCCGCCCTTTGACCAATTCATTGTGCTAGGGCCAGAGCAACCGCAGCAAGTCGTAGACAAGATTCAACAGGAAACAGGCCTGGGGGCAGCGATTGTCGACGTGAATGATTTAAAAGCCGTTAAAATATTGGCAGCAACCCACGATCTTTCTCAGTCTTTACTGGAGCAAGCGCTCAGAAGTAATCCCGCTGGGAATGCTGATGAACAGACGCCTTTGGTTCTGATTCGTCCCCTGTCCTAGCGATATAAAGTCTAGGAACTTGATCGGCTCCCGACCAGCCCGCCAACCCCATCTTCCAAAAATATGGCTTCTCTTTTTTCCAAAAATCAGAATCAAGCGGTGATTCGTCCATTTTTATATCGTGATATTGAGACAATTGAGAAACTGTACTCCATCTCAAGTGACGAGTATCAGGCTCTGGCCCATGCTTCGGAAGAGGTGCAATTTTTGCGGTATTGGTACGGCTTGGTTAAGTTTCTAAGTTGGTTTCCCAACCCTTGCCAAAACATTTCCAATATTCATGTGGCTGAGCAAAATGGGGCAACTCAGGGTTTGATTCGCATTTCTCCGTTTAACAACACCCGCAGCACCTGGAAGGTAGATCGGGTAGCGGTTCAGCCCGGTTGTGACCTGGCGAGTATTGGCTCTCAGCTTTTACGACACTGTTTTGAAATGGTCTGGGAAGCCAGAAACTGGTTGCTAGAAGTTGATGTAAATGATAAGTCTCACATTGCTCTCTATCGTCAGAATGGGTTCCAGCGGCTAGCCCAGATGACCTACTGGTCAATTGAACCGCAGCAATTGCAGGAATTGGCCGTGGCTCAGCCGGATTTGCCCAACCTGTTGCCAGTGAGTAACGCGGATGCCCAATTGCTCTATCAACTTGATACTTTGTCGATGCCGCCGTTTATCCGACAGATTTATGATCGGCATATTTCCGATTTCCGCACTACAGTTCTCCAGGCAGTAATGGATGGTGTAAGCCACTGGGTGAATCGAGCCGAACAGGTGAGTGGTTATATTTTTGAACTGCAACGTAAGGCGGCCATTGGTTATTTTCAAGTGGAATTCAGTCGCAATGGAGCCTATCCCCATCGAGCAGAGTTAACGGTTAATCCCGCCTACACCTGGCTCTATCCAGAATTGCTGGCACAAATCGCTCACTTGGACCAAAATTTCCCACCCCAATCCCTGCGGCTGATGTCCGCTGATTACCTGCCAGAGCGGGAAGCATATTTAGAGAAAATTGGCGCGAACCGAGTTGAACATACTTTGCTGATGTCTCGCTCCGTTTGGCATAAGGTCAGGGAGTCTAAGATTACCTTGGAGACCCTACAACTGTCCGATGTATTTCAGGGACTGCAACCTGCCCGTAAACCTGTCCCAGGACGGATTTCCTGGTTGGGGCCAATGAATCATCCTGAATCCCAATCTCCGTTGCCGGATACCCTGAGTGGCCATGCCAACTTATCCGAGATGAATGATTCTAACAATGGCAAGTCGGAATCCAAAAAGTCCTCTGAGTCCCAGGCAGATTAATCAAATGTTAAGGGTAAATGGGTGAATTTATCTCAGCGCTGGGACTAGATATTGGTCGCAAACGGATCGGGGTTGCGGGCTGTGACGGCACGGGGTTGATTGCCACGGGATTAACGACGATTCATCGGGCTAGTTTTGCTCAGGATCTGGCCCAGTTTCAGGAATTGGTAGAACAGCGGCGGGTACAAATTTTAGTGATTGGTTTGCCCTACTCGATGGATGGCACCCTGGGTTCCCAGGCGCGTCAGGTTCAGCGGTACGGAGAACGTTTAACAACCGCTCTAGAATTGCCGATGGAGTACGTCGATGAACGGTTGACATCGGTCGAGGCCGAGCAGATGTTGGTCGCGGCCAAGCTATCCCCTAGCCAGAATAAAGCCCTGATTGATCGAAAAGCCGCAGCCCTGATCCTCCAACGCTGGCTGGATGAGAGACGACAGCGCTAGGGAACTTGTAGGCCAATAGGCCAATCAAAAGCCGCAATGTCATTCTTGTGCAGACAGAAATCGAGGCAGCTTTGACTCCATTGAGAACAACCAGATGAACTGCCATAAAACACTGGAATATCTAGCGCAAGCTAGGACTCAGCATCTTGGAGGGCTTGTCGAAGTTGACAAAGATATCGTTTTTGTCAGGACTTACGCATTGACAAAATTCGAAGAATGTATGTCAAGGAATATTGAGCAAAAGGGACTCCTGCACAATGAATTGACGAGCCACCTCCAGGTACAATTCGCGCTGGGGTTGATACCAGTTAGCGATTTGCTGTCGCCAACGCCCGAGTTCCAATTCAATGAAAGCTCTCAACGAACAG
>JBHJGO010000083.1:0-14366 GCA_050331715.1 Microcoleaceae cyanobacterium
AGACGCTTCAGTGAGTTTTTCAAGTTTCTCCTTCAAATCAGCATCCTGAATACTGTCAGCCGGTTTCAGGTGAATATTATGAATCAAATGGTTATTTTTACAGACAGGGCTGTAGGCTTGATAGCAATCTTGACCATGCCATAACCCAACTGTGCAGTGACGAATAATCCGCTCATGGTACTTCGCCATTAGGGGTGAGGTGATTCTCGCTTTGATCTGAGTTTTAAGGTTTGCTCCCTTTGCTTTTCTTCGGATCACTTCGTGTTCAACCCGATCAGTATGAATTGCATAGGTTCGGCGTTGTTTCTCAGCTTCCAGCGCAGCAATGGCTCCCCAGTCACCCCAGAGTCCTCCAATCCCAAACTGAAGGTAACGACAGCGACTAATCAATTCAGATAATTGCTGTCTGACTTCTCTATAACAAGCTAGAAATTTAGGTAGAGAATAGGCCCACGGCAGTGGTTGGAATTCAAATCGTCCGAGTTGCGCCAGTGTCGATGTATCTTGCCAGATGACAGTTTTGTTCCGTTCAGCTAAAGTTTCAGGGATTACTGGAGCTGCAAGTACAACTGAGCCAAAATTGTCTGCCCAGCATTCTAAGCCGTTGCAAGCCTGGTCAGCAAGTAGCAGTTTTTCATCCTTTTTGCGGAATGTTACCGGAAGAACCAGTAACATCGATGTCGCTGCACTATCGTCAGGTTCGATACAAAGACCTACTGACTGTGCCGTTGATACATTTCTCTCGGATAGTTGCATCTTCACTCTACTCCAAAAGTATGGCAATCATTGTGCATCAAGCTGCACATCAATACGCCTTGACAGCAAATGGGGTGAAACCCTCTAAATAAGAGGTTTAGTCTGCAAACTACAAACAAATTGCAAATTAACCAAAGCCGAAACCACAACGCTTCGATTAGCTCAAAGTGGGTAAAAAACAGGAGCAAATCAAAATGAAGGAAAAATCAAAATCCCCAATTAAAGGCAAATGAGTTTGACAAACTTATGGCTTGTCAAATCTAAGATTACGAGTGATGTTGGTGGAGCTAACAGCAGTCCGACAAACTTAAGACACGAAGGCTTCTCTAGAAGTGATGACACTTGACTCAGCTCACACAATTGCTCTAAACAAACTCAGCAGTCATCATGAAGCTTAAAATTTTTACCTATGACTAGATGGTGGATACGCTTTCAGATAAGCTTGTAGGCTGACTTTACCCATAAGTCCCCTAGTTTCATATCCAAACTCTCCAATTCTATCTCCAAACTCTCTGGCTTTGGAAACCCCTACGTACGTAATATTAGCTCACAATGCTAACAGACTGCCACCCTCAGGTTGAGTTTGATAGATATAGCCTTTTCAGGTCTAGTGAGATACAGATTTATGGGTTCGGTGCGTCCCGAACTCCTGTACCCCACCAGCGATGGAAACGCTGTAAGAGACTGGTGAATTACTCAAAAATCAACCTGATAGACATTAACGGGTTTTTGTCGCCCGCGCAATTGGATACAACCAATAAATTGAGTTGGAACAGAATCAATCAAATATTCATAGGTCATCTGATTCATTAGAATCCGGCAGCATCCCTGTTCCGATGTTTTATCATAGGCTTCCAACCGAGAAGCCACATTTACACTATCGCCAATTGTCGTGTAGTTCAATCGCTGATGGCTTCCTAAACTGCCTGCCACAACTTCACCCGTAGCAATACCAATCCGCATTCCAGTGGTGGGGAGTCCTCGATCTTTCCACTCAGCATTCAATGTTTGTAATCTCTTAGACATGGCGCAGGCACAGTTGACGGCTGCTGTAGCATCCTTTGCGATCGCCTCACAAGTTGTATTCGGAATCGGTACCCCAAAAACCGCCATGATCGCATCTCCGATGAACTTATCCACCACACCGTTATGGTCTAGAATGACCTCGGCCATCGCATCCATGTAGTCATTCAGCCATGCCATCAATATTTCTGCCTCCAACTGTTCTGCAATCCGAGTAAACCCCCGCAAATCACTAAAAAGAACGGTGGCGGTCATTTGTTGCCCGGCAATTTTCCCCTCCGTCAGGAGTTGATCTCGCCCTTTCCAGATGGCTTCAGCAATTTTTGAAGTGACATTCTTGCTGAAGAGTGCCATGATAGCCGCTCGATCTCGTTGCTCAGTTGCCGCAACGTATCCTACGACCCCCACCGTTGAACCCGTTAAGGCCAACATTGGCGGTACCAGTGGAATCCACCATCCCTGTAAACAAGCAAGATAGGCAACAATAGTGAGACTTGCCCCCAGGACAGTCACTCCTAAAATTGCCCAGCGCTTTGCTCGCCAGATCCATCCCACAGTTGCTCCTATCCCTGACCAGAAAATAATCCAGAGCCACTCTACCGGCTCCGGCAAAACCCGAAAGATGGGTCGCCCCTCCAATGCTCCACTAATAATCTGACTGGTCATTTCGGCATGAACCTCGACTCCGGGAGAAATCGAAAACAGGTCTCGACTGTAGGGCGTGAAAAAGAGATCGTTAAGACTCGCTGCCGTTGAACCAATCAAGACGACTCGATCCTTGAATAAATCAGATGGGACTTGGTTGTTCAGGACTGATGTCAGAGAAGCGGTCTCAAATATTTCCTGAAAGCCCACTGGATTTAGATAGCCTCGACTTCGGAAGTTCATCAGAATCTGATATCCTCCCGCATCCAGATTGACATAGCCGCCATCATTGGGGTTGAGCGGTTTGAAAATTGCCTGCCCTAGCCTCACGGTTCCTGATTCCGCATCCACCTCTTCCTGCTGAACATTTTCAGACTCCAGGTACATCAGGGCTAAGCGGGTGGACAGAGTCAGGGTAATCGACTCTTCCGATTCATCTACTTGTAGAGATAGCAAAGCTCGACGGACTTTGCGATCGCCATCAATCTGTACATCTGCTGCCCCAACCTGACCCAGTTGTTCCAGTAACGGTGAGGCTTCAATTCCCCACTGTTCCTGGGTTCCAATTACCTTCTTGATCCCAATCAGGGTAGGTGTTGACTCAATCACCTCCAGCAAGTCCGCATGACCTGGTTCCACTGGCAGATCCCGATAAATATCTAGACCAATGGCCCTAGGCTGCTGCTGTCGAATATTACGAATCAATCGGGCCAGATCTGCATCTGAAATTGGCCAGCGCCGAGCAGCCTGGATATCTTCTTCACCAATTGTGACGATGACGATGCGGTCATCTTTCGGTTCTGCGGGTCGCCAACGAATCAGTTGATCCCAGGCCGCCCATTCTAAAGTTTGTAATACCCCTGTCAGCCGAATTCCAATCACCAAACTCGCTACGATCGGAGCGGCCATCCAAACCCCTCGCCAAGACCAGATTTGTTGTTTTAGAGATTTGTGCATCCAGGATAATTCAACGCTGACTTACTCCTTCATTACTGGCTTGACAGCACTGAATCAGGGGTTCTTGTGAAATCTCTGATAGATTTACCGTGTCAGAGTCTAGCAAACTTTGCCATTCCTGCTCCAGGGACTCATCATCTGGGTTTGATTGTCGCAGGGCTGCTAGTCCCGCTAGCGTATCGTACCAGATGCCCTGCTCTGCATAGAGAGAAACCCTTTCTAATAGGGACGTTAATCTGGCTCGTCGGGATAATTCTGGGATATCGACGCGATGGACAACGCCGGACACCGTTGGATCGCCGGAACGATCTGGGCCATCACAGGTGATACTGAAGTACCAGCGATAGGTCTGCCCTACTTCCAGACCCACCTCTTCTTGAGGTAGTTGTAAGCTGATCAAACCCGGCTCATCCGGTAGCTTTATTTCGGTAACATAGACATCATTGAGAACAACTTGGGGGCCTCGCCGTCCATCAACTTCCTCCTCCAGACCAATGTAGAATTCACCCATTGTTGCTGAGCTTTCAGGAATATACACTAAAAATTGAGGATGGCCCCTTAGAGTAAGACCCACACTATTTTCAGGATCGGCTTTATTTTCAGGTACCAGAGCCGTTAGGGGTCGTTCTTTCTCGTTTGAAGTAAGACAACTGCCACGAGTTCCAGCCCCCAGACTTTGTCTAGGGCGACCTCGACCTTTGGGAGGACGGAAAGAAGCGTCTGGAACCTGGAATATAACTGAACGACTCGCTAGCTGACCCGTCTCGCCAGCAGACGAAATGGGTGAAAATAAAAACTGAGACGCCAGCAGCAGCCCTGCGTAGGTAGTAGCTGAAAGCATAGAAAGAACGGAAACAGAAATTTTAGGACGTTTCATTATTGTGGTTTCCCCGATCATCGGTAGATGAGAGCGTTGTTTAACTTCATTCCATTGATGAAATTAGGTGTATTCCCCCAAAAGAGCTACTCCCCTCTAGTGTATCTAGTTGACTGAGCCATTGACAAAATTTGACTTTCAGGCTCTCTGTTGCTTCAACCAATCCGTTGCCACATCTATGGGCAGAGGTTTGGCGAACAGGTATCCTTGACCCATATCGCAGCCCATTTGTTGCAATTGGTCAATTTCCGCTTGGGTTTCGACACCTTCGGCAATGGTATTCATGCCCAGAGTTTGAGCCAGAGCAATAATTGCTTTGACGATGCCCTGACTTTCCACCGCCTCAGCTAGATTCATGACGAAGGCTCGATCAATCTTTAGCGTATTCAGTGGAAAACGATGCAAATAGGCCAGAGAAGAATACCCAGTGCCAAAGTCATCAACACTGATTTGAATCCCCTGGTGGCGGAACTGGTTCAGGATCTGGATCACTCTATCCGGTGCTTGCATCACCGTTCCTTCAGTAATTTCCAGCTTGAGACAGGCAGGAGGCAGGTGAGTTTCTGTGAGAATCTGGCTAACTCGTTCGTTGAGATTGGTGAGATTGAGCTGCTTTGTGGACAAATTAACGCTGATTTGAGCCGATGGAGCGACTAATCCTTGGGTGCGCCAGGTTTGAAACTGTTGACAGGCTGACTGTAACACCCAGAATCCAATCGGCACAATTAAATTCGTGTCCTCTGCAATCGGAATGAATTGTCCAGGAGAGATCAGACACCGTTCAGGATGTACCCAGCGAACCAGTGCTTCAAACCCCATCACCTGACGAGGATTGAATTGAAGAATTGGCTGGTAATATACGGCAAACTCAGTCTGCTCTATCGCTCGTCGTAGGTCATTTTCCGTCTGTAGCGTGACCAAAACTTCCTGGTGCATCTTCTGGTCAAAAACTTTGTAGGAAGCAGTTTCAGAGTCCTTTGCCCGATACATCGCCGTATCTGCATCTCTGAGAATATCCTCGGCCCGCTGATACCCCTGCCCCCAACAAATTCCAATGCTAAAACTGATAAAGATTTCGTGACCTTGGAGGTTGAAGGGGTGCTCCATTGACGCTTGAATTGCTTCGGCCATCTGGATCACCGATTCGAGTTCATCAACGTTGGTCACTAGCAGGGTAAACTCATCGCCCCCCAAACGGGCCAAAATATCCGTTGGATGGCAGCAGGATTGCAGCCGACGGGCAACATTCGCTATCAATTGATCCCCTAATAAATGTCCCAGGGAGTCATTGACAACCTTGATACGATTGCCATCCAGAAATAACACCGCAAACTGATATTCAGGCTGAGTTTGATGGCGCTGAATGGCCTGTTCTAGCTCCTGCAGAAATAGAGTCCGGTTCGGTAAATGGGTTAGAGGATCATGCATGGCCATATGGAGCAATTTATACTGGGCCTGCTGTAATTCAGAAGTTCTTTGGGCAACTCGCTGCTCCAATTCAGCATTCAAGGTTTGGATCTGCAACCGGGCCGATTGAATTTCCAGTTGATGCCGTACCCGTACCAAAACTTCTTCAACATGAAATGGCTTGACGATGTAATCGACTCCCCCCACTTCAAAGGCTTTGACTTTATCAAAGGTATCGTTCAAAGCACTAATAAAAAGAATTGGAATGTCTTTGGTTTTTGGATCGGATTTCAGGATTTCACAGACCTGATAGCCATCCATTTCCGGCATCATGATGTCTAGAAAAATCAAATTGGGTGGATTGGCTTCCACAGAATTTAGCGCCAGTTGACCATTGAGAACTTTACGGACTCGATAGCCTGCCTCTGTCAGAATATTAGATAGTAGCCGCAGATTCTCCGGTACATCATCAACCAGCAAAATGCTAGCGGGTGTTTGAGCCGTGTCAGGCAGGATGGGATGGAAAAATTGGGGATCGGTTGTCGCCATGGGTTAAGTTTTGTGCTGAATAAAGTTTTGAGTTTAGGTCTGGTTTTCGGGGACAAAAACGATCAACTGCTGCGGAATCGACTCAATTTCAATCGGCGTTGTCCCCACAATTTCTCCATCTAGGCTAACTTTCTGATGTGGATCGGTTTTAATCCGCAAGCGGGAAGTTCTAAAGTGATAAACGTCGGGAAGCTGAGGATCAACCTTGATCAATGCCGCCCCCAACATGTTAATCATATCTGCAACAGCTCGGAGTCGAGGCGTTATGGAGGCTTGTCTATCTTCGCTGATCACTGCAATTGTCACATCAACTAAACCATCGTCAAAGATGACCTGTCCCTTGCCTTGAGCAAGAACAGAGGTCGGAGGTGCTGCATTAGCCACTGTGATAGCAACCGACTTAAACTCGTAGATTTTACCTTCAATCTCGATTTCGGTATCAAACACTTTTTGTTGACCCATTTGTTGCCATCCTGCAATGAAATAGGCCAATGGCCCCCATTGATCTTTGAGTTCTCGATTGGCTCGCTCAACGGTTTCTGCTTCATAGCCGATGCCAGCCAGTAGAGTCATTGGCTGCCCATTGCAACGAGCCATATCTACGACCCTTTTGTTGCCATTCAAAATCACATTGCAGGAACTTCTGACCGGGGTGACGTTGGTAGGAATTCCCAGGGCTGCTGCGAAGGCATTTGCAGTTCCTCTTGGGATAATACCCAGGGGAATACCAGTCCCAACAACTGCGCTGGCAACTGCTGAAACTGTACCATCTCCACCCGACGCGATAATCAGGTCAGGGTTAGTTTGCACCACCTGAAGTGCCAATTGTTCGGTGGGGACGTCTTGGGTCGTTTGATGGACTTGCAGATTGAAGCAGGGATCCAGCATTTTGCAAATCAAGGCCAAATCCTGTTCGGCATTGCTCTGACCGGAGATAGGGTTAAAGACTAAATGGGCAACGGCAGTTTGACGCAGCTTTTCGAGGATGGCCTCAGCGGTTGCCAGATTTGTGGCGATAGGAATATTGTGCACAGCACAGATACGCTGCAAGGTGTCAATTCCCGGTTCATCTGGCTGGGGATGTAGGGGAGCAATCAGAAAAATCACTGCTGTTACTCCGTGCTCCGCCACCTGAGCTGCAATTTGAGCATCGCCTCCAAGTGCTCCCGGCAACATTCGCTCTACAGAAAGATTGGTCTCATCCTGGATGCGTTGGCCTGTGGTTCCAGTTGCAATCAGGCGATAGCGAGATAGAAAAGTAGTGTTGCGTCGGGCAAAGTTGACAATCTCAGCTTTCTTCTGGTTATGGGCGATCAGAGCAATCGTAGCAGCCATAATGCATGAATTTTATTGATCCCTTCTGGCTCTAGTAATATATCAGTTTCGTTCATCTGAAGATAATGCACAATCTTGATCGTCACTACAAAAAAACCAAGTTGATTTTTTCGAGCAACCTGCTATATTGATTAACAGGTCAATCAATTGATTCCGGCCTGATCACGATTGCTCTGTTATCAGAAAAGTTTGGAAAAAGAAATTATGGGAATCCTATCTTTTTTGAAAGGTGACAGCTCATCAAACGCGAAAAATTCAGATCTAACGGGTCATCAGATCGATCCATCTACCGTGCTGGCCCCAACCGATCCCAACGTTCCCAATCCTCGCAATCCTGGACGATTTGCCTCAGTTCGCTCTACTCCCGTACTTCAGGATCCCCGCTATTTCAACGCAGAGGAAATCAAAGCCCTCAAAACCCTGATCAAGGGAAAAAAAGCCAACGCTAAGGCGACCTCGGAAGGCTACGCCAGCTTGAAACAGCTTGACGACATTGACGCCACAGTTCATGGAGCCCATTACAGCTATCAGGAATATCTAGCCAAAAATGAGGTGAAAAAATTAGCCACAAATGCCAAGTATGCCGAGGCTCTGCATGGACTACGAACCAGCTATGCCTCTCTGGGAGCAGGTTTAGACGAAGCGGATCAAAAAGCCCAACTCAAAATCCAAGCCATCAAATCCAAGCTACAATCCCAACGGACTCGCACCTCAAGCCGGACATCGACTGGCACATCATCAAGGCGCAAGTCAAAGAAGTAAGCCAGAGAAAAGCACAGCTTAGACCGTAGAATCATGACTCAACCCTGCAATATGAACGACCTGGAGCATCTCTACCACCAGTTAAATTTAGTTATCTTACAAGCAGAGCAACTCGACCAAAAACTGATCCAAACAAATCGATGCCAGCAGCATCAGCATCAACCCCGGCATCAAGCCGATCCTGGCGCTGGGATGCGGTCGGAGCAATTGCACTTGAGAAAGTTATCTAGGCTGTTCGGGCGACTGGCAATCATTGCCCACGAAAAAGCAAATCACCTGGAGGGTCTCGATTTAGACAGTACAGACTTCAACAGTACAGACTTCAACAGTCCATTGACAGAATCTCAAACAGTGAACTGCTTATCAATTTCAACGGTGACAGCCTGGAATGACTCACTAGACTGGAATTAAGCTTGAATCCCTACCTGCTTGAACACTGGCCCAACACTGATTTGGGTTGAGACCAACCTGCACAATTCTCGTTTGAATTTATAAGATAAGAATTGGATGTTTTATGAACATAATTTTTCTGCGCTAACCTTATCTATAGATTTAAACTATGAGTAACAAAGATCAAATTCAGCCCGGAAAACAGCCGCAACAGGGAAGAAGGCCTCAGCCCCCACTCAAGCCTTTCGTCCTGTCGGGCCTAATGATTCTGGGAGGGTCTGCATTTTATCTGTTGAATTCCTATCCGATTCTGCAAGCCAATAACCAACCGGCTCAGCCCTTCAGGATTCCTTCCATTACGCCTCCAAAAACAGAGTCAGAAGGTTCCATTTTTGATAATTTGCCTTCCTTCCCAAATCCCTCTAACCGGCAGAATGATCAATCCTCCAGGGACGAATCCCAGGCTACAGATCCAAGCAATTCCGCTACTCAAGGCTCTACCCCTCAGAACCCCGATCTACAACCCGATCAACCCGAAAATTCCCGCTCTATCGATCCCAACACTGAACCCACTCCTCCCAAGGTCGTTCGTTCCTTGGATAGAGTTGAACCGGATGACAATACTGTGATTATGGTTCCTAGCCCCTCCCAATACGAGTGCTATCGAGAGTATCGAGGCGGGTTGGCTTGTTTTGAAGATGACTATCGCCCTAATCGTTTGCGGCGAGGTAGGCAAGGTCAAACCAATTCTCCTAATCGTCCTCCCCTAACCGATGACACGGCCCGCCGCGCCCAAGCAGAACTGGCGATTTGCCCCCTACGTTATTTTAATGGCCAACAGGCGTCCTGTGGGTTGCGGTAATGTTGGTTATTGGTTGAAAGATCTGGCGTGATTATGGTGGGTTCAGCTCTATAGGTCTAGCTCTGTGGGTCTAGGTGACGCGGGTTTTGGGGATCTCTTGGTGGCAGATAGGGGGTCAGATGTAAAGTTGTCACGCTGGATTGTTGAAATCACTTAGATTTACGGCAGCAAGATCAGCAAAAATACTGAACAATTTGGAAAGTGGCATTACCACGTGAGATATGGATCTTGTTTCCGCAGAGACTATATGTAGAGACATCTAGACAACATCCACAGAGAGGAGGCATTGAGATGCTAACTGGCACACTACCCGTTTGGACATCCGACAAAGCGCAAAAGTATGGCGCTTCAGGGAACTTAGTTTCAGAGCATCAATGGACTGGAACTTCCACTGCGATGCCCGATACTGATAGGGAATACCCGATTACTGTTCAAGAAAGTTGGCTCGGTCGCCTATTCAAATATTTCGGTTCAGACATCACTGGTTCCTATAGCCATCAACATGTGTTGGAATCTATGATGCGTTCTCTGTGACCGTCATTCGTTGTTCGCCATAGTTGTTTGTAGTGCAACATGAGATCGCTGATTGATTTGGTCAAACGCGTCGGCTACGTTCCGGTGAAGACATCTCTTTGTTCTCAAGTGATTCACACTGCTGCCGTCATTCCAACTTCAGCAAATTCGGTTTCTGTAGACTCGGTTTCTGTAGACTCAGTTTCAGCAAACTCAGTTTCAGCAAACTCAAAAACAGGAAGGGTTCCACTGCTTCTGCTGCACGGTTATGACAGCTCTCTTCTAGAGTTTTACCGTTTGGTTCCGCAATTGGTTCCCCAGATTGGGGCAACCCATGAAATCTGGATAGTGGATTTGTTGGGGTTTGGATTTACGGAAAGGCCGTTAAACCTTCAATACGGCCCGGAAGCAATTCGGGAACATCTCTACGCTTTTTGGCGGAATTCGATTCAAAAGCCAATGGTTGTGGTTGGTACTTCGATGGGAGGAGCGGCAGCACTTGATCTTGCTCTGACCTATCCTGAGATGATCGAGCAACTGATTCTGGTCAATAGTGTGGGCTACAGCGGCAGTTTTCCCATCGGTCGGTGGCTTCCGTTTCCCCTGGATACACTGGCTGTGGAATTTTGGCGGCAGCGCAAGTTGGTGGCCCTCAATGTCAGTCAGTCTTTTGACCAGAGCTTGAATCAATGGTTCGGCCTAACGCCTGATCAAAAAGTTGTACTACGAGCTGTTTCCCTGCACTTGGAGATGCCGGGATGGTCAAGTGCGTTGCTCTCTTTTATGAAAAGCGGTGGTTACATGAACCTTGCCTCCCGTATTCCTCAGATTGATCGCCCAACGCTAATTTTGTGGGGAGATTCAGATGAATTGCTGGGCACTGCTAGTGCCTGGAAGTTTAAGCGCGATCTGGCGAATTCTCAACTCAAGTGGATTTCCTGTGGCCACTCACCCCATTTGGAGCAGCCCCAAATCGTTGCAGAGTTAATCCGTCAGTTTCTTCAGACAGAGCAGAAATAATTGGCAGGAATCAACTCCTGTCCTAGTTTTAGTTGATATCCCATCAACATCCCAAAACTGGAGATTAACTGATAGTATTTTTAAATCGTATATAGCAGTCACAAATGATTTGTGAAAAGGGGGTGAAGGGGGCGGTGCCCTCTTCTTGGGGACGAAGTCCCCAAACCCCTCCATAGTTCTTTTCATGATTGATTCAGGATTGCTATAGATCCTAATGAATTATTAAGTTTTTTCCACAAAATGTCTGTAGATGTGAAGTCAAACTCTGCCCAATCAACGCCGCCTGAACATCAAAATGCAACAGCTTCCCTGGCTCAAACCGTGATGACAGTGGAGCAGATTCAAGCGCTATTGCCCCATCGCTATCCCTTTGCCCTGGTTGATCGAATTATTGAGTACGTTCCAGGGGAACGGGCCGTTGGTATCAAAAATGTCAGCATGAATGAGCCTCATTTTCAGGGGCATTTTCCAGGACGACCGTTGATGCCAGGAGTATTGATTGTTGAGGCGATGGCTCAGGTGGGTGGAATCGTCCTGACCCAACTGCCAGATGTAGATGGGGGATTGTTTGTATTTGCAGGGATTGACAAAGCTCGGTTTCGTCGTCCGGTGGTTCCGGGTGATCAGCTAATCATGACCGTGGAACTGATTTCAATCAAACGGCGTCGATTTGGCAAGATGCAGGCCAAAGCTGAGGTGGCAGGTCAACGGGCCTGTGAGGGGGAACTGATGTTTTCTCTGATTGACTAATCAAATTCTGTTAAATTCAGGGTTCGTCCGGGTAAACCTTCCATAATGTGTCCCAAGCACCTATCCTGATATCAAACCGCTAACCCATTACTTAATCTGCGAAGTGTTGTGAAGAGTGTAAAGGATACTAATTTCCGAATGTCCACAACTCCACTGGTTCATCCAACCGCAGTGATTCATCCTGGAGCAGAGCTACACCCAACTGTTCAGGTTGGAGCCTACGCAGTCATTGGAGAACACGTTAAAATTGGGCCTGGTACAACCATTGGTACCCATGTCGTTATAGACGGCTGGACAGAAATTGGGGCCAGAAATCAAATTTTCTCTGGCGCGATCATCGGTTCAGAACCCCAGGATTTGAAGTATCAAGGTGCGGTCACCTTTGTCAAGATTGGGAATGAGAATCTAATTCGGGAATATGTCACGATTAACCGCGCCACCTACGCGGGAGAAGAAACTCGCATCGGCGATCGCAACCTATTGATGGCCTATTCCCATGTAGGCCATAACTGTGTTCTAGAAGACCAGGTAATTGTTGCCAATAATGTTGCACTGGCAGGGCATGTCTACATTGAATCCCAAGCTCGTCTGAGTGGGGTTTTAGGTGTCCATCAGTTTGTTCATATTGGCAAGTTGTCAATGATTGGCGGTATGACTCGAGTTGACCGAGACGTTGCTCCCTTTATGCTAGTGGAGGGAAATCCGTCACGGGTTCGTTCTCTCAACTTGGTTGGTTTAAAGCGGGCAGGATTTGTGGCCGAAGAAATGGCTTTGCTGAAGCAGGCATTTCGTCTGCTATATCGATCTGAATATTCCCTGGAGAAGGCTTTATCAGAGCTAGATTCCCTCGCTACGAATGAATTCCCTGAGAGCAAACGCCCGGAGAGTAGGTTATCTGAGAATGGATTGATTGAGCAGACTGCAACCGACACTGTGCAGCCTGGTAAGCTTCATCTTCGCCATCTGCACAATTTTGTGCAGGCTTCGCTGAAATCAGAACGGCGAGGTTTAATTCCCAGCAAGCAATAGACATAATTTTGACCTGAAAACCTATGGTAGATAGTTTCAGTGAGCCGATGTCACACGATTGTCATAAGTACTTAACAAAAGCTTGATAAGATTTAGTTGAAGCCCTGCGCATCTATCTTGTATTGAGGGGCATTGATAATATTCTTGCAGGTGCATCGAAGAATTGGCTCAAGCATCAGATCGAATGTAACGCTCGATGTCAGGGGGACAACGGTGCTATTGGATTCGTGCTTTAAATCTGCCACTTAGCGTCAGGGTCGCCTCTTGTGAGTTTTCAGGGAATTTCTACTGAAGGTTAGGTGATTCCGGCGGAGTAATAAGCTGTACATGCTGCTCAAAGTTAGTGTTTTTTCGAGTTTAGACACGGCAGTTTTTGAGTGAGAAGGTAGGTCTTTTACTAACCAATGTATCTTTAGGAGAAGAACTCTAGCAGTCATAAATGATTTGTGAAAAGGGGGTAAAGGAGGCGTTTCCCCCTTCTTGGAAAGTCCCCAAACCCCTCCATAGTGCTTTTCATGATTGATTCAGGATTGCTATCGAAAGCAATATTTCTGGAAAAGTGAAGAAATTACAGAAAAATAACAGGAGAAATTATGATTGCTGTCGAGCAAGATATCCAAAAGCAAATTGCGAGCGCTAGCTCCAGACTTGATCTCTGGAGTCAATTTATCAATTTAACTCAAGTCAAATGTGTGGCTGAGATCGGGGTTTATCGAGGTAAATTTGCAGCTCATCTGCTTCAGGAATGTGCTTCTGTAGAAAAGTACTATATGATTGATCCCTGGCGACACCTGGATGACTGGAACAAGCCCCTCAATAAAAACAATGATGTCTTTGAGCAAATTCTCTCAGAGGTTGAAGCAAAGACAAATTTTGCCGCAGAAAAACGAATTATCTTACGGGGAAAAACAACTGAGGTGATTGATAAGATGCCTGATGATGCACTCGATTTTTGCTACATTGACGGCGACCATACACTGAAGGGAATCACGATTGACCTAATCCGTTTGTACTCCAAGGTTCGAGTTGGTGGATGGATTGGTGGCGATGATTTCAACTATTCAATTTGGGGCCGACATGGAGCGAGCTTTGAACCAACCCTGGTATTTCCCTTTGCCATCTATTTTGCTGAAGCAGTGGGAGCGAGTATCTATGCTCTACCCTATTCGCAGTTTCTAATCGAGAAGAAAAGAATTAATCAATTTTCTTTCACTGATCTGACCGGAGTCTACAAGGAAGTCAATCTCAAGAATCAAGTGCTTCCAAGCCAAATGCTAAAACTACGGATGACCAAGATATATCCATCAATTCCTAAGTTTTTTACACGAAAAAATAACTGGATCTCTCAGTAGCAGGACTTACGCATTGACAAAATACGAAGAATGTAGGTCAAGGAATATTGAGCAAAAGGGACTCCTGCACAATGAATTGACGAGCCACCTCCAGGTACAATTCGCGCTGGGGTTGATACCAGTTAGCGATTTGCTGTCG
>JBHJGO010000084.1:0-19841 GCA_050331715.1 Microcoleaceae cyanobacterium
AATACAAAACTGGTTTTCCCGTCCTACCTCCTTTTTGCTTCTCTTGTTCTTTTGGGGTGGGTTTTGGGGGGGGGCGGTCGGGTAGGATTTGGACGATTGCCAATCGGTCGATTGCCACCACCACCGGGACGATTTACACCCGGACGATTTGAACGATTTTGTACCAGGGCTTCAGTAGCTAGCCTTTCTAGCGATTGGGCGGTTGTTTGGCGGATTTCTCGGTCACTGGTCTCCAGGGATTCAGCAACTTGAGGCATGGCAGCAGCCTGAATTCGGCCCAGAGCAAAGGCAGCTTTCGTCCGAACCTGAGGATCAGCATCGGTCAATACTTCAGTCAGTGCCGGAACCGCTACTTGTCCAATCCGTTTCAGGGCAATGGCTGCACCCACTCGAACTTCCTCATCGGCATCCTTCAAAACTGCGATTAATTCTGGAATTGCTGGAGCCGCCGCTTGGCCTAGCATTCCTAAACCTACGGCTGCGGCCTGACGGGTAGAAACCTGATCATGGCTCAAGTCCTTTTGTAAGGTAATCAAGACCTGATTCAATTGCTCTGGAGAGTTGTGCACAATCTGACGCAGGGCAACTGCCGCATCAATCCGCTCAGAAGGTTCCCAGGTTTTCAAGGCAGAGAGTAGAGCCGGAACTGCTTCAGTTGCATCGGTTCCCATTGCACCTAGGGCGAAGGCTGCGTTTTTCCGCACCGAAACTTCTGGAGCTTCCAGTGCTTCAGTCAGGACAGGGACAGCGGGAGTTCCCATTTGTCGCAACGACCGAACAGCCGTTAATCGTTCCTGACGCTGGGTACTGCCTAATTTCTCAACTTGATCAAGAACTTTATTAGCAGCACTGACCTGAGTTTCTGCCTTTGCTAGCAGAAAAATGACCGTTGAGAGACAGAAGAATGCCAGTCGAGAGGAACTTGGACAGGGAAATTTAAAATTTTTGCTCATCGCTTCTACCTTGAGAGACTGTAGAACTTGAAAGTCCCTTGCCACTTGAGCGAACTAGGAAGAGACAAAATCAAGCTATCACGAATTCTGCTATCGCTGCTATTACTTGCTGCCAATTGTTACATTGGATGCCTCAGCGTTGGAGGTTTTAGTGTGCCTATGATCCGGAGAATCTGGAGGTAATTCAGACAAATCAGTCGGAGCTGGGGACTGCTGCTTGGATTTTTGCCGATCCTCCCAATCTTGCATCAATCGAACCAGGGCTGGCACAACTGTTGGCGTTAATAACGTAGAAAAGGCCAGACCACCGACCAGGACAATGCCAAGCCCTTGATAGAGTTCAGCTCCTTTTCCAGGTAGAATCGCCAGGGGCAACATACCCAAAACGCTGGTTCCGGCGGACATAAAAATTGGCCGCAAACGGTCTCCAACCGCTTGATAGAGTGAATCATCCCAGTTTAATTTCTGTTCTTTGCGGAGTTGAAGCGCTCGATCTAGAAGAAGAATGGCGTTGTTGACCACAATTCCAGTCAAGATCACAAACCCTAACCCAGTCATCATGTCTAATGGAACGTTCACGCCCGGAATGGCATTGGCGATCACTAAGCTTAAAACCGCTCCGGCCAATCCCAGGGGAACCGTCATCATGATAATTACTGGATAGCGGAAGGAACGGTACAGGGCAACCAGTAACAGATAGGTGATTAACAGAGACAACAGAAAAGTTGAACCCAGTTGAACCAGGGTTTCCGATAGAATGTCTGCGGAACCTGCCAATTCCACTCGGAATCCAGGAGGCAGCTCTTCTCGCAGCGGATTCAAGACTTCTTCCTCGGCTCTCTGGATAGAAGCTCCCAGGGAAGCCGTTTGTTGTAGACCAACAGTGAGTGTGATGGAGCGCTCTAAATCTACATGGTTGATTGCATCGGGGCCAGTGGTTTCGACCACCTCAGCCACGTCGGAGAGTTGCACCTGTTGACCATTTCCAGAGTAAATGGCGAGTTGCCGCAGTCCTTCTGGCGTGTCAACCGCAGTGTCTTTGAGTTCGACGGTCACGTCCAGTTCTCGCTTGCCATCAACAAATTCTGAAGCTCGCAGTCCTCCCAGGGCCGCTTCAACCGCCCGACCCACATCAGCTTCCGATAAACCCACCTCCGCCAGTCGTTCTCGATTGGGAATCACTTGCAGTTCTGGTGCGCCATTCACAAAGTTAGGTCGGACATTCTGGACACTCGGAAGCTGTTTAAGCTGTCCCATCACTTGCTTGTGAATTTTGTCCAGTTGATTCAAATCCTGACCGATCAACTGAATTTCAAATTCCTTGCCGGGATAGCGGAAGATCGAAATTCGACGCGGAACCAGAAACCGATAACCGGGATAGTTCCCGCTGACCGACCGCAAATTAGTGACCAGGTTGTCCAGGTTCCTGCTGGTGGATTTCACCGGATCGAGGAAAACCCCAATTAACCGACGACCTGGACGATGAACGTAGATGGTACGGATCACATTCGGTTGTTCGCTGGCAAATAGACGCAGCTCTTCTGACAATTCAATTGCTTCTGGAATACTGGTTCCTGGAAACGGTTCGGTGAGCCAGATCACCAGATTACGATTGCCCTCCGGTAGGTAGTCAGCGGGTGGCAATAGCAGATAACTAATGACTAACATTGCCAATGGAATGGCCAGAATGATTAATCGCCGCCCGGTTCGTCCGGCCCCCATTGACCACCGCACGGTATCCAGAAGAAAACTCTCTAGTTTTCCCTGCCAAATTCGGAAGATGGCTGAGGTTTTAAAAATAGCTCGCGTCAAGAAGTTGGTTTTTGGAACGCCTGATCTGCCTCTAGTCCGGGTGGAAACTGTATTGGGTGAAGTTTGACTGAGGTTGCCCATGCCGGACAACATCTGTTGGGCTTCGTGATGATTCAGGAAGAGTCCTGACAACATTGGAACCAAAGTTATCGCCGCGAACAGGGAGAACAAGACCGAGGCTGACAGTCCAATTCCAATGTCGAAGAATAGCTGTCCCGCTTCCCCACTCACCAAAACAATTGGGGCAAAAACGGCAATCGTCGTCAAAGTTGAAGCCAGCATTGCTCCGCCTACTTCTTCAGTCCCGTCGATGGCAGCCCGAACTGGAGATTTCCCCTGCTGCATGTGTGTGAATAGATTCTCCAACACCACAATTGCGTTGTCTACCACCATTCCCACAGCAAAGGCCAGACTCGCCAAACTGATCACATTTAGAGATCGGCCCAGCAATTTGAAGACGATGAATACGGTGATGAGCGTGGTTGGAATCGTAATGGCGATGACCGCCACCGTTCGTAGAGAACCCAGAAATAAAACTAATACCAGAGCCGCCAGAATTGCTCCGATGATTAAGTTCCCTCGAACAAAGCCAATGGACTGATTAATGTAATCATTTTCATCGTAGGGAATATCAAAGGTGACGCCTTCGCCCTCCCGATCAAAGCGCTCTTCCAAGTCAACCAATGCCGCTCGAATTCCCTTTGAAATTGTCGGAACATTTGCATCGGTCTGACGAATAATGCCGACAGCCACCGCCGGTTCATTTTCCCGCAGCAAAGCCCGATCCTGAATCTGCCGACCCATACGGGCCTCCGCTACATCGCTCAGGTAGACCGTTCCGGCCTGATCCCGGCGCAGGACTAACGTTTCCAGTTGCTCCACATCTTGGGCCCGACTGACCGTTCGTACCCGATATTCCCGCCGACCAACAACCAATGGCCCACCTCGAACATCACGGTTGTTATTTCGCAGGGCCGCTACAACATCTGCAATGGTCAGGTTCCGGTCTGCCAATGCCTTCGGATCAACCACTACCTCTACTTCTCGACCGCGACCCCCAGATTCCAGAAATTGCCCAACTCCTTCTACCTGGCGAAACCGAGGAATAATCACATCATCCATCAAATCCCGATAATGATTGTCATCAGCCGTGAAACCCTCCTTCGGCACCATAATCACCCACATCATGGGGTTACTGCTACCGCTGACTAATTCCACATCCGACTCACCCGCTTCCGGCGGTAATGCATCCACCTGTTGCAGTTTGTTCAGGACATCGAGTAAACGCTCGTTGATATCACTCTCCCAGTCGAATTCTAGATTGATAGAACTGCGACCCAGGGCGCTGCTACTTCTGACTTCTTGTACCCCCTGAACCTGCTCCATCATTTCCTCAATCGGACGAGTAATGATCTCTTCCACCTCCACGGGACTGGCTCCAGCATAGGGGGTAGTGATGGTGATTTCAGGTCGGTCTCCACCAGGTTGCAGTTCCAGCGGTAGGCTGAACAGGGCCAGAGTTCCAAAGAGAGCCAGAATACAGAATAGAACAAAGGTTCCGTGTCGCCAGCGAACAGCGGTTTTGATGAGGTTCATGGGTTTGGGGAGGAGGGGTGATTAATCATTAGTTATTGGTCACTGGTCACTAGTCACTAGTCATTGATCATTTTTCACTTTTCTAGCCTTCGAACGACAACAGAATGGTCGCCAAGATTGTGATCAACACTGACTGGCCCTGCGCCGAAGTATATGATGTAGAACATTGCGCCGACGTAGCCCAAATTTTTCAAGAAGGGAATTGTTTCATTCGGATCAGCCCAGAACTGATGAAAGATTAAATTTGTTGGGATCAGGAAAATAATTAATAGCACCGCTCCCCATCTAATCTTGAATCCTAGCAGCAGAGAAATTGCTCCCAAAAGACAGCATACGATGTTGCCAATCAAAGCAAGATCAGGGAACGGTAACATTTGAGAAATGCCCTCCCGTGTCGCCTCATAACCCAACAAATTCTTGATCCCTGCATAGAAAAACAGCAAAGAAAGAAAAATCCGACCAACTAAAGGAAAATACACCATATCTCACTCGTAACTTACTACCTTTTACTCATTACTCAACAATCAACAACCAAAATTTAACGCCCCTTTCTCATCCGATCAATCGAGAACCAATCATACTGATGGGCCACCAACAAAATGAAATAGATTAAACAATAGATCAATTGAGATCCAGCTGCATCCCACATTTGTAGTAGGCAGACCCCGAACATCAAGAACATCATTAGAATAGAGCCGGCGATCAAAGCAATGCGAGTTTGCAAGCCTAGAATCAACAAGAAGCCAACAACGAGTTCCACAATCGTAATTAAAAACGCTGGCCCTGCAACCATGAACGGGGGAATAGGTAACTCCTGATACAAATCAACCTGAGACTGAACAAATCCAGGAATATTATTAATCCTGACCAATCCATGCACAAAAAAGTTGATTCCAAAGACATTTCGTAGCAGTAGATAGTCTAATGCGATGTCATTGGGACGGAGTCGAATTTCAGAGTAGTTTGTTTGAGTCATTTTTCGATTGTAATTTTCGAGTGTAACTACAGAAGTTTGAGAGGACGCTTGATAGAACTTGCAGAAAATTTATCTTTTTCCCTTCTTGCTAAGTCTCTCGATTTTGAGAAACTTTGAGCTGTTCAGATTTTTGTTTTTGAGTGCTGGAGAGAAATTCGGAGGGTTTGGACACAGCCCTAGAACTTAATCCCTGGCCTGAGAAATAATATTTCAACCAATTTCCCAGAACCCCCAGCCGATTCCGGATGCCCGGCAAATACCACCAGTGAACTTCTAGCCAGAGCAGCCAGGCTAAAACACCACCAAAGGCAAAGCGGCCAATCTCACCGACCCCCGCATGGCGACCAATGATCGCCAGCTTCCCCTTATTGTTGTACTCAAAGGGTTCAAGGGGCTTGCCCTCGGACTGCCGCAGAATATTCTGAGCGGCGGCTTGTCCCTGTTGGATTGCTTCTTGGGCGACTCCACCCATGGATTGCCCCTCAATCTGTGCTAGATCTCCGACTGCATAAACCTCGTTTTGGTTCAGAACTTGCAGCGTGGGCTTCACTAGAATTTGCTGACGCTTGGTGGTTTCCAGCAACTGCTCCATCTGGGGCACAGCACCCTCAACCCCCGCTGTCCAGATCACGGTTTGAGTTGGAATCGCTGTCTCATCGGCCCTCTGCCCATCCAAATGCACGGTTGAGGGGGTGACTCGGCTAACCTTTGCATTCAGATGAACCTGAATTCCCTGCTGCCGCAACCATCGAGCTGTGTAGTGTCCCAAGTGTTCGGGATAACTCTTGAACAACTGATCCCCTGACTGCACTAAAATCACCTGGGTTTCAGCCAAATTCAAGTCTGGAAAATCTCGTTTCACAGCTCCCCGGAGTAACTGAATTAACGATCCAGCCAATTCAATCCCTGTTGGCCCACCCCCGACAATGACAAATCGGAGCAACCGCTGTCGTTCCTCTGGATCACTCTGTCTTGTAGCCTGTTCCAGACAGGAAAATAAATGGTTTCGCAGGATCATCGCATCTACCAGCGTTCGCATTGGAAACGCGTATTCAGCCGCCCCTGAAACCCCCAGATATTGCGATTGACTTCCTGTGGCCAAAATCAAATATTGATAGTCCAGATTAAGCCCCTCAGTAGTTTGCACCATTTTTTGGTTGAAATTAATTCCCGCGACTTCTGCCTGAAGATACCGCACTGCATCTCTTTTCTCATACATCTGATGCTGTGGATAGACAACTTGCTCTGGGGGAAGCACCGCCGTTGCCACTTGATAAAGCATCGGAATAAAGGTGTGATAAGGATTGCGGTCAACTAAGACGATTTCAAAGTTGGAACGGGACAAAGCTTTTGCCGCTTCCACACCAGCGAATCCTGATCCAACAATAACAACTCGTGACTTCATACCGGAACTCATACTTCAAAGTTTTCCCTGTGAGAGGCTGTAGAAAACAACTTCATAGTTCAGATTTGCTAATGAACTTGAGGGTACAGAGGCGATCGCTCTTCCGCAAAATAAACAGAGCAATAATTGCGCCCAAAGCGGGAACCGCTGCCCAGAACAAATGATTGGGTAGTTCGTAGGGATTCAATAGCTCTTGATAGGTTGAGAGTACCGAAACAGTATGCATTCCCAAAACCGCACCATACGTCCACAACTTAAAAATTCCAGCTAGAAATGCCAGAATAATTACCGTTTGTATAATACCTAAAACAATTGAAACTCCTGGCGTAATTTCCAAAAAGTAAAATCTGCTAAAGACCCTTTGGATAACTTCAGGCTTGACAATTTTCTCAATTGACCAGACCAAGAAAAATGCAGCCACCGTCACCCGTATAATTAGCAGACTAACCTGAACTTTGCCTTCGTCTGTCATGGTTCTCCCCAAGGACTTGTTAAAGATCAATTCACTACGGATGGATCAAGCTGCTCAACGATTTTGATCGAAGCACCATCCTGCAATCCATCACCCCCCTTGAGAATAATTGACTGCCACTCCTGTAAATCAGCATTGGCTACAACCATCTCTGATCCCAGGTCGGATAGCAATCTCACCTCAACTTGCTGAACAATATTGTCAGATCCCTCTGAAACTGCAAAGAGTAACCATTGGTTTCCCCGCCGTACCAGGGCATCACGCGGCACCGAATAACTTGCTTCCTCTACCTGATCCATCAGTAGTTCTAAGGTTCCTTGAATTGCCATCCCAGGTAACAACCCTTCGGGTGGATTGTCCAGGCTCACCCGCACCAGTTGACGGCGAGACCTCGAATCCGCCGCAGGTACAACAGCCGCAATGCGAGAAACCTGCTGCCATCCCGGTAAGGCTCTAGCTGCCAATTCAACGGGGATTCCTGTCATCACCTGACCACTGACTGCTTCTGGAACTTCCAGGAAGACATCCAGTTGAGCATCACTCACCAGGGTCAAAATCGGGTCACTGCTCTCGACATAGTCACTACCATTTACCGTCCGCGACTGAACAACTCCTGAAGTAGGAGACTTGATATCTGTTCGCTCCAGGTTGACCCTGGCCTGATTCACCGCTGCCTCTGCTGCCTTGACAACCCCCTGTTGTGCAGCAATTTCCTCTGGTCGAGGCCCGGCCTCTGCTTCGGCCAACTCCGCCTCAACCCGCAAACGTTCCTCAATTGCCGCATCCACAGCCGTCCTTGCACCTGCAATATTCCGCTGGTTCTCCGTTTCAATGCTGGCCAGAGCTGCTTCAGCTTCTAATCTTTCGCCTAACGCTGTATCAATGTTGGCCTGAGCTGCGATTAAATCCTGTTGGGTTTCATTCTCTGTGGCGGTTACTGCCGATTCCAAGGCCAACCGATCCGCGATCGCTCCGTCAACCGCAGACTGGGCTTCGATCAGAATCCGCTGGGACTGAACTCCTGCCTCCACTAAACTGGAAATCCGTTCCAGGTTGTCCTGGGCTTCCTGCTCACGGGCAGTGGCAGATTGTAGCTCGGCCTTGCGTTGGGCAATTTGTTTTGGGGCTAATTCCTGGGCCGGTTGCAGGTTGTTGCGGGCTTCCTGTTCACGGGCTTGAGCTGCTTTGAGTTCTGCTTGACGCTGGGCGACTAATTTGGGTGCAAGTTCCTCGGTTTTCTGTAAAAAATCTCTGGTTTCCTGCTCACGGGCCTGGGCAAAGCGAAATTGGGCCTGTCGCTGACTTAGAATTTCAGCCCGAGTTCCAGCCTGGAGTTCAGCTAATCTGCTCTTTTCCTGGGCCAAACGAGCTTCAGCTTCCCGCAGAGCCAACTGCTGATCGGTATCATCCATAATGGCCACTGTTGTTCCAGGGGTCACGCGATCGCCCACCTTGACCAGAACTTGCTGAACTGTACCATCAAGCTGAGAGCGAATTGTCGCTTGTTCGCTGGCTTCCACCTGGCCAATCAGTCGAAGCTGCTGCACTGGGTTGCCTGTTTGTAAACGGGTCACGGTCACGGGTCGAGGCGGTGGAGTCTGGGCCTGGGACAAAACGGGTTCAGATTCTGAGCCTTTCACTAACTGCCAAATAGTAATCCCTCCCCCCAGAGCCAGAACCGTTAGCAATATGCCGAACCAACGGTTGCGGGTCGTTGCGGTGGCTTTTTCCTGGGGCTCTGGCTCCGGAGAGTCTAGCGGTTCCAAGGCATCTAGAGAGGCTTGGGATTTCTCATGATCCAACTGACTCAAAGGTTCTGAATCAGAGGAATTGGACGGTGTTTGGGTCATGTCGCTAGGTTCCTCTCAAGTGTGGAGTGGTCAGTAGACGAGACTGTAGAATCTGAAAGTGGGGGTTGAATACAAGGCCAGCAAACCTCTCGAAACCCTTAACAGAAAAAATTTACAAATCGTAAATTACTTCATAAAAACATTGTAAAGAAATTTTCAAAAAATTGACTCCATCTGAGCACAAATAAATTTTCACTCCCGACCCATCATCGCCGTTGGACAAACAAAAACCATTCACCGCCCTCTCTTGACCCGAATCATAGAAACCAGCCGACAACTAGGAAATTCATGGGCACAGGGGCATTGCCCCTGTTTCGCAATGGCAATAAGATGTTGAAATTGCACCGTTTGCTGCGTAATGACTGGAAAGCTGCTGATCAACCTCTCGGTTCTCATCCCACAGGCGACGGGAATCTCAGTTTATATCAATGGAGTCCTACCACAGCTCAATTCCCTTAACCCAACTTTGCTGGCGGCTGAATCCGTCTTTCTAGACGCTACATCTCACCACTACACGATTCCAGGGAATATGACACCGGATCAGGGAACCACAGGACACCTACGACGATTACTCTGGACACAGTTAAAACTGCCTCGCCTCTATCATCGACTTCAAGGAAATCTACTCTTTTCTCCATTACCAGAGGCTCCCCTCTATGCGGGTTGCCGTTCAATTGTGATGGCCCACGATGTGATTCCGCTACGATTTCCCCGAAGAGGTTCTCGATTGACAGCTTATTTCAAGCACTACGTTCCTGTGGTGCTGCATCAGGCGGAACATATTCTGTGTAACTCGGTTTCAACGGCAAAGGATCTCACTCAATTTTTCAATGTTGCTCCAGCAAAAGTTACACCCATTCCATTGGCCTACAATTCATATCAGTTTAAATTTCTCAACCTCCCGACCCGCAACTATTTTCTCTACATTGGTCGGCATGATGTCTATAAAAACCTACATCGATTGATCAGTGCGTTTGGTCAATTTGTTAAACGTGACAATCCTAGACGCCATCACTTCAAAAACTCCGACTACGAACTTTGGCTTGTGGGGCCGACCGATCAAACCTACACCCCAGATCTAAAGGCACAGGCAGAGGAGTTGAGTATAGGCTCTAACATTCGTTTTCTCGACTACGTTCCTGCTTCAGAACTAACACGGATGATTAATCAAGCGATCGCACTAGTTTTTCCAACCCTCTGGGAAGGATTTGGCCTGCCTGTCCTAGAAGCAATGGCCTGCGGAACGCCAGTTATCACCTCTAGATTGGCTTCACTGCCGGAGGTAGGGGGAGAGGCAGCACTGTACGTTGATCCCTATCGAATTGAAACGATTACTGATGCAATGGTTCAGCTAGCTGAGGATGAGGGATTGCGATTACGGTTGCGCCAATTGGGTCTCCAGCAAGCCCGTCAGTTTACCTGGGAGAAGACCGGTCAGAAAACGGCTGAAGTCTTATCAAACCATCTGGTCTGATACTATTCACTCCGTCTATAGCAATCCTGAATCAATCATGAAAAGCACTATGGAGGGGTTTGGGGACTTCATCCCCAAGCAGGGGGTAACGCCCCCTTAACCCCCATTTAACAAATCATTTGTGATTGCTATAGAAAGTTACTGCTCCTGAGGGTTGGCGATTTCTCGAATTGGAGTTCCTTCCAGACAAGCACCCTCTAGCATCACTCCCATCCATTGAGTGTTTTCAACAACGGCGCAGAATAAATTCGCCCGCTCCAAATTCGTCCCCCGCAGAACTGCGCCGCTCAGGTTTGCCTCCTCCAGATCCGCTTGAGACAAATCAGCTCCGGAAAGATTTGTATTCTGCAAATCCGTGCAGTTCAAAACGGCTTGAGATAAACCGATTCCCCGTAGATCGGCTCCGCGCAAATCAACCCCACTCAAATCCAGATTATTACAGGTTGCCCCTGCGAGAAAAGCACCGGCCAGACTAGCTTCCCTGAGATCCGCCTCCAATAAGACAGCCCCTCGGAGATCCGCATTTCGTAAATCCGCTCTAACCAAGTTTGCGCCAGATAAATCCGCTCCTCGAAAGTTCGTCCGGAGATTTGCACCTTGCAGGTTTGCCCCAGCCAAGTTTGCCCCTGTCAGATTAGCTCCAGATAGATTGGCATCTTGCAAGTTTGCGCCTGATAAGTCTGCCCCAGCCAGATGAGCGTAGCTCAAGTCCTTAACCTGACCTTGCCGAATCACGCTTATGTCCAGATCCATAGATTGTCTGATCCCCTTCCAATTCTCGCTATCACTACCTAGACTTTACCTGCTTTCCTCAAGTTGAAACCTCTTGTTTCGATGTTGTCGCTTCCTCCAACCAAACATTGGGGAGTTGGGCAGGTCGATCAGGGAGCCGCATCAGTCCCATTTCAGTCAGACGAACAACCGTTCCCAAAGACTCGACTAAATCGGGATCAAATCGGGTTCCGCTGAGTTCCTGGCACTTTTGTAGAGCATCTCCCGGTGAAAGGGCTGGACGTTTACCTCTGGCCCGGGTTAGTTCTTGAAAATAGGTTGCTAACCCCACGATGCGAGCTTTGATATTGATCTCTTCTCCCTGCTGACCATCCGGTCGGCCACTGCCATCCCAGTGCTCTAGCTGATGAGCTACAACGCCTCGGATAACCGACAGTTCCGGCATCGCATCGAGCAATCGACCGCCAATCACGCTGCGTTCCAGCCAAAAAGCTCGCGTCGCATCATCCATCTCTTCCCAACTGTAGGAAAATACCTCCCTGGGAGCAGAGGCTAGTCCAATTCGATGGAGTAAGCCCGCCAGACGTAAGCGTCGCAACTCAACGGTGGGTAGATCCAAGACCTGACCTACTGTTTCACAGAGGGCTGCCACCTGCATAGAGGCTATCGGATTAGCCGTATCTCGCTCATCGATGCGCTGCGCCATCCGTAGAAAGGCTTGTAGCTTGTTTGCACTAATATTACGGCTGACTCGCTTGGCCTGACCTTCCAGTTCCCAGAGCTCTCGGGTTTGACGATTGACGGTGATCAGTTCCTGCTGAGACTTCTGGAGATAGGTCACAATTCGGGAAACAACACCCGTCAAATCAGGAACTGTTGGATTAGGAGCATTGAGAATCTCCTGATACTGCTGAGTCATGCGATCGCACAGCTCAGAGTCATAGGAACGCAGGCGCTCAATCAAAATTTCCGCCGACTTGCACACTACTACCTTGTCAAATGTCCAAAGACCGTAAAACTTACGTTCAGTGTCAATTGTGGGGTGACCATTTGGCAGGTATTCGTCTTCGGACAGCTCATGACAGAGAACACAGGCTGTGTAGCCCGGAGCCAGGATGATCAAATTCCACTCCATCACCAGGCTGTCACTCTTTTCCAGATCAACTAATGAAACATTTTCCAGTTGTCCAGTCTGATGGTTCCGAAAACCGCTATCTGGCATCGCGCTGATCATGACATGGCGGCAGCAGCGGGCCATCTCGTAGTACCGATCAGCTTCCTGTAAGTACCACTTCCCCTCCTGGAAGGTCACCAGGACAAGGGGCTGCTGGTCAACATCTGAACTGCAAGTTTGCAGAACGTGATCCTCCAAGGCATGGCATAGGGCCACCAAAGTATTCTTAAAATAGACCCCAAAGCTAGACGGCAATTGGCCATTGGGGAGTTGATGTTTGAGCTGATTTAATGTTGCTTCTGGGGTCATCAAACTGGAAAAATTAGAACAGGCAATCCTTAGCTGTTACTCCCTAGAGTCTAACAGGTTTGGCTCGGCAATAGGGTAAACCCGCATCATTGCCTCCAATCCTTGAGCCGTCACTTCAAAAATTGGGGATGGTTTTACTGATCCGCCCGTTAACTTTTACACCTTGACACTGAGGTGCAGATTCATAAAAGAAACGTAACTTAGCAATCCAAGAATTATTCTGCTGGCAGAGAACAGAATTTGGCACTTCAGTCTGTCGTTAGTTTCGGGGATTGACTGTCACAAGTCTGTCATGCCGTCACTAATGGTTGTAACGCACTGGTTCTATGCTTTACAGCGTTTCCAACGCCGGTGGAGTGCATGCGGTTGGAGCGTACCGCGCCCCAACCTCCCAAATCTGTACTTCACTGAATCTAGAAAGGCTATACCAAATCAGGAGGAATTTATGGCTTGTCCTTAATAATGCATCAGGTGAACCCATTTGCCATATTACTGCCCACCCAGATCACCCTGATCAAAAGTTCTGTGCTGCCTGTAATCAGCGCTTTATAGATCAACCCCCGACGGAGGACTCAAATTTGTTTGTGACGATTATTACTGTTCTCCTATTTTTGTTCTTCTGGCAATCCCTTCAAACCAATGGTTATAGTGTGCTGAACGAAGCCAATCATCTCGAAATCAGAAGCTTGCCACCCGATGCAAGATAAATCACAAACTGGTAAGGGTGGGTTGCTCTGTAATCCACCCGATTCTCACTTTTTCCACTAAGTCTTCCAATCTATAGCTGATAGCAGTTGTAGCTGCTAAGGGAATGTCAGGTCTAAAAATAAACAGGTAAGGTGAATTGAAAACAGCTCCCCTGGCCCAACTGTGAATCAACCCAGATTTGACCGTAGTGAGCTTGGATAATGCGTCGGCAGAGGGAGAGACCAATTCCGTAGCCATCCTGGCACTCATCTCGCTCTAAACGGAAGCGCTCCTGGAAGATGCGATCGCGATTCTCCTCCGGAATCCCAGGGCCACTGTCGCACACACTGAACTGTACCTTTTGTGTGGTTCGGTGCAGAATTGAGACCTGTATTCTCCCGCCTTTTGGCGTGTACTTAATAGCATTGTCCAAAAGATTGACAATCACCTGACGAATCCGTTCTTGATCGGCGTAAACATCGGGAATATCGCTGGGAATATCTGTTTGAAGCTGAAGAGATTTGGATTGCAGTTGGGAACCGAGTTCTGAGAGAATCTTTCGACAAAACCGTTCTAGTTCTAAACGATTGGGTTGAAGCTTCAGCCGGATACTCGGCCCCGTTGCCGTTTGCAGAATATCCGTGATCATATAATCGATGGTACGAATTTGATTACGGGCCTGCTGAACTAGACGCGCTTTCAGTTCTGGAGAGAGTTGGGAAAGATTTCCCTCCTTGATTTGATTTTGGCTTGATTCCAGGGTTTCCAAGGCCAGAGAAGCCGCCGTTAGGGGACTCCGCAGATCATGGGCCAGAATCTCAATAATCCGATCCTTAAAATTCAGTTGTTGCTGAAGTTGCTGCTTTTCCTGCTTCAGGTGAAAAATTTCATCGCTGAGTCGAATCAGTTCCGAGACTTGAGCAACTGACTGGTTCACATCGGGTATTGGGAAGGTTTCTGTCGATTCTGACTTGGCCTTCTGACCGTTGAATTGTTCTTCTAGAGACTTTTGCCAACGGGGCCACCAATGTTCTAGTTGAGCCACCAGGTTACTGCCAGCTAGAGTATGACGGGGCTCGGGATGAATTTTGACCAGGGCTGGGGTTGCAACCAGTTTAAAATGCTCTGCCAGGTAGGGTTGTTTTCCCACCTCAATCACCTGCAGCTCAAACACCTGCTGATCCGAACGTTCCAGAAACTGACGAATCTGCTCGACCTGCTGCTTAGAACTCGGTCGCTGATCGATAAACAGAATCAATTGGAGTGTTGTCTTGGGATCTGATTTTTCAGAAGATACCTGCATGGGATTCTAAATATCGCAGGGGGTAATAGCCACAGAAGTAGGATTTGAGGTTAGTCAAGTTTGAGTAAAAGTTAAGTTGCGGTCATCCTATATCCTTTATAGTTTAATTTAATATCTCCTTTAGATTTCAATTTTTTGGCGAATCAGGTTGAACAATTCAGATAAAACAGCGATGTTAGGAGCCAACTGGCAAAAAAATCCAGCGTCACAGATCGTACTGAAGGTTGCACTGATATTCTTTGCGCTTTGTCTGTTACTGGTACTACATCGGTATTTCAGCTTTTATGCATCCTATGATCAGGGAATTTTTAATCAGGTGTTTTGGAATGGCACCCAGGGCAACTTTTTTCAAAGCTCCCTCTCCTCGGCATTGTCAACCAACGTGGTGCACAACGGAGAGTACCCTGATGTCAGCTATCACCGATTAGGCCAGCACTTTACACCTGCTCTGCTCCTCTGGTTGCCTCTCTACGCTCTGTTTCCCAGTCCTGTCACTTTGAGTGTTCTGCAAGTGGTGCTAGTCACGGCGGCTGGATTAGTTCTCTACCGATTGGCCAGGGAATACCTAGAGTCTAACGTTGCAGCCTGGATTACGGCCAGTTTCTATGGGGCGAACGCGATTATCGGCCCTACGCTGGGAAACTTTCATGATATTTGTCAACTGCCACTGTTTGTTTTCAGTTTGTTGTTGACGATGGAACGTCGTTGCTGGTGGTTGTTCTGGATTTTCGCGGCATTGATTTTGGCGGTGCGGGAGGACTCAGGCATCAGTCTATTTGGGGTGGGTGTCTATCTGATTTTCAGCCGACGTTATCCAATTCAGGGAGTAATTGCCTGTGTTCTGAGTTTTGGCTACATGGTGGCGTTGACAAACTTGATCATGCCGCTGTTTTCCGATGACATCTCTGCTCGATTTATGATGGAGCGCTTCGGTCAGTATGTGGAAGGAGACGAAGCCTCGACGCTGGAGATTATTCGCGGGATTCTGACCCAACCCCAGGTCTTACTAATTGAGTTGGTCACCCCTGTCTGGGGAACCCTGAAGTATTTGTTGGGTCAGTGGCTGCCCTTCGCTTTGATTCCGGCCATTGCCCCAGCATCCTGGGCCGTTGCAGGGTTTCCCCTGTTAAAACTGCTGATTGCGAAGGGAGAGTCAGTACTGGCGATTACAATTCGCTATGCTATGACCGTCGTTCCAGGACTAGCCTATGGATCAATCCTCTGGTGGAGCCATCGAGAGCAGGAGGTTCAGAACCGTAGTCAAGGGAAGGAGCAACGCACATCTCCTGTCTGGCTACCAACCTTTTTTGCCCATCCTCTGACGATGAATCCTGCAGGAAATGCAATTCTACGTCCTCGCTTTCGTCGATTCTGGGCGGTCTGTATCGGTTTGTCGCTGTTCTTTACCCTCACGTCCAATCCTAATCGTACCCTTTACTTCCTGATCCCGGATTCGGTGAATCCCTGGGTTCATATTTCCTTACCGCAACAGTGGTCACAGGCGGCCCAACTGCGCTCCCTATTGTCCAAAATTCCTCCAGATGCTAGCGTCGCTGCCACCACCTACATCGTGCCCCATGTTTCTAGTCGCAGGTCTGTGTTGCGATTTCCCCAATACCAACTTCGAGACGACACAGGCGATGTGGTGAGTGTGGACTATGTGATTGCAGATCTATGGCAACTGGAGCAATATCGGCAGGCATTCAGGAGCGATCGCAAACGGTTAAATGCCATCATTGAGCAGATTCAGCAGCTTACGGCAGCGCAGGAATATGGAGTCATTGGATTCGAAAATGGCATCATTTTGATGCAGAAAAATCAGCCTTCAGATCCCTCAGCATTTGAGAGCTGGAAACTATTTAAAGCCAGATTATAAGGTTGTCTATAGGTATACATAATAACGTCGAGAATTCAAGTCAATTTTTAACAAATTGATTTTCAAGAACAATATATAATTCTGTATAGAAACCCTAAAACAGCTTGACCTTCAGTTTCTCTCGTCAGTTTCTACATCATTTGAGCCTTTTTAGATTTGATTACCTTGTCTAAGCTGCGTCCAATCCTGCTGGGATCATCACCGGCAGCCAAGCAAACTGTTTGTTCAGGGGTTGAGGCTGACTTGTGGAAAAGCTTTGGGGATGGTTATCACCTTTGGTATCTGAGTAGTAGGGCGGAGTTTTATCTGTGTCCTAGGGAGGGTTTAGGCTTCTTAAAGCAGATTTAACTTGCCGTTTTCAGAAAGGATCGTTAGGATTGTGATTGGCTCTAGTTAGCGGTGAGAGGTAGTGGCTTCAGGGTAAGTTTTCACTTGAAGCCGATCATAAGCAACGTTTGAAATAGGAGGTTTATTATGACTTCAGTGCTTGATCAGCTACCCGCGAATTTTACACATAGAATACTTTGTCATTACTTGAATGACACACCTAGTGTTCAGGTAATTCGGGTCAGTAATATTACAGGTTGGTATTTGGAACGGGTTGTTTTTCCGACTGCGAGCCTTCTGTTTGAGGCATTGGAGGAGGCAGAACTTGAGGTTTATCAGCCCAGTGATCGGGGGGTTGAATTGTTACATAGAATATCCTGTCGTGCCCTCCGAGTTGAAGAGAGGACGCTACAGGAAGTCGGTTGAGACTAGTTGAAACCCAGTGATGCTAGAGGAAAGTGAGCGGCACTGCCGCTCACTTTTCTGCTTTAGAATTTCATATCATTTCCCTATCGGGTAGAAGCGCCAGCATAGGCAGCGTGCCAGAGATTGAACAGCAAATGTTCTGTCCGCTCAGGTAGAAGAGTCACAAAAATGCCAGCTTCCGCTTCAATGTCTGATGCAATCCAGGTACCAGAGAGGCTGACCTCTAGGGTTGTTGCATCGGCAACACATAGGGCAACCATGTCCGAGTAACCCTGAGCAATCGCCTCTTTCAGTAAGTTGACAGTAGGTAGATCATTAGGCAGCAAAAATGCTGCTGAATCAGGTTGAACGTGAATCGCTTGACCGGAACGCATGGCCAATTTGACCCGTGAAGCGACCAACCGCTCTGGGGCCTGGGCTAAACGCTCCATGTAGAACATGGATTCAGTGTAGGTTAACTTCAACATGGGTGATGTCCCCTTTCACTGTGGACTTGAGGTTGACGGGGTCAGCCCGTTGAAAGGCTGCCGATTCAACGCTGTCAATTTGAACGTTGAGCTTGAATATTGAACTTAAACACTGTGCGCTTTAGCTGTGCGCTCGATTGTGCGCTTCGATTATGCGCTTCAATTGTGCGCCTCAGATGGGGTTCTACTTGATAATCGCTAAAACCCGTCCTGATGATCCCGCCAAAACTGTTCAGCAAAGGCCACCACAGGATGTAACGGTGCTTTAGGTTGGGTGTTTAGCGTCATGCCAGCCTCTTCTGGCGTTCGGCTACCCTTATGGGCATTGCACCGCTCGCAGGCTGTAACAACGTTATCCCAGGTATGGGTTCCACCACGGGAGCGAGGAATAACGTGGTCAATGGTGAGATGTTTGGTGACGCCACAGTACTGACATCGGTGATGATCTCGTCGTAGGATTTCCCGACGATTGACGGGCGGCACCTTCCAAAGGCGCTCATTCCCAGCCCGGGTTAAGCGGATATGTTCTGGCACATGCAAAACAACGCTGGGAGAGTGAACCAGCCATCCACCGGACTGGGTTGACGGGTCTGCATCCGTATTCAAAGGCTCGGCTTTCCCGGTTACCAGCAGGGTAATTGCCCGTTTGATATTAATCCGGCTCATGGGTAGGTAATTCCTAGAAAACACAACCACGGATTGTCTTAACACGTCAGTCGTACTGGTCATGGTTCCTCTCCCTTGATGAAAACACTGTACCTATCGGCTACAAACCCCCACCTCTAAAATACTGAAGCGGGGGCTTAAGAAAAACAATTTAATTTCTCTCTTCCTAGATAGGTACGGCGGATTTTCGTCTGTACCTCCCGCTATGCAGTTGTAAGTTAGTTGGGAGTGAACCCCATAAAAATTGACTAGCAAAGTAAACAATGAGATAACAGTTGAAAAATGAGTAAAAATGCTCAGATTTCAGTAAAGTAATTTCTACGTCCTCCTTCTCTAGCTTAATGCCTCTGAACTCAAGATCCCAGCCTACAAATCCCATTCTCTCAATCTCCCACGCCGCAAAGGAGCAGGATACAGATGCTACACAGCCCATAAAACCACCGTCCACTAATGGATTGCCTGAGTTGACACCGCCTGAACCGATAAGCTGAAGAAATGTCACAGAAGGTTAACTGCCCAATTGACTAAGTTTGCATCTGACTCTGCTTATACTACACTGAGTATTACAGGAATGTCCACCCTTCTGGAGGAAAAATGATGTATACCATGCCTCGAACTTCAACAACTGAAATGGAAGTAACCAGTATTCGTTTGGAAAAAGAACTGAAAGAAAGGCTCAAGGGCCTAGCAAAAAATCAGGGCTATCAAGCGCTGATTCGAGATATTTTGTGGAATTATGTGCAGCAGAGATCAGGAGAATACCGACCCCAGTTTTCACGAGAAGATATTCGCGTTACCTTATCAGCAGTGGCTCAGAAAGAGGAGTGCTGTGTGCTTACAGGACAAACAATTCATCCCCACGATGCAATGTTACTTGGGATGACAATCCATGGAGATATGGTTCCCATCAGCCTTGGCAGTTTAGACGATTAACTCACTTCGCCGATTCAATTCGGGTTTCGTTGCCGTTCAGGATTATTCAATCAAAACTGTTCAAAATCTGTTTCTTTTTCAAGATCTCTCTGGAGAGCAGCCGATTCAGGTCATCCTTCAGAGAGATCTTTGTTTGGGAAGAACTCGGTCTGAAGAACTCAGTTTGAAGAACTTGACTGCGCTGTAATAGCTCAACTGTCAACTTTTAAAAGGAAATTCTCTTCAAGAAGTTACTGATATAGCAATCACAAATAATTTGTGAAAAGGGGGTGAAGGGGGCGTTGCCCCCTTCTTGGGGGCGATTTAAACAAACCCCACCCAAAAAAAATTAAAAATTTATTAAAGATTTAAATTAAATTTTTTATATAAAAAATAAAAAAAAATAAAATAATTTTATATAAAT
>JBHJGO010000085.1:0-37978 GCA_050331715.1 Microcoleaceae cyanobacterium
GCGAGATTAGGTCAGTTATTACTCCAATTGCTTCGTTTCTTTCGGTAAATCTCCTGCTGTATTTCCTGGGGATGAGTTGCCCTTTGAGAGCATCACTAGGGCTTTATCAATATCCCGAACCTTGATCTGTCTCATCGCCACTAGAATGGATTAGATCAACGTCGCATCATCGTCGGAAAGTGTAACCATTGCATTTGGCTCCATAGAACGCTAGCCCAGGTTTATGAGATCTCTGGGCAATTCTTGATGTTTTTATTTTAGGGCTAAAGCACCATTAGGTCAATTACCCTATTAAGGCTACACAAAAATCTACAATCTAGGGATGATAGACCTATTATGTCTAAATCCAAAACTCAGCCCCTCAGAATTTACGTTGATCTTGAAATCGCTCGGCTGCTTAAGGCTGTGGCAGGTGTGACGGATGAAAGCGTTAATTCTATCGTCAATGAAGCTATCAAGACCTGGCTAAATCTACCTGATCAACAGAAGATTATCCAGCGACATAGCTTGGACAAGATTATGGATTTCGAAGATTCAGATACCTGACTGTACAAGCATCACTACTTGCGAGGGCGCATATAAGGGTGCATATAATTTATCGGTTAGACTGATATACAGAGAGTATTCGAGAGTTTAGGGTAAGTAGCAGTTGTGCTGGTGATTGTGATACCAAGGGGAAATAATGCCACCAATGCCGCCACTCGACCTACAGAGATTTTTTCAAATGACCAACCCCTCCAAAACCCTGAACTATGGGGATTTGGAGGAACGGCAATATTACATAGATTTCACGGAAGTTCGGGGCAATAACCTGATCAAGCAGCTCAAGCGAACCATTACCTGGTCAGACACCAAACAAACCTGCCAATTATTCACTGGCCACATTGGATGCGGTAAATCCACAGAATTATTGCGCCTGAAGAGTGAATTGGAGGACGAAGGATTTCATGTTGTCTTCTTCGCCTCATCAAAAAGCCTGGACATGGCAGACGTAGATATCAGCGATATTTTACTGGCAATTGCTTTCCAGGTCAGTCGTTCCCTGGAAGAGGCAGGAATTCACCTGCAACCCACCCGCTTTCAAAACTTTTTGCAGGGTGCAACTGATCTGCTCAATTCTCGTGTAACTGGATTCAAACTCCAACCTCCCAAAGTTGCTGGAATCGAAATGGGAGAAGTCGGAATTACGGAAGATGCAGATCAGTATTCTCTTTCCCTGGGAATTGGCGAAATCACCACACGGGCCAAGGACAGTCGGGATGTGCGATCGCTGCTACGCGAGTACACCGAACCCCGCGTTAGCCTCATTCTAGAAGCGATGAACAAAGATTTGCTCGAACCTGCCCAGGAGCAGCTTCAGCGCCAGCATAAGTCAGGATTGGTGGTGATTGTTGACAACCTGGACAGAATTGACAATCGGGTGAGAACACCGGGGAGAACCACCTCAGAATATTTGTTCGTGGATCGCGGGGAGCAGCTGAATCAGCTCAAGTGTCATGTGGTCTATACGATTCCGCTGGTTTTGAAGTTTTCAGGAGAGCTAGGGCGATTAACCAATCGGTTTGGCCAAGATCCGTATCTGTTACCAATGGTACGAATTCAGGAACGGGACGGTCGTCCCTGTGAAGCTGGAGTTGATCGACTGCGGCAGATGATTTTGATCCGGGCCTTTCCCGATTCAGAGCCAGAGAAACGTCTCAAACTGGCAACGGTAATTTTTGACCAGATGGAAACCCTGGATCGGCTTTGCATGATTAGTGGAGGCCATGTGCGGAATTTATTGGTTCTACTGCATAGTTGTTTGAGGCAGGATGAGCCGCCGTTTTCCAGAACGTTGATCGAAGAAGTGATCAATCAGCGGCGAAATGACCTGGTCAACGCCATTTCTCCTCAAGAGTGGAAGTTGCTCTATCAGGTGCTACAAAACAAGGCCGTTCAAGGGGAAGACAGCTATCAAGATCTAATCAAAAGCCTCTTCGTGTTTGAATACCGCGACGATAATGGCAGTTGGTTTGACGTGAATCCAATTCTATTAGAAGCAAGACAACTCCAGCAGTAGGTCTCCATGGTTCAACCTCACACTTCAGATATCCGAACATTAAATCAAGGCTCGTTGAATACTCTGGTTCGAGCCATTCATTTCTCAGGAGAGTTTTCCCTGAATATTGCCCAATGTAACTACCACAGCTTGCAGCAACGTTTGATCTCGGAACTCCGGCAAGTCTCGAAGGTTGACCTGGCCCATATCGAATTGGAACCAGAAACCACAGCTCTGTGCAGCACGATCATTCAATACTTGGGCGACCAACGCCCTGCTGCCTTGATGGTATCTGGCTTCGATTGTATTCAAGATCTGGGATCATTGCTTCAGGCCATGAACCAAACCCGTGAAGAATTTCGCAATTTTGAATTTTCTCTGGTGTTGTGGGTGAATGAGCGGGTATTTCAAACAATCGTACGTTCAGCCCATGATTTTTTCACCTGGGGAACAACAGTTAGATTTATCCCTGAATCCCAAGAGCTAATTCAGTTCATCCAACAAACCTGCTGTCATGTCTACAACAAGGTTTCAGACAGAGGAGTTGGCATCTTTTTAGATAATCAAGCCCTGGGCTTGGGGGATTGCTGTTACCAAGAGTTACAGGCTGCCCGAACAGAACTACAAAATCGTGATGTTTCTCTGGACAGAGAACTGGAAGCCCGTCTGGAGTTTGTCCTGGGTCGGGCCACAGATAATTCCACAGAGATCGCACGGGAACATTACGAACGCAGTTTAACCCTATGGCAACGGGCGAGTGATTTGACCTCCTGTGCGCTAGTCTCCAGCTACCTTGGGCTTTGGTGGTTGAGTTATGGCATTCAACATCGGCCAACCCGACAGGTGACCTTTGCCAGATCTGCTCAGTATTTTCAGCAATCCATTCAGGAATTTGAACAGGCCAGGCAGTTCGAGCTGGCGGCTAAGTTTATCAATGCCTGGGCTGAGGTGCTAAGGCGATCAACTCAGTGGGAGCCAGAGAATTGGAAAGCCCTGGAAAGAACAACGCTACGAGCGATTGAACTGCATTCACAGAATCCACAACGAGAGCAACCCTGCGGCAAATTTCGACTGGCACGGGCCTATGGATATCTGGCTGAGGTCAGGTTGGCGAATTCCAAGTGGCAAGAAGCTCAACACTTGGCGGAAGAAGCTCTGAATCTCTTGACAACAACCCTTGAAGACGAAGCCAGTATTTCTGAAGCAGAGCGAGATTGGGAGTTGTCATACCATCAGGGATGGTATTTATTTTCCCTTGCTAAAGCTCAACGTGGATTGAAGCACATTCGGCAAGCCACGATCACTTTAGAAGAAGCCCAAGTCACCACTAAACCTGCTTATGATCCAGAACTGTATATTCAGCTCTTACAAGTGCTGCGAGAGCTGTACTACCAACAAAAGAATTACCTGACTGCCTTCGGCTATAAGCAGGAACAGCGCAAAATTGAACAGGAGTTTGGCTATCGAGCCTTTGTTGGAGCCAATCGGCTACGGGTTAATCAACCAATCAACAATCCTGCTCTTCCTTACACCCGCCATTTGACTAACACCCTGGGTGTTGCAGCTTTGGGAAGGCAACAAGATGTTGAAAATTTGGTACAGCGTGCCAAGAGTCAAGAACACAAGTTGACAATTATCTATGGTCAATCTGGTGTGGGAAAAAGCTCTCTGCTACAGGCTGGCTTAATTCCTGCTCTTGGACAAGAAACGGTCGATACTCGCCAGGTCATAATTACTTTACAAAGAGTTTATATCAATTGGAGTCAACGATTAGGTGAGAGCTTAATTGATCAAATCAATGCAAGAAAATCGGTTAAAGAAAAACTCAGAAAGCTAGACTCAATTGAGAAAGTCCTAACTCAGCTCCAAGAGAATGCCGACAATAATCTATTGACAGTTCTGATTTTTGATCAGTTTGAAGAATTTTTCTTTGAATGTCAGTTTCGCCAACAAAAACAGGAATTTTATCAATTTCTCCGAGCCTGCTTTCATATCCCCTACGTTAAGGTTTTTTTGTCCCTAAGAGAGGATTATCTCCACTATCTGCTGGAATTTGGGCGCTCGGTTGAGCCAGGGGTTTTAGCAAACGATATTCTAAGTCGAAAATTCCTTTATCATGTAGGAAACTTCACTCAGGAAGAAGTTAGAAAGGTTATCCGAAATTTGACAGAAAAAGCCCAAATCTCTTTCGAGAATACTTTAATCGAACGATTCACCCAGGATCTGACCAATGATTTAGGCGAAATTCGTCCCATTGAGTTACAGATTGTTGGCTTACAACTTGAAACCAGGAAACGTAAAATTACAACCCTGGAACAGTATGAAAGACTTGGACAGGATCCTCCTAAAAAGTTAATCAAGCAATTCTTGGCTTCTACAGTCGATGACTGCGGTCGAGAGAATCGGGATTTGGCCCAGCTTGTTCTATATCTTCTAACCAATGAGGATAATACCCGACCATTGAAACCGAAACGGGAATTAATGGAGGAGTTAGGGGTTGATCTTAGAAAGCTGGAGTTGGTACTGGAAATTTTGTATGGGTCGGGTCTACTGCTAAGGATTCCAGAAGCACTAGGAGAACGGTATCAACTGGTGCATGATTACTTTGTTCCGGTCATGCGTCAGCGCAAGAGTGCCAAGCTCTTGGCAGAGTTACAAGAGGCAAGAACTGCTCAGGAGAAAACTCAGACGGAACTTGACAATATTCTAAAGCGACTTGGCAAGACTCGCTTATTTCTAGGGATATTAACATTGCTTTCTTTAATCATCTTTGGGTTTGCTTGGCGCGCTAATTTTGAGAGAAATCGTGCTGAAATCAGCCAAAGTGATGTGCATCGAAAAGCAGCAAAGGCTTTCCTGAATTCCAATCAAGAGCTAGAAGCATTGAAAAATAGTTTGAGTGCTGCTGAAAAACTACAAAAAGCCGGAAGGATAAAAATTGATGACAAAATTCCAGTCATCATTATGCTCCAGGAAGCATTATACAAGGTTCGAGAATTCAAACAGCTAGACTATCACGCTGCTGAAGTATGGGATGTGAAATATAGCCAAGATAATCAGATGATTGCTTCTGCTAGTAATGATCATACGGTGAAGCTTTGGCAGCCAGATGGAACTTTAATTACGACGATACGGGGACATGAAGCTCCGGTATATAGAGTTGCTTTCAGTCCAGATAGCCAAGTGATTGCTTCAGTGAGTGCTGACCAAACAATAAAACTTTGGCAGTCAAATGGAGCTCTGATCAGAAACCTGGAAGGACATAAAGATAGCGTGTACGGAGTTGCTTTTAGTCCTACTGGCCAAACGATTGCTTCTGCTAGTATAGACAACACGATAAAACTTTGGAGACTGGATGGTACTCTGATTCGAACCTTTCAGGGACATGATGATGGCGTCGAAAATGTGAGCTTTAGTCCCTATGGTCAAACGATTGCTTCTGCCAGTAGAGACAATACAATTAAGCTCTGGAAACTCGATGGTACCCTGATTCGAACGCTTCAGGAACATCAAGACTGGGTCTATAGCGTTGAATTCAGTCCAGATGGTCAAATGATTGCTTCTGCCAGTAGAGATAAAACGATTAAGCTGTGGAAATCCAATGGAGAATTGATTGAAACCTTAAAAGGACATAAAACAGAAGCATACCAAGCTACTTTTAGTCCAGATGGTTCAACCATTATTTCAGTCAGCTTTGACAATACGATTAAGCTTTGGGACATAGACGGTACATTTCTGAAAACATTCGGAAAACATCCTCAAGCTCGCGGGATTGCTTTGAGTCCAGATCAACAAAACATGGCTTCTGTCGGTGAGGACAAAACGATTAGACTGTGGAATTTAACAAATACATCACAAACAAAGTTTCAAGGTCATTCAGATGCTATTTGGTCAGTTGATGTCAGCCCTGATGGTCAACGGATTGTTTCTGCTAGTGCTGATAATACCGTTAAGCTCTGGAAAGCAGATGGGACTTTACTCCATACTTTTGAGGGTCACAGTGATTTGGTTGGGGATGTTAGTTTCAGCCCAGATTATCAAACCATTGCTTCTGCAAGCTATGACGGAACAGTTAAATTATGGAGTATTGATGGAAGATTAATCCGAACATTATCAAAGCACAAAGATGGGGCGCTTAGCGTCAAATTTAGCCCTGATGGTCAGACAGTAGTATCTGCAGGTTTTGATAAAAAAATCAATATTTTGAATTTGAAGAATCAGAATATTAAAACCTTAGACGCTCATCGTGAACCGATTAACTGGATCGCATTCAAACCGGATGGTAAGCTATTCGCCTCTGCCAGCGAAGACGGAATGATTAAGCTTTGGAATTTACAGGGTCAACTGGTTCAAGCTTTAGCAGGAGACGATAGAATTTTTTCTATTGGTTTTCACCCAGACGAAGATATTATAGTATCCGCAGGTGCAAATGGTGTGATTCAGATTTGGAATATTGCGGGCCAGCAAATTGGTGAATGGGATGCACACCCTAGAGGCATTTTCAGTATCAATTTCAGCCCAGATGGAAAATTCATCATTTCAACTGGAACGAATGGAGAGATTAAATTTTGGAGTCTCTCCGGTCAAGAATTGGGCATCATTCAGCAGGATAATTATAAAGCGATTAACTCAGCAAAGCTCAGTCAAAACGGAGACTTGCTTGTATCAGCAGGCGACGATGGAATAATAGCACTGTGGAGCTTCAGTCTTGATCAGTTAATTTCCGAAGGCTGTTCCTGGCTGGAGAACTACAGATCGGAATTAGCAGTTGCATCTGTATCTCAACCGCAACAGATTAGGCAATCTTCTTTCGTGACTAAGCTACCTTGCTCAATAAATTAACGACGCCACCAACGATTTCCACCTTTGTCTCTAGGATCAGCAACAGGTTCAGTTCTAACCTCCGGATTCAATAAATGAGAGATAGAAATTAAATTAGAGCTTTCTCCATAAAATTCTTCAGTTGATTTAGAAAATTGATTAGATGCTACTGAAGGTAGAGTAAAGGCTTGTAGAGCACCAAAAGTAACACTGGCAATGGTCAAGGAAAAGATGACTGGTTTAGATCTCTGGTAATTCATCACACAGGGACTCCTATGAGCATAATGGGTTTTCAATACTTCCTTTCTATATCTGAAGTACCATCTCTTTCTACGGTATCTCTTATAAGAAATCAGGAATTTAATACTATCTCTTGTTTTTCATCCTCTACCTCTTCTCTCTTTTATAACTTTATTTTCCTGTGTCACTATTCTCTTTGTCACTGTATCTATATACACTAAGGGTGAAAAACACGATAAGGGGAATACCCCATTTTCAATAGTGATTTATTCAACAACAATTTATTCAATCACTATTCAAAAGATAAACCGTTTTGCCAAAGCATCGATTCCTGTAATTGCAGTTCCTACCACAATTGCATTGGCTCCTAAATCGAACGCTTCTCGCGCCTGCTCTGGTGTGGCGATTCCTCCTTCACAGATTATAGGAACCTTTAGTTCCTTTACCATCTGATGGAGCAAGCCGAAACCTGGGGGTTGGGAATATTGGGTTGCTGCGGTGTATCCATACAAAGTTGTCCCTACAATATCAGCACCCGCCTTAGCGGCCTCTAACGCCGCTGTTAAAGTATCCACATCTGCCATCACTGGTTTCTCTAACTCCTGACGAATCCGTTGAATCAAATGACCAGTGGTTTCTCCTTCAGGATGCAGACGTTGAGTCGCGTCAATCGCAATAATGTCTGCCCCGGCTTCGGCCACTGCTTTGGCATCCTCAAACCGAGGAGTAATATACACCTCACAGCCAGGAATTTGCCGTTTCCAGAGGCCGATGATTGGTTGAGTTAGCTGTTCACGCACCGCTTGAATATGGGTGGGAGTATCAATCCGGACACCAACTGCACCCTGATTAACCGCAGCTTGGGCCATGGCTGCGATCACAACGGGGTTGTGCAGTGGAGAATCGACTGGGGCTTGACAGGAAACGATTAGAGAACCAGCGGGAATCAGCGGAATTTTCATGAACTCAGCAGTTTAGGTATGTCTTAAAAGAATGTCTATCTGCAATATGATTTGCAATATTGGGGGTGAGATGGATTTCCGCCGATGCGGGAACGGCAACTGGCAAAGCGTATCACATTCTGACGGAGTTATTTGAACGATATGGAAATTCGATTTCGAGAGTTTAATCCCTTTGATGTCTGGGTTTGGTTGGAGTTTGAGACTGTGCCTTCAGTCATGGAACGACAATACATTGAGGAAGTGTTTGATTCCTGGTTTCTCCTGGGCAAATTAGGCGGGTTTAATGCTGAAAGTCTGCAAGTTCAGGATACTGGAGTCGATTTAAACTACATGACCTATGATCTGACCCTATCCGACAAGAGCATGATGGCCCTGATGCACAACATGGGCGAGATCGAATATAACGGCACCTGGATTCGTTGCTGGTTTGATTTGGGAACCAGTGATGCTCTAGCCCTGGATATTTTGATCAATGCCCTGATCCAATTGAGTCAGGAATACGTTGAGATTCGGCAATTGATCATCGGGGGAGAAAACGAAGATTGGCCCGTTGAAACCAACCCCAGGACGGCTGAATTCGTCGATTATTCTGCCGACATTAACTAGGTTCCGAGGCCATAGGTTACCCAAGCTGCCCAATAGTAAGGATTAGCAAAGGGATAGGATTGCTGGCATAGCCAGGCCAGTAGCGTTCGCTGATCGTTGATCTGCTGTTGGTTGTCATTGGTTTGAACCAGGGTGAGATATCGCTCGATGTCCGGTTGATAGTGTTCGGCCAACTCTTGACCCGTAAGCTGACGGAGTTGCTGCTGCGCTTGGTTTAATGCCTGGGGTAAGGTCATCTGCTCAACCCAAGGGTCGTCAGTTAGTTCAGTTGTTTTTTCCAGGACTTGATTCAGGATTAATCCTAACAGTGGTGTTGCAACACCATCCAAAAACCAAAGGGGCAGGATTAATTCTTGGGTTCCAATTTGCAGTAAGGCACTGACCCCGTCCAATTCATTATTGATAGTTTCAGATTGATAAAAGGCAGGTTGATTATAGAAAAAGATAATTCTAGATAACTTGGGACATCGCCATGTCAGAATTTCAGGCAGAGTGAGAGAATTCTTGGTTAATGGAATCTGAGAATCCAGCGGGCTGTCCAGGCAAGTTTTCATTCCATGATCGGCATAGAGTGTTCGACTCTGCTGCATTGCCGCTTGATAGACTTCAGCGGTCATCGGTTGATTGAACTTGAGGTAAGCAGTAGGATCGATTTGATGGTTCCGAGCCAATTGCGCCCCAAGAAAGCCGGACAATACTAACTCTCCCGTTGCATCTTCAATGATGCCTACAGGATTTAAAGCTGGAGAGGTTGAAGATGAAGCTTCGGTTGAGTCGGACAGGGTTGAACGTGAGACTCGACAATGGGGCAACACTCGAATCCCAAAGCGATCGCTCCAATATTGTGGAGTAGATGATTGTGGAGTAGATGCCGGGCTTTCCAAAGGCAGAGCGGCAAAGGGAATGGCACTCAGATTTTGATCAGGAACAATAATCAGCGAAGTTATCCCTGCGAGATGCTGCGTGATCAATTGATCAAGTTGTAACCGAGCCACCAATTGTTTCAAAGCTTGGGGAATTTTCTCCCGCCACTGGGTCGTATTACTCACCATCTGCCGTCGCCAAGAGTGCAACCACTGCTGAAGCGGAGGAGAGCCAGACCCATCGGTACGGAAAAGCTGGAGTCCAGCCTGAGTCACGATAAAAATATAGGTTTTCTCAGGTGTAGTGTAGAAATTCAGCAGGGCTGTGACTGAATCTTTGACCAGGGCTTGAATTTCAGCAAAGGTAATAGAACGTTCCTCAAGTAGATCGGCCAGCACTGGATCGACTTCCTGAATTGCTGCCAAGCCCTTTTGTCGCTCGGTTTCCAGGATAGAGAGCAATTGGGTTTCTGCTTGCAGGAGTTGAGGATTATTGGAGCGCCGTTCCAGCATCACCAGCTTGGATAGCCACTGGGCTTGACGGCGGGCAATCAGGGATTGTTGTTGATGCTGGAGAACTTTATAGTTAACAAACTTTGACCGGAGGGTTTGATAGCGTTCGGTTGCTTGATCAGATGCTGGCGGTTTTGACTCTGTGTTCAGGACAGGACTGGGCAACTCTGCGACAGCTGCATGCTCTGAAGAATCATCAACCTTAGTCATATCTGGGACAAGATTGAGCCTGGAATACATTTGATGCTGGCGCTGATATCGAGTCCATTCAATGGTTTCCAGTGCTTGCTCAAACTGCTGCATCTGAATTTGAATCTGGATCAACTGCTGGGTTAAGACAGAAAAGGCGGTTTGCCATTCGGTCTGCTGATCATCCGAGAGATAGGTTGGATTAATCCTGGCCAAGGCTTGAGTGGCAACAGTACATCCCTCTAGAACTAATTCGGAATGCTGCTGTTCAGTTCCCATTTCAGCTAACTGCTTGCCAGCATGGTACCCTGCCCAGGGTTCGGTTGCTAAATCAGCCTGTTCTAAAACTTGACGGAAGGTTGTGATCGCTTCATCGGTTGCATCCTGAGCGCGGTAAAGTTGGCCCAATTGATTCAAAACATTCACAACTCCATGGGTATCTTGAATCTCCTGACGGATGGTTAGAGCATTTTGACAGTGCTCAATCGCTGCCCCTAGATTTCCTTGAGCCTGGTACACCTCAGCTAGATCAACCAAAGCTAGTGCTGCAGTTGGCTTGGCTTTGCGTTTCTGGGCTTGGTTGAGATAGCTATCCAGCATTTTGGTTGCCAGGTCAAATCTGCCTCGGACTTTGCGAAGGTGACCCATCTGACCCATTAGAGGCAGTTTCCAGGCAGGATTCTTATCCTGAGCCAGCTCTAGTCCCTGTTGAATCTCTACTGTTGCTTCTTGATACTTACCAGTTTGTCCATAGAGCAGACCGAGATTGCCGTGAAAGTTTGCCGCAGCGTAGTGAATATTAATTGATTTAGCAATTTCCAGGGCGGCTTGGCCAGATTCAATTGCCATATCAAGCTTGCCCTGAGCGGCATACAGACTGGTTAAGTTCCCCAGAATATGAGCTTCACAGATTCGATATTGGATCGCCTGAGCAATTTTGAGGCCCTGCTGATAGGTACCCATAGCCTGTTCATACTGGCCCACAGCATAACAAACTAAACCCAGGGAATTCAGTGCATCGGCCTCGCCGCGACGATATTCGCCGTTGTGGGACAACACGTAAGACTGTTGGTGGCAGGCCATAGACTGCTGATATTGGCCTCGGGACTGATAAATCGTTCCCAGCTTGTTGAGGCAGTTGGCCTCTTGCTTCAGATCCTTGAGTTCGCGATAGAGTTGGAGAGCCTGTTGCCATGCCTGAAACGCCGGCAAGTATTTGTGCGCTTGAAACTGCTGATTCGCCTGCTGAGTTAGGGCCTCTGCCTGACTGCGCTTCTCAGCATCAGAAACTTGGGGTTTTATTCCAGGGAGCGCCTTTGAGACTGCCTGGAGCTGTGATTTAGACGGTGGAGCAATTGTGGCTAGATAACAATCTATACCCCCGGCCTGCTGCAACTGTTGGGTCAGACCGACTAAAAAGTCAGCATCCTCGGAGCAGTTACGTTCTTCCAGAGTCGTAGCAGTTGTCTGGAGCATCTCTAGGAGTCCCTCATCCACCAAATGTGCCTGGGACTTGAGAACCGCAGGAACCTGCTCCTTTGGTTGAATCAGTAGTGTGTAAATCAGGTCGTAGTAAGCTTGCTGGAGCAGGTCATCCATACATTTCAGTTGTTAACCTTTTACCGAGTCTTTATCCTTTTACAGAGTGCCAGAAAGGATTCCAGGAGTTTCTGAAAACTCCCATTACTTTCTGCCAGTACTTCTCCCATCATAGGATGAACTCTCAGCGAAGCCCAGTCCCTAGCCAATGTATTCCGTTTCAAGTTGGCTAATGTCGTCCAGTAACTCCCGTAGAATCAACTGAACCTCTCCAGTAGGCAGTCGAGTTAGATCCCAATGACTGATAAATTCATCCAGATCGTGATGGGAAAACGCAGAAATCAGTTGCTTCTCTGTTTTTTCATCGTCTAGATATTCGTGTAGGGTTGGGCCAGCAACGTCTTGCCACATCAGTTGCACCAGACGAGTTGGTTTTCCTGCCTCAATACACTCGAAAAAACAATTCAAAATATCGAATAATCGAATGGAGCGCTTGACCGCCACTGGAAAAAGATAGTCACAGCCTTCGCGGTATTGGCAATAGAAATCAATGAATGCGGTCGATGGCGGGTCAGAATACTTGGATTTGAGCTGCTGAACGTGATGATTCAGCTTCTTGGTGGTTTCGGTTATGTCCATGGGTTTCACCAGCGCGTTCAACTGCTAACACCCTATCAAACATACCGATTACGAAGCGGATCTGTTACTTTAAAATTCAGATTCTAAAACCTTCAGGCTGAAATGCTACTCTCCCTGCGAATCGAAAATTTTGCGCTAGTGGATCATTTAGATCTGGATCTGGGTTCTGGTCTAAATGTCTTTACCGGAGAAACCGGAGCTGGGAAATCGATTATTTTGGATGCGGTGGATGCGGTTCTGGGGGGCAGGGCAGAGCGGCGAGTCATTCGGACAGGAACCACTCGTGCCACCCTAGAAGCAACCTTTGAACTGGATCAGGGAACAGCAACCTGGATGACACAGCAGGAGATTGATCTCATTGATAACAGTGTGCTGGTCTGTAGTCGGGAAATCTCCAGTCCCGATGGCAAAACGAGGTCACGATTTCGTTTAAATGGAACCCTGGTCAATGGCAAACTGATTAATCAACTGCGTGAACGGCTGCTAGAAATCACAGCCCAAGGTCAAACGGTTCAACTGCTCGCCTCTGACTTGCAGCGGGAATGGCTCGATCTCTACGGTGGCCCAGCATTAGCAGAAGCGGGTCAGGCGGTAGCCCAAATTTATACCCAAATGCAGCAGGCTAAGGCTGATCTGGAACATCGGCGGGAATTTGAACAGCAGCGCCTACAACGGCTAGATTTATTGCAATATCAAGCAGAGGAACTAGAAGCAGCTCAGTTAACCGATGCCAACGAATTAGACGAGTTAATTCAGGAACATCAGCGCTTGAGTCATGTGGTTGAGCTCCAGCAACAGAGTTACCAAATCTATCAGGCTCTCTATCAGGGGGAGGAGAACCAAGCCGCCGCCGATTTATTGAGTCAAGCGGAGGCCACTTTAACTGACTTGGTGGAATACGACAGCCAGCTCCAGCCTATCCTCAGTATGGTTGAGGAAGCCCTGGCCCAGGTTACGGAAGCGGGACGGCAAATTGGTAGCTATGGGGAACAGTTGGAGTCCGATCCGCAGCGGTTGCAGGAAGTGGAAGAGCGAATTCAAGAACTGAAGCAATTGTGTCGTAAGTATGGCCCTACCCTGGCGGACGTAGTTGAGCACGATGCTAAGATTCGAGCGGAGTTGGAAGAGCTACAAGATAGTGAACAGTCCCTTGAGGCATTGGAACAGGTCTACGAACAACATAAGGCACATCTAACAAAAGCCTGTGAACGATTAACCCAACTACGCCAACAAACTGCAAATCAGCTAGAAACAAATCTAGTCAAGGAATTGAAGCCCCTAGCCATGGAAAAGGTCAAATTCCAAGTGGAGATTACTCCTATTACCCCAACTGCTAGCGGGGCAGATCGGATTCAATTTTGCTTCAGTCCCAATCCAGGAGAACCCCTGAAACCCCTGAGTGAAACGGCTTCTGTGGGAGAAATGAGTCGCTTTTTACTAGCACTCAAGGCTTGCTTTTCTCAAGTGGATGCGGTGGGAACTCTGGTGTTTGATGAAATTGATGTGGGCGTTTCTGGACGGGTAGCAGGTGCGATCGCCCAAAAGTTAAACCAACTGAGTCAGGCCCATCAAGTCCTATGCGTGACGCATCAGCCGATTGTGGCCGCCATTGGTGATCGTCATTTTCATGTCGAGAAACACGTAATTGCTGAGCCACAGGCTGATTCTCAGACTGATTCACAACCTGAAGCTGAGGGAACTGATCAACAGGATGGGAACCCTGAAGACAACACCCTCCAGGGAACGAATACCCAAAGAACCGTTGTCCGTGTGACCCCCCTGAATTCCCAACAACGGAAAGAAGAACTGGCCCAACTCGCCAGTGGCAAGTCAGGCAAAGAAGCACTAGTTTTTGCTGAATCCCTACTCAATCAGGCCGATGCCCTGCGACAACCCAAAGCAGAACCCAAGAAACGATCTAGGGCAAGATCTAGGAAGGATAAGTCAAACACCTCGACAAAACTCACTGTTTCCTAGTTGGCTAAGGGATCTGGCATTCGGTAAGTCATACCGAAGATTCTGTCTCCCAGCCACGCTCTGGCCACTTCCCCCGTTTAAATGAATGGAAATTCACCATCATAAAGGCTCGCACCATTTCTTGGCCTATGACTGAACTTTCCTCTAAGTATCTCAGTCACTGTCTTGATCTGAGAGATGATTAATTTTTTATCTCTCGGACGGATCATTTGTCGGCTGTGGAGAAATTGGCTGCGGGGTATCTGAATCAGCAAAAGCCTCTGCCCCTGCCAAAGTTGCCAATAACTGAGTGTCATCAAAGGATTCCAGTAACAGCTTTTTGATCAGATCGGTCAAGGGCAAGGCCATGAAGGCCCCGACAGGCCCCAGAATCCAGCTCCAAAAAATGACGGCTAGAAACGTTACTAGAGTCGATAGGTCTAATCCTTTCCCTAAATATCGGGGAGCAATTAAGATATCGAAGATATTGTTGATGATAGTATAGCCTGCAAAGACGATTATCGCTTTGACCTGGCCGAATTTTAGTAACGTTAGCAGAACTGGTGGAATCAGCGAGATCACATAGCCAATATTAGGAATAAAGTTCAGCAGGAAAGATAAAACGCCCCAAAGAACAGCAAAATCCACGCCCAAAGCCAGCAGTAGCAATGTTTGACCCAGTGCAGTGAAGAATCCTAACACCGTTTTAATAAAGAGATACACACTAATACTGCGACCAAAGGCATTGAGGCGGGTCAGCATGGCTGGATTGTGACGTAAACCCCGTTGGAGCTTATCAGAGAAAGTTGAAGCCCCTGCCAGCATGTACACAAAGATAAATAGGGTTAGCCCAATTTGACTGAGGGCGCTCAAAATTCCGCTGAGAAATCCCAAGACCACTTGAATAATTTTGCCCGGTTGCAGAAACTCCAGCGCCAGCAGGTCGGAACTTTCAATTCCAGCCTTTTCCATGAGTCCTGCAACATTTTTCTGCTGTTCTACAATCAGCGATTGGTATTGAGGTAGGGCCTTTGAGAGCTGATTCACAGAAATCCCTAAAAAAAGAATTAAAGTCAGTCCCGCAGCGATAACTCCCAAAATGACAATTGCTTGGGCCAGCCATCGTGGCACTCGCCTCTGTTCCATCCAAACCACAATTGGACTACAGAACAAGACAACAAACAATGCCAGCAGAATCGGTGCTAGCAATCCGGAGGCAGCTTTCAGTCCAGTAACGATCACAACCAAACCTGCCAGACCAATCAGGAAGCGAGAAATAGAATTTAGAGCAGAGTTAGATTGCATAGAGAGTAGATAGGGGGTAAATATAAAGACTTTCTAAAAAGGGGTTATGAGAGGATTCTAACGAAAGATGGCATCGAGTCGCTCACGTGAAACCAGCTTCAAGGCACTAAAGTTGACCCCTTGCACTGGAACAAATGGAAAACTTGCACAAGCTCACAGTGTAAATTTAAACCCATCCGCTAGTTTATGGTGATTGGGTTTTAGGCTTCTACTCAGGGTTTGTCGACCTCTGTTTTATCGAAGTTGATTTTTTGTCTACTTAATCCGTGTAGTTGAGCTGCAGGGCGACATAAAAGTTACAAAAACTCCAAGATTGTGTAAGATTCCGCATCACTCAGGACGAACACCTTGATCAAAGGACTTGAAATTGGGTAGTATCATCAATTCACAGGCACTTCGGCAGATATGCAAGAATTACAAGGGGGGAGAGATGAGTATGCTAGGAGATGAGGGTATCCTGATCCTGGGAGGAGCGACAGCAGAAGTAGACCAAAGATTTATCAGGGCTACAATCTCCAACTGTTGTACGAATACTTCTGCAAGTCTCCAACTATACCAATCAGTTATTTAGTCTAAGGGCCATGCGAATCTTAATTTATTCTTACAACTATTACCCTGAGCCAATTGGAATTGCTCCACTGGTTACTGAATTGGCAGAAGGGTTAGTTAAGTTGGGTCATGAAGTCAGGGTGGTGACTGGGATGCCAAACTATCCCGAGCGCCGAATTTATCCAGAGTATCGTGGTAAGGCTTTTGTAACTGAAGAGCGAAATGGGGTTACGATTCAGCGGAGTTATGTTTGGGTAAATGGGCCAGAACCTGGGGTACTGGATCGGATTTTGTTGGATGGCAGCTTTATCGCCACTAGTCTGTTTCAAGTGATGCGAGGCTGGAAGCCCGATGTGATCTTTGCCACTGAGCCACCTTTGTTGGTTTGTGCACCTGTTGCTCTCTACGCCTGGTTGACGGGCTGCCCCTTTGTGGTGAATATTCAGGACATCGTTTCAGAGGCCGCTGTTCGGGTTAAGCTGGTGAGAAAGAACGGTTTGATGGCTCGAATGGCCAAGTGGTTTGAGCAGTTTGCCTACTGGCGAGCTAATCGGCTGAGTGTAATTGCAACTGGATTTACTGAGAAGCTGGTTGAGCAAGGAGTTCCTCGGAACAAGATTAGTTATATTCCTAACTGGGTAGACACACAATTTATTCGACCTCTGCCCAGACAAAATAATAGGTTTCGGGTCGCTCAGGGGTTGGAGGACAAGTTCGTCGCTCTCTACTCCGGCAATATTGCACTGACCCAAGGTTTGGAAACTGTGATTGCGGCAGCGGCGAAGTTGCAGCATATTCCCGACATTGCCGTTGTGATTGTGGGAGAAGCTAGCGCCTTACATCATCTGGAAGAATGCCGCGACACCTATCAAGCCAAGAACGTTAAGCTACTGCCGTTCCAACCCCGCGAAGAACTTCCCGACATGCTATCTGCGGCAGATATCGGTCTCGTGGTTCAGAAACGACACGTCACGGTATTTAACCTTCCCTCCAAAATCCCAGTCCTGTTGGCTAGCGGATGCGCCATTGTGGCCTCAGTTCCAGATACGGGAACAGCAAAGAATGCAATCGAGAGCAGTGGTGGGGGTGTGGTGGTCGAGCCAGAAAATCCCCAAGCCCTGGCAGATTCTATCCTGGAACTGTACAACGATCCTCAACGGATTGCGGCCCTGGGCCGTCAAGGTCGGCGCTATGCAGAGGAGTATTTTGCCTTTGATCAGGCACTCAAGCAATACGAGTCTCTGTTTGCGAGTGTAGCTACTCCTACTCAGCCACCTGTGCTCAAGGCGGCTCCAAAAGTTGGAGAAGGGTAGTGTCTCAACACCTGGATGTCGAAGAATTACGGCCTCAAGTCCTGGCTTGGTTGGCGGACAACGTTCCGGAGCGTCGAATTCAGCATATTCTGGGTGTCGAGCAAATGGCTGTCGCCCTGGCTCAACGCCACCATTTAGACCAAACCCAAGCACAACTTGCAGCGCTGATGCATGACCTGGCTAAGTATTTCAAGCCAAAGGTATTGCTCAAAATGGCCCACGCGGGAGATGTTGCCCTCGATCCAATCCTGGAAACTCATCCTAAATTACTGCATGCAGATGTGGGGGCGATTGTCGCACAGCAAGAGTTCCAGATTCATGATCCTGAAATCCTGGAGGCGATCGCCAACCATACCCTGGGCCAGCCCAATATGAGCCTGCTCAGTTGTGTCATCTTTCTAGCAGATACATTGGAGCCTGGGCGAGGAGATACGCCGGAACTCAATCATCTCCGGCAGGTTTGTGATCAAAATCTGCTCCAGGCGGTTTGGGAAACCAGTGACTATACTTTGCAGTACTTGATCCAGCAGGGTCAGGTTATTCATCCTCGCGCGGTGCTAACCCGGAACTGGGCCTTACATGCGGTGAAGATAGCTCCATAGGGCTAGAACCCCCAAGATTAAGATTAGTTTGGGGTGGATGACTGGAAAAAGTCTCGCTGCTAGGATATAAGATATCTGATTTCTTGGCCTATTTCATCAAGTTCATCTGGGTTCAGTTATTTTTTGTCAAGTCAGATCTCCGTATCGTCAAGCTTATTAAAGGTTTAATTTCTGCATGGTCAATCCTGTCCAGACAAATTTCTCCGACAACTCCGCTGTAGAATTTGAAGATGCTAGTTCAGACGAAACCTGGAAAACCGTTCAAGTTGCTGCCAGTGCTGCCGATGAGCGAAAAGCTGACAACGTCGTAGTCTTGAAAGTTTCTGAAGTTTGTTATCTGGCTGACTATTTCGTCATTACCACAGGCTTTTCAGGCGCGCAGGTACGAGCAATTTGCCAGGCTGTACTGCAGAATATTGTCGAAGAGCTGGGCCGGACTCCTATTAGCGTTGAAGGGCAAAAGGAGGGAAATTGGGTTTTGATAGACTATGGTGATGTTGTGATTCACATAATGCTCCCAGATGAGCGAGAGTTTTATAATCTAGAGGCATTCTGGAATCACGCTGAACCAGTTGACTGGTCGGCGACTTGACCTTCTAGTTCTTGGTTATTGCCTTTATGTCTGATGCCCTTGCGAATATTTTGGTGATCGAAGACCAGCCGGAGAACTTTCAAGCTCTTTCTATGCTGCTGACTCAGCAGAGCTATCAGATTCAGCAGGCACGAACCGGAGGAATCGCCCTGGAAATTGCTCGGCTTAACCCTCCTGATCTGATTCTGCTGGATATTCAGATGCTGGATATGACGGGATATGACATCTGCCAGCAACTAAAGGCGAAAGCAGAATTGCAAGCCATTCCAGTCATCTTTGTCAGTACCTCATCTAGTGCCTTTGATCAGGTAAAAGCTTTTCAGGTGGGGGGAAGTGACTATATCAAGATTCCGTTTGAGCCGAAGGAAGTCATTGCTCGAATCAGGCATCAATTGGCAATCCATCAACGGTATCGGAAGTTACTGCGACAGAATCGAGATCTGAGACGGCAGGTGCAGGAACGTCAACAGGCGGAGGAAGAAACCCAGTTGATGCTCAAGATGGTGCAAGCAGTGGGAGAAGCCTGGGATTTTGATACGGCATTGCAATTGACTCTGCAAGAAGTTTGTCAAACCCTGGGATGGGACTATGGAGAAGCCTGGATCCCCCAGGATAATAGTCAGATGATGCTGCAGGTAAGCCAGATTGCCCAGGAGACAGAGGCACTGGAAAAATTTTCTAATCAAAATTTGGGATTAACCTTTGCGCCCAATGCGGGATTGGTGGGTCGTGTTTGGTTCTCACGGCAGATTGAATGGATCAAGGATTTAACCCAAAGTTCTTCCATCAGTTTCGAGCAGACTCAGAATGCGCTGAACGCTGGCCTTCGTTCCGTGATTGCAGTTCCCATTCTTCAGGTAAGTCAGGTACTGGCGGTGCTGATGTTCTATAAGCATGAACTGCTAGCCCCCAGTGACCGCCTCATCCAACTCCTGAGTGCGGTCTCGGTTCAATTGGGTTCCCTGATGCAGCACAAAAAGGCTGAACAGGCGTTGCAGAATGCTTATTTGGAGCTAGAGCGCCTTGCCAAGATCGATAGCTTAACTCAAATTGCAAATCGCCGCTATTTTGATGAGTGTTTGAGAAAAGAATGGAGTCGCCTGGCCCGAGAGCAACAGCCCCTATCCTTGATTTTCTGTGAAGTTGACTGCTTCCAAGCCTATAACGAACATTATGGACATCAAACAGGTGATCAATGCCTGAAGCGGATCGCCAAAGTCGTTGACCGTTCTGTCCGGCGGCCCGCTGATTTGGTGGCTCGGTACGCGGGTGCAGTATTTGCTATTTTGCTGCCCAATACTCACATTGAGGGGGCAATGCAACTGGCCGAGTGGATTCGTACAGGAGTCAGCGATTTACGAATTGCCCATGAACAATCGACGGTTAATCCTTACATGACCCTGAGCTTAGGGCTTTCCAGCGTCGTACCCCATCGAGATCTATCATTTATGACATTGGTTCGGATTGCCGATGAAGCACTCTACCAGGCCAAAGACCAGGGACACAATCGAGCGATTACCAAGTTTATTGATTAATTACAACCTTTCCAATGCTGGCGGGGTAGAGGACAAATCTGGAAAGGCGTTATCGATTAATTCGCACCCTAGCGAGACAGAATATCTACGCCCTGCTGATAATTCTTCAATTCGTCGCTTAAAGCGTGCAATTCTTGAATATCCTGAGAATTTTTTAAGTTTGCTGTGCGGAGTTTGTTTTGGAGTTGTTGTAGGGTTCCGGCAGATTCTTGAATCGTGGTGTGTAAATTCACCACCTGGGCTTGTCGGGTATCTTTTCCTGCCTGGGCCAGTTGAATATTCCGCTCTAGACTTACCGCTAATTGTTCAAGCTGCTGTTGTGCAGCCCCCGAACTTGATCGAATCTTGTCCTTCACCTCCAGTAATTGCTGCTGCAATTCATTTACAGACAATAGAGACTCCCGGCGGGGCAGTCGCCGCGCCACCGTTTCTAACTTTCGAGGTAATTCCACCACGCGATCGCAGGTTTCCTGAATCAGAACTAACAGGTCAAGATTGGTCGCTTCCTGACTGAGAACTTGATTGGCTTCCTGACGCAATTCTTCTGCTTTTGCAGCTAAAGCTAAGCCGGAATGTTTGAGTACCTCCAGCTCCTGAGTCAGTTGTTGATCGGCGAGTCTTTCTGGGTTTGGTTCCCTTGATTTCAAGACAGCAGCCCCGCCAAATGTTGCTGCGATCGCCGTTGGTAGAGCCACAGCATTGGGTAGTTTTATGAATCGAATTCCAGCGACTAGAACAAATCCACCAATCAGAACGGCTGCGGGATAGTACAGTGGATTAGCAAATTTAACCATGAATATTTCCTCTCGAATTCAGCGATTGAGAATACAGCTTAGAGTTCCACTTAAAATTCCACTTAGAATTCCACTTAGAATTCAACCTGTAAATCAGCCATTAAATCCGCAATCGTTGCCGGATCGCCCTTGCGATAGTATCCACCGTTGAGGCTAGCAATTTTTTCTAAAACCGCTGGCTCAAACTCTCCCTCTTCTCCATAACCTACCGTAAAAAAGGCAATTCGTTGATCCGTATCAAATCCAGTTTTTTGGAGTTCCTGTTCCAGATTTTCCAGGGAATTAACCGATTCTGAATCGGCTCCATCTGTCAAAACGACAACCGCATTGATTGCATCAGGCTTGAGATTTTGCTGTAACCAACTCTGGGCAGACAAGGCGGCATCGTACAGCTTTGTTCCCCCATCGTCCTTCAAACCGTTAATAAATTGCATGCCGCGATTGCGACCTTCTGGAGTCCCGTCTACAATCACTGGCTCTCGAATTTCACTGTCAAAATCAATTAGGGCAATCTCTTCCTTTGACCCAAGACTTTCGACGTAAAACCGCAGCGTATTTTGCACCGCAGGCAACTTTTCTCCCCGCATCGAACCGGAGGAATCCACAACGAGCACAACCTGAGAGGGTTTCTTAGCGAAGTCCTGCCAGGACTTCAGCATTGTATTCACGACTTCAGGCTTGGGGGCGCGGAGGGAATCGTATTTAGCATCTGGATCAACGCCAAACTCTGGAGAAAACTTAGCACTGAGGGGTACTCCCGGAACCCCCGGTCGCAGTCCCAGTTCGGTGGCAATCTGCTGGATTTCAGGGGTGCGGAGAAATTCAATCACCTGTTCTGCCGCTGCCGCTTCATCCGAATTCACCCAGGGGGCATTGGGTAGAATTGCTCGCATATTGGAGGTGAAGGTGGCCTTGGGATAAATGGCTTCGTAGCGGGTTGAATTACCAGAAGAATTGTTGGCAGGATCGTTAGCTTTGATGACGGAAGATTCGTAGACGGAGCCAATCGAAGCCCAGAAGGGGCCATTTTTAACCATATCCCTGGCCAGGGAACTGGTTGAGGTGCCGTAGCGAGTCACTTTACTCTGAATTTGTTGGACTTGTGGTTGATATTGCTGCACGTCCGCATCGGTTAACTGTTCTGGACGCTGACCGGATACCGAAGCAAATTGGGTCACCAGGGTTTGCAGCCCTGAATTAGAACGAGTCGGCGCAGTTTGAACAAAATGAATCGGCAGATTAGGACTGTTTGAATCCAAATCCTGATGGTTGTTTGCTGTAACTAATGCCTGGTATAAATCCGGCTGTTTTCGCAACCCCTCTACAACATCGGAGGAAGCCATAAAGACCATTGGACTGTGAACCAGCAAGGGGGCATCTGTAATTTCGGGGATATAGTTCTGCCCTGGAAAAAGCTGATTCATTTGATAGCGCAACTGGGAGTGGTAAATCTCTCCATCCACTGAAACTAAACTAGGAAATTCAGCCGCCTCCGCCAACAATGTGCCGTTTTTCAATTGCTCTGCCAGGGTCGTTACTTGAGTTACCACGTCCCCACTACCCTTCGCTTCACAACTCAAGTAGAATTCCTTACCATCTTCTAATTTGGGTTGCTGTTGGTTGAATTGTCCTGCTGCTTGCTGACAGAATTCTTTAAGGGCACTGCCGACCAAGAACTTTACTTCAAACCCCTTGGGTTGTGCTAATGGGTCATCGGAGGAAGTACTGGAGAAACATCCCCCCAGCATCAACACTCCCAATGCAAGAGTGCAGCGACCAATCCACAGTTTTTTGCTCATAATTCCATGCTGATTTAACTCTGACATTAACCTATCAGACTGAACTCTGGGAATTACGCAGGATTAGTTCCAGCCTTTAAAGACATCCAATAGAAAGCCCTGGCTTAAGCTGACTACTGTCCGCCAAACTGCTCCATTTCTTCAGCTAGTACTTCTCTAATAATATTGATTACTTTCGGCTGAATCACTTCAGATGTGAGTTGAAAAGATTCCTGTAGTAGCTGCGGCGTTACTTGAATACTTTTCTGGCCGATGGGAGTCTTATAGAATTCAATCAAGGCTTCTAAATCGGCTTCAGTGTAGTACTTATTGTATAGAGGATAATACACCCGCTCAACGATTTCATCAAAGCTCAGTTCTTGAATCAATCGTTGACCAAATTTTTCCAGAATTCGATTGGTTTCGCTTGTAATTTCCTGAATCGCATCGCGCCGTTCTTCAGGGGAAAGGTTGTCTAATCCAGGGAGTTGACCCTCCGCTAGAATCTGCGGAAAATCCTGTTGAAACTGCGTCAGCATCATCTGGTTGGTCTGCTGAAACAATCACTCCCCTCCCGTCAACTCAATCAGCTCCCGAATGAGTGCTTGTTTTCGAGGGGTCAGGGGTTGGGTTTGGGCAAGTTTTATCGAGTCTGGAGAAACGGTTTGTAGAGAATCCGTTTGTGCGACATCAATAACCGACTGAGCGTGGACAGCTTTAGGAGCCGTAAGAATTAATAGCGAAGCACCAAAAAACCAGAGATATCTCAGCATAGATGAAATCTTTCCTGACGATGGGGATATCTCAATACTAGCTTTTCGATCAGGTCGTCAACAAGCTTGAGAAATTAAACCGCTAATCCACTCGGCTGTAGCAATCACAAATATATACAAGTACACAGCCGCAGCAAAATCGATCAATTTCTTGCTTAATTTCTGAATTGTTTCTCAACCAGGCTAACAATTAATTCCCTGGGAAAAAATCGACATGAATTTACCACAATTTGATTGCCCAATCCGCCTGTTACTAAATTGGATTGATTCTTCTCCAGCGCTTTCAGCGCACCCTTTACGACTTCTTCCGGCGGGGTTAAATCGGCAGTTCGTCCACCGAAGGAATTGGGAAACTCCGCAACTTCAAAGAAGCTAGAGTCCGTTGGCCCTGGACACAATGCCAGAATATGAATTCCAGATTGCTGATTTTCGGCCCAAATAGCCTCCGTGAAATTCAAAACAAATGCCTTAGTTGCGGCATAAACTGAAAGATAGGGAAGCGGTTGATAGGCGGCAATTGAAGCGACATTAATAATTCCACCCGATCCGCGTTGCTTCATTCCTGCTAAAAATCGGTGGGTCAGTTCAACCAGAGCCACTACATTGAGCTGGATCATGTTCACCTGCTTTTCCAGGGGACGCTCCGCCAGAGGGCCGTAGTCTCCAAATCCTGCATTGTTCACTAGCAGATCAACCTCTAAACCCTTCTGAGTGACGGTATCGAATACCGTTTTGCAGGCATCGGTCGTGGTGAGATCCTGCACAATCACCTCAGTTTGAATCGAGTGTTGCTCCTGAAGTTGATGGGCCAACTGGTTCAACTTTTCCTCTGAGCGGGCAACCAGGATTAGATTCGTTCCACGACTGGCCAATTCCTTGGTAAAGGTTTCTCCAATCCCCGAAGAAGCTCCGGTAATCAATGCCGTTGTCATATCTGTTCTATCTAGTAATTCTATCTAGCAATCTGTTAAGGATTGTAACGCAATCTTTTCCCTCGAACTGCCCTTGAAGCTCTACCTCGTCTTAATGTTTTGAAATTCTCGCTAAAACCCTTGACACTCTCAGGCCAAGTGTGTCAACCTAGTATAGGTTTAGATAAACTAACTCTAATATCAGTTGCTTCTTAACCGAAGACAGCAGGTGCAGTTTGCTTAATTTCCTGCCGAGGTGAGAGATATTGAACTTTAACCCTATGTAAAGTTTTAGGGAAGATTAACTTGATTTTGTCAGGTCAAGTGTGTCCCGCTCTCTGTGACCTCGGTGAAAGATCCGAAGGTTTTTTTAATGGGATTTTTTTGGATGAGAATTCTTCGTCGGAAACTTAGCCCAATCTCCCAGACCGCTTTTCCTTTGAGTCTAAACATGGCAGGACATTACCCAAGCCACTGCTCAATTCAGAAGAGCCAGGTGTCAGAGTTAAATCTGCAAAGGAGGTTCAAAACCGATGGGGAGAACCAAAGAGAATAAGCGAGAAATTGTCGCAGGTCTGAAGCAAAGCCTGAGTGAAACCTCTCTCACTTTGGTAATCGATTACGCTGGACTAACCGTTGCTGAAATCTCCAAGCTGCGAGGTCGCCTACGCGAAACGGGCAGTTCTTGCAAGGTAACAAAGAATACCTTGATGGAAAAGGCGGTTGAAGGGGATTCAAACTGGGAACCCCTACAGGAGTTTCTCAAGGGAACCTCCGCCTTCATTTTCACCAGCGATGACCTTGGGGCTGCCATCAAAGCCTACGAAGCCTTTCAAAAGGAGTCGAAAAAGACCGAGCTTCGCGGTGGTGTCATGGAGGGTCGCGCCCTAACCGCTGACGACGTTAAGGCGATTACAGAACTTCCAACCAAGGAAGAATTGATGGCACGGATTGCCGGCGCACTCAATGCGGTTCCAACCAAGTTGGCAGTGGGAACCAAAGCGGTTCCGACCAAGTTGGCGGTGGGTATCAAGGAAGTTCCAAGTTCCCTGGTACGGGCTATCAAAGCGGTTTCCGAAAAGGATGGTTCTCAGGACGCTGCTTAGTCTGTCGTTGGCCGTGGGGAGATTCTTGCCGAGAATTTCTCAGATTGTCTACTACGGGTTGACCGCAACAAACTATCGTTCACTCATTTCACGTTCAAGGTTCAATACTTAGGAGTTTGATTATGTCTGACAAAACTGATGCGATTTTAGAGGAACTAAAGTCTCTGAGCTTGCTAGAAGCGGCTGAACTGGTTAAGCAAATTGAAGAAGCATTCGGCGTTGATGCGTCTGCTTCCGGGGGCGGTATGATGATGGCAATGCCAGCCATGGCAGGAGCAGATGGCGCAGCGGCGGCGGCTGAGCCAGAGGAAGAGAAGACTGAATTTGATGTCGTTCTTGAGGAATACCCGTCCGACAAGAAGATTGCTGTTTTGAAGATTGTCCGAACTATTACAGGTTTGGGATTGAAGGAAGCAAAGGATCTAGTGGAGTCTGCGCCGAAGCCCATCAAGGAAGCCACCAGCAAAGAGGACGCAGAAGAGATCAAGAAGCAGCTTGAAGAAACAGGCGCTAAGATCGCTATTAAGTAGGTTATTTCTACCGTCAAAACGCCCTGCTATAGGTTCGGGCGTTTGACTGGCAATGTGTCAATCTTGATGGTGGATAGACTGCCATTCTCGTCTGCGCGGGAATCTAGGCTACTCACTACACTGGATCTGGCTTTCCTGGGGAGGAATCCTACTTCAATGTTGGTTCCTGAAACCTGTGAAGTAATAGTCGATTGTGTTGGATAAATCAGAACTATGCCTAAACTAAAAACTCGCAAGGCTGCGGCTCGTCGCTTTAAAGTCACTGGCAGTGGCAAAATCGTCCGTCGCAAAGCCTTCAAAAGCCATCTCTTGCAACACAAGAGCTCCACTCGCAAGTCTCGCCTGTCCAAAATGCAAGTCGTGCACGATGGTGACGCAGAAAACGTTCGTTTGATGATGCCCTACTCCTAGTAGGGGTTTGGCGATAACACTCCTGTTTGAATGTTTTGGGTGACAATGCCCGAATAAATTTTCGAACAAATTAATTTGCAACTCTGCCCTAAGAGGAATATCAGATGCCTAGAGTTAAGCGCGGTAATGTCGCTCGAAAACGCCGCAAGAAGATCCTAAAGCTCGCCAAAGGTTTTCGAGGTGCTCAATCTAAGAAATTTCGGACTGCAAACCAACGGGTCATGCAGGCCCTGCGGAATGCCTATCGCGATCGCCGCAAGCGCAAGCGTGACTTTCGTCGGCTGTGGATTGCCCGAATTAATGCTGAGGTGAGAAACCATGGCATGAGCTACAGTCAGTTGATTGGGAACTTGAAGAAAGCCGATGTTCAGCTCAATCGTAAGATGCTAGCTCAGCTTGCTGTGCTCGATCCAGATGCGTTCAAGCAAGTGGTCGAAGTGGCTCGTCAGGCGAAATAGTTGATCAATAGTCTGTGTCATGCCAGTAGTTAGAGCCAGTAGTTAGAGGGTGTGTTAGCGAGGCGTAACGCACCACTTTCATTCGTAATATTTCAGAAAATACCTCGGCCAGAGTCATGCTCGAAAGCTGCTAACCTGAAGGTTAGCGGGTTGCTATCCTTTCTGAAATTATCATGGACAATAACCTTGGAGTTGCATATCTTTTGGTCTTGATGGGTTTGCTAATTGGTGCAAGCTTTTTTGTCGTGCGCCAAATCTTCAAAACTCGTCGAGTTGAAGGAACGTTATCCCGCCTGGAAGGAAAGTTGGGTCGTGAGGCTGGAACTGCTCAGGAATACTATGGATTGGGCTGCATTTACAATGATAAAAAATTATATTCCCAAGCCGTTGTGACCTTCCAGAAAGCGTTGAAGGCAATAGAGACGGAGGAAAATCCTCAAAATGTTGCAATGATCCACAACGCTTTGGGTTATGCCTATTTCAGTCAAGAGCAATACGACATTGCGATCCGGCAATACAAGGAAGCTCTCAAGCAAGTTCCGCAGTACGTGATAGCGCTGAACAATTTGGGCTACGCTTACGAACGCAAGAAACTCACGGCCCAAGCTCTGGAAGCCTACGAAAAATCGCTACAATTTGAGCCGGGGAATACTATCGCCCAGCGCAAAGTGAAGTCTCTCCAGAAACGCATCGGAGTTCCAGACGCTTCTACAACAGATTAGGATTAGTTCGTCCCATCATGATTGCCGCTCCTGAGTTGCGCCATTTCCCCTCGGGTCAAGCCAGGGTATTGCCAGAAGTGTTACAGCGCCGATTATCAATGCCGCTGAAGATTGGTTCCGTCAAGGTTCAGAGTCGAGTATTGCAATCCCCCCTATCAGGCGTTACGGACTTGGTATTTCGTCGTTTGGTGCGGCGTTATGCGCCCGAATCGATGTTGTATACCGAAATGGTTCATGCTAGTCAGGTGAGGAATGTTCGGCAACTGCCCCAGATTATGGAGGTTGATCCTGATGAATCTCCGGTCAGCGTTCAGTTGTTTGACTGTCGTCCAGATTTTCTAGCAGAGGCAGCTCAGATGGCCGTAGAGGAGGGGGCAAACACCATTGACATTAATATGGGCTGTCCAGTGAATAAAATCACCAAGAATGGTGGCGGTTCTTCCCTGCTCCGGCAACCGGACGTGGCAGAACAGATTGTTCGATCCGTTGTTGCTGCCGTTGATATTCCAGTCACGGTCAAAACCCGAATTGGCTGGGATGACCAGGAGATTAATATTCTGGAGTTTTCCCGGCGGATGGAAGCGGCCGGAGCCGAGATGATTACCATTCATGCTCGTACCCGCGCCCAGGGATACAATGGCAACGCCCGATGGGAATGGATTAGACAAGCAAAGCAACAGTTGTCTATTCCTGTAATTGCCAATGGTGATATTAATTCCGTTGAGGCGGCAATGCAGTGTTTAATTGAAACAGGAGCCGATGGGGTGATGTGCTCCAGGGGAACGTTAGGTTATCCCTTTCTGGTGGGTGAAATTGACTATTTTTTAAAGACGGGTCAGCGGAAGCCCGAACCGACAGTGGTTGAACGATTGCTTTGTGCTAAAGAACATCTGCAAGCCCTGGTAGATTACAAAGGTCAGCGGGGGATTTATCAGTCTCGTAAGCACATGACATGGTACGCTAAGGGCTTCTCTGGCGCAAACCAATTGCGCGATCAGCTTTCGAAAATCGAATCAGTTCAGCAAGGATGGGAGTTGATTGATCAAGCAATTGATCAACTTGAAACGAATGGGAAGAAGGTAACAGAATGAGTTCAGTGCAAGGTCAAGATTTTCTCAGCATGGCGGATATCTCCGTTGAGGAGTTGGAGAGACTCCTCGATGTCGCGGCTGCACTCAAGTCTAAGGAGGTTAAACTCCGTCGAGACAAGGTTCTAGGGTTATTATTTTCTAAGGCTTCAACCCGTACTCGGGTGAGTTTTTCTGTTGCAATGCATCAGTTGGGAGGGCAGGTGATTGATCTGAATCCCAGTGTGACTCAAGTCAGCCGAGGAGAACCCTTGATTGATACGGCGCGAGTCCTGGATCGCTATCTGGACGCGATGGTAATTCGTACCTTTGAACATAAGGATTTGGAAACCTTTGCTGAGTATGCGGAAATTCCGATCATCAATGGGTTAACGGATCGGGAACATCCGTGTCAGGTACTCGCGGATCTATTGACCGTCAAGGAGAATTTTGAACAGTTAGCAGGCCTGACCCTGTCCTATTTTGGGGATGGAGCGAATAACATGGCCCATTCCCTGCTGTTAGGATGCGCTATGTCTGGCATGAATATTAGAATTGCTAGCCCCTCTGGCCATCAACCTGATCCTAAAATCGTACAACAGACCAAAGAGATTGCAGCCGGAAAAACGGAGGTGGTGATCACAGAAGACGCTCAAGCTGCGGCTCAGGGAGCCAATATTTTCTATACCGACGTTTGGGCTAGTATGGGCCAGGAAGCGGAAGCAACCGCACGGATTCCGCTGTTTCAGCCCTTTCAGGTTAATTCGGATTTGGTCGCTCACGGTGCTGAGGATGCAATTATTTTACATTGCCTCCCGGCCCATCGAGATGAAGAAATTACGGATGAAGTCATAGAAAGTCAACAATCTCGCATCTGGGATCAGGCAGAGAACCGGATGCATGCACAAAAAGCGCTCTTAGCTAGCATCCTGAAAGAAGACTGAATCAAAAGATACTTTGGTCGCTTGAGGGTTATCAATGCTTGAATGATAAATCTCTAACCTGGTGGCCACTGCATCTGACGTCCACCCAGGATATGAAGGTGCAGGTGGAAGACTGTCTGTGCGCCATCTTGTCCTGTATTAATCACAACTCGGTATCCATTCTCCAGCTCTGCCTGCTTTGCAATTTGCGGAACTTTCAACATCATGTGTCCCATTAGATCTTGATCTGTTGCCGTCAACTCATCCAAGCTTTCAATCGTTTTTTTGGGAATTAATAAAATATGGGTTGGAGCCTGAGGTGCAATATCCTTGAATGCTAAGACCAGATCATCTTCGTAGACAATATCTGCTGAAATCTCCCGACGGATAATTTTGCTAAATATGGTTTCTTGATTGCTCATACGCTGACTCGTGATGTTTCTCAATCGGAACATTGGGATCTTGATGGAATTTCAATCGGATGAAAATCGGATCAAGAAGTGTTCCTGCTTATCATACGATCTGAGACCGTTAAAGATAACAAAAAAGTAACAATTAATTAACCTAAGGCGGAATTGTTCTGTCTTGGGAGCTGCATCAATTTTAGTTGATTTCAGAAAATTCAAAGGTTGCAACGATGGGAGCATGATCAGATTCAGGAAACTTCTTATCAGTCGCAAAGGCAACTGACTCATCCGGCAATAATTCATTATGGATTTCCGCCCCCCGATAGTGGGCCAATAAAGAGCGAGAGACAAGAAGATGATCCAACATTGACTTACGACCCCGGTGAAATAACGTGTACCGAGACGTTTCAGGGATGGTATTCTCGCAGGCAACCAGCACTCTGGGTGAAAGGTCACCATTGCCCGTATTCTCTACCTGGCCGCGAATCGCTTCCACCGGAACTTCGTCGGAATCGGCGTTAAAATCACCGCACACCGCTAGCATGGCTGATTCATCCTGGTCAAACAATCGATCAATCAAGAGCCGGGTTTCTAATGCTTGACCCACCCGCTTCATCGCAGAAACGAAGAATCCCTCTGCCCAACCTGAAGCAGTTTTCCAAGTGAATCGATCCTGTTTTTGCCCTGGAATATCTGTTGGCAACTTGGATTTGAGATGGAGATTCAGGACTTCTAAGGATTGTTGATTGGGTAACTGAATTGTGGTGTGCAAGATAGGTCGTTCCCACTGGATCAGGCGAGCATTTAGCTCCGGCGGGTTGGCAGTGACATATTGATAGGAAGGCGGGATCGCCAAAGTATTTGAATACTGTTCCTGCTTTATAATTTCAAATCGACTGAGAATGACCAAGTTTCGTTGGTTATGGAGTTGGCCATCTTCGTTGAGCGTGACCGCTTGCTGATAGCCACTGTAGGGAGTTCCTTCCAACAATTGGTTCAAGGCTCGAAGCTGCCGCTCCCCCGCCTCAACCTGGCTATGAACTTCCTGTAAACAGAGAATATCAGCATTCAGACGTTGAAGTTGGGGTCTGAGAACCCTGACACGTTCCTCAAAGCTGGGCTGACTGGAACTGGTCGGGGGCTTATCATCCAAATTTTCAATATTGAAGCTGGCAATCCTTAGACTCATCGGCATAGGTTGCAATCCTTTCTACAGCGGCTCACGGGTTCTAGATGATTTCGATAGTATCGAATAAACAATGACAAACAACGAATACAGCAATTTACAGTTGCGTTTGGTAAGGATTTGGGAGTTGGGGGCGCACTGCACCCCAACTCTTGTACTCCATCAGCGTGCAAAACGCTGTAACTACTGATCAAATTCAGGAGGCAAACCGATACAGTAGTACAAATTCATCACCGCTTCAAAGGCCCAATGACTAGGAGAAACATCCGAATAGGGAATCGGTAGCAAATCATAACGTTTTGCCGAACAAGCAGCTCGTAGTTCTGCTTCGGTCAACTGAGGTTGAGCATTAGGAGCTACTGGTACGGATTGACTGGGTTGAACTGGGTTGGGGACTTGACTCGGTTCTGGAGTTGTAGAATCTTCAGGGAATTGAACAATTGTCCTGGCTTGAGCAGGAAAAGGTGTCAAAGTTGCCGAGAGTAAAAGACCGAGGAAAGCAAACCTTAAATATTGCATGGTTATAAAGTTCTGATGTTCAACTCCTAAGGAAAAACCCTAACGTCCCACAATTCCATCCGCCAGGGGTCGAAACCGGAAAATTGTAAACGGCGGCTCAGTGGCATCAACGCCTCCATTGAGCGCAGGGGTGCGGTGCAACTGATTGACCACGCTGTAGAGATAGCCATCTGGCCCGAAACTCAGCGCATCCGGCCAGGACATCCAGGCTTCGGAAACTAGCGGTCGATAACTGCGATCTGGCTGAATCACTCCAATTGTGTTGGCGCTGATATCGGTAATATAGATATTCCCAGCCGCGTCCGTCGAAATGCCGTCAGAAATCGGTCGAGCCGCATAATCTTCCACGCTTTGCGCCAACTGTTCTGCACTCAAGCGGGTATTCAACAGATCTTCAGTGCGAACTCGATACAGCCGCGTACCATGCATTGGCCCGTAATATAACCACTCATCCGTCGCATCCAGCGCAATTGGATTGACCGCGACCTTTGGTTCTACGGTTGTGCCGTCGGGTTGAAGACTTTTAACAATCTGTCCCTCAATTTTCAGGGGAACGGCTTCAGGCAAGACACTTTGGTGATTGACGAGCACTCGACGGGCCTGACCCGTTGCTAAATCCACAACAATCAAGGCCGGGCGACCTTCGGGAGAGGAAGTATCTGCAATGTAGACTGCTCCGTGGGTCAGATCCACTGCCAGATCATTCAAAAAAGAGTCGGATGAGGTAACTGGGGCAGGTAACGGAATCACCTTCTCCAGCACGTCAGTACGAGTGTTCCAACCAACAAGCTGGGGTGTAACTCCACCCCGCATGCCATTGTCTAGCATCCAGACGACTCCCTCAGCATCGGCCTGAATCCCAAGCACTGTATCAAGGCCTGTTCCGTCGGGTTTTCTACCCTGCGCCCACGATACATCGGGAAAGGGAACCAGGCTACCATCTGGTTTAACCTCAACCACGCGATCGCGAGTTTGATAGAACTGATGCAGGCTGATAATGATGCGCCCATCCGGCGTCACAGTAATATTGCCGGGGGCCTGAGTCACCTCTGCCACAATTTCTACGGGGAGTGTAGACGCAAATTGGGTCAGTCCATTTCCTGTGGATTGACTGAGGGGGATAGCGGGAGATCTCTCTGCCGCCCGAAGGCTAGAAAACTCAATGCCAATTCCCAGACCCACGGTGGTTGCCAGAACCAGGCTGTACCAACCAAACTGCAATCTAACTCTTGACCGATTCACCTGGCTCTGCATACAAACATCACCCTAGTACAACTTGATGACAGCATGACCCTAAAGACCTACAAACGAAAGACCCACAAATCCCTAAACTGCCGCAGCTTCAATGGGGTTCGTAGCAGAGGGTCGTCGATCAATCACCTGATCCACCAAACCGTATTCTACCGCTTCCTGGGAGGACATAAAGAAATCCCGTTCAGTATCTTCCTCAATGCGGGATAGGGGCTGGCCGGTATGATCCGCTAGACTTTGGTTCAATTGCTTTTTCAGGTACAGGATCTCTTTCGCCTGAATCTCAATATCAGTCGCCTGACCCTGCGCTCCGCCTAGAGGTTGGTGAATCATGATGCGGGAGTGGGGGAGACTCATTCGCTTACCCTTCGCTCCAGCACTAAGCAGAAAGGCTCCCATGCTGGCCGCCAAGCCGATGCAAATGGTGGAAACATCGGGGCGGATATGATTCATGGTGTCAAAGATTCCCAATCCAGCGGAGACTGAGCCACCGGGAGAATTGATGTAGAGATAGATGTCTTTCTCCGGATCTTCTGCATCTAAAAACAACATCTGAGCCACGATGAGATTGGCCAGATCGTTGGTAACCTGTTGACCCAGGAAGATAATCCGATCGCGCAACAGACGCGAATAAATGTCAAAGGCACGTTCGCCCCGACCCGATTGTTCGATAACAGTTGGAAGCATAGGAATCAATTGACCTTGTAATATTTACTGATTGTAGCGAGTGTTGCTCAGAGTTAACAGGATCGGTTAACCCGTATTGCTTCCTATTTCAGGCAACAAAACGTTGTATCGATACCATCGATACAAACAATAGACACTATCTTTTGAATCGAGTGAATCCAGGCAGTAGGGTAGGAAGTGTTGAAGGTTATACCGCCATCAAATAATTATCCAGGGCTGAATTCAGCGCTTGCTTGCTAGCCCGTTGAAGGCGAGGGTTGAGAGCAGTCTGATGTGTAAATGGAGAGAAATAATATGGTCAACTCTACAGCTTCAGATCGTGAACGACTAGAAAAACTTTGGCTACAATCGCCCGCCTCTAATCAATTTGACGGACTGAGATCAAAGGTTCGACAAATTTTAGAACACTGTTTGACTTGGCTGACTGCGGGCGATCGCCTGCGGGTTTGGCCCACATCCAAGGTGGAAGGGGTGCAACTATGGGCAGCCCATGACCCGTTAACAGGAGATTCGGTGGCTGATCTTTGCGAAACGGATCTGCGTCGGTGGATAGAAAACCGCTAGACACAATATTTTGCTTGGGTTTGGAGCATTGTTCGTCGAGTACGGGTGCAGTGATTTTCAAGGATGGGTTGTCTCTATTCCGGTTGTATACTCCCGCACTAAATCTTGTAGGGATGATCCCCTTCTGGTAAAATCTTAAGCAAAAGTTAGTATAAAATACCTACCCTGTGACTGCGCAGGTTGCCTACCAGTTGAAACGCTAGTGAGTATCTGGTGCTGATGACGGCCTCATTCGGAGCTGGATGATGCGTCTTCGTACTGGTATTGGCTGGGTTTTTTGTCCTCAGAGTTTAGTTGCTGAGTTGTAAACGTTTTTGGTCAGAGGGAACCCATGGGAAATAAGCCGGATCGCATTGTACTTATTGGCGTTGCTGGAGACTCTGGATGTGGAAAGTCCACCTTCTTGCGTCGAATCACGGATATTTTTGGTAAAGAGTTCGTTACGGTTATCTGTCTGGATGATTACCACAGCTTAGACAGAAAGCAGCGCAAGGAAACTGGAATTACTGCTCTTGATCCCAGAGCGAACAATTTTGATCTGATGTATGAGCAGATCAAAACGATTAAAAGTGGTGAAGCAATCATGAAGCCGATCTATAACCATGAGACAGGCATGATTGATCCACCAGAGCGGGTTGAACCCAATCACATCATTGTGATCGAGGGCCTTCATCCCCTCTATGATGAGCGGGTTCGAGAGCTGGTTGATTTCAGTGTTTATCTAGACATCAGCGATGAAGTTAAGATTGCTTGGAAGATCAAGCGAGATATGGCAGAGCGAGGACACCGCTATGAGGATGTTCTTGCCTCAATTAATGCTCGTCGGCCTGACTTTGATGCCTATATCGATCCACAGAAGCAGCATGCTGATGTGGTGATTCAGATTCTACCCACTGAACTGATTCCAGATGACAAGGAATATAAGGTTCTGCGGGTACGCTTGCTCCAGAAGGAGGGAGTTGAGGAATTTGAGCCTGCTTACCTGTTTGACGAGGGATCAACCATTAACTGGGTTCCTTGCGGACGGAAGTTGACTTGTTCCTATCCTGGCATCAAGCTGTTCTACGGGCCAGACAGTTACTACGGAAACGAAGTTTCTGTACTGCAAGTTGATGGTCGCTTCGACAACTTAGACGAAATGATCTACGTCGAGGGTCACCTGAGCAATATCTCCACCAAGTACTATGGTGAGATGACTCACATGATGCGGGAACACCAGGATTATCCCGGAGCCAATGATGGTAGTGGTTTATTCCAGGTGCTTGTCGGTCTGAAGATGCGTTCCACCTATGAGCGCTTAACAAATACTGTGGCGAACAAGATCGCAGCAACTGTCTAGAATCTGGAGGCTCTAGCCTCAATCCTGAAAATAATGACGTTCAATTTTGCTTGAATGTGGCGTGAGAGAGCTAAGCTCCTCACGCTTTATTTTGCTTGGTTCAATCGGCAAAGAGTTGATATACATCCTCTACAGTCAGGTAATCATTACCACCTGGTTTCGCAGTAAATTTTTCAGTAGCTGCTCCGCCTAGAACTTGACAGCCGTGATCGGGTTCTCCCAGGTGATCCAGGATCAAGCTGGCTCCAGTGAAGTCTTGATTCTGAGTATACTGATTCACCGTTACAATCGTTGTCAGATCAGCGGCCAATGCAGCCAAGAGCCCCGGATGCGAATCTTCAAAGGCCAAACATTCTGAAGGATTGAGTGCCATTTTCTCCAGGGTATAGGTGTAAATCGCTGGATCAGGTTTTTTCTTCGGCACAATGTCACCTGCAGCGATCACTTCAAACCAGCCCAGATCCAGTTTCTTTTCCAATAGGGAAGTAGCATTCGCTTTTGTGGTGGTGGTTGCAATGGCTAATCGCAACCCCGCATCCCTGGCCGCTTGCATCAACCGCTCTACCCCTGGACGCAGCTCAATTGCACCACTGGCAATAATTTCTAGATAGTAGTTGGTTTTCTGTTTGTGGAGTTTTTTGATGAATTCATCCAATCCTGGAGAGTCTGCGGCTGGCCCCGTTTCTCCTGGAATCTGAAAGTCAGGCTTGTACTGCGTGATGAAATGTCGCATTCTTTCCTTGCCCCCTGGAACTTTCAGTAATTCTCCATAAAAGTCCACTGACCAATCCCAACCCAGTCCCTCGTCGGCAAAAGCTCGGTTAAAGGCGACCCGGTGACCTTGCTGTTCTGTATCGGCTAAAGTTCCGTCAACATCGAAGATAAGTGCTTTCAACATTTGTAGCGCTCAAGTTCTAACTGCTTCACCCCTGATTCTACGGCACTTTTGACGCGACACTTGAGTCTAGTTAATAGAGACAGACAAAAAAATAACCCCCCACGGGGAGTTATGGCAATCCAAACACACACAAACAAAAACGGAGGATAGAACAAGGTCTACCACCTGCACTTATCATGCCATAGTAATCAAACTCTCTAGCCGTTTCACGTGAGAATTTCCGGACAATGAAACCTATAGCTCGTCAATCTCGTGAACTCAAATCTGGCTTTTGCTACAGCAGGTTCCGCTAGATTCTGGTGTGGGCAGATCCCCCCTTGACCCCCACCAAAAGCGGGGCGAGGCTACTGGTTCGTTTTCAATGGGAATGGAATCTGCCGATGGAGAGAAATCTAAAAGGTGAATTGAAGTTAATCATCAACTCCAAACAGTTTCTTCCAGTTAAATCGGCTTTCAGAGGAAACAACGGGCAAGAAGTTTCGGGTTTCTGGAGAATAGTTCCATTCGATGTTATCTGGGTCTTTTTCAGCGCTCCATTGTTGAAATTGAGGTCGGGTTTTCCAGCGGCTGAGGGTTTTGGGGTGAACTTGCAGTCGCTTCGCCAGCTCAGATTGATTTAAGCAAGGCGGCAGAGATGGGCGGTTCTCTGAGGAACGGGGAATGGGGAAGAGCTTGATATCCTGGGGCACTTTTGGCGGTATGGGGGTGAGCGCGGGTTTCGCCATACGTTCAGTGCGGGTTTTGGTTTTCTTTCCCCCTGGTTTCAAAGCCTGGGCCGTTTGAAATCGATAGATGATTGCCCCCTCCTCCGTAATCTCAAACTGAGCCGAGAATTCAATCGCTTTTTGTTCCAGGTATTGCTGTACCTCTGAACCCGATAGACGAGATTTCATGGCCAAATCCAGCGGCGTTACCTGTCCCTGATTTTCTTGTACCAGTTGATAGAAAATCTCGTCCAAATAGGCTAATTTGTCCTGTTCCTGGCGTTGTTGATATCTCCAAAAGCGCCAGTGACCGATTCCTCCAGATAATCCGACAGCTAACAATCCCTGCTTGATCAGTAGCATCAGAACCGCAGCAGGAATCAAGATCGGGAGATAGCGTTCAATTTTCGGGTTGTCTGGATTGGAGTTGGACATGGTTATCCGCGTTTGCCGTACAGTGACTTGTCGATGGGCCAGTTCGACGCATCTTTAAAAGTTGACGTAAGCTTCCTCACTATGTGACATACTCGACACCCTAACCCTGTCTGGTATAGGGGTCGCTTCTCAAGATCGCTCCTGAGAGTTCCTGCTTTGTCCGGTCTTGTCTAGGCAAAGCCCCCGACAGATCCCGTCCACAGGCAATTTGAACACCCGAAAGACCACGGGCGTTAATGACTTGACCGCTTGC
>JBHJGO010000086.1:0-42120 GCA_050331715.1 Microcoleaceae cyanobacterium
GAGTTGAGGGTGGCGCTGCGACGAATCCCAGCAGCCACATCACTGGCTTTACCTTCGAGAAGCCGGAGAGCTCGCTCTCTCACCCAGACCTCAGCCTCCTCACTCCCAACAGGATGGAAGCAAAATGCCGCTTTCCACAGGTACTCCAGGACGTGGATGAAGTCGAGTACGATAGTAAGCTCGACTCCAGTCTGTTTGGCAGTGGTTTTGAACACTTGCAACTGATGTTCTCCGCCATCTACGAGCCCTACCCATTCGCGCTGGTGTTGGGGGTCTCGGCGATTGGCTTCCTCAAACACACTGTGAATGACACTCTCGGCTTCGTGACGCACACTCGCCCACACTCGTTTGTTGCTGATAGCTGGACGTTGGGGAGGGAGTTTGTCTTCCCCGATGATGTCCGGGGCACTGCGGTGATAACGAGCCGTACTGTAGACTGAGGCCACTGTTGCCATACGTTTACGCTGTCTTTTCTCTCCTGGGCTCAAGCGGGTCTTGCTCTGAGTTTTTTTCTGTTCAGCGGCTTTGGCTGTGGCTTCTCGTAGGTCTGCCTGGTGCATCACAATCCCTTTGCCGTCTGTGGTCAATACCAGCAAGTCTTGAGTTGACTCTTCTGCTGTTTGCTCCCTCTGGCTGTAGATCTCCTCAAAGTCTCTGGCGACTTTGACGCACAACTCCTCACACTGTCTTTTGCCGACTCTAGCTCCTGTGGTCTCCGCGATTGTTTGGCTCGTTTCTGAAAAAGACACTTTTGCCGCTTCCACTGCGACCCGTTTTCTCACTTCATCTGAGTATTGGTCAACCGACAGATTCAGCTTTCCATCCTCTGGATACAACGCACTCACTCCCTCTTTTTTCGTGCTGTATCCCATACGTGTGACTTTGACTTCTCCAAATACGCTTTCGAGTTTGCGCTGACACTGCTTACGCTTATGGGGTCGTTTCTCCTGGTCGGCTCCCACTACCTCCTGTTGCGCTATTTCCTGGCTAGCTCTTAAGTCCAGGTATCCTTGCAATAGTCTTCTTAGTAGTTCGCGTCCTTCGATTTGAAGATACTCCTCCACTTTTCCATGCTCACAGTGTTGAGATTCTACCGAGCTTAGCTCCTTTATCAGGTTCTGATAGTGTTGAGTTGCGTTGGCAAATGGGTCTTGAGTTGTTTTCACAGTGGAGTTGTTAAAGTTAGGTTATGAGCTGCTTTGGGTCTATTGCTAGAGACTGTTGATATCTCCTGCACTATGACTCCTGTATAGCGCAAATACTGGCTCAAACAACCTTGCATTAGTTAAGAAATGTTACCTCAAAAGAGCCGCACCCAATACAGAAGAGACTTCTCCATCGGTTGTCCCCCCCACCAAGCAAATTCCTGGAAAGGCTTCAACAATTCGGTTCAGGATCAGGGTATGCTCGAAATCAATTGCTGCAAACAATATTCCAGCATTTGGAGAAACATCCCCCAGGGAGCTGTGGATTTGCTCTATTACCTCTGATATGGCTGCTTCAGAGTCAGGATCGTTGCTATGGCCAACAGCGAACTTTAACATTTTATTCTTTCCCCTTAAAATTTCTGTACATGATACAACCCATAACCAGTTAATTTTGGATAGTTTGAATTCATACAATGCTTCTGGGTACTGAATTTTGTCCTGAATTCGATTACATCCAACATTCTCTAGTGATTGATCAAATTTAAAATTGTGAGTGACGTTAGTGGACTGCCTGGGTTCCCATCTTTGCGGGAATGACAGTATACACAAAATCGAGATTGACAGGCCACCAGGCTTCTCCCACTAATAACATCACAAAGATTTCACTATGAAGATGGCTGACTTGCTAAAGCTGCAACAGTTCAGTGCAGGATTAGAGCATGGCCAAAATTATAGGCGTGACCTGTAGATTAGGATTCCCATTTTTATGCACAATTTATACATGGATATGCTGCTTGACAACTTTTTGGCTTTCTATGCAGTTATGGAATGATGAACCTTGACACAGACCAGGATAATAAGGGATTAAGCCATTCGCTATTCTGGTGAGTCATCAAGTTTTGTAGGGTCTAGTGTGACAAATAACGTCATCTAGTTGCTATCTGGTACAATCCTGCCTGTGTAACTTCGCTTCTCACAGGATCGGCGAGTTCTTCGGAGCTACTGGCTAACCCTACATTTTACAAACCTTGCACATCTACCCAGAATCAAATAAAAAGTTATGCATATTAACTACTCAAACGTTCGATATGGGCTATTGGTGTTAGCCCTGGGAAGTCTAGGGTCTGTGATTCGACCTGAAGCAAGTTATGCAGATCGCTCTAGGGCTGTAGATCTGAATCTAGAGATGACACAATCTCTGGAGCTAAAATCAGATACCAAGGAATCTATCGCTCCGTTTTCGTCAGAGTCTTCAAGTAATAGCATTACTCCTGTTCAGTCAAACCCAACTTTATCGGAATCTACCATTCCCCTGGATGCTCAGGTTCAGGTGATACCCCCTTCTTCCCAGATCCATTCCTCAGATACCCCAGAAATTGAAGTCGAACCCCTCGAACAACTCCAACGTTATGGACAGGAAGGCCGAGGCAGGGGTCAGCGAAAAAAAGATCAGGTGACTTCTGTTTCTCAGTTGACCGATGTTCAACCGACTGACTGGGCATTTCAGGCATTGCAATCTTTGGTCGAACGCTACGGTTGTATTGCTGGATATCCAGACAGCACCTACAAGGGAAATCGTGCATTAACCCGCTACGAATTTGCCGCAGGGGTTAATGCCTGTTTAGAAAGAATGACCGAGTTAATTGACGCAGCCACTTCAGATGCGGTGACACGGGAAGATTTAGCAGTTCTGCAACGCTTGATGGAGGAGTTTGCAGCGGAACTGGCTGCGATTCGTGGTCGTGTGACGGCCCTGGAAGCTCGGACAGCAGAGTTGGAAGCAAATCAATTCTCAACCACTTCAAAATTGGTGGGTGAAGCGATTTTTGGTTTAGCAGATGTATTTGGGGCGGACGACGAAGATTTCAATACGGTTCTGCAATATCGACTCACCCTGAGTTTACTGACCAGCTTTACTGGAAAAGACTTGCTACTAACCACACTGCGAACCGGGAATGCAACGGCCCCTGGACTTCAGGGTTCTCGCTTTGGTTTAAATTTACCGGGAACAGAGGTTGACGGAATTCCAGTGTTTGGCAATGTCAACGTTCCCTCAGCAGAATCAACGCTGACCAGTCAGTTTGGTGCGGTATTTGATGATGAAATCAATTTAGTGAAGCTCACCTATCAGTTTCCAATTGGTTCCAGACTCCGGATGTATGTTGCTGCAACCAACGAAACCCATGATTCCATCATGCCCACCCTCAATCCCTATTTTGATGATGGGGATGGTGGAAATGGAGCCATTACTGCCTTTGGACAGCGCAGTCCCATCTATCGATTTGGTGGTGGCGGCCCAGGAATTGGTTTGAACTATGCCCTGACACGGGATTTAACCCTCAGTGGAACCTACTTAACCAGCTTCATCAATGGAGCGGCTGATTCCGGTGATGGTCAGGGTCTCTTTAATAGCAGCTATTCGGCAATGGGACAGATCACCTGGAAGCCCAGTCCAGCCTTTGGAATTGGTGCAACCTATTCTAATAGCTATTTCACCCCCGGTCGATTCGGTTTTAATAATCTGGGATTAGCACTCACGGGCACGGCCGAAGCCAACACCCTGGCTGGTCAAACCCTATTGGTTGGCGATATCTTTCTGGATGGGGAAGGGGTAATTGCCAATTCCTACGGGGTTCAAGCCTTCTTCCAGCCCAGTCCTAGATTTGTAATAACGGGTTGGTTCTCTGCCCACTATGCTCGATTGATCGGAGAAGGAGAGGGACAAATTCTCAACTATGCGCTGAACTTTGGTTTCCCAGATTTGTTTAAGGAGGGGAACTTCCTGGGATTAGTGGTCGGGGCAGAACCTTATTTGACAGACTATGACGATGGTGATCCTGGAGAGTTTGATGTGGATGTTCCCTGGCACGTTGAAGCCTATTATCGCTTTCAGTTAAATCCCAATATTTCTGTAACACCTGGCGTTGTTTGGCTGGCTGCTCCAAACCAGGATGCGGACAATGGCGATGATTTTGTTGGTGTATTACGGGGAACGTTCCAGTTCTAGTCATTGGTCTCAAGCTATCAAATTACATGAATCAAGGAGTATCTTCAGATGAAATCACCGATTTTACCTATTCGTAAATTCTTATTTCCAGTTTTGTCCTTTGTGGCTGTAACAAGAGGGGTCTCAAACCTTGAAAACAGGGGAGATTACCCGCCTGGTTTCTGGTCAGAGCTTAAAAATCAAAAATCGCATCCCTGGAGAAGAATTCATTTGGTTTCTATCAGCCGGATGGAACCTGGTTCTTGGGAGAAATGACTGGCTTTACGCCAATTCATACAGGTGAGTTAGAGTTGATCGCCTCCACCAAGTACAGGATTGAGAACAATCAATTAATTTTCAACCTTAAAGATGGTAGCGATTTCTCGGCCCAAATCTTCCGCCAGGGTGATACCTATCTGGCGGCTCGCAATGATGAAATTGGCTACGTGAATTACGAATTGCAAATCTCACCATAGTTTAGAGGATTACAACTAGAATGAACTGGAACTCTTTGAAGTCCTTGATCCACAGATTTTTACCGCCTGTCACCACAACGTTCCTGCTAGTGGTGATTACCATCTTTACCGCCCATAGAGCCATTTCTCAGAGCACTGTCCTGGCTCAGCTACCTGCCGGAGAATATGACAATCCTGAACTGCTGGAACAGGGCAGCACTGTTGTTCCCAACTACGGCTACTCTCCCTACTCCGGTGGACGGGAATTTCCCCAGCGGGTTTACTGGGGTGATACTCATCTACACACCGTTTATTCCTTTGATGCTGGAACTGCAGGAACCCGTCTTACCCCTGAAGATGCCTATCGCTTTGATCGGGGGGAAGAGGTCAAGACTAACACTGGACAACTGATTCGCCTCTCACGCCCCATGGACTTTCTGGTGGTGACGGATCACACCGATGGTTTGGGGGCTTTCAGCAAGTTACTGGCAGGCACTCCAGAAATTCTAGCTGACCCCCAGGCCAATGCATGGCACGAAGCCGTCAATGAGGGGGGGGAAGCGGCCGCCCAAGCTCAAGTGGAACTCGTACAGGCCTTTTCTCAAGGCACCCTGTCTGAGGCTGTATTGCCTACGGTCGATGATTTCAAAAATGCCTGGGAAGAGGAAATTGACGTGGCTGAAGCATACAACGATCCCGGTGTCTTTACTGCCGTAATTGGTTACGAATGGACTTCGGTTCCCGGCGGCAACAACCTGCATCGTAACGTCATTTATCGGGACAACGGTGACAAAGCTCGACAAATGCTGCCCCAGACCACCCAACAAAGCACTGACCCCGAATCCCTGTGGGATTGGATGCAAAACTACGAGGACAAAACTGGCGGCAACGTGCTGGCGATTCCCCACAACGGTAATCTCAGCAGTGGTCTGATGTTTGCTGATACCACTCACAGCGGCGGCCCCCTCACAGAGGAGTACGCCAAGCGTCGCCAGCTCCGGGAGCCCTTGTACGAAATTATTCAGATGAAAGGAGCCAGTGAAACCCATCCAATTCTGTCTACCGTAGATGAATTTGCCGACTTTGAGGTGGCCGGGTGGGACAACGGTAATCTGGATCTGAGTGTGGTCAACGAAGACGAGATGTTGCAGGGTGAATACATTCGTGCTGCTCTCAAGCAGGGTCTGAAGTTTGAAGAGGAGCTGGGCACTAATCCCTTCAAATATGGCTTTGCGGCCGGCAGCGATACCCACACGGCCCTGTCTTCCATTGAAGAAAATAACTACTCTGGTAAATTTCCAGCTTACGAACCCAGTCCCGAACGAGCGACCCATATCTCTAAACAAAACGAAGAACTCAATCTAATTCGCTACGGCTGGCAGTATGGTGCAGCCGGTTGGGTCGGTGTTTGGGCCAGAGAGAACACCCGTGAAGCCCTATTTGATGCGATGGAACGGCGAGAAGTTTACGCGACGTCTGGCCCTCGCATGACGGTGCGCTTCTTTGGCGGCTGGAATTTTACTCAAGATGATACGGGCCGTAATCCTGGAGATGTGGGTTATGCCAAAGGTGTTCCCATGGGAAGTGATATAAAGAATGCTCCGGCAGGTAAAGCCCCTTCATTTCTGGTGGGAGCGGTGAAAGACCCAATTCGCGGTAACTTAGACCGGATTCAAATTATTAAGGGGTGGCTAGAAGCAAGCGGCGAAACCCAGGAGAAAGTTTATGATGTAGTCTGGTCAGACGATAGAAAGCCTGGAGCCGATTGCAAACTGCCTCCTGTGGGCAATACGGTCAACACTGACACTGCCGAGTGGAAAAATACGATTGGGGCGACAGAGTTAGTAACAGTTTGGGCTGACCCCGATTTTGATCCAACGCAACGGGCTTTCTACTATGCACGGGTATTGGAGATTCCAACTCCTCGATGGACAGACTACGACGAAGTCTTCTTCAAGGAAAACTTGCCTGAAGAAATTCCCCTAAGTATTCAAGAGCGTTGTTATACCTCTCCAATTTGGTACAGCCCCGCTTAAATTTACTCATAAACTTACAGTAGGGCAACCTTTCAGTTCTGGGGCATTTCAGTCTTAAAATATTACCTACGAGTTAGGTTTGCAATGTCCAGTAACAATATTCGATTGACCAGGATCATCTATGGTCTGATGATTCTGGTAACCTTTTGCCTCAGCTTGATCCTCAATTTACCCCTCACATCTGTTCTAAAGGCGGTTGAACTGTCACCTGGCGTGCCGCCAGCTTCAGAAATTCGGGGCGTTTGGTTAACGAATGTTGACAGTGAAGTACTGTTCTCAACCCAGGGTGTGAAACAAGCCGTTGATCGGCTAAACCAGCTTAACTTCAACACCCTTTATCCAACGGTCTGGCAGGGCGGTTACACCTTGTATCCCAGTGCTGTAGCTGAAGCAGTCGTGGGTCGGGGTCTCGATCCGACTCCAGGATTGCAGGGGCGGGATATGTTAGAAGAGGTGATTGAAACTGGACATGATCAGGGAATGACGGTCATCCCGTGGTTTGAGTTTGGGTTTCAGGCTCCGGCAGATTCAGATCTAGCGAGCCGTCATCCTGAATGGCTAACCAAACGTTTAGACGAAACTCAGACGAAACTAGAAGGGGTACATGAGCGAGTTTGGTTGAACCCTTTCCATCCCGAAGTGCAACAATTTCTCCTGGATTTAGTGTCTGAGGTGGTCGAAAACTATGATGTGGATGGAATTCAAATGGATGATCACTTTGGCTTACCCTCAGAATTCGGCTATGACCCCTACACCATTGAACTGTTCAAGGCTGAACATGATGGGCGAGAGCCGCCGCCAGAGTTCTACGATACCTATTGGGTGAGATGGCGAGCGGACAAGATCAATGATTTCATGGAACGGCTATTTTATACAGTCAAAGAAATCAAATCAGATTGTATTGTTTCTCTCTCTCCTAATCCCCTCCATTTTTCTCTTCCAGCCTATTTACAAGATTGGTTTACCTGGGAAAGAAAGGGTTGGATTGAGGAGATTATTTTGCAGGACTATCGAACCGATATGGATCAGTTCATTTCAGAAATGGAGCGCACTGAGGTTGAACTAGCCAGAACTCATATTCCAGTTGCAATTGGAATTTTAAGTGGCTTGAGAAACAACCCAACACCAACGGGAACGATTCAGCGACAAGTGGCTGAAGTACGTCAACGCCAGTTTGCCGGGGTATCTTTTTTCTTCTATGAAAGTTTATGGAATTGGGCAGAAGATACTCCAGAACAACGTGAGGTGCAAGTTAAGAAGCTTTTTCCAGAGCCTGTGATGCGGCCGAGGGTTTGAGTTTGTTATTGGTTATGGGTCATTGGTTATCGATTATTGATTATTGACTCGACTGTTTGTAGGGTGTCATTAGCGAAGCGTAATGCACTGTGATAATCCTGTGCAGATTGTAGATTTTTGGACTTGAAAACTCGATACCAGTGAGAATTCACAATATTAGTTTGTTCTATCGTGAGCAAATAATTTTGACTCGGAAAGCCGTCTCCTCTTTTAGGAGGTGGTAGGTGAAGCGATTTCTTTAGGAGAATTTAAGACAAACTTAACCTTTGGAAAAGCATTTTAGGTTTCTCTCAGTTGACCCAAAATCTCTAACCGCTTCTTAAAAAATCAAGAAGAATACCTGTTGCTTAAATCGGACATGTTAACCTCAATCAGGATTAGGTATTTAAACGTAAAAACAGAGACCTCTAACACTTAGGAGTTGCTTGACTATGGCTTTAAAGGTTGCAATTAATGGATTTGGCCGGATTGGCCGTATGGTTGTTCGGTCTGCGATTAAAAATCCAGACATTGAGTTTGTTGCAGTGAATGACCTCGTTCCTGCAGAGAATTTAGCCTATTTGTTCAAATACGATTCCACCCATGGAAACTTCGACGGTACGGTTGAAGTCAAGGATGGCAATATCGTGGTAGATGGTCATGTGATCCGTTGTACTGCAATGCGTGACCCTGCTGAGTTGCCTTGGAAAGAAGATGGCGTTGACTACGTTGTGGAGTCTACTGGTTTCTTTACCACCCATGAGGGAGCTTACAAGCACATTGAGGCCGGGGCAAAGCGAGTCATTATTTCTGCACCCACCAAAGATCCCGACAAAGTGAGAACTTTCGTAATGGGTGTGAATCACGAAGAATTTGATCCAAAGGAACACCTGATTGTCTCCAATGCCAGTTGCACCACGAATTGTCTGGCCCCCGTTGCAAAGGTGATCAACGATACCTTTGGTCTGACTGAAGGATTGATGACCACCGTTCACGCCATGACCGCGACTCAACCCACCGTTGATGGCCCCAGTAAGAAAGATCTACGGGGTGGACGGGGTGCAGCTCAGAATATTATCCCTGCGTCTACGGGAGCAGCAAAGGCCGTAACGTTGGCAATTCCTGATCTAAAAGGAAAATTAACAGGCATGGCCTTCCGAGTTCCAACCCCTGATGTTTCGGTTGTGGATTTAACCTTCAAGACTGAGAAATCCACCAGCTACGACGAAATCTGTGCCGCAATGAAGGCCGCTGCTGAAGGGCCAATGAAGGGAGTTTTAGGTTATACCGATGAGCCTGTCGTTTCTATGGACTTCAAAACTGACGCTCACTCCAGTACCTTTGATGCCGGTGCGGGTATCGAATTAAACTCCAACTTCTTCAAGATTGTTTCCTGGTATGACAACGAGTGGGGCTATTCCTGCCGTGTAGTTGACCTGATGTTGTACATGGCTAAGCACGACGGAATTCTGTAGTGCCGAGTGTGATGTTGTCTAAAACGATGCACTCATCCTCGCAAAATTGGTATAACAGAGGGTGATACCCTACAACAACCGGGAAATGAGTGTAGATACCGTGACTGTGGGCAACCCCCTGCTGGTGGGTCAGGGGTTGCCTCCTTTTGAACAGATCAGACCTGAACACGTTGTTCCAGCAATGGAGCACTTGCTGAATGAGCTAGACACAGATCTGACCAATCTTGAGAAAGATCTTCAACCCACTTGGGCTCAGCTTGTTGAACCCTTGCAGCAACTTCAGGAAAGATTAACCTGGAGTTGGGGCATCGTAAATCATTTGATGGGCGTGAAAAATAGTCCTGAGCTACGCCAAGCGCACGAGGTTGTTCAGCCTCAAGTTGTGCAGTTTATCAACCGCCTGAGTCAGAGCCAGCCGATTTATCAAGCTTTTAAAGCACTCCGAGATAGTCAGGAATGGGAGAACTTGGAATCGGCTCAGCAACGCATTATCGCCAGTGCCCTTCAGGATGCGGAATTGTCTGGTGTTGGTTTGGTCGGGGAGCAGCGCGATCGCTTCAATCAGATTCAGTTAGAGCTGGCAGAGCTAGCAACTCAGTATTCCAACCATGTTCTGGATGCAACAAAGGCGTTTAGTTTGACGCTAACCGCAGCCGATGAAGTCGCAGGATTACCGCCGAGTTGGTTAAGTTTAGCAGCCCAAGCAGCTCGTGAGGCAGGAAAGGAAGCTGCAACGGCTGAGGCTGGCCCCTGGCGCGTCACCTTAGACTTGCCCAGTTTTGGCCCCTTCGTGAGGTACAGCCGGCGACGGGATTTGCGGGAAAACGTTTATCGAGCCTACATCAGTCGGGCTTCCCAAGGGGATTTAGATAATCGTCCTCTCATTGAACGGATTCTGACCCTACGGCAGGAAAAGTCAGAAATTCTAGGGTTTAACAGTTATGCAGAACTCAGCCTGGCTCGGAAAATGGCTCCGAGTGTCGCTGCTGTTGAAGAGTTACTGGAAGAATTGCGCGTTGTCAGCTACGATGCGGCCCAGCAGGAATTTGTCGATCTCAAAGCCTTTGCTCAATCACAAGCTGCACCAGAGGCCGTGTATCTAAAACATTGGGACGTTAGCTACTGGGCAGAGCGGCAGCGAGAAACCAAGTTTGCCTTCACCAGTGAGGAATTGCGTCCCTATTTCCCCTTGCCTCAAGTTCTAGAAGGACTCTTCAATCTGGTGAATCGCATTTTTGGGATTCAAATCACGGCGGCAGATGGTGAGGCCCCTGTGTGGCATTCAGATGTTCGCTATTTTCAGGTTGCCAATGCCACAGGCCAGCCCATTGCCTATTTTTATCTCGATCCCTACAGCCGTCCGGCTGAGAAACGGGGCGGAGCCTGGATGGATGAGTGCATCAATCGGGCCAGGTTTGTTCAGAACGGTCAGGGACAGATTCGATTGCCGGTGGCCTATCTGCAATGCAATCAAACGCCTCCCGTGGAGGATCGACCCAGCTTGATGACCTTCGGGGAGGTCGAAACTCTGTTCCATGAATTCGGCCATGGGCTACAGCATATGTTGACCACAGTGGATTACGCTGGGGCCTCTGGGATTAACAACGTGGAATGGGACGCGGTGGAACTTCCCAGTCAGTTCATGGAGAATTGGTGCTACGACCGAGCGACATTATTTAGCATGGCCAAGCACTACAAAACTGGAGAATCGCTGCCAGAACATTACTACCAAAAGTTATTGGCAGCTCGAACCTACATGAGTGGTACAGCAATGCTACGTCAGTTACATTTTGGGTTCACAGATCTGGAGTTACATCACCGTTATCAACCGGGAGGAACTGCAACGGCCAATGATGTTCGCAATCGAATTGCCGAAAAAACAGCCGTGCTCCAACCTTTGCCAGAGGACGCATTCCTGTGTGCCTTCGGTCACATCTTTGCGGGTGGCTATGCGGCAGGCTACTACAGTTACAAGTGGGCTGAAGTTCTAAGTGCAGATGCCTTTGCTGCTTTTGAGGAAGCTGGGCTAGAGGATCAGAAAGCTGTTGCTCAAATTGGTCAGCAATTTCGGGACACGGTGCTAGCCTTGGGAGGTAGCTTGCATCCCATGGAGGTCTTCCGCGCCTTCCGAGGACGGGAACCTAGTACTCAGCCCTTGTTGATCCACAGTGGTTTGTTGAAAACAGCCTAGTAATACCAAATCTTGAGCTGGTGTAAGGGCGGGGTCACCCCCGCCCTTGTAGATATTACTGTTGCCTACAAAAAAACTGCGGTGTAACTTGCGGCTCACATTTGCCTCAAAATCAACAGGTGGAATTTTCCAATTCCACCTGCTAATCTGTAAATAGATGTTTTCTACGCGAACTAATCCTTCTAAATCAAGCCAAAATTATCTGAGTTTAGATTTTCGAGGTTAGTAGCGCCATCACCCATGTGCATGACTGGCACTGCGCTTCCAGACGCATCAACGTACCACAATTGACGACTAGTTTGGTCATAGATCAGATTTGCCTCTCCAATACCACTGATGTCAGTCGGAGTGAAGCTAGCAACAATCCTAAATTCACTGCCAGCAATTTGTCCGCCAATTACCTCGATTGCATCAAACAAATCACCGTCCAAATTAATCTGATCAACTGCAGCATCAAAGTCTGCCAAAGTGTCTAAACCAAAGGCTGCTCCAATAGAAGTGTTGGCCACGTCACCTCCAAACTCAAAGCTAAAGGTATCTACTCCTAAGCCGCCAATGAGACTATCGCTGCCGCGATCGCCAGAAAGTTGATCGTTCCCTTCTCCCCCTAGTAGGGTATCGCTGTCCTTCCCACCAAATACCGTGTCGTTGCCAATTCCACCTACAACTGAATCACTGCCAAGACCTCCCATCAGCAGATCATTTCCATTACCACCTAGGACAGAATCATCGCCAACGTCACCGAAGGCTGTATCGTCACCTTCGCCACCAAAAACTTGATCATTGCCCTGACCCGCGTAGATCAGGTCATTGTTATCATCTCCAGCAAGGGTATCATTTCCCTGACCGCCTAATAGAGTATCACTGCCAGTTCCTCCAGATAGGAGGTCAGTGCCCACACCACCATAGATTAGGTCATTGCCAGCATCGCCTTGAAGGGTATCATTACCGATATCGCCCTGAAGTAGGTCATTGCCGTTTCCACCTTGAACCAGGTCGTCACCTTGACCACCGTAGGCACTATCATCGCCTTCGCCCCCTTGGATAGTATCCTGCCCCTGATTTCCTAGGAGTAAATCATCGCCTCGGCCACCTTGGACTAAATCATCTCCACGATCTGCGAAGACAACATCGTTATCATCGCCAGCATCGATAACATCATCTCCTTTACCGCTGTAAATCAGATCGTCACCGCCAGCAGTGACGATAGTATCATTACCTTGATAAGCCCTTACAACATCGTCACCCTCACCAGAATTAGCCTGGTCATTTAGATTTCCCAAACCAATGATGTCATCAGCGTCAGTGCCATTGAATCGATTCTCTCGATTGAGAAATCCCTCATAAACCAGACCTCCTGGATCTTGAGGATTTTGATTTACAAACTGAGCGTCTGTAGGATTATTGATTAAAGAGAAAGGATCAGACATTACTTTAAGTAAATTTAAAAGACTTACTATAAAAGTCTAGCCCTGAGATTATTGGAATTTCATCTGGAATACCACGAGTTTTTAACCCATAAGAAGAAGCTTATTTTATGTGGAAATACTGGAACAGGAGATATATTTTTGCTTATAATAAACTTTAGACTTAAGTGGTTTTACAGATATCTTCTACAACATTTCTCTGTAATTACAGATATAGCCTATAGCAATCACAAATGATTTGTGAAATAGGGGTGAAGGGGGCGGTGTCCCCTTCTTGGGGACATAGTCCCCAAACCCCTTTAGGCGCGGCTCTTTTGAGGTAACAGTTCTTAACTAATGCAAGGTTGTTTGAGCCAGTATTTGCGCTATACAGGAATCAAAGCCGCTGAACAGAACAAAACTCAGAGGCGTTGTTGCATAAAAATGCAGACAGGCTAACATGCTGAACTAATTAAAGGTGGCAAGTACCTTTCTTAAATTTTCTGATAACTCAATTGACATAAAATAACTTTGCGGATACAAGTAATCTTCCCCAGATTCATCAACAACACGAATCATCTGATGCAGGCCAGCTCGATTATCTGAAATGACCTGATAGATCTTTCTGACTTCTAGAGATGCTGCGTAGTCTTGATTATTAATACAAACGACAAATTCCATAAACCCTATTCTAACAAATATTTGATCTTGATTTCTTTCTTGCCGATTCCATGAGCCTCATACCAATGAACTTCTGCTTCACAGATTGTTCCATCTTCGAGCTGGATTGTAGTAACCCCCTTGAACTTACGCCAACGCCCTGGCCCATAAACCTCTCGTAACCTTTCAACTTCACGAATTGAACTGCCAACCGCAATAGTTTCAATATTACAAATTTCTCCCAGAATCTCAAACTTCATTTGTATTCTTTCATTCCTAAAAAATCAGGGTAGGTTTTCACCTACCCTTGCATAGCTTTTCTAGTAAACCTAATTACTCAATCCCTTCAATCCGATCCTCAACCTGTTGATACAATTCCCGCAATCGGTCTAGGTTGCTTTCACTGGTTTCCCAATAACCTCGACCATTCACTTCCAACAACGTCGTGACAATCTTCCGGAAGGAGTGAGGATTCATATTCATCAGCCGTTGTTGCATGGCCTCGTCCTTGATGAAGGTTTCATTGGTTTCCTCATAGACCCAATTGTCAACGGCCCCAGCCGTCGCACTCCAACCCATGGTATTCACCAATCGCTTCGATAACTCTCGTACCCCTTCATAGCCGTGGGATAGCATGCCCTCGTACCACTTCGGATTCAACATCTTAGTGCGGGCATCCAACCGTACCGTTTCCGATAGAGAACGCACCTGAGCATTCGCCGTTGTGGTGTCGGCAATGTAGGAGGAAGGGGTTTTGCCATCGTTGCGCAGGGTAGAAATCACCTTGGTGGGGTCAGAATCGAAATAGTGGGACACATCCGTCAGACTGATTTCAGAAGAATCCAGGTTTTGGAAGGTCACCTCTGCCGTTTTCAGAGCGGATTCGAATACCTGACGATTGTCATCCATCATGCCCGGATTATCAGAATTGAAGGCAAAGGACTTGCGCTTCAGATACATTTCCTGCAGTTCTGACTCCTCTTCCCAAGAACTATTTTCTACTGCCAGGTTAACGTTAGAGGCATAGGAACCGGAGGCGTTTGAGAAGACACGGGTTGCGGCCTGACGCAAGTTTACGCCTAGTTCCTCTGCCTGTTGCAGGGCATGTTTCCGCACGAAGTTCATCTCGGTGGGTTCGTCGGCTTCTGCGGCCATTTTCACCGCTTTGTCAAGTAGATTCATCTGGTTGATGAACAGATCTCGGAAGACCCCAGAACAGTTAATCACCACATCAATTCGGGGCCGACCCAGTTCTTCCAGTGAAATTAATTCCAGCTTATTCACCCGTCCCAGAGCATCGGGTACAGGCTTCACACCCACCATCCACATGACCTGGGCCAGGGATTCGCCGTAGGTTTTGATGTTGTCGGTTCCCCAGAGGACAACGGCAATGGTTTCGGGGTGAGTGCCGCCATTGTCGAGGCGTTGACGTTCTAATAACCGTTCCACCACGATCTGGGCAGACTTGACGGCAGCGGCAGTGGGAATTGCCTGGGGATCGAGGGCGTGCATGTTCTTACCCGTGGGCAATACCATGGGGTTTCGAATGGGATCGCCGCCGGGGCCGGGTAGAATGTATTCACCTTCTAGGGCGCGGAGTAGGGAACCCAGTTCGTTATCGGCGCAAACCTGTTGTAGACAGAACTCCAGGTATTCAAATAGGGGCTTGATTACTTCTGGATCAACATTGGTGAAGCCGGACTCATGCAGGGACTCAATCCAGGGTTCCTTTTTGCCCATGTTGAAGAAGTTGAGCTTGGCAACTTTGGAAACGCGCCCTTCTGCGTCGGTTTTTTCCTGAACTAGAGCGGCAATGGCAGCTCGCATCGCTTCGGTGACCTGCTGTAACAACTCAACATCTTCCAGAACGCCTCGGTCGTTATTGCGGTAGAGTTCTTCAATATCTCGACCGATGCTGTCAGCAATGATCCGGGGTAGGCTGAGTAAGCCGTCTTCCTCCCGATCCAGGCTGGCAATATTCACCAGAGTAGCAACGGCCTCCTCCGCAGTGGGTGGTTTACCAATGACGTGCAGTCCACAGGGAAGTAAGCGAGATTCGATCTCCATCAAGCGGCGGTAAACCTGACCGACCAGTAAATCTCGCTCTTCACCGGAGAGTTCAGCTCCATCGCATTCAGGCAGGGTAACATCCTGATCCAGATTTACCATACGACACTTTTCAATGATGGTGTTGACAATCTGGATGCCGCGTCCGCTTTCTTTCAGGGATTGATAGGAACCGATGAGTTCACTCAATTCCTGTAAGCCTTTGTAGAGTCCAGCATTCTCGGCAGCAGGGGTGAGGTAGGAGATGGTTTCAGCGTAGCTGCGGCGCTTGGCGATGGTGGCCTCACTGGGGTTGTTGGCGGCGTAGTAGTAGAGATTTGGAGTGGAACCAATCAGATTGTCAGGATAGCACGCACCGGACATGCCCATTTGTTTCCCTGGCATGAACTCTAGAGAACCGTGGGTACCGAAGTGCAACACCGCGTCAGCTTTCCAGATTTGTTCCAGGTAGGTGTAGTAGGCTGCGAATCCATGGTGGGGACTGGCAGAACGGGAGAACAGCAATCGCATCGGATCGCCTTCATAACCGAAAGTGGGCTGGACACCGATGAAGACGTTACCAAATTCCTTCCCGTAAACCAGTAGGCTTTCACCGTCGGTATTTAGATGTCCCGGTGGTGGCCCCCAGTTTTCGTTTAACTTCTCGTAGTAGGGGGTGAGCCGTTCGTATTGCTGAACGGACATCTTGTAGGCGATGTTGAGTTCGGGGCTTTGGTATTGGGCAGTGGCATCGTGGATGACCGCCTGCATCAGCTTCTCGGCGGATTCTGGCAGATCCTCAACGGTATAGCCATTGTGTTGTAGGGCTTGCATGACTTCGTAGATGGAACCGAACACATCCAGGTAAGCGGCGGTTCCCACGTTACCTTTATCCGGTGGGAAACTAAAAATGGTAATCGCAACTTTCTTGTCTAACTTAGGCCGCTTGCGGAGGTTGGCCCATTTCATCGCCCGTTGAGCAATGGCCTCAATTCGATCTTGCAGCGCAATGGCTTTTCCAGTGGTGCCATCTCGGCCAGAGACAATGATCGGTTCAATCGCCCCATCCAGTTCTGGAATGGCAATTTGCAGGGCCACCTGAATCGGGTGCAATCCTAGATCGCTTTCCTCCCATTCTTCTGTCGTCTGGAAGACTAGAGGCAGGGCCACCATATAGGGTCGGTTCAAACGTTTCAGGGATTCAATCGCTTTGGGATGATCCTGACGGGCCGGGCCACCAACGAGCGCAAATCCAGTGAGGGAAACGACGGCATCCACCAGGGGCTGGGGTTGAATTCCCTTGGGCGGCTGATTCCAGAAATATTCATCTACGGGTTTGGAGAAGTCCAATCCACCGGCAAAGACTGGAATTACCCGTGCGCCCATGGCTTCGAGTTCCTGAACCATGGCAACATAGTGGGCATCATCGCCGGTAACCAGGTGGGTTCTCTGTATGACTAAACCGATAGAAATTGCCAACGGATCTTTTTGATCTTCGGGAATATCATCCCGGCTGTTGTACCACTGCAAATAGTCCTGAACCTGCTCAAACATCTTGGGGGCCAGGGGATGCCAGATGCCCATGTCGGGATAGACCACTGGATCAGCATACTGGGCTTTGGTGTCTAAATCCTGGAAAACGTACTTGTCAGCCAACATCAGCAGGAAATTCTCCAGGTTCTCTGGGGAGCCGCCAAGCCAGTATTGGAAGGACAACATGAAGTTGCGGGCGTCCTGGGCCTTTTCCATCGGCATATATTTCAGGACTTTGGGTAAGGTTCTGAGCAGCTTCAACATCCCGTCCTGGAAGGAAGAACCGGACTGCTCCTTGCGCTTCTTCATGAATTGGGCAATGGCGCTCTTGCTCTGACCCAGTTGGGCCATGGAGAAACTGCCCATTTTGTTCAGGCGCATCACCTGGGGCATGGAGGGAAAAACAACTGCCACGTCCAACTTGTCTCGATGGGGAGTGACGGCCTCAACGACTTTTTCGGCCAGGTCTTCGATGAAGATTAGAGAAGCAATAAAAACATTGGCCTCTGCTACATCCTGTTTAAAACTTTCATAGTTTTCTGGACTGCGAAGTTCCTCAATTAAATAACCACTGATTTCAATCGCTAAGTTGGGATTGCTGTGATTGATGGAGCGCACAGCAGCAGATAGAGCACTTTGGTACTGGGCCTCCAAGACAATATAGACAACTTTGAGCAGCGATCGCGGCGTTCCAGATTGTCCATCAAGATTTTCAGGCTTGATGTGTCGAACAGTAGGCTTGACGTATGTAAACATATTGTGTTCTTCTCTTGATCTTCTAAGTCGTTGATCTAAGTGGTTGGCTCTGAATTTCAGGGCTTTTGGTTGCTACAACTCAGTAGGAGTCATAACTCTACCATGAGCATTTTTACCAAAAAACGAGATTGACAACATCGTTTTCACGCTATCCGACACAAATCGACTAGAAAATAGAAGATATCTGTAACAAAATTTGACAAGTTTGCAAGTGTTGCTTTTAGGAACTGTTATAAAAAGTAACTTGACAGAATGAATCGAATATCATCAAGACTCTCTTGGATCAGCTTCAACCTTCGGGCAGGTTGTCAGTTTTGTAGCGTAGAACTCAGCACGTGACGTTCATGGGTTTTGAGACCGAATTGTTGGGGCGGGGCTTTACGAATTACCTCAAACCCCATCTTTTTCCAAAACTTCAGTCCCGGCTTGTTGCTCTCAAACACTGCTAGAGAGATTTGGGAAACTCCCTGTGTCGCCACCCACTGCTTAAATGACTTGTAGAACTCGGTTCCCAAGCCATTACCTCTGACCTCTGGGGCCAGCATCATTAACCCAATCCACCAGGTCTGGTGATCAGGGTAGTGTCGGATTGATTCCATCATCCCCACCAGACGGTTACAAGAATCGAACAGACCAAAGATGTACTTGTCCTGGATTGTCTTGCCGTCCGGCAAAGCCTCGAATTCCTCCAACGCAGCCGTCGGAGCGGGGGGCAATCCATCCGATAGAAGCGCGAAATCTGTACACTGCTCATAAAGTTGCTGTAGAACTGCTGCATCCTTCGGTTGGAGTTGTTTAGCTAGGTATCCAAAATTCTCTAGAGAAAAGCTTGCTAAGGTACCCATGATTCGTTGAGTGACGTGATTGGTAGCGATCTGCTGTGGAACCGGTGAACCGCTCCAGGCGAGGAAAACCTTAAGATCCTGCAAGGAAAATTGACTTTAATCTATACTACAAACTAGATGCTTCTGATTCAAGTCAGAAGCCTCGACCTATGTAAGATTTCTATTGGCAGAAACTCCTAGGAGAGCACTGTGTTTAACTATCTCCCACCACTTAACGATCACAACTTACCTTATCCCGATACCATCCATCCTATTGTGGTTCACTTTGTAATTGCGATGGTTTTGTTTGCATTTTTATGCGATGTAATTGGTTATTTTACGCGTAATACCCGTCTGTATGAAGTGGGTTGGTGGAACCTTTCTTTTGCAACGGTTTCTATCTTTATTGCAATTATTTTTGGTCAGGTTGAAGCGGGTTTGGCTCAGCCCTACGAAGCCGTTGAAGGAACCTTGAACCTCCATACAATTATTGGTTGGTCACTGTCCGGTGTAATTGCGGCCCTGACTGCGTGGCGATATATCATTCGTTTTAATGATGCAACTCAGCCGTTGCCGATGTCCTATCTGGGGGTAGAGGTTTTCCTGATCGGTTTAGTATTTTTCCAGGTTTATCTGGGCGATGAACTGGTGTGGGTTTATGGACTGCATACCGTTCCTGTAGTCGAAGCAATTCGCGATGGAGTAATGCAATGAGTTCTGAGCTAGCGAATCAACTGGTTGAGCAGTTGGGGGCCAATGGCTTGCCCTATACCATTCCGATTCACCCCAACCTGGTGCATTTAACTCTGGGCCTGTTTATCGTGGCCATTGCCTTCGATATTGTAGGTGTCCTGTTTCCCCTGGAGAAGCCTGTTTTTAAATTTATGTCGGTTCCGGCTGCCCGGTCTAACTTTTTTGATGTGGGCTGGTACAACATGCTGGCCGCAGCCGTTATCACCTTTTTCACAGTCGCGGCGGGTTTCTACGAAATTATCCTGGCGAATCCTCTGGCCGATGTTGAGAGCGCTTGGGGTTTAGAGGCGATGGAGACCATGATCTGGCATGGGGTGGGTGGCGTTGCGTTACTGTTTCTGATTGTAGCGATGACAGTTTGGCGTGGATTTCAGCGGTTTGTCTGGCGTAGAGAACGATCCCAACAGGTGCAATGGACTTACCTGCTGGCGGGTCTGGGAATTTTTGTCCTGATGTTTGTGCAGGGAACTTTAGGAGCCCAATTGGGAGCCGAGTTTGGCGTGCATATTACGGCGGATCAGCTATTGAGATCGGGGTCTGATCCCAGCGCTCTTCTCAGATAGTCGAAAGTTTTTCTGGCAGAACTGATTTGAAGTTGTATTGCTAGATGTACAGCCCACGGTTCTGAGGAGCAATTCAATGAAGATCTTGTTGCTTGGTGCAGCAAAAACGGGAACAACAGCAATCACCTACGCCATCCATGAACATTTTCCGGATTATGAGGTTGTGTTTGAGCCCCCTTCTCTAGAGCGGATTGACTACGGGAAGGAGAACCTGATTGTTAAATCTCTGAGGGTGAGAGATTGGGACATCATCAACCAACGTGCCAAGCAATTTGATCGGAGAGTTCTCATTGTTAGACATCCATTGGATCGATTGATTAGCACATTGCTGTACGAGCCTTTCAATGGTAGGGGCTTCTCCAGTGATCAGGTTACGGCGGAGTACCTTGAACTTTTGTGGCAAAAATCGATTGATCCTGAATCTGTTCATATTAAGCAGATTGTCAACTACTTCAATCAATTGATTGGGGGAAAGATCACCCGAGGATTTCAAGCTCAATATCAAGATATTGCAAGGTTGGCTGTATCTGATTCTGACTTTTTCGTTTTAAGGTACGAAGACTTCATTGATGGAAATCTTGCGGCTCTGGGTCAATATCTCAATTTAGAATTTATCCCATTGAATGTCGAGGTTCCTGAGAAGTATCAGCGGGTCAGTCGTACGAAAAACTACGATGACTGGAAAAACTGGTTTACAGTGGATGACTTAGAATATTTTTCTCTAGATTTTTCTGAGATCTGTAATATTCTTCAGTACGACCTGACGCCAGATTTAGAACATTCTAAAGTAATTAGTCCTGAGCAATCCTATGAATATGTCAGAAAAGTAATTAATGAGTCTCGAAGAATGAACTTTCTGCCTGAATTTGAGCAGGGACAGATTAGAATGATAGAAGAGGGTCTGAAGTTTGACCAGGCTCGGGAAAAGCTCAGAAGTGGCAAATTTTCTGAGGCGGCATCTCTAGTTCAGCAAGCAATTTCCTTGAAGCCAGAAATAGCAGGATTTTATTTGCTTCTGGGCAAGGTTTTGGCGAGAGAAAATCAGAAAAAAGCCGCAGCGACTGCAATTGTTCGAGCAATAGAACTCAATCCCGAGGTTGAAAAGAACTTACCCCAGAATCTATTGAAGATCAAAAATTCGCAATCAAGAACCGAATCTTAAAAACAGAGTGTTGCAGAGCATACAATCTCCGATTTTGATATACTGCTGTCAGAGTATAAATAAAGAATTGTGCAGAATTTTTATGAATGAAAACCTATGAGTGAAGGTCTATGAAAATACGCACGATTTTAACTTTAACAGGACTCGCAATCCTGATGGCAATTGCAAGCTGGTGGGTCGCCCAGCAAACCCATCATTGGCTGCCGCCCCAAGCTTCGGTTGAATCAATGCTAATTGACCGATTATTCAGTGTTCTAGTTGGCATTGCAACTTTTATTTTTCTGGGGGTGGCGGGAACGCTGTTCTACTCGATTCTGTTTCATCGCGCTGGAAAATACGACATCGGTGATGGGCCACCGATTGAGGGTAATGTTACGCTGGAAGTGGTTTGGACAGCAATTCCAGTAATTCTGGTTCTGGGCTTGTCAACCTACAGTTATTGGATTTACAACCAGATCGACATTCGGGCTCCGATGGATCATCGTCATGAAATGATGGCATCGGCTGAGGCGGCTCCAATGGATCCAGCCGACCAGGACTTCGAGGAGATTGAAGTCCTTTCCCGACAGTGGGTTTGGGAGTTTCGCTATCCAGAGCAAGACGTCACCAGCACCGAGTTACATCTGCCCCAGAATAGCAGGATAAAGCTGACCATGACCTCCGACGATGTGATTCATGGGTTTTACATTCCAGCTTTTCGGGTGAAGCAAGACATTATTCCCGGCAAGGTGAATGACCTGGAGTTCACGCCCGTTCGACCGGGCAAGTATCGTCTACGGGATTCTCAGTACAGTGGCACATACTTTGCGGCGATGCAGGCAAATGTGGTCGTCGAGTCTGCTGAAAAATACCAATCCTGGTTGAAAACGGCGGCAGCCCAGGCTCCAACGGTGGCCTACAATCAAGCCTTCGATGAATACAGTGAAGAAGCTCAAAACCCTATTAGTGCTGGCTGGAAAACCGTTGTTCCGGCAGCGCCCCCTGTTGTTAACTATGCTGGCTCCGAGGAAAACACTTTATGATTGATACTCCGCTTCAGGGGATTTCCCCTAGTAATGAGCAAGCCCAACCCGGTGATCCGAATAACTGGAGACGTTACTTCAGCTTTAGCACGGATCACAAGGTGATTGGGATTCAATATCTGGTTACGTCCTTTATTTTCTTCCTGGTCGGTGGTCTGCTAGCCATGATCATCCGAGGAGAATTAATCACGCCGGAGGCCGATCTAGTGGATCGGACGGTTTACAACGCGCTATTCACCATGCATGGCAGCATCATGTTGTTTATGTGGACATTTCCCGTACTGCTAGGCTTTGCTAATTACTTAGTGCCGATTATGATTGGGGCGCGGGATATGGCTTTCCCTCGACTGAATATGATTGGATTCTGGATGTTTCCCACCTTCAGTATTATTCTGCTGGTCAGCTTCTTTGTGCCTGGCGGCCCCTCTCAGTCTGGCTGGTGGGCCTATCCACCCGTGAGCTTACAGAATCCAACGGGAAATCTGGTGAATGGTCAGTTCCTTTGGTTGGTAGCGGTGGCGATTTCCGGGGTTTCTTCCATCATGGGAGCCGTGAATATCGTGACAACAATCTTCAAGCTCCGCGCTCCTGGCATGACCTTCTTTCGGATGCCGGTATTCGTCTGGACGGTACTAGCCGCTCAAATCATTCAGTTGATCGGTTTGCCGGCTTTAACCGCAGGTGCAGTGATGTTGCTGTTCGACCTCACTATTGGAACCAGCTTCTTCGATCCGGCCAAGGGAGGCGATCCGGTTCTGTTTCAGCATTTCTTCTGGTTCTATTCCCATCCAGCAGTGTATGTGATGGTGCTGCCTGTATTTGGAATTTTCTCCGAAGTGCTGCCTGTGTACTCTCGCAAGCCCTTGTTTGGCTACAAGATTGTTGCGGTTTCAGCAATTTTGATCACCTGCGTCAGCTTAATAGTTTGGGTACACCACATGTATGCCAGTGGTACAGCGGGTTGGATGCGATTATTCTTTATGTTCACCACTATGTTGGTGGCAGTACCGACCGGGATTAAGGTATTTGCTTGGGTGGCGACGGTTTGGCGCGGAAAGCTACGCTTGGATACCCCCATGTTATTTGCTTTGGGGGGCATCATCATGTTTGTTTTCGCAGGGGTAACTGGTGTCATGTTGGCCTCTGTTCCCTTCGATATCCATGTGAATAATACCTACTTCGTTGTTGGTCATTTCCATTACGTGGTCTATGGCACGATAACGATGGGGCTGTTTGCCGCCTTTTATCATTGGTTTCCGAAAATGACCGGAAGAATGTATTACGAAGGTCTTGGCAAGTTGCATTTCTGGTTGGCTTTCATTGGAACGAACCTCAACTTTCTCCCGATGCACCCCGCTGGATTGCTGGGTATGCCCCGTCGAGTCGCCTCCTATGATCCAGAATTTGCCTTTTGGAATGTGTTAGCCAGTTTAGGCGGGTTTCTACTGGGAATGTCAACCTTACCCTTCATCCTCAACATGGTGAGTTCCTGGATTCAAGGGAAAAAAGCACCAGACAATCCCTGGCGAGCCATTGGTCTGGAATGGTTGATTTCCTCACCGCCTCCGGTTGAGAACTTTGAAGAAATTCCAGTCGTGATTTCTGAGCCCTACGGCTACGGTAAGCACGAACCCCTAACTGCAAACCTTGAAGTTTCTGCCCCAACCAATGAGTAGTGTTAATCTCGAATCTCCCAATGTTGAATTGCCCCAACCCCACGGGGCAGAACATACCCATGATGAAGCAGGCAGCAGTATGTTTGGCTTCGTCATATTCCTGCTGTCAGAGAGTGTGATCTTCCTCAGTTTCTTTGTCGGTTATATTGTTTACAAAACCACAACTGTCGACTGGCTTCCGGCGGGCGTTGAAGGTTTGGAAATTCGGGAGCCAGCGATTAATACTGTGATCCTGGTTTCCAGTAGCTTTGTAATCTACATTGCTGAACGATTTCTACACAAAAGAAATCTCTGGGGATTCCGCTGCTTCTGGATTCTAACCATGGCGATGGGCAGTTACTTCCTCTATGGTCAAGCAGTGGAGTGGAGCAATTTGCAGTTCGGCTTCACCTCTGGTGTCTTTGGCGGAAGTTTTTATCTCCTGACTGGATTTCATGGATTGCACGTTCTAACTGGAGTATTGTTGCAGTTGTACATGCTGTTCCGCTCTTTCCTGCCGGGTAACTATGACAAGGGCGAAGTTGGCGTGATGGAAACGTCATTGTTCTGGCACTTTGTCGATGTGATCTGGATTATGTTGTTTATTTTGATTTATGTTTGGCAATAATTTACAGCGTCTCCAATGCTAGTGGAGTACAGGAGGTGGGGGAGTTTCAGGTTGACTCCCCTGAACAACTTAGTGTAAAGACTCGCTGAACCAGTATCCCCCCTGTTCTACGGCACAGGCATATCAGTATCGGGCCAGGGCATCATGGGTAAAGTAAATGTGACCCAGAGTCTTAGTGCCGTAGGTGCGCTTAGCAAATCGCCAACCGGGTTCTAGAACAATCTTGCTAAATCCATTAGTCACCCCGTAGGTTCTGCCGATAATCATGGGCGGGGCGTAGGGATCAACCCGTGAGGTGGCCACTAAAACGATATCATTTCCGCGATTCCGAACACTCAAGCTATGACTCATGGCTAGATCCTTACCCCCTACTCGCACTGAATAACCATTGCTATCGGTGGCTCGTCCGCAAATTCCTGTAAAGTTAAACGTCAGCAGAAGCGGATCAACCTGGGTAGGATAGCTGCCATATTCTTGCCAGCAGGGGCGAGCATTGGAAACCTGCTCTACTATAACCAGAGAATAGCCATAGCGACGGGGAACTGCGATCGCCACAAAACTTTCTTGATTGACCTCCCGCTGACCAAATTGAAAGGCTGCGGCTTTCGGTAGTTTTCCGAATGAACTAGCCCCAGCCACGACTGCTAAGCTCGTCATTCCAATTAGAATTTGCTTTAATCTTGCATTGAGCATGATTACAACCCCATTCCTAGACTTTCCGCAATGGCCTTACAACGGTAGAGCTTCTAATTCCGGAAAAAAATTTTATTTATCACAAAAATAGAGGATAGCAACATCGTTTACTATCCCGTCTCCTGTCATTTTCGGGTATCAACTTGAGCCGTAGTGTGGGCGGCGAAGCCACCCACCATTCCATCAAATTTGTTCTGCCTTGAGCGGAAATCCTCATTTCTTTTTGTTGGTTTTTGGTTGAGGATTTTTGGGTGGACATTTGGATTTACCGGGGAAAGGGATGATTTGGGTGTCGGCGATCGCATAGGCGATAGTCTCAGGTTCCAGGGTGACTTCCCAGCCGCCTGTGAACTCGCCGAAGGAGGGAAGAACCAGTAACTTTTGGGGTTGATCCAGGTAAAAGCAGGGCAGTCGGAGGTTGTCCAGACGAGTTTTCAAGCGGATGCAGGGATGGATATGGCCACAAATGTTCAACATTGCAGGTGTTGCACAGGGTTCATGGCTTAGCACTAAATCATCTAAATGCAGTGCTTCACTCGTGAAGTTGATTAATGTATGAACTGCCGGATCAATTAGGCTTTGATTCAAGGCTCGAATTAACCCTCGATCATGGTTTCCAACAACCAATTGAACATTAATAGGTATTTGGGTAGAAAGCATTTTTACAAACTCCAACCAGCTCTCCCAGGTGCCATCTGAAAATGCCAGGCGAGAGTGAAACAGATCTCCCAAAATCATCAGAGATTTTGGTTGGCAATTCTCACATAAACCCTGCAACCGTTCCAGGGTTTTCTGAGTTGTGAAATTAGGCACTGGAATACCGTGGGCTTGAAAGGTTGCTGATTTTCCCAGGTGCAAGTCAGCAACGAGCAGTGTTCCTGAATGCTCAAGATATGCAGCACGTTCAGGGAGAAGTTGCAGTGGAGTTTTAAATTGATTCAGAACAACCATACGTTGAAGCGCTATTCTAGACTAAAGCCCATGTCTAGATTGCATACTATGGAAACCTTAACCTATCGAGTCTCAATTGAGAAAGTCAACTGCTCACGTCTAACCCAAGTCGATTTGAGCAACGTTCCCTTCGGTAAGGTTTTCAGTGACCATATGTTTGTCGCAGAGTACCACTCTGGAGGGTGGCAATCCGCAAAGATTGTACCCTATGGGCCTATCCCGATGGCTCCGTCTGCATCTGCCCTCCATTATGGTCAGGCCGCATTTGAGGGGATGAAAGCCTGCAAAAGCCCCGCAGGGAAACCGTTGCTATTTCGTCCAACGGCGAACGCTCAACGGATAAATCGGTCGGCCCAGCGACTCTGCATGCCGACAATTCCTGAAGAACTCTTTATGCAGGGATTGACTGAACTGATTCGGCTTGATGCGGATTGGATTGCCCAGGACGGTCAGAGTGTACTCTACATCCGACCGATCTACTTCGCTACCGATGAATTCGTTGGTCTGAAGCCGTCAGCTAGTTATAAATTCATTATTATTACCTGTCCAGTCGGGCTGTACTATACGGAGCCGGTCAAGCTAATTGTCAGCCAAGATTATGTACGGGCCTGTGAAGGAGGAACGGGAGCTGCAAAGGTGGCAGGAAACTACGCTGCCAGCCTCTTAGCAGACCAAGAGGCAAAGGCCCAGGGATACGACAATGTGATCTGGTTAGACGCATTACACCGAAAATACATTGAAGAATGCGGCACGATGAATCTAGCCTTTGTGATTGATAACGTCCTGGTCACGCCAAAGCTAACCGGAACAATTCTGGCTGGAATCACCCGTGATAGTGTACTGACGCTATTACGAGATCAGGGCATTGCTGTTGAAGAGCGACTAATTGCAATCGATGAAATTGTTGATGCCTACCAGCAGGGTCGATTAAGGGAGGCATTTGGTATGGGGACGGCTGCAACCATTGCTCATATTTCAAAAATTCATTATCAGGGAATAGATATGAACCTGCCTCCAGTTGCTCAGCGACAAATTGCTAACTCGGTTTTGGAAAAATTACAGAGAATTAAGGCGGGTCTTGATCAAGATCCATACAATTGGGTTATGTCAATTGAATGAGCTAGAGTGAACGAGCTTGACTAACTCCTGTTTGCCTAATTTCAGATCGGATGAGATTGGCTTACAGCATTTCCAACGTGGGTGGAGTACAGCAGGTTAGGGCGCATCGTGTCCCAACTTCCCAAATCCGTACCTCGCTAGACCTGGAAAGGCTATATGAATAAACTACAGCTAGAAAAGCTTAAAACTGTTGCCTTCGTCCGACGTTTTTTTAATTTCATCAAAGATCTTTACTCACCTGTTGAGTACTACAATAATTTGCTTGGCCTGTCATATGGAAGATGGCAGGCACGTTCTTTTGAAACCAAGCTTAATCTAGCGTATCAACTAGCCATTATCACCACAGTTGTACAACTTTTTTTCCATTTTGCAAAGATCTTTCTAAGTGGTGAAAGTAGCGGGATTATTATTGTTCCTTTAATTCGGTTAGCCAGTCTAATTGTCGGGTTTGGATTGCTAAAAACATCTTGGGGAAAACGGCATCTCTGGATTCTCTTTCTAGGCTTGTCCCTGAGCTGGTCGTTAAATGAAAGAATCCTGAATAGCTATGGAGAGCAACCCCTTGATGGAAGAGTCTTGATTTCTGATGCACAGGTTCTAGACTGGGCATTAACATTCTTTACTCAAGCAATTCTAATCCCCCTTCATTGGGAGCTTCATCTGCTTTCTCAAGTTATAATTTTAGGTCATTACTTTGGAGCCAACTTTCAGCCTCTATTGATGCAGCGGTCAAATGGCTTGTTTGACTTGATGAAGGTTGTTTGGATCTGTGTAATTTGTGATTTCTCTGTCTTTTTGTACGTACGGTTACAACGCCGGGTTTTCAGATCTCGTCAAAAGCTGGAAGAAGCTTATCATGAATTAGAACAGGCAGAAATCAAGTACCGCAGTATTTTTGAAAACTCAGTTGAAGGATTATTTCAGTCTAATCCAGAAGGAAAGCTGATTGATGTTAATCGGACATTGGCACACATCTTCGGCTACGTTTCTCCGGAGGAAATGATGGACACCATCAACGATATTAGTCAGCAGATCTATGTTGATTCCAATCGACGGACTGAATTTATGGATCTGATCAGCCATCAAGATTTTGTCCTAGCGTTTGAGTCCCAGGTTTATCAGTCCGATGGGACTACGATTTGGATTCTGGAAAATGCCAGGGCTGTGCGGAATTCTAACGGTCAAATTGTTTCCTATGAAGGGGGGGTTCAGGATATTACGAAGCGGAAGAATGCCGAGGCAGAAATTCATCGAGCCCTGCAACGAGAGAAGGAACTCAATCAGTTAAAATCTCGATTTGTTTCTACAATTTCCCATGAATTTCGCACACCATTGACAACAATTATGGCTGCCTCAGAAGCCCTTGAGCATTATGGTCACAAATGGAGTGAGGAGAAAAAGCAACGGTACTATCATCGAGTCCAAAAAACAGTTCATCATATGGACGAGCTGTTGGGAGATGTACTCTTAATTAGTCAGACGGATGCTGAAAAGTTACTCTTTAAACCTGCACCGACCGATTTGGAACAATTTTGTCAAAACCTAGTCGAGGAAATCAGCCTTGGTCTGGGTAAACATCACTGTCTGGTCTTTCAAGTTGATCCGACTGCTGTCCCCCCTGAAACACTCCCCCAGATGGATGAAAGGTTGTTGCGGCAAATTTTAGGAAATTTATTGTCAAATGCGATTAAGTATTCACCGGAGGGAGAACGAGTAGATTTCCAGCTTTCCTACGATCAAAATCAAGCAATTTTTACCATTAGAGATCGGGGGATTGGGATTCCGACTGCAGATATCGAACGGTTGTATGAATCATTTCATCGGGCTCAGAATGTTGGGACAATTCCTGGGACAGGCTTAGGCTTAACGATTGTTCAGCGTTCGGTCACATTACATGGAGTAACCATCACTGTACAGAGCGAGGTTGGCAAGGGTACAATATTCACGGTAGAACTTCCATTGAACTTGCAACATATTGGGCCACCGAGCTGATCATCCCTCCTCATTTGCTTGATTGAAATAGTTCTATTAATCTAATGAAACGAATCCTGGTTGTCGAAGATGAGCAAAGCGTCCGTGAGATTATCCTGGATATGCTTGAGGCTGAAGCTTTCCAGGCTGTGGGTGCAGAGAATGCCCTCGTAGGAATTGAGCTGGCAAAGGAAAATACGCCAGATTTAATTATTTGTGATGTCATGATGCCTGGTATGAGCGGTTATGAGATGCTGGAGCGGCTCCGCCGAGACCCAATCACGGAAGTTGTGCCTTTCATTTTTTTGACCGCACGGGCAACACCAACCGATCTGCGACATGGCATGAATTTGGGGGCAGATGACTACCTGACCAAGCCATTTACCCGTCAGGAACTGCTGAGCACTATTCAGACCCGAATTCAAAAGCAGGAAACGATTAAACAAAAGACGCAAACGCAGCTTAATCAGCTCCGAACTCAGATCATGTTTGCGCTGCCCCATGAACTCCGAACGCCGCTAAACGGCATCATGAGCTATTCTCAGATTCTTTTGGAAGATTTTACTGAGATGCCTGTGGACGAGGTGGAGGAAATGTTGACAGATATTCAGCACTCGGCCCAACGACTCAACCGACTCGTTTGCAACTTTCTGCTGTATACAGATTTGGAATTGCTGACTCAGGATCCAGATCGACAGCAGCGGCTTCTGCAGGGTTGTATTCAAAATCCTGGTCAATTAATTGCTCAAGTCTCTCAAAAGGTTGCGGTAGGCTATCCTGAGCGGCAAGCTGACTTAAGACTGAGTCTCTGTCCTGATTTGATGATTCATATCGATGAGAATGCTTTCAGAAAGATTACAGAAGAGCTTGTGGACAATGCGCTGAAATTTTCCGTTGCAGGACAACCCATTCAAATTCTGAGTCAGACAGTTGACCATCAGTACTGTCTGAGTTGTGTTGATCAGGGACGGGGAATGACACGACAGCAGATTGCCGAACTCGGAGCCTATCAGCAGTTTGATCGAAGTCAGTATGAACAGCAAGGCGCAGGATTAGGATTAGCGATTGTTCAAAGATTAGTGGATCTGAACAATGGAAAGTTCATGATGGAAAGTGCGCCGGCACAGGGAACAGCGGTTAAGGTTTTCTTCCCGATTAAATCGGAGGAATTTCAGTTGGAGGAGAAGAATTAGGAAACCTTTGTCTGGCTGTCAAGACTGCTTCCAGGATTTTTCACGATGGTTTGCTGCTTGACCAGTTGCTGCGTTAGATATTGATATAACTGTTCGTGTTGTTGTAAGTATTGATGATTACCATTGTTAATAATTTTGCCCTGGTTAAGAATAAAAATCTCATCACATTCTTGCAGGACATTGACGCAATGGGTAATCAGAAGGCAGGTGCATTCTCGCCGTCGAATATTACTGAGAATGAGCTGCTGAGTTCGTCGATCCAATGCGCTGATCGCTTCATCAAAAACTAAAATCGTTGGATTCTTCACCAAGGCACGGGCAATTTCGAGCTGCTGCTGCTGACTACCACTGAAGTTTGCTCCATCCTCTGCCACCCACCCATCATAGGCTCCCGGAATTGCTAGAATAGCTTGATGAATGTCAGCATCTTGACAGGCTTGTACAAGCTGAGCGTCTGGAATAGAACTATCCCAGAGCGTCAAGTTGTCCCGCACCGTTCCTGCGATCAGGTTCGGATGCTGTTCAGCCAAAGCGAATGAATGGGATAAGATCTCATGCTCGATGGTATTTCTCGAAATACCATCAAATAAAATCTTTCCCGCCCAGGGTTGATACAGACCGCTCACGAGCCGGGCAATCGTAGATTTGCCGGAACCATTGAATCCAACCAATCCAACCAATTGTCCAGGTTGAATATATAGGCTTACCTCCTGAATGAGGGGAGAGATGACCTGGGCGTACCCAAACTTTACCTGCCGTAGCTCGACAAAACCTCGTAATCGATTTTCTGAGAGGATACCTCCGGGGTAGTCAGCAGGAGTAGGGCTGGAGGATGGAATCCTATCTGCAGTTAATGTTACGCACGGAGTAGTTTGATCCAGTTGTTTCTTGGGGCATTGAGCAGCATCTTGTAAACCTGAATCGGTTGGGTAATGCAGGATTTCATCTAGTCGTTCCAGATTGGCGATCAATTCTTGCAATATTGTCAAGGATTGGATAAGAACACTGGCCGGATGTTGAATTTGCTGTACCAGACTGTAGAACGCTATCAGCATTCCCAATGTGAGAGTGCCTTCCATCACCTTGAGGCTACCAACGCCCAAAATCAGAGCTGCAATCAGAATCCGGAGCAGCAGGGCTGGAATTAGTAGAATCTGGTTGGGCAATTCTAATTCCTGTTCTGTATTGAGCACTTTTGTCCAGTAACCCGCCCATCGGGAGAAAAATTCGGATTCCAGGGCAGACGCCTTGATGGTTTCCAGGTTTTGTAAGCCGGCAATTCCAACGGCAGCGGCCTGACCTTTGGCTTGAGTTAATCTCAGGGCCGTATCTTTACTCTGACGCAAAGCCCAGTTCAGGGTTAATAGATTTACCACTACCCCGCTCATGCTGACCACAGTGAGTAACGGGTCATAGGTCAGCATCACCAGACCGTAAGCAATCACCGCCGCCGCATCGACAATGGCCGTTACCAAAGAACTGGAGAGGCTCTGGGCTGTAATCTCATTTAGCCGCAGGCGATCGCTGACTTCTCCAGGAAACCGCTGCGTGTAGAAATCGATGGGTAGACTCAATAGCTGCCTGACGTAGCGACTTGACATATCGACGGTCAGACGTAGTTTCAGCCGCCTCATCATTCTTATACGCAAAAGCAGCAGCAATCCCTGTAGCCCGGCTGCCAGAACCAAACCCAGGGTCAAGAAACTCAATCCTCCCCCACCCGTATTGACCAATCCCCAATCCACCAATAGTTGGATCAGTACCGGGATCAAAATCCCAGGAATCACCAGTAAAAAGCCAACCAGAGCACAATACAAGATTCCACCGACAACGCCGCGTAACCGACTAACAATTGAGAAAAACTTTTTGAATAAGCGGCGTTGCGTCGTTTTAGTTAAAGATTTCTCTGGTCGGATCGCTAGAACAATGCCAGTGAAACCCTGGGTAAATTCAGCCCAGGAGACTTGGCGGGGGCCGGTTGCCGGGTCATTTAAAAAAACTCGATTTCGACTAAATCCCTCAACAACCAAAAAATGGTTAAAGTTCCAGAACACGATCAGCGGAAAGGATTGCTGTCGCAGGTCGCTGACCTCCATCCGATATCCTTCTGCTTTCATGCCACATTGCCGAGCGGCCAGAATCATATTGGATGCCTGGCTGCCACTTTGAGTAATGCCGCACATCTGACGTAGCTTCCCCAAGGGAATATCCTGCCCGTAGTAACTTAGGACAATTCCCAGGGCTGCAGCACCACACTCAACAGCCTCCATCTGTAAGATTGTTGGCGTTCTGACATGCATGGGCAAATCTGAGTTAACAGAACAATGGGTCAGCAGAGTGACGCAAGCGGAAAGACACCCTCATTGGGAACCTACTGAACCTGCATGTAGGCAGCGTCAGAAATTGTAGGGATTTCAGCATATTGGCCCCTGATGGACTGGACAACGGAGTAGCTGACAGCCGCCAAAGTTCCTAGAAATACAACATTAAACAGAGTTTCTTGGATAAATGACGCTGAGGAGCCATTAAAAAAGACACCGAGAATAATGCTGCAGAGGAAGAGGATAATATCCAACAAAATAGCCTGCATCGCGTTGAAACGGATAAAGTGCAAGATGTTGGTATTCCGAACAACCAGCATGTAGATCATCAAAAACACCAGCAATGGCCCCAAGCCAAAGGGAATCTGCCGAAATACCCAATCTATTGGCAACAAGGGTACCGTAATCCATCTCAATATCGGGAATTGCCGAAACAGGAATCCTCCAAACTGCAAACTATAGTAGAGGGGCAATAGATAGGGTAAACAGGATAGAATTCTATCTTTCCAAGTTGTAGAGCCACGCCATGTCATAGTCAATGCTTCTCCGTTAAGTTAGTTTGACAAACTGATGAATAGACTAGTTAATATTAGACTGGATATTGCCAGTCGAGCTGAATCATGGATTTGGATAAGCTCATCTCATCTCAGAATAGCTTACGGCTCCTGTCTAATCATCACTCTCAGATCACCGTCTGGGCTCCGGGGGGGTACCGAGCTATTGGATGTTCGCAATTTTAAACCCCATCTCGCACTCATACTGGCTGGGCTGATTCCCAATGGGTTGACGAACTAGATGGCCACAACTCAAATGTCCCTGTTTCCATCGCGGTTGACCGCTCTGATCGGCCAGGAGACATCCTTGGCAGACCCGTTGCAGCTCGATTAGCTGATTTTCCGTTACGATCACAAGCATCGTCGCCTCTCCAGAGAAACCCTTGCCGTCACATCTCTCTATTCTAGTTCAGTTCCAGAAGAAGACTGATGAATTTTCATAGTTTGTCACGTTTGTCAAGTATGAATTCCCAGAAGCAGATCTATGGCGGTTTGCCTTGCCCATCGTGATTTTGAGTTGTTCTGATCTTCATACTATTTCAAGCAACTGATCCTGGATTGATCGGAGGGACGAGGCTACAATGACGATTACAAAGCATGGAACTGGGAACCACTATGGCATAAGCTTGTCCATGAGCTGTAGGGATTTGAGCTGGAATAGAAATCCGCTAGCGTTCTCAATCGAGCCTGGATTCTCACCTATGCGGGAATGGCGTTAGGGCCTTATTTACTTTCTAATCCCCTATGGGCTTGAGTCTACGGGTTCGGATCTACGGGATCGGAATAGTCTACGCAGATCTGCAAATCTCAAATCAAGGTTCTATGATGTCGGTGATTTAAGGAATTCTATTGTGAGTATTACAGATTTGGAAATTTTGTCTCAAACCGATTCTATCGTTGCAGAATTGGTACAGAAGGAGCTTCAGCGTCAGCGTGATCACCTGGAACTGATTGCTAGTGAAAACTTTACCTCTCCAGCGGTGATGGCTGCTCAGGGGTCGGTTCTGACGAACAAGTATGCAGAGGGGCTACCCAAGAAGCGATACTACGGCGGTTGTGAATTCATTGACAGTATCGAACAGCTTGCTATTGACCGGGTGAAGGAGCTATTCGGAGCCGCCCACGCGAATGTTCAGCCCCATTCCGGAGCCCAGGCCAATTTTGCAGTTTTCCTCACCCTACTGCAGCCAGGAGACACCATTATGGGAATGGATTTGTCCCATGGTGGACATCTGACCCATGGTAGCCCGGTTAATGTTTCTGGCAAATGGTTCAAGGTTTGCCAGTATGGTGTCAGCCAGGCAACGGAACGACTTGACTACGACCAGATTTTGACCATAGCAAAGGAGAACCAGCCAAAGTTAATCATTTGTGGCTTCTCGGCCTATCCCCGCATCATTGAGTTTGAAAAATTCCGCGCCATTGCAGATCAGGTGGGAGCCTACCTGCTGGCTGATATTGCTCATATTGCTGGACTTGTTGCTTCTGGTCATCACCCCAATCCACTGCCTCACTGTGATGTTGTCACTACAACAACCCATAAAACCCTCAGAGGGCCACGGGGTGGCCTGATTCTTACCCGTGATGCAGATTTAGGCAAGAAATTCGATAAATCTGTTTTTCCCGGCTCTCAAGGTGGCCCCCTAGAACACGTAATTGCTGGGAAAGCGGTAGCCTTTGGCGAAGCGCTGAAGCCAGAGTTCAAAGCCTACTCTGCCCAGGTGATTGCCAATGCTCAGGCGATGGCAGCACAGCTACAACAGCGGGGGTTAAAACTGGTCTCTGATGGAACGGATAATCATCTGATTCTGGTTGACCTGCGCTCAGTGGGGCTGACTGGTAAACAGGCAGACAAGCTAATGAGCGAAGTGAATATCACTGCGAACAAGAATACAGTTCCCTTCGATCCTGAATCTCCATTTGTTACCAGTGGACTGCGCCTGGGATCTCCTGCGATGACAACCCGTGGTTTGGGAGCTGACGAGTTTACAGAAATCGGAGATATCATTGCCGAGCGCTTGCTTCACCCGGAGGACGCATCCGTGGCTCAGAGCTGTCGTCAACGAGTGGCAAAACTCTGCGATCGCTTCCCACTCTATCCACACCTGGATGCAAAGGTTCCCAGTCTGGTGTAGCTGGGCTGTACTAACAGAGGTAACGCACCAAGCCAATTGACGGAACGTGCGTTACCTACAGCTCGATAGCCTACTCGCTAAGCAGCGTCCTCCTCAAAATCCTTAGCAACCATTTCCTTGAATGCCTTCCCCGCTGAGAACGCCGGAACTGTTGTAGCGGGGATTGTCATCGGCTCTTTCGTAGCCGGATTGCGACCCTCTCGGGCTTTGCGTTCCCGTGCTTCAAAGGATCCAAAGCCGACCAAAGTGACTTTCTCGCCATCCGCAACAGCCTCCATGATGCAGTCACAGATTGCTGAAACAATCGCATCAGCTTGCTTCTTTGTGACGCCTGCCTTGTGCGCTGTTTCTTGAACAAGTTGCTCTTTGTTCATGATAATTCTAATCTCCAATAACTAACGTTGAGTTTTCTTAATATCAGACTGATAATTCTTGTGGCACGAACGAACTCATTAAAAACAATTCTAACCAATGTGACGAGGTTTGTAAAAAGTCAATATCGCATGATTTAAATCACTAAACTTGAGTTCAATTTTAATCTTAGAAATCAACAACCTCACTTTTTCGAGCAGGATTTTAGCATCATAGCATCTACAAAAGTATTCGGGAACTCATTTTAGTAAGTAATGGTGCTACAAAGAGATTAAGCAGTCGTCAACTCAGTGTTGTAAAAATCAATAACTGAGTTGAATATTCTTCATCGAACTCATCGGCATCATCCTTAAGACGGAATCAGCAGCAACAACGCCTCCTTCATGCTGCTAAAACTCTTCTACCTTTAAATTCAGGATCGGGACAACCGCATATTCTCCGGAGTAAAAGCTTAAAAAATAATAAACTACCAGCCGTTGTGACAACCCCCTGAACAGGCATCCATCGAGTTACGCTTCGATCAATTTGTTGTACGGGCAACAGCAACTCTGCTACAGCAGTTCTAAATTAATCACGAAAAAAGTAAAGGGGTTTGGGGACTTTGTCGCCAAGAAGGGGGCATTGCCCCCTTCACCCCCTTTTCACAAATTATTTGTGATTGTTTACATCAGAATCCTAACGTGAAGAGTTTTGTCATTTGAACACGAGATCAGAACACTGCAAGATAATTGATGTAGTTTTTTTGAAACGATTAGAAACGACAAGCCCATGGGAATCCAAAGCCAATTGCCTCAGGTTGAAACCGAAACGTCAACTCGGATTCTTCAGGCAGCACGTCATCTGTTCGCCCACAGGGGATATGATGGAACAACAACCCGCGATCTAGCCCAGGCAGCCGGAGTTGCCGAGGGAACAGTATTTCGTCACTTTCAGAATAAAAAGGCCATTTTAGTAGCAGTGGCAACCGAGGGATGGGTCGAGATTCTAACCGATCTCTTGACGGAACTGAGTGAGATGGGCAGCTACAAAGCAGTAGCCCAGGTAATGCGACGGCGGATGCTCAACTTGCATCAAAATGCGGATATGATGCGGGTTTGTTTTCTAGAAGCCCAGTTTCATCCGGAATTACGAGAGCGGATTCAATCTGAGGTTATTACTAAAATGACTGATGTGGCAGAGGCCTTCTTTGAAACTGCCATTGATAAGGGGATTTACCGTAAGATGAACTCCCGCGTCGTCGCCCGCGTTTTCCTGGGGATGTTCGCTGTGGCTGGATTCAGCTATGACACTTTGTTAGAGCCTGGTGCTTCTCCAGGTGACATGCGAGAAATGGCCGAAGGCTTAGCCGATATCTTTCTACACGGGGTATTAAGCCCCAGCGCATTGGAACCCTAAGCCCAGTGAGTACTCATGAGTACTCAGATGGGGGACTACAGTTCACCTGCTTGCTGAATCCATTGCTGCACCTGGGCAATCGAAGGACACAGATCTCTGCGGCGTAGCGTTGCTGCGTGGAGACGGAGAACCTGTTGATGCAGGCGATGAACCGGCATTTGGGCCAGTTGAGTTGTTGAACCCACCCCAGCATGAAGCAACAAGCCACAATATCGACAGCCAACGCTAGGAACCTGTGAAAGTTCAGCCATGGCAGCCCACTTACTGATATCCCGCAGATTGACTTTCAGAAGGTTTGCCAGGATCATTTTCTGGGCCTGGGTTCTACCTTGCTTTAAAAGCTGAGCCGTGGTTTCTATGCCATATTTCTGTAGTCGCTGCTGATTTTGGGAAGTTAGGCCAGGGAGCTGAGAGATTGGCCAATCGTTTAATCCATGGGAAACTTGAGATTGTAACTGAGATTGAGATTGAGGAACGGTCATGACATCCTGATGTATTTTAATGATTCACAAGAGAACTCGGCTATCAAATTATAGAGGTTAAGTTCTCCAGCAGAGAGTGCTACTCGACACCAAATGGAGAAGAATCAAGGGAAAACCTTAATTTCATCAATTCCTAAGTTACTGACGAGGCTCCCCATTGTATCAATCACCTCTCTAGAGCTAAGGTATAAGTTTACACCGAAAAAAATATCGCAACATTTCACCAGGATGCCAGTATCAATCGGTCGAACCACTCATTCATATAGCACAGCCATGATCGTTCTTATCATTGGTGTTTCTGGCTCAGGAAAGTCAACCGTTGGAAAATTATTAGCATCTCAGCTTGACTATGAGTTCTTTGATGGCGATGATTTTCATTCATCGGAGAACCGAGAAAAGATGCAGCAAAACATTTCACTTACGGATGCAGATCGCCTACCTTGGTTGGAAAAGTTACAAACAGAAATTCGGGTTTGGCTTCAGGAAAATCGCAACGTTGTATTAGCTTGCTCAGCCTTGAAGCAGAACTATCGAGAGATATTATTACAAGATCCAGAGCACATGAGACTGGTCTATCTTCAGGGCAGTTTTGAAGTGATTAAGCATCGATTGGAGCAACGAACGAATCATTTTATGAAGGTAGATTTACTGCAAAGCCAATTTGATACACTAGAAGAGCCGACCAACGCCATTCGGGTAAATATTAACCAACCGCTTGAAAAGATTGTCCAACAAATTCAGAATAGCTTGAGCGGATCTACAGCAATCCTAAATCAATCCTGAAAAGCACTATGGGGGGTTTTGGGGACTAAGTCCCCAAGAAGGAGGCAACGCCCCCCTTTTCACAAATCATTTGTGATTGCTATATAGTGTCAGACTGATTTCTGTTGTCAAGGGAGCAATATAGCCCTAACTTTGTTGAGAATCTCCCAACAATATCTAAACATCCTGGAAACCTGCCCACGCAAGTTTCAACATATTTATCTGGAACAACTGGCGGTTCCCACTGCGGCTGAAATAGAAAATTCATTGAATTGGGGCAATCGATTTCACCGCCTGATGCAGCAACGGGAACTGGGGCTATCCATTGATGCAATCCTGGACTCTGATCCAGAATTGCAACGGTGTTTAGCGCAATTGTTGAAAACGGCACCAGAACTGTTTCAGTCCAATTCCACCCAAATCCTGCGAGAAGCAGAACATCAACGGAGCTTTGCGATTCAAAGTCCACGACATCAAAGCCCTCGACATCAAGGTTATTTATTAACCGTGATCTACGACCTGTTGATTGCAGAAGCCAGTCAAGCTCACATCATTGATTGGAAAACTTACCCTCGTCCGCGCAGTCAGCAAGAATTGATCAAAAATTGGCAAACGCGATTATACCTCTATACTTTGGTCGAAACGGGGAACTATTCTCCGGAGCAGGTGTCCATGACCTACTGGTTTGTTCGCTCGAAGCAACATCAACCGCCTGAATCTCTGCAGTTTTTTTACAATCATCAATGGCATCAACAGAACCATCAAGATTTAAATCAACTCTTGGATAAACTAGAGCAACATTTATCCACCTATGACCAGGGTCAGGATTTGCAGCAGGTGAGTCTGAGTCAGGGATATTGCAAAACCTGTCAATTTGCCGTGCGATGTCAACGAACCGAAGCATCATTAACCTCTCCAACTGCTTCGGATTCTCTACCTGATTTCGCTAGGATTAAGGAAGTTCCCATTTAACCGCAACATACCGCAACATGTGGCAGGTTCAACCCTCCGTTAATTTACCGGATTGGATGCTGAAGGAAATTCATCACGTTGCGCCGCAACTGTCCGGTCGCTTTGCGGCAAATTTGCTTTGGAATCGAGGTCTGCAAGCCCCTGAGCAGGTGGCGGCGTTTATTGATTTGGAATCCTACGAGCCTACGAGCCCTGATGAATTCGGCCTGGAAATGAAATGGGCTGTTGAGCGATTGCAACAGGCTCGGCTTCGTCGGGAACCGGTTGTCATTTGGGGAGATTTTGATGCGGATGGTGTGACGGCAACGGCGGTTTTATGGGAAGGGTTGGCTGATTTCTTGAACGGGGGTGAACCAGAATTTTCTGAAGCAGAACCCTCGGACAACATCACCCCTGCCAATCTGTCCTATTACATCCCTAATCGATTCTCAGAATCCCACGGCCTCAACTGCGAAGGAATCCAACGGTTGTCGGATCAAGGATGTCAACTGATTGTGACCTGCGATACGGGCAGTACAAATCTGGCTGAAATTGAGCTGGCCAGTCACCTCGGCATTGATGTAATCATAACCGACCATCACACTTTGCCAGAAACTCGACCTCCTGTAGTAGCAATTCTGAACCCCCGCTCGCTGACGATTGAACATCCCCTCCGGCATTTATCCGGAGTTGCGGTCGCCTACAAATTAGTCGAAGCCCTGTACCAGCACTCACCGGAACTTTCCCAGACCCCGTTAAAAAATCTCCTTGATCTGGTTGCCATTGGCCTGATTGCAGATTTGGTGGAACTCAAGGGAGATTGTCGCTATCTGGCCCATCAGGGGATTCAACGATTACAAACCCAACTCAAATCTCCCACTCGACCGGGCGTAGCCAAATTGTTAGAACTATGTAAACGAACGGGTGATCGTCCGACAGATATTTCCTTCGGTCTTGGCCCCCGGATTAATGCTGTCAGTCGTATTCATGGGGATGCGCGATTCTGTGTGGAGTTGCTCACCAGTCGGGACAAGGCCCGCTGCATGAAGTTGGCCCTGGATACAGAACTGGCCAATAGCCGTCGCAAAGCCTTACAAAAAGATGTTCTGAAAGACGTTGAACGCAAACTGACCCAGATAGATTTATCCACAACGGCAGTGATTCTCCTAACGGATCCGCAGTGGTCAGTGGGGGTGCTAGGATTAGTTGCGAGTGAAATCGCCCAGAAATATGGCCGACCCACAATTTTACTGAGTGTTGACCTGTTTGACTCCGAAGGGAATGGTGCTGAATCTGAGGGAATTCGACTGGCCAGAGGATCGGCCCGTTCTATTCGTGGGATTGATTTGTATGAACTGGTTAAGGGTCAGGCCCATCTGCTGCATCGATTCGGTGGACATCCCTTTGCGGCGGGTTTGAGTCTGCCAGTGGAGGATATTCCCCTGTTCACCGATGCAGTTAATCGTCAATTAAGACAACAGATTAATATTTCTGAAACCCTACCAGAATCAACACTCACAGCGGATCTGGTCTGTACCGTTTCAGATTTGGGACGGGATTTGTTTCAAGAGTTAAAGTTGCTGGAACCCTATGGTATGGGCAATCCGGTTCCACAACTCCTAATCCAAAATTGTTGGTTCACAGATTTATGGCACGCTAATCCTAAGGATCTACGTGGGGGCCAGGTGAGGTATATCAAAACCACCTTTATTCTTTGGGATGACTCAGCGGAAACGGGATTTCCTGGAATCTGGTGGGGACATTACAAAGATGAGGTTCCGACAGATCGCTGTAATGTGCTGGTTGAGTTGGATTTTGATGCCCATCGAAAGCAATATATGGTTCGCTTGATCGCGGTTGCAGCAGTCCAGATAACAGAACCCTTTGAGTTAAATAAACAAACAGGCTCTACGACGAGTCAACTGAGCAACAGTCTTACAACGAATCGAGTTCTGGATTGGCGACATCAGCGACCCCAGACTGACGTGATTAGACCTGAACAGGAACCGCTGGTTCTAGAACGTTGTCCAACCAGTTGGGAGATGTTGCGTGTTTGGTTTCGCAAGGCACTGCGTCAACAGCAATATCAACAGAAATATCAACAGCAATCTGTAGCCATTGCCTACTCTCTACCTGCTCAACCGGCCCCTATGGAAGTTCTAGAAAATTTGATCGGGATTGCTAAGTATCTCAGCCGTACAGGTCAAACTGTCACCCGTCAGCAACTCCAGGATAAGCTTAAAATTGGTGATGCTGCCCTCAGAATCGGCTTTGAATGTTTGCAGGCGTTGGGCTTTCAAGTGGAATATTTTGAACAGAGTTTCCGAGTTGATTCCACGCCAACATCCAGGGGTTTAGATCGAGAAACGCTAGAGATTGAACAGTTTTTATCGGCTATTCAAGAAGAACAGTTTCAGCAAAAGTATTTCTGGGAAGTGCCAAATGAAACGATTAAAGCCGTTGCCAATCAAGCGGTAGAATTTTGACCCAAAGAACCTCAAATCAGAAAATTTACTGAGATCCGGCAGTTTCCTCCCTTCTGAAAATCCGTACATCTTCGGTTTCCCTTGCTATTTCTAGCAATTAATCTATATATAGATGCATACAGAAACACCCCTTTCCCCCGTTGTCATGACGGGGTTTATTT
>JBHJGO010000087.1:0-18144 GCA_050331715.1 Microcoleaceae cyanobacterium
GACGCGATTCCTGCCCCTGCACCTATTCCTACGCCAACGCCTCGGACTGAACCAGATCCCCCTTCTGAGCCGACGCCAAGCCCGACACCCGTTGACCCAGGACTGCCCCTAGAACCGACTCCAACCCCAATACCCGCCGACCCAACTCCCCCTTCAGAACCGACTCCAACTCCAACACCCGTTGACCCAGGGCTGCCTGCTGAACCAACTCCTCCGATTGGCCCTCCAATTGATGTTCCTCCAACCCCATCACCTACTCCTTCGCCGATTTCTGACTCTCCAGTCGGTTCCGATGATCTTCCAAGTTCTGAGCAAACCCAGGAAATCGTTACTGCTTCTGAAGGTGAAGGGATAGACCGTCGGAGCACACCAACCGTTGGTGCTGCGACTTTAATAGAACCCTCGAACGCAGCCCTGGAAGTCTCTGAGCCTCGCCGCCAAGCTGTTGAACTGGCACGGGTCAGACTGACCGAGGAACTCCGCTCTGCACCGATTGAGGAAGTTGTGCCTCGAGTTGATCAATTCTTTAATACCGAATACGGCATTTATCTGGGACTGAAGATTACAGAGCAAGAGATTGATTTACAATCCATTCAATCTACCCTGGGAGAAACCGCTGAGGCTATCGGTCAAAATGCTGGAGTACTCTATGCGCTGATTCAGGACGAAACCCTGGAACTGATCCTGGTGACCGCCAATAGTGCCATTCGGAAAACAATTGCCATTGGTAGTCGAGCAGAATTGATTGAAACTGCCAATCAGTTCATTACTAATATCACCTCTCCCCGCGAACTCAACTCAAACCGTTATCAACCCTATGCAGAGCAACTTTACCAATGGTTGATTGCACCGATTGAAGCCGAATTAAAGGCACAGGACATCGATACAATCATGTTTGCTATGGATCGGCGATTACGGGGATTACCACTAGCGGCCTTACATGATGGAGAGCAATTCTTAGTTGAGAACTACAGTCTAAGTTTGATTCCAAGTTTTAGTTTGACCGATACTCGTTACCAACCCCTCAGAGATCCCAGGATTTTGGCAATGGGAGCCTCAACATTTCCCAACTCCGACCAACAGGAGCTACCAGCCGTTCCCCTCGAACTTCAGAATATTACAGACGGGCGAGATGACATTTTCTTCTTGAATGAAGAATTCACCCAAAGTAACTTTAAAAATCAGAGCCTTTCCCAATCCTACGACATTATTCACCTGGCAACTCATAGTGAATTTCAAGTTGGGAATCCCCAGGAAAATAGCTATATCTTGTTCTGGGATAGCCAGATCACTTTCAAAGAGATTAAGGATTTTGGCTGGGAGTCAGATAGCACCTCTTTAAATATGTTGGTCTTGAGTGCTTGTCGAACCGCGACAGGTGATGATGAGGCAGAATTGGGGTTTGCTGGCTCGGCAGTTCAAACCGGAGTTCCCTCTGTACTCGCTAGTCTGTGGTATGTCTCTGATGTTGGAACCCTGGGATTGATGACAGAGTTTTACAATCAGCTCTCCAAAGCTCCTATTAAGGTAGAAGCTTTTCGTCAAGCTCAAATTTCTATGCTTTTAGGGGATGTCAAGGTCAGCGCTAGCAAGCTGATAAGTCCCAGCTTATCTACTGCAATTTCTCTATCAGAGGAGGTAACTCGGCAACCTAATGAGATCTTTTCCCATCCCTATTACTGGGCAGGCTTTATGATGGTGGGCCGCCCCTGGTAAACAGAAATAATCAACCTTAAACTATCAAGCTAACTTTAAAATAATCGTTTTAAAAACAATTAGTAATTACAACCTTCTATCAAATCTAACAATGAACAAGCTAACGACTCCAGGAAAATTAATTTCCACGGCAACTTCTGCGACAACTTCTGCGACATATTTCAGCCCGATATTTCGATCCTTGGCTGTGTTCGATCCAGGATTGAGCTTCTTATCTCAGTTAATTCCAGGTCTACAACCGCATATAGATTTTTTAGTTTTAAATCATGAAGAAAATGCCATTGAGCAAATTACTCGATTCTTAAATCATTCCCCTCAGAATTTTCAAGCGATTCATCTGATTGGCCACGGTTCGTCAGGCATGATTCAACTGGGAAAAACCCGTCTTAACGCTCTAACCCTGGAATATTATCAATCTAATTTCCAACAATGGCAGGTCAAAGAAATTCTAATCTATGGATGTAATACTGCAAGAAATTCAGCAGTTTTTCTAAAGCGCTTACATCAATTGACAGGTGCAAATATTGCCGCTTCTAGTACGCCGATTGGTCATGCTGAGTTAGGGGGAAATTGGGAACTCGACGTTCAGATTGGTGACGTGCAAACTAGAAATATTTCACCAGAGATTGCCTTCACACCTGAAACCCAAGCTACATATTCAGGCATATTTGCCACATTCACCGTCGGGAGTTTGAGTGATGATCCAGGTGCAATTCGCGACTCCTTGACACTACGAGATGCCATCACAGCCGCAAATAATAGCCCTGGGCCGGATGATATTGAATTTGCACTTGACCCTCCAATTTTAGGTGATACCCTTTCGATTCAGCTCACCTCTCCTTTGCCGACCATCACCGATACGGTAACGATTGATGGACTATCCCAGGCAGAATCCCCGGAGACTCCTGGTACTAGAATTGAGCTAGATGGTAGCTTAGCAGGATTGGCTAATGGCTTGGTCATTGATGCACCTGGCACTACCATTGAAGGGTTAGTGATTAATCGCTTCGCCCTGGATGGCATTGTTGTCAATACCAGTGGCAATACAATCCAAAATACCCTGATCGGTACTGATATTAGTGGCAATCTACCTTTGGGCAATGGTCAGAATGGCATTAGATTGGGAGCGGCTGCTTCTAACAACACAATTCAAGACAATGTTATTTCAGGTAATGCTCAAGCTGGCATTTCTATCAACCTTGGTAGTAGCAATCTAATTCAGGATAATATTATCGGGGCAGATGCAGCAGGTGCCGGAAATGCATTGCTGCGGAATTTGGGAGAGGGAATTCTGATTCTGAATGGATCAGAGAATATTATCGGTGGAGACACCCCAGAACAAGGAAACCTCATCTTTGGTAACGATGGGAATGGTATCTCGATTCAAGGCTCTCCAGAGTTACCTGCGACCGCCAATCAAATCTTGAATAATGACATTCAATCCCACGGAAGAAATGGTGTTGAATTAATTGGAGCTTCGGGAAATGCTGTTTCTGGCAATATCATTTTTTCCAATGTCGAAGATGGAATTGTTGTTAATAATTCTCCTGGAAACTTAATTTCCGGAAACGAACTGATCTCCAACCTGGAGAATGGTCTATTGATCACAGGTGCGTCCGCTACAGGTAACACTGTTCAAGCAAATCAGATCAATTCCCAGGCAAACGGTGCGGGCGTTCTCATCAATCAAAATGCTAGTGATAACTTGATTGGTAGGCCTGCCGAAAATGGGATAGATCTGGGTAACACCATTACTGATAATGCCCAGGGAGTCGTCATCGTAGGAGCGTCTTCAGTCAATAACGCCTTGCGGAACAACAGCATCTCTGACAACGTTGCCCTTGGAATTGATTTGAACGGAGATGGCCGCACCAATAATGATTCGGGTGATATTGATTTGGGAGCCAATGCCCTACAGAACTTTCCCGTACTTTCTGCTCCTGCTATTTTTTCACCGGATCTAGCGACCCGTGAAATTAGAGTTGAGGGGTCTTTAAACAGTACGCCTAATCGCCCCTTCACCATTCAAGTCTTCCTCAACTTAGCTGAAGAGCAGCAGTTTATTGGCGAGATTCAAACCCAGACAAATTCCAGCGGCAATGCTCAATTCAATCAAATCTTAGACTTACCTGACGGGATTACAGCAGCAGACCTGGAAGTGGCTACCGTTGTTGCGACAACGATTGATGCTACTGGGAATACTTCTGAATTTTCTAACTCGATTAATACTGCACCAGGGGGTATCGGACTGCCCCTGGTAGATGTCACCGCAGCCATCGACTCAACGGGCGAAGGACTCAACCCCGGTCAAATTCAAATTGATCTGGATGCTCCTGTCCCACCCAGTGGATTGGTGCTGAACTACAACCTCTCCGGCAGCACTGCGATCAACCAACAGGATTATCAGTTGACAGCCGGACAAAATGTGACGGCCCTCAATGGTACAACCATAGCCCTGCAACCGGGTCAGCTGACCGCCACCCTGAATATTGCAGCCATTGACGATCAACTCGTTGAACCCGATGAAACGGTTCAATTCAATCTAGCTGCTGGGGCAAGCTATCAGTTAGGAACTGCCAGCGCCACAGTGACCCTAACCGATAATGACACGCCAGGTTTCGCCATTAGTCCCAATACTCTGACCACCTCTGAGCAAAATAATGGAACAGCGAACTTTACGGTCTCGCTCACGGCCCAGCCTACCAGTCCTGTTACCTTCAGCCTTGAGACCAGTGACCCCTCTGAAGGAACGATAACGCCGACTGAATTGACCATTCCCCCCAACCAGTGGAATACGCCTCAAACGGTGACGGTCACAGGCATCAACGATTTTATTGATGATGGTGACATTGACTATCAGGTGACGGTGGGGGTCACTGTCGAAACCGCTGATCCAAATTTCCAGGCAATAACTCCGAGTGTGGTCAATGTAACGAATCTGGATGATGACGCAGCAGCAGTGATTGTGCAACCCAGTCAAGGTCTGGTCACAACGGAGGCAGGAACCACAGATACCTTTGAAGTCTTTCTGAGAACTCAGCCCCAGAACGATGTTGTCGTCAACCTCCGCAGCAGCAATGAACAAGAAGGGCAGGTAGTCCCCGAAGCCCTGACCTTCACGGCCCTAGATTGGAATGTGCCGAAAGTGGTGACGGTGGAGGGGGTGAATGATGAGATTGCGGATGGAGACCGCTCCTATCGGGTGATTACCAGTCTGACCACAGATGACCCGGTGTATCAGAACTTAGATCCGCAGGACGTGACCTCGATTCAGAATTTAGATGATGATGTTGCCAGCATTGAAGTGAGTCCAATTAACGGATTGACTACCAGTGAAGCGGGCGGCACAGCAGCCTTTGAAGTGGTTTTAACCTCAGAACCGGAAGCCGAGGTCACGTTTAATCTCAGCAGTAGTAATCCCAGTGAAGGCCGAGTTTCTCAATCAACCTTGACCTTTACCCCAGAAGACTGGAACATTGCTCAAACCGTTATTATCACTGGAGTTGATGATGCAGTCGCAGATGGGGATCGGGGCTATACCATCATCCTTGATCCAGCCCAGAGTACAGATTCATCTGGGTATGACGGCTTTGATCCACCAGACGTGACCGTGATTAATGCAGATGACACCGATACCCCTGGAATTATTGTCAGTCCTACGGAAGGACTGGTCACGAGCGAATCGGGTAGTAGCCTTGACACCTTTACCGTCGTTCTCAGAAGTGAACCTACCGCACCTGTCACGATCCAGTTGGCCAGCAGTACTCCTCAGGAGGGCCGCCCCCTAGAGGAAGCATTAGTATTCACCGCCGAAAACTGGGACATTCCCCAAACGGTTTCAGTGGCAGGCGAAGATGACGACCGAGATGATGGGCCGCAGTTCTACTCTATTGTGACCACCGTCGATACCCAAGCCAGTGGGTATATCAACATTGATCCAGCGGACGTACAGGTGAGAAACCGCGATGATGATCAAGCTGCGGTTCGCATCACCCCAACCACAGGACTCGTCACCAGTGAAGCTGGGGGTGAGGCCACCTTTGAAATTGTGTTGGATACAGAACCAACGGCTCAAGTAACGATAAATCTCAGCGTTCGAGAGATTGAGCTGGCTGAGGACGGAACAGATCCCGGTATTAGTGATGAAGGAACCCTCTCGACAACTCAGGTAACCTTCACGCCTGGAAACTGGTCTATCCCGCAAGCGGTGACGATTACAGGCGCGGATGATTTGATTGCAGACGGCAACATTCCCTATCGCATCCGCACAGAATCCGCTCTCAGTCCTGACCCAGACTACAACGGTCTTGAGTTGCCTGATATCACCGTTGTTAACACTGACAATGAAACGCCAGGCATTACCGTCAGTCCAATTGATGGGTTAGTGACCACGGAAACCGGGGACACCGATACCTTTGCAGTGGTACTGAATACCCAACCCATTGCCAATGTCTCTCTGGATCTCAACAGCGATAATCCTGCCGAAGGAATTGCCCTCAGCCAATCCTTGACCTTTACGCCCGATAACTGGTTAATCCCACAAACGGTAACCGTTCAAGGAGTGAGTGATAACACCGTAGACGAAGATATTGCCTATCGGATTGTCACCGAGGCTGCCAATTCTTCTGATGCGAACTATGCGGGGTTGAATCCAGATGATATCCAGGCGGTGAATCTCAACACCGATCAACCTCAAGTCGTTCTGACGGTCAGCGATAATACTGCAGCAGAGGCAACCACCGACTCTGTCACGGTTACGGCAACTACCTCTGCCCCCGTTGAAGGGGAACAAACTGTCAATTTAGTTGTGCTTGGCGATGAAATTTCCCCGATTGACTACGCCCTATCAACGGCCCAGATTGTCATTCCCGATGGCGAAACCACGGGAAGTTTGACCTTTACAGCGATTGATGATGCCCGACAGGAACCGGATGAGGTGGCGACCCTCAGTCTGATCGATCCCTCTGAAGGCATTGTTTTAGGGAGTACAACGACCGCTGACATTACAATTCTGGACAATGATTTGGCTCCCACGGTTGAATTTGTTGAGGCGATTTATTCAGTTGATGAAGATGCAGCCGGCTCCACGGTTGAAGTGTCTTTCAGTCGTACCGGAGACACCGCCAACCCTTCAACGGTCAATGTACAACTGGCAGGACTCACTGCTACCGCTGGGGAAGATTTTGATGCCACGACGCTTGCTGTGGAATTTGCCCCCAATGCCAGCTTCCAGGTGATCAATATTCCAATTGTGCAGGATGATCTGGCCGAAAACACTGAAACCTTCTCCCTCACGCTGGTTACAACGGGTGATGGCACTGAGCTAGGCACACAAAACACGGCTGCTGTGGAAATTATTGATGACGATCTGGCAACTTTGGAATTTGATGTCAGCAGCGTGTCGGTTTCCGAGTCCGGCAACACTGGCAGCTATGAGGTTGTTTTGACCTCTCAACCCACCGATGCTGTTACGGTTGATTTTGTGGGTGAAGCAGGACAACTAGAACCCATTCCACCGATAACCTTCACGCCAGCAAACTGGGATCAGCCCCAAACCGTCACCATTAGAGCAATTGATGACAATCAAATCGAAGGCGCACAATCCCTGAGTATTTTACCCAGCCTCACCAGTGAGGATAGCCGCTATAGCGACCTTGCTGAACTGCTAAGCATTACTGTTAATGTCGCCGATAATGATCAAGCGGATGTCTTTGTCACCCCAACCAGTTTGTCACTGATTGAGGGAGAAACGGCAAACTACGATGTTGTTCTGACCCGACCTCCAGTTGAGAACGTTACCCTTTTCGCTAGCTTGTCCAGTGGTCAATTAGAACTAATCGCCAATTCCGTTACCTTTACCCCTACCAATTGGGATCAACCCCAATCCATTACGATCTCTGCTGTTGAAGACGATGTGGTAGAACCAGAGGAGCAAACGGTTCAAATTGCCCATACGATCAGCACCTCTGATCCAAACTACAGTACTCTTCCCATCATTCCCAGTGTGGAAGCGGTGGTGATTGATAATGATGTGGATGCTGAAGTACTACTGACACCAATTACGCCATTAATCGGAGAGAGTCTTGCCACCTCGGAGTTGGGAACGGTTGGAATTTATACCCTAGAACTGAGTAATATTCCTACTGCATCGGTCACCATTGATTTAGACACGGACAATCAACAGCTTGACCTCTCAACAGAAGTCATTACCTTCGACGAGAGCAATTGGAATATTCCCCAAATGGTGACGGTCGCGGCAGTGGATGATTTGTTGCTGGAGGGACAACATAGCCGCGCAATCAACCATCAAGTCAGCAGTTCGGATAACAACTTTGACAGCATTGACGTTCGCAACGTACTCACAGAAGCAATCGCCACCAACTTCACCGCAAACATTATAGATAACGAAGTGGCCACCGTTGAAATTACTCAAACCAACGGAGTAACTCAGGTGAGTGAGGCAGGTGCAACCGACACCTACGAAATTGTTCTCAGCGATCAACCGACGAGTGCGGTACAGATCAGCCTCTCACCGGATAGTCAGTTAGATGTGGGCAATGGTCAGGAGCAACCGAGTGAGTTGGTCTTTACGCCTGAAAACTGGAATATTCCCCAGACGGTCACCGTTACGGCAGTAGATGATTCAGACATTGAGGCGGAGATCCATACCAGCACCATTAATCATGCGGTCAGCAGTACCGACCCGAACTACACAGTCGATACCCCGATCCAAATTGATGGTATTCCTCAAGCAAATCTCACGGTGGCAATTGTTGACAATGACGATCCGCTACCGCCTGGAACTCCTCAACTCAATCTAATCCAGCCTGTGCGCCGCACAGATGTTTTGGAAGGATTTGGTGAAGATGTGTACAAGCTGGTTCTCAACAGTACACCGACAGCAGCCGTTACCATTCAAATCAATGCTGGCGACCAGTTGAATACCAATGTTTCATCGGTCACGTTCACACCAGAGAATTGGGATCTGCCTCAAACCATTGTGGTCACAGCAGTAGACGATGAAATTGCCGAAGGTGAACAAACCGCAAGTCTGGTTCACCAAATTACCAGCGATGATCTCCGCTATGACCAGTTAACGGATCTTGCCTTCGATGTCACCGTTAGCGACAATGACGACCCTGATCCGAATGGGCCGATTAACGCTGCCACCGAAACTGTCCTGAGTTTGGGAGATCAAGACGATGTGGTGAATGGTTCAGACTTTGGTGATGTCTTCTTTGGCAATCTGGGCAATGACTATGTCACGGGTAACGCTGGGGAAGATTTTCTGCTGGGTCAAGCGGGTGCGGATGGCTTAGATGGTTCGACGGGTAACGATTTATTGATTGGGGGTCAGGGCTCGGATCAAATGGCTGGAGGCCCTGGAGAGGATTTGATCTTTGGAGATCGAGATAGCGATCGCCTACGCGGTGGCGAGGGCAATGATCAACTCTTCGGCAACTTCGGAGATGACCGACTTCAGGGAGATATCGGTGGCGACATTTTGGCGGGGGGCAGGGGAAACGATGCCTTTGTGATTGGTGCAGGTACAGGTGGAAGCACACCAGAAACCGCTGATCGAATTCTTGATTTTGCTGATACTCAGGATCAATTTGATCTGCTGGATGGCCTGACCTTTGAACAACTGGAAATTTCCTCCGGCAATGGTGGAGCACTGATCAGGATTCAGGCAACCGGAGAATACTTGGCCTTGGTTGAGAATATTGATCCAGCCAATTTGACAGCTCAGGATTTTGTTTAGAGTCCAGTAAAGATCAGGGTCGTCGGCAAATGTAATGGCTACACTCCCCCGTCACCGGCAACTTCTCTGTCTGCACCATCCCTCCCACATCCACCAAAACCACATCTTTCACCGCCCGGATATTCCTCACCCATGCGGCTTGACGAGCAAAATATTTGGCCACCTCCAGATCGCCATTGGGTAACTCATGCAGCCGTCGCGTATGAATTTCCTTACAACCAAATTGGCCCCCGACCCTCAATTACTAACCCCCTGCTTCCAGTTGATCGTCTTTGGAATTGCCAAATTCTTCAAATCCGTTGGTTCAATAATGCCCTCCGGCAGATCAATGTGTAAATGTTGATAGTTCAGCCCTTGCTGGGTCTGATGGGGAATGACCCGCAACTCAATTTATGGTCGGATTCATGACTCGTAGTACTCCCTGCAGAAACATCACACGTAATCAAGAATTAGAATACAATCATCAGAGTTCCCCTCAGCGGGAACCTCACGACTTGATCGACAATGAATGGCGGATTACTTTAACAATCTGATCGGTCAGTCCCAAGCTGTTGGGTTATTAACTCAGGCCGTTGAGCGCGATCGCCTTGCCCCTGCCTATCTATTTACTGGGAGTGCCGGAGTTGGTCGCAGTTTGGCAGTGAAGGGATTTATTGAGCTGATTTTTAGCCGGAGGCGGAAGAAACAAACTGCTGATCCGAAATTGCATCAGCGGATTCGAGAAAGGAATCATCCCGATTTGCTGTGGGTGGAACCGACCTATCTGCACCAGGGCAAGCGGTTTTCTGAGCGAGAAATGATTGAGGCGGGTCTGAAGCGTAAAGCTCGACCTCAAATTCGGTTGGATCAAATTCGTGAAGTGAGTCAATTTCTCAGTCGATCAGCCCTGGAAACCCATCGGTTAATTGTCGTATTGGAAGGGGCTGAAACGATGGCGGAGGCAGCCGCCAATGGTTTACTGAAAACGCTGGAAGAGCCGGAGCAGGCATCGTTGATTTTAATGGCAACGAGTGCAGATACTCTATTACCGACTCTGGTTTCCCGCTGTGCCACAATTCCATTTCGGCGCTTAGGTCAGGCGGATTTGGCAACCGTGTTGCATCAGGTCGATGCGGCAGAGATTCTGAATCACCCAGAGATCCTAGCCATGGCGCAGGGGAGTCCGGGTCAGGCAATCAATCATTGGCAACAACTCCAAGCCCTTGAGCCGGAGTTTCTGAAGCAACTGGAGCAGCTACCACAAACCCTACGAGAAGCTCTAACTCTGGCAAAACAGGTAAGTCAGACCCTCGATCCCGATGCTCAACTCTGGCTGACAGAATACCTGCAACAGAAATATTGGCAGCAGTATTTTCAGCGATATTCTCAGCTTGCAACGGGGCGAGATCCTGTCACTCCAATTAACCCACAATTTCTCCGAACACTAGAAATCAGCCGCGAACAACTTCGTAAGTATGTCCAGCCTCGGCTAGTTTGGGAATGTACCTTTCTCTCACTCTGCCAACCGAGCCGTGCTTGACCTGCTGTAGACAATCCTCAAGCCCTCGCGGTAGTGGGCAATAGTTGTTACGACTGCGACCACAAAATAAAACAGGCGAATTCCCCAAAAGCAAAGCCCCATGAGTAGGTTAACCACCGTCGGAGGAATGCCACTAAACCTCACAAATTTGGAATTAACCTGCCGCTGTAAACGACCCAAGTCCTGCATTTGCTCGGCTCGGGTAGGAATCATCGGAAATTGTCCGGTGTAGAGATAGTAACCAAAAGTGCCTGAAGTGCCGATTTGCTGATCTAGGAAGGAATCCGCCAAAGTTACAGCTTCAGAATGCGTCATTTGATCGTCTTCCATGATGTCCTTGATCCAGAGATCATACTCGACCAATTGAGGCGCAGCAATAATGATCGGAACCACGACGATTAGAAAAGCCGCACTGATTTTTCGTCCGGCTGAAGTTGGTAACAGTCCAGTTGCTAAGCCGAACCCCATGCCGACAATGGCGAAGATAAGCAGGTTAAGTAAATCAATCAGTTCTAGCCCCCGCACCAGATCCCCGAAAATGAAGATGGGATAGACGAAGTTATGGGCCAGGATCAAGGCAATTACCTTGATTAAAATAGCAATCCCCACGATCACTGCTGCACAGGCAACAAAGGCAACTGCGCTGATCAGATAGAGGCTGACCCGTCCTATCGTTTTAAAAACCTGCATTGCTCCGACATTAAGCTACTAGGACTAAGACTAAGCGGGCGATTTGACTAAATTTTGATACGCGGACTGAGTGAACTGATTAAGCTGTTCAAGGGAAGGAAAAGTTTGACCCTCCGCTTTGAGCCACAGGAGATATTCTATATTACCAGCAGGGCCTAAAATCGGCGACCAAGTCAGCCCTTGATAACACCAACCGAGAGCCTGGGCTGCATCCCCGACTTGAAAAATGGCTTGCGCTTGATCTGTCAAGTCTCGAACCACCCCCTTTTTGCCAACTCGCTCTCTGCCGACCTCGAATTGAGGTTTCACCAGTAAAATGGCTTCTCGCGGAAGCTGCAACAGTTGCCATAGGGCGGGTAAAACTTTAGTCAAGGAAATGAAGGACACATCGACAACCGCCAAGTCTGGATACGGATATTCCATAGGTTTGAGATTAGTATGATCTTCAATCCGTCCCTTGGCAAGGGGGGCTGAGGGTTCTCCATAGAGCTGTTCCGGAGTGAGGTGTCGTAGGTTGGTTCTCTCTCTGAGAATTACCCGTGGATCATTTCGCAGTCGCCAATCCACCTGACCATATCCCACATCAATGCCGTAGATCTGTTGGGCTCCGGCCTGAAGTAAGCAGTCTGTAAATCCTCCGGTTGAGATGCCGCCATCCAAGCAAATCCTTCCGGTCACTTCAATCTTAAATTCCGATAAAGCTTTGACCAGCTTCTCTCCACCCCGAGAAACGTAGGGCGATTTTTCCTTCAGCTTAATTTCTGCATCCGACAGAATCAATGTTCCTGGCTTGTCAATAACAACTCGATTCACTTGAACTGCTCCAGCTCGAATCAAGCGTTGGGCCTGTTGTCGAGAATCACAGAGTTCGCGTTCTACCAGAACTGCGTCAAGCCGTTGTTTCACGGTTGTTTGTTATTGGTTATCGGTTATTGGTCACTAAGAAAATCTACCCCCCCTTTTTCTAGATACAAAGCAGCTTCTCGCTAGAGTAAAGGGGGATCAATCCAGGGAATTGAAATCAATCCAGTAATTCAACAAAACTGAAATGAACTGCTCAATCTAGATATCTGTTTCAGCCAACTCGCGAATCATGTGGTCGAAAGGTTGGTCGACGTAATCTTCCACAGGCAGCCCTGCTTCCTCTACCTGGGCTCGAACCATGTCCTTCAGAATACCAATACCAACAACAGTTGGCCCAATCGGTACCCCTAGAGAATTGTACGTGTCTCTTAGACCTTGTAGAACGCGCTCATCTAGAACATCAGTATTTCCGGCAACCATTGCATAGGTTGCATAGCGCAGATAATAGTCCATGTCACGCAAACAAGCGGCATAGCGACGAGTTGTATAAGCATTTCCACCCGGACGAATTAGCTCTGGAATATCAGCAAACAGTTGAGTCCCCGCTTGCCTAACGATATCCGCTGCATTGCCATTCACTGCTGCTGCGGCTTGAACCCGTAAGGTTCCAGTCTGAAAATAGGACTTAAGCTGATCAATTGCATCCCGATCCAGATAACGACCCGCCGTATCGTAGTTTCTTATCAAGTCTGTAACTGCGTCACGCATAGCAAAAATTATCTCTGCATCATATATATTCTCCAATTATTCTGGGTCATGTTCTTGTAAAGTGTAGCGACTGATACAAAACTTAATCAATCCGAATCATTATGATCACCCAGATACGTTGTTATACAGTTAACACCTCAAAAAACCGAGGTTCAAGGAGAGATTCATGCCCGAAACCGCCCAAGACGTCTTGAACTGGATTCAAAATGAAGACATCCAGATGATCGACCTGAAGTTCATCGATATGCCTGGAATTTGGCAACATCTGACCGTTCATCGCAGTCAGATCGATGAAGACTCCTTCACCGATGGAGTACCGTTCGATGGTTCCAGTATTCGGGGATGGAAGGCCATCAACGAGTCCGATATGACGATGGTAATTGATCCAAAGACTGCCTGGATTGATCCCTTCATGGCCGAGCCAACCCTGAGCGTTACCTGTAGTATCAAAGAACCTCGCACAGGTGAGTGGTATAGCCGCTGCCCGCGTGTCATTGCTCAGAAAGCTCTGAACTATCTAAATTCTACTGGAATTGGTGATACCGCTTACTTCGGCCCGGAAGCAGAATTTTTCGTCTTTGATGATGTGCGCTTCGATCAGACGCAGAACTCTAGTTATTATTACGTTGACTCCATTGAGGGTCGCTGGAACTCCGGTCGAGTAGAAGAGGGTGGAAACCTGGGATACAAGCCCCGCTACAAAGAGGGTTACTTCCCTGTCTCTCCAACCGATACGTTGCAAGACATGCGCTCCGAAATGTTGCTGACCATGGCGAAGTGTGGCGTTCCGATTGAGAAGCACCACCATGAAGTTGCGACCGCAGGTCAGTGCGAACTAGGTTTCCGATTCGGTACCATGATCGAAGCAGCAGATAACTTGATGATCTACAAGTACGTCATCAAGAACGTTGGGAAGAAGTACGGTAAGACCGTTACCTTCATGCCGAAGCCTGTCTTCAATGACAACGGCTCTGGAATGCATACCCACCAATCCATTTGGAAGGATGGTCAGCCTCTATTTGCGGGTGATAAGTATGCTGGATTTAGTCAAATGGGACTGTACTATATTGGCGGTATCCTGAAGCATGCTCCTGCCCTACTTGCCTTTACCAATCCAAGCACGAATTCCTACAAGCGACTGGTTCCCGGATTTGAAGCGCCTGTGAACCTGGCCTACTCTCAGGGTAATCGTTCTGCATCTGTCCGAATTCCGCTATCTGGGGATAATCCAAAGGCAAAGCGTCTGGAGTTCCGTTGCCCTGATGCGACCTCTAATCCTTATCTGGCCTTTGCAGCAATGCTTTGTGCTGGAATTGACGGGATTAAGAATCAGATTGATCCTGGTGCTTCACTAGATGTTGATATCTATGATTTGAGTCCTGAAGAGTTGAGCAAGATTCCTTCCACTCCAGGCTCCCTAGAATTGGCACTAGAAGCGTTGGAAAATGACCATGCGTTTTTAACTGAATCAGGTGTATTTACAGAAGACTTTATTGCCAACTGGATTTCCTTCAAGCTGGATAGCGAAGTGAACCCCATTCGTTTGCGGCCTCATCCCTATGAATTCGCGTTGTACTACGATTGCTAATTTTGTTGGTTTAGACAGCATAGTATAAAGCAGTGGGCGGTATCACCGCCCACTGCTTATTTGGTTTAGGAACCGGAGTTCCAAACAATTGAATGCCAGATCTTAAGCTTTGCGCTGACGCTTCGCACCGATTCCAAGTGCACCGACCGCCAGTAAACCTAGAACAGTTGCAGGCTCAGGAACTTGCTTTGCAGAGAGCGCTCCAACGGCATCAATGTCAGCACCAGACCAGCCTCCTTCGTAGGCATTTCCACCACCGTCGGTGATCCGAACGAAGGAGAATAGGTCATTCTTGCCATAGCCATAGGCATCAATATCAATTCCAGCTTCTTGAGTGCCACCGACAAAGAATTTATCTGACCAATTCTGACCATCTGCACTGATTTCAACAAACATATTTTCAGTCAGACCACCTGCTTCAAAGATCCACAGGTCATCGCTGCTGTCACCACTTCCAGTCAAGTAGTTGTCTGTGAACTCTAGTACGATGCTACCGCCTTGTCCGAGGGAAACGTCATCCCGATATCCCTCAAGCAGATGCTCATTATTATCACCTCTACCCCAGATTGAATCTGGAGCTCCTAGTGCGTCTTCCGGATTACTAAATAGCTCAAAGGAAGCCAGGCTATAGTTACCATCGTCTCCACCTCGATTATAGGAAACCACCTCGTCGGCAAAGGATTTTTCACCCAAGTCGAAGGTAATGTCGCGGTAGATAGTTTGAGCATTTGCAGGAGCAGCAGCTCCCAGAGCAACAATACCAACACCTGTTAATACAGTAGCTTTTTTGAATAGTCCAGTCATTAATTGACTCCTTGAGTTGACTTGTCTCAATTCCTTCTACAATCTATTCAATTTATTCAACTTCTAACATCGATATTTATGCGTAAATTTTCCGAGGAAATTCAAATTTGTTTCAGTGATTTCTTTGATATACAGAACAATAAAAATCATTTTATAAATCATGCTTTATTGTTTAATTCAAATGTTTTATAGCAATCACAAATGATTTGTGAAATAGGAGTGGAAGGGGACGGTGCCCCCTTCTTGGGGACGAAGTCCCCAAACCGCTTTACTTTTTTCATGATTGATTCAGGATTGCTATATAGCAGTCACAAATGATTTGTGAAAAGAGGGTAAAGGGGTCAGTGCCCCTTTCTTGGGGACGAAGTCCCCAAACCGCTTTACTTTTTTCGTGATGGATTTAGGACTGCTATGTGGCAATTTTTAATAGCAATTTTTAATTATGTAAGGTAGAGATTTAATTATGTAAGGTAGAGATTTAAGAGATAGCCGCACATGATGCCGTCCCGATGGCATTGACATTTCATAGGCATTTCCTCTAACTCCTGCTACAGTGAATTGTACTCACTTGAATTTTAAAAAATCACCTATATGCGGGTACTCCTGCTCTATCCCAGATTTCCCAAGACCTTCTGGTCATTTGAAAAGATCCTTGAATTGGTGGATCGGAAGGTGTTGCTACCTCCCTTGGGATTGATTACCGTTGCTGCTATTTTGCCCCAAGAGTGGGAGTTCAAGCTAGTTGACCACAATGTTCGAGAGATTACAACGGAAGAATGGGAGTGGGCAGATTTGGTGATTCTGTCAGCGATGATTGTCCAGAAGCGAGATCTGATTAGTTTGATTCAGGAGGCCAAGCAACGGGGCAAACGGGTTGCTGTGGGCGGGCCTTATCCCACCTCTGTACCAGAGGATTCCCTGGAAGCTGGGGCAGACTACTTAATTCTGGATGAAGGTGAGATTACTCTGCCCCTATTCGTAGCAGCTATTCAACGGGGAGAAATGCAGGGAACCTTCAGAGCAGCATCCGGTGAGAAACCAGACGTTACGACAACACCAGTTCCTCGATTTGATCTGCTGGAATTCCGAGCCTACGACTCCATGTCGATTCAGTTTTCGCGGGGTTGTCCGTTTCAGTGTGAGTTTTGCGATATTATTGTGCTCTATGGCCGCAAGCCTCGTACCAAGTCTCCTGAACAATTGCTTGCGGAGCTGGAACACCTCTACGAGCTGGGATGGCGACGGGCCGTTTTCATGGTGGACGACAACTTTATCGGCAACAAGCGGAATGTGAAACTGTTGCTGAGGGCCCTAAAAGGATGGATGGCTGACCATCAATATCCCTTTCAGTTCAATACCGAAGCCTCGGTTGATTTGGCGCAAGACCCAGAACTAATGCAACTGATGGTGGACTGTAATTTCAATGCAGTCTTTCTAGGAATCGAAACCCCCGATGCAGATAGCTTAGAACTCACCAAAAAATTCCAAAACACTCGCAGTTCCCTAAATGACGCCGTTGACGCGATTAATCGTACGGGTCTACGCATCATGGCCGGTTTTATCGTGGGCTTTGATGGAGAGAGAAAGGGAGCAGGCGATCGCATTATTCAATTTGTAGAGCAGACCGCCATTCCAACGGCTCTGATTGGAATTCTACAAGCACTACCCAATACTGCTTTGTGGGATCGTCTGAAACAGGAAGGACGATTGCTGAGCAGTTCTGTAGATGGGAATCAGATGAGCCTGATGAATTTTGTTCCCAGTCGTCCGGTTGAGGATATTGCTGAAGAATATATTCGTGCCTTTTGTACCCTGTACGAACCGAAGCAGTTCCTGGGTCGGGTCTATCGTCACTTCCTAAAAATGGCTCCTCCCACCTGTAAGCCCCCAGCCCAAATGCCTGACCCGATTGAATTAAGAGCATTGGCAACAATTATCTGGCGTCAAGGGTTCAAACGAAATACCCGTTGGCAGTTCTGGCGGCAGTTGTTCGGGATTTTAAAACATAATCCAGGGGTTTGGGAGCACTACTTGACGGTTTGTGCCCATGCTGAACATTTCATTGGATTTCGTCAGCTTGTTCAAGAGCAAATTGAAGCTCAACTCGCTATGTTCCATTTGAGGGAGAGAGAAACTCTGCGAAGATCAGAGGAGTTGTCTTCTGATCAAGTGGCTGTTTAAGCAAATCTTGAGAACAAAGTGACCGCTTTTCCTGCGTTATGGGAATTGCGGTAGTTGTCAGGTCAACCCAAAATGCTCCATCCCTCGTTGCAAAATGTCTTCATTCCAGCGAGGAAAATTGTCTTCCTTGTGATCGATCTCACACATCACAATAAGTCGTATACTTGTGCCGTCATACATTTGTTTCAGATGTAAGTGATATTTTACTGAGGAGCATTACCTAGAATTTTTTTAAGTCCTTCAAAGTAGCAATCTAATTTTTTTTTATTAGTCGTTTTTCTCAAATTTACCCCTCTAATTTTCTATGGACAG
>JBHJGO010000088.1:0-16584 GCA_050331715.1 Microcoleaceae cyanobacterium
ACAGCAGCCCGTTACTGCTCGACAGATTCGCTAAATGCATTCTGTAAAACAGAAACGACGTTCTCATGAGTTCTAGTAATGATGTCCCAGTTTTCCAACGTTGCACCGTATGCTTTTTCAACGGCTGCGATGCCTGCATCCATCGCTGTTTTAACTTCTGAGACATCACCCCGAATCATCACGGTAAACCGAGCACTTCCTGCCCGGATATATCCCACTAGAGTCACTCGACCCGCTTTAACCATTGCATCGGCAGCAGCTAGAATGCCTGGGAACCCCTTGGTTTCGAGTGCTCCAACGGCTTGTTGTGACATGAAATTTCTCCTAGATTAAATCAAATGCTGTAGAGGTTGCGCTTCCATTGTAAAAAGATTTGGAACCCTCTTCTTAAATAAGAAGTAATGTTAAGACTAAGTATTTCTAATCATTTAAAGGGCTTCAATTCAATACCGGATAGCACTACCACCCAATGCTCAGCCCTCTAAGTTCGGTAGGGTTCGCTTTCTTCCGAATAGTCAATGGGTAGAATTGCTTCCAAATTTTCAAACGGATGCGGCACTGTGTAGTGGGTAATGATCGTACATCCGAAGGTATTTTCTGCCGCTTCAATTCCCGCTTTCATTGCCGGGACGACTTCAGATCTCCTCCCTCGAATCGACACTAGGAATTGCCCCCGTTCCGCTTTATCAAACTGTACCAAGGTGACACGACCTGCCTTAACCATTGCGTCAGCAGCAGCCAATGTTCCTGGAAAACCTAGGGCTTGTATCACCCCAACAGCCTCTGGCATTTCAACTTTCCTAAATAACTTCAGCGTAAATTCCTAGACTTATTCTAAGACGAAATCGGGATGCCTGACTTGAGCCGAAACGGTCTTAACAAAAGATGAACAAAACATATTGTTGTCGGTCAATAGTAACAACTATCCCATCCATGGACGATGGGCGACAATTAGCTCTGCGGTGGTTGCCTTCTGGAAGAGAGATGGGGTAGCTGAGGCCGAGATCCACCAGGAGGCAGGTAATACTCCGTTGCGGCTTCTGGTTTCTCAAGTCCGGGCCGTTGGGTTTGCCACAACCGTATGATGACCGCCACACCTACAGTCCCCAAGCCAAAACTGAACAGCGACCAACTGGCATCAAGACCGCCGATCACAGCATTCACTGCTCCAATTGTCAGGATAAAACTCACAATTGGTTCCCGACGATACGCAGAATTTAGAAGACGGAACCACAAAGCATTCATCACGTTTATTCAGCCTCGATAAAAAATCCTTGCTCTATTGGCAAGACCCTTAGCAGTAGTCTACTAACCTCAATCAACTCTGAGTCAGTCAACTATTACCTACATTAGGACAAAACCACGTTCAGGAAATGTGAGAACCTTCTCGATTGATAGAATTGGCTTGTCTGACACTACTAGGGCATCAACCCTAGCCAGGCCAGAAGCCCCTGCCCGGTCAAATACTCGATAGCCAGAGCCAGCACAAAACCGACCATTGCGGCACGTCCATTCAAGCGTTCTGCATATTGATTAAATCCAAACTTCGGCTCGGGTAAATTTGGAGTGGTTGTGGGTTGGGGAGGTGTCTCAGTCATAAATTGCAAATCCTTAACGTCCTACTGAACGCTACTTTAACAGAATTTTGCCTGAACTCTCCAATCGGCAGCAACTTTACAAAAAAAGCTGACGGTAGTTAGGCAGCCAATAGAAGGCAGATTGGTGTACTTCAAAGAAATGCTGGGTGTTAGAAACCGTCCCAGATGAATCGGCGATGAATTGAGGGGTAGTGGAAAGCTCTTGATATCAAGCTTGAGTTAACGTAGCGGACAACCGGAGCATCGACTCGATCATAAATGTCCAGCTTTTTTTAACATATCTGACGCTGAGCGCCCAATCCGAACTAGCTTTGCGATGGAGTCTATGGAAATCTTTATGGCACATCCACCCTGGACTTCAGAGCATCCAGACTGAAATGCAAATTTTTGAAGGTTAGCTTCTAGAGATCAGCTTAACTCAGGCAACTTCAGCAACGATTTCCTCGGTGACAGGGAGCCGAGATTTGATTTCTTCAACAAATGCCTTCTGATCAGTTACAGGCTTTGAGATATAACCGTCTGCGCCACTCTTGTGCAGGAAGTAATCTCGATCTGATTCACCCCCATGGGCTGTAACCAAAATAATGGGCAGACTGGCAGTTTGGGGATTAGACTTCAGCATCTGAGTAATCGTAATCCCATCAATTGCTTGACCTTGATAGTAACTGTTGGTGAGGGAGACGTCCATGAGGATTAAATCGGCCTCTTTTGATTCCGCCATTTGCATAATCATCTCCACATCCTCAGTGTGCTTTGCACTGAGGCCACCCCGTTTAGTCAAAATACGTTCGAAGACTCTCCAATTGGTTGGATTATCCTCTACCACTAAGACAGTTCTCATATCTGCTACACCCTCCTTGGAACGGAGATAGTTCAACTTTTACCTATTTTCCAGTGTGATGGATCGAACCTGGAACGTCGATAGGGATAAGTTCAGGAATTCACTAGTTTTGAGGATACATCGGATAGAAAAGGATAGAAAAGTTCAGGTTCTCTACAGCTTCTCCTCAATCGTTCTCAAAGTTTCACGGGCCGCTGCTTCTCCTGCTTCATCTCCGGCTTCCTTGAGCAGGGCCACAGCCTGTTGGAGTGTTTCGACGGCCTGGGAATAATCTCCTAAGCTGACATAGACTTCTCCCAAACTGTTGAGGGTTTTACCAATCTGTTTTTTCTCGCCAGCTTTCTGATGAGCTTCCAGGGCTGCTTGATAGGCCGTTAAAGCCTTTTGGTATTCTCCCTGTTCAGAATATACTGAACCCATTTGATTCCAGGCATCCCCTAGCTGTTCAGCGTCTTCAGCGAGCTTGGCCTGTTCAATGGCTTTTTGGTAGGCGGCGATCGCCGATTCAAACTGTTCCTGACCTTCGTAGATTTGACCGATGAACCGATTCACCCGCGAGGCAGTGGTATTGTCTTCAATTCGCTCTAGTAATCCGATGGCTTGATTAAAGTGAGCCAGGGCTTGGTTATTTTCCTGAAGTTGACGGTAAATTAGCCCCATATTGGTCAGCAATCGTCCCACTCCTGCTTGATCTCCAATCTCCCGTCGCATGGCCAGGGCTTGCTGGTAAATTTCCAGGGCTTGCTGGGGATTGCCCATACTGAAGTAAAGTGCCCCTAAATTGTTGAGTGTTCGGCTCAGATCGCGTCGATCTCCCACTTGCTGACGCAGAACCCGAGCTTGTTCATACAGGTCTAATGCCTGATCGAACTGGCCTAGACTGGTTTGAACAGAGGCAATGTTGTGGAGTGATTCAGCGGTACTGGCCGGATCATCGGCTGATTCTGCCAGTTGAAGTGCCTCCTGATGAAATTTCAACGCCTCTTGCAGTTTGTCCTGATTGCGGTTGACAAATCCAATCAGGTTTAGGCTACGGCTCACACCGATATTAAACTGCTGCCGCTCCGCATCTGATGTGGGACTTTGCTGGCGATAGATCATCAGGGCCTGCTGGAGAGATTTCAGTGCAGCGGAATTGTTCTGCAAATTGGCATGAACTTCTCCAATCGCATTTAAAACTTCAGCCAGTTGTACAGAATCAGAACTCCCCGCTAGCTGCTGGCGCACCTGTTCCAAAGTTTCTAGAGCCTCCTGAAATTGGCCTGAGCGAAATTGTTCAACCCCTTTTTCGTAGAGTTTGGAATCTGCGGCAGAGGCCGCTACGGACTTGGACTCAGCGGATTCGACAAGGTGAGTTTCTGCTGGCACCACTGCCTGTGCCACCGCCTGTACCACTGCTTGTGCTACTGCTGGCCTATGAAATAAAACAAGATAGCAGGGCAGACTGAGTATTGAAAGGTAGAATCTTGACTGTAAGTTCAGCATAAAATAAGGGAATGTTATAGTTTACGGATCATATTTACCATCGGTTATAACAATTTTTTAAAGAGTCTATGAGTAGCGCCGAGATTGATCTGAAATTGGATCAGGATCCCGATAGAACACTGAACCGTGCCCTTGCTGGAGAGGATTTGTCAATGGAGGCAGGGGCTTCCCTTCTACGTCAGACCGATCCAGAGGTTCTGGCAACTATCCAGACCGCGAGTGATCAGTTGCGATCGCGTCAAGCCGGAGAGACTGTCACCTACGTGATTAATCGCAATCTCAACTTCACTAATATCTGTGAGCAGCACTGTAGCTTCTGTGCCTTTCGGCGAGATCCGGATCAGGAGGGAGCTTTCTGGCTGGACATCGAGCAAATTTTGACAAAGGCCGCCGACGCAGTTGATCGCGGAGCAACGGAGATCTGTATCCAGGGAGGGTTAAATCCTCAAGCCAAGCTTAGGGGGGCATCTCTACCGTTCTATGTCAATTTAGTCGAAACGTTACAGCAGAGATTTCCTCAACTTCATCTCCATGCCTTTTCTCCCCAGGAAATCCAGTTTATCGCCCGTGAAGATGGCCTCAGCTACGAACTTGTGATTGCCAACCTACGGGATGCTGGACTGGGCTCCATGCCTGGAACCGCCGCAGAGATTTTGGATGATAGTGTTCGTCGGGTGATTTGTCCTGAAAAGCTAGATACGGCCACCTGGCTGGAAATTGTTGAAACAGCCCATCGCTTGGGAGTGCAAACCACAAGCACGATGCTCTGTGGCCACATCGAAACCCCGGAACAGCAGATGATCCACTTACAAAGACTGCGAGAACTACAACAAACCGCACTAGAAAACCAATATCCAGCCCGCATCACTGAATTTATTGCCCTACCTTTTGTGGGACAAGAGGCTCCAGCTCCACTACGTCATCGAGTGGGGCGAGATCAACCTGACCTGGAGAAAACATTACTTTTAACAGCAGTCGCTCGAATTTTTCTAGGCAATTGGATTCCCAACCACCAGCCCAGTTGGGTCAAGTTAGGCCTGGCAGGAGCAACCACCGCCCTCACCTGGGGCTGTAATGACATTGGCGGTACTCTGATGGAAGAACACATTACAACGATGGCTGGAGCCCAAGGAGGAACCTGTATGGAGCCAGAAACCCTACAACGAGCAATTCATTCTTTGAATCGACCGGCTCAACAGCGGGATACGCTCTATCAAAAGGTTGAACAACCAACCATCATTCCTGCGTAGATGCGGTATCAATTCCCAGCGTGACCTGGAAAAATCTGGCCACCAAATCACCCAAATTCTGAAATTTTCCCTAAACTGTTAAAGTTAGTCACGAACTAAGTATCTTTAGCAACTTTTATAACGATAGGTAAACGATAGGGTCATGGTTGAAGTTTGGATGATTCATGGCGTATGGGCTATTGGATCGGTTCTTTGGGCAGAATTTATGCGGGACAGTTATCATCTCTTGTCTCATCTATGGCCCCTCCTCTATCGCTGGCATATCTGGCATCATCGAGTCTTTCGCCCGGACTATATTCCAACCAGTCAAATGCTCTACCGACAAGCTCACTGGTATCACGATGTTCCAGAGGCGAGCGTCATGCTGACATTGGGCTTAGGGCTGTGGTGGATAGCCCATTGTTTTGCGCCATTAGAACAGGCATACACGGGGGTAGGTCTGGTCTATACAACCGGGTTTCTACTGTCTGCTATTGCCCGTGGGACAGGCATTACAGGCATTGACCAACTGACTGATCTCACCCATCTACCGGGGAAATTTCTCACCCCACCTGCCGTCTGGCGAGTCAATCGGCCCTATCACTGGCGGCATCACTTTGATAATCAGGATGCCTATTTCTGTGGCACATTCACTCTACTGGACAAATTAATGGGTACAGCACTGTCTCTCAAAGGGAAAACCATTGCAGTTACCGGAGCGTCGGGCACGCTGGGGCAGGCCCTATTGATCCAACTCCAGCAGGCTGGCGCGAAGGTTGTCGCTCTCACCTCTAAACCCCAGCCTGTAACTCTAACAATTAATGGACAAGAACAAACCATAAAAACCTTGACCTGGAGTGTGGGTCAGGAAGAGCAACTGGTAGATGAGCTGAAAAAAGTTGATATTTTGATCTTGAATCACGGTGTCAACGTTCACGCAGAGCGAACCGCAGCAGCAATTTCCCAGTCCTATGAAGTGAATGCCTTCTCCAGTTGGCGCTTGATGGAGCGATTTCTAAGCACTATTCAGAGTAATGCTGACATCGCCCGCAAGGAGATTTGGGTGAATACCTCAGAAGCAGAAGTCTGCCCTGCCTTTAGCCCTTTGTACGAACTGAGCAAGCGAACTCTAGGAGATCTGGTCACGCTTCGCCGCCTGGATGCACCCTGTGTGATTCGTAAGCTAATTCTTGGCCCTTTCAAAAGTCAGCTCAACCCAATTGGAATCCTCTCAGCGGATTGGGTAGCCAAGCAAATTGTCAAACAGGCTCAATCAGATTGGCGGAATATTATCGTCACGATTAACCCCGTTACGTTCGTAGCGTTTCCTCTCAAAGAACTACAGACAAAGCTTTACTTCAAGCTCTTCAGCCGTCCAGTGTGTTCTCCAAAGTCGGCATCATCATCTAGTAACCCAGAGGACTAAATTCTTTCTGGCCTGCCGATACTTACCGAAGATTACCTGACAGTTACCATTCTCCAGAACTATTACGAACCATTACCAATGCAATACTTCTAGTATCGGGGCAGGAACCATCTCGCCCCTTGCGTCAAGCAGCAAAACAATAATCAAGTAGGTGACCGCCAGAACAATTGATAATGCGCCTGTAATGTAGGCAACTAGTTTGGAGCGTTCCATAAAGCTCTGGGCTAATCCTTGCAATCCATTAACAACATCATTACATATTGTAGCGAAACGATGCCTTAACTTAATAACCATCCCCTAGTAGGCTATAATCAACGAATTGAAATAGCCACTAGGAAAAGTAGATGTCCCTGATGATAGGCCTTTGCCACTCAGCTATCTAGATTTATCGAACTATCACCTGAATTTACAAGGAAGTATTCGATTTACCTAGGTAGAACAGATAATTCATCTGCTCAAGCTGATTAGCTAAGGTGTGCGAGTCTATTTTGATTTTGTCAGGGGAACCTTGGGGATTCAAGGGGGCGATTGCAAAGATCCACTATTTTTTTTCAGGGTAGTTGTCTCTTAGGGGATGATAGTCGTGGATCCGCTGTCTTGAAGCAAATAGCAATTTTGCCGGATGGTACTCTTGGTAACATCCTCTGCATATTTGTTCTGATACGATCCTGACCTTAGTGAATAATTTTGGGTGAATCATTTGGGTGCACCAGGTAAAGTTTAGGTAAAGCTTGCAGAGCGTTAATAGGGCTAGCCGGGGAAGTCAAGGGGGGTTGTACGTAGTCGGTTGGAATGATCAACCCAGGCTTTCTTCAGTGCGAGGCTTCATGTCGGCTAGGCTCTGCATTTGCTAGGTAGACAAGCAACTTATTTGGGTCGCTCTGATGTCTATTTCGGTTAGATGTTGTACTGCTAGGTGTTATGTAGCCATTTATACTTCTCTTGACAGTTGTATTGTCGGGTTGCTATGTATAATCACAGCTTTACCAGTACTTTACAGTGGCTTTGTTAAACTGGGGGGAAGTGACGGCGGAGAAGTCGGGTGTCGATTGACACAGCTCAGCCGCACACATAATCTTTTGAAGATAGTCTTTTGTCTAGGACGAAAGCTTTAGAAGTTTGGGGGGTTAGTTACAGATGGCTCAACAATGAGTGGATAATCCCAGATGGAAACAGTAGAGATTAATAGAAAGCAACGTCGAACAGCGAATCATTTAGTTAGACGACAGGCAACGCCAAAGGAGAGAGAGCTAATTCACCTTTTGGCAAACCTCGGATGTAGCCTAACTCGGTATGGCTTAGAGCACTCGACGGGTAAGGGCGTGATATCTCCAGAGTCCCGGCGTCGGCTTGCCGAATGGCATTATTTACGACTCCAGCAGATTCGTCGAATTGAACGCAGCCTGGAACCTGTTGCAACTTTGAAGCGAGTCTACTTCAGAAGTAGTCTAAGTCCTCGGGATCTCAAATCCCTGAAGTTAGTGTGGATAGATGAAGAGGGTAAAAGCAGGGTGAAGCGGGTTGATCCAGAGCTGGATGAGATTCTCAGTTTGTCTCTGGATCGTGGAGATACGTTGAAGCAAATTTTCCACACCATAGACGCGCAGGAACGCCAGTTTGCCAGGGTTCCAGGCCATGGGAAAGTGCCTCAGTGGGTCTGGGAATGGGAAGAGTCTGATTACGGTATCAACTTTTTTCCACCTTCCTTCCCAGAATGGGCTAACGTGACAGACGATTAAAAACAAGGCATTGACTCAAAGCAGAAGGTCTAGGAGCAGCGGAACTGTCCGTCATTATGCTGCGACCATTCTGCTTTAATCAAAAACCAGATAGGAAAATTTGATCAATTTCAGGAGGCTTTTTTAGAGGCTTTTGCTGAGGGCGAATAATCGTCCTCAGCTTTTTTGGGTTCTGAGGCCAATCCTCTGTGAAATCTGGCGGGCAATTGTAAAAAACCCATTAAACAAAATCCGATCAACAGTTGACGCAGGCTCCGCTTGTAGATAGTCTAGTCTAAGCATGGTTCCCTGGTTCACAGGTGGTCTACCAAAAAGTATGTTAGAACCGGACTTTAAGTCTAAGTCGGCCCGGAGATCTTCCAAAAAACCTGGGTCTCGTTCTCAGGCCATCTCTTCAGCTCTGCCACCAACCGCAGAGCCACTTGCATCATCGTCAGAAAAGCTTCTAGACTTAGCGACTGACCCACAAAAGACTGACCCACAAAAGACTGACCCACAGCAAACGAGCATACAGCATTCCCCTCAAACCGGCTTGCCGCTCTTTGTGAAATTGATCTTGTCCATCGGCTTGATTGGATTGGCGGGTCTGATTTTTGCAGGAGCTTTGTCAAACACACCCTGGCTGAAAACCTGGATTAGCGATCGCAGCCAACGCCAACTCAAACAGGAACAAGCACAACAGGAATTAATCAAAACCCAGAAGCAAACGCTGCGGCTACAAACCTTAGATACTCGACAATGTGTTGAGTGTGACTTGAGCGGGCTTAATCTCAAAGATGCCAATCTCCGGTCTGCCTATCTTTGGAAAACCAATTTGTCTGGAGCTGATTTACGAGATGCCTATCTGGAGTCGGCAGATTTGCGTGGAGCTAAATTAACCCAGGCAGATTTAGGCTATGCCCTCCTCCGTCTAGCCAACCTTGGTTATGCCAATCTGGTTCAGGCGCAGTTGAGACATACCGACTTCACCCAGGCTAAGCTCTGGCAGGCCAATCTCAAGGAGGTTCAAGCGGCAAACGCCAGGTTACAGGGAGCCGATTTGCGGGGTGCCAGTCTGCAACAGGCGAATTTCAGCGCAACCAACTTGCAACAGGCCGATTTGAGAGACGCTCAATTGGTGGAGACAATTTTGACTCAGGCCAACTTACAACGGGCTAAGCTACAACAGGCCAACTTAGAAAAAGCTCAGTTGAGGGGGGCAAACTTTCAGGGAGCCGATTTGCAACGGGCGAATCTAGGCGATGCCCAGGCATCCCAGGCAAAGTTCAATGGAGCAAACCTGGAACAGGCGATTCTTTGGGTCACCCATTTAGAAAAGGCTCAGTTTAAACAGGCTAATTTGCGGGGGGCGAAGTTAGGCTATGCCAAGTTGATGGAAGCCAATCTATCCGGAGCAGATTTAACGGATGCTGTTCTGGAAGGCAGCAATCTGGAAAATGCCAACCTGGAAGCGGCTGATCTTTCGGGTGTCAAGCTCGAACGCGGAACTCTCACAGGCAGTTATCTCAAGGGAGCCAATTTACGAGAGGCAAATCTTCAGGGTGCTGACTTGCGGGGAGCCTATCTAGCAGGGGCCAACCTCCGCAGTGCCTATCTTCAAGGTGCTAACTTGCGGGGGGCAAATCTCAAGGGAGCTAGGCTCAAAGGCACAAATCTCCGAGATGCGGATTTGACAGGGGCAATTCTTCCCAATGGAAAAGTTGTCTCTGTAGAGGATGTAGAGACTGAAGGTGATGAATGATAGGGTGAATTCTTCTGGATTTCCTAAGTCTGCTCTCAGGAAAAAAATTTGAAAGTCTGGTAACGTAATTCAATTGCGGCAATTTCAACCAAAATTGCAATCACACATAGCATGGCAACATTAATCAATCAATTGAATAGCGGCTTCACACTCTTTCTCAGTCTTATGGTGGAGGCGATGCCGTTTCTTCTAATTGGTGTTTTGTTTTCTAGCCTGTTGCTTTGGCTAGTAGATGAACAAAAGTTACTGAGCTATATTCCTCAGAATCCTTTACTGGGAGCATTGGTTGGTAGCTTGATTGGATTTCTTTTTCCGGTTTGCGAGTGTGGGAACGTTCCAGTAGCTCGTCGGTTTTTAATTCAAGGGATTCCTACACCCGTTGCAGTAGGTTTCCTCTTTGCTGCTCCAACCATTAATCCCATTGTCATCTGGTCAACCTGGATCGCCTTTCGAGATCAGCCGGAAATTGTATGGCTGCGGGTTTTGTTTTCCCTGTTGATTTCTGTCCTGCTGGGTTGGATCTTTAGTGCCCAGCAAGATATCCGACCCTTTCTCCAGCCTAATATTGCCCGTCTATTGCCCGTTCCCTCCCTACATTCAACAACTGCATCAAGCTCCCCTGAACGTTCGCCTTTGTTACAATCTGGAACCTACTTGCTCAGTCAAGACAATCAACCCCTCCGCTTAGAATCAGTTCCTCCCTGGCAGCGGGGACAATTGGGCAATGCCATTGGATTAACATCAGGCAAAGTGAGTTCAAAACTATCGAACCCAGAAAAATCGACTAAATCTCCCCTTCGTGCTGTTTTTCTACGGCCTTCGAAGGAACGGCTGAAGTTGGTGCTGGAAAATGTGCTGCAAGAGTTTCGAGAACTTGGAGGAGTATTAGTCCTGGGCAGTTTAATCGCCGCCTTCATCCAAACTGCCGTTCCGCGAGAAATTGTGCTCAGCCTGGGTCAAAGTCCCGTCACCTCTATTCTGGCCATGCTGCTCTTGGGGGGGATCGTTTCTATTTGCTCAACGGTTGATGCTTTCTTTGCCTTGTCCTTTGCTTCAACCTTTACAGCCGGATCATTGCTGGCCTTCCTGGTATTTGGCCCTATGATTGATATCAAGACCGTTGGCCTGATGTTGTCCGTCTTCAAGCCCAGGGCGGTGATCTATCTTATGTTGCTAGCAGCGCAGTCAACCTTCTTGCTAACGTTGATTGTCAATTTTAACTGGAACTGACTCTGGTACTATTCCCCTACCCCATGACCCCATCTTCCCTGCGTCGGTTGAAAAAACAGCTTGAGATAATTCGCCCCTGGCTTGACCCGATTGCTATTTTGCTTAGGGCCGTCTTGCTACTGAAGTATTGGCTGACGGGCAAGTTGAATATTTTGATCCATCCTAACTATTTCGGCTTAACCGTTTTAGGAGGAGTGGGCCTTTTGATTGTGAGTGGCCTCAAGCTCTGGCAACTTTATCAAGTTTGGATGCAGTCACACCGATCCGCTCAACGGTCTGCTCCCGCCAAATCTCAGGAGGCAGACCTAAAATCCGTTGAAGATGCAGCAATAGAAGCAGAAGGAACAACAGTTGCAACGAATCCCTATGCCGCCAGACTCAACCAAAGGATTCGAGCAGCCCAAGCTCGTAATCAACCCAGTAACCCGCAAATTAATTCACAAAATGTGCAACACGTTACCCTCTTGCCTGCGGGTTGGAGCAGTATTTTGTTGATCACAGTCGCGATCTTAGGATTACTAATTACACCCCAAACTTTTGGCAGTCATACGGCACTGCGGCGGGGACTCACGGAAACTTTGCCCTTGACTCGACTGCAACCGCAGGCGTTTCAAACCTCAGCGAAATCGGAGGAGCGATCGCTGATTGAATGGATGCGACTGCTGAATGTGAATCCTGAACCCGATACTTACAAGGGGCAGTCGGCCCAAGTCAATGGATTCGTAATCAATCCGCCCGATTTCCCAGAAGGACATTTTGTATTAGCGCGCTTCGTCATTACCTGCTGTGCTGCAGATGCCTACCCGATAGGTCTCCCGGTTCAATTTTCTGCGGATCAAGCAAAACGCTATCCCCAGGACAGTTGGCTAGAGGTTAAAGGCAAAATGATCACTGAGACCATCAACAATGAGCGACGATTAACCATTCAGGCGAAATCACTCACTCCGATTCCAGAACCCAGAAATCCCTATGATTACTGAGCAGTCAAGGGCTCCCGAATAAAGCGGGTATACAAATGTTTGAAGGTTGACTTGAGAATTCGTGGGACACCGAAATCAATTGGCATCAGGGCATCCGGCAACTTCCAATCTTGAACCCGTAACTCTTCGGGGAATAGGAGTGGAAAGTCAATGGTTTCCAACTCTGGACAGAGTCCAAGCTGTTGGGCTGCCACAATTGTAGGAATCTGGCTGGGTGAAACACTCAATATGTCAACCATCACCCGATCTAGCGCAAACACATCAGGTGCTGCCCCCAATAGACCCAGAAAACGCGGTTCTCCTCCGCTAGGGCCATTTCCCTGATGAGCCATGATTCCATCAATAATTGTTAAATTGGGTTGAATCGCATGGGCCGTTTCGACCAACATCTGGCCAAATCGCTCGACATCCTTGCCAGCTTCGAAATGCCACCACGCCTTCATTTTTCCAGGAACACAACCGAACAAATTTTTCACACCCAAGGTCAGGGTCAACTGGCAGTGGGATTTGACTTTAGGCAAATTAATCACGACATCTGCATCCATCGCCTCACGACTAAGGCGAAGATGTTCAAAGTCCTGGTTATCAGTGGCGTAGCGCTGACCCTGAAACTCAACAATTGGAATTTGTAGCGGTTCCAACCAGGGCAGATAACCATTGGCCCGGGCCACGCCCTTAGCACTACCAAAGGCTGGACTATCGCCGAGAAAAGGTTTGCCCCCTGCATTGACTACCATCTGGGCTACACACCGAACCAACTCAGGACGAGTCACACACTCCCCTGTTGGACGAGAACCAGTCAGTAGATTGGGCTTGAGCAAAACGCGATCGCCCGGCTTAACAAATTGCGCCATCCCACCCAAAGGAGCCAGCAGCTCGACCAACGATTGGCTTAGCAACTCTAATTGATAGGAATTCGCTTGACTCAAACTCACATCTGCCATCGGTTTCACCTCCGAACATTGACTGAAAGCTATTAAAACTAGCTATTAATTCCCAAGCGTCCAGCAGCCCCACGTTGTAGTGCATGGATTTTTTGTACTTCGGGAAAAACGCCAGCCCCTTCTAACTGTGGGATCGCAGGTTTGATCTCCACTTTCACAACTTTTGCCATGCAGATACTGACCGTCTGATCAAATAAATGGAATATCAGCCAAGGCTGACTCAGCATCTCAGGCAATTGCTGTTCCAGATTAGCTGCCGAGCGGGGGATGCTCAGCATTTCAACCTGACCATTTTCGTAGTGAAACGTCAGTTGAGTTGAATTCTCGTTGCTCTGCATAGTGGCAAAAGATCCCTTAGGCATAGAGTTTCCAGTCAGTTCAGATCTGCTGAGACATAGAAATGTCTGATGTAATTATTTTATGCCAAAGCTGCCGATTAGCGGTGAACTAGAAGGTTGTAGTGATCAAACAATCAATATGGTGCCTTTTGCAAGCCCAAAATTTAAGGGCCTGGTAGCTGCTGCCAGACCCTTAGAACATTTACACTTAACTAACCCAAGCAGATTTCTAGAAGAATTGAATCGTCGAAACTAGAAAAATGAACGAAACTATGAAACAGAAAAAAAATCAACTAAAGGTTTACCAGAATTGCATCTTTGAAACAAACACCTAACGCAAACACAAACAGTCTAAGGTCAACAACTTGAACAAACAAGCTGGCGCTCGCTAAGTTAAACCGATTCAGGTTTCATTAATAGAAGCATCTCAGTGAAGCTATATCCATGAGAATCCAACGTTCTCTTTACTAACTACCTGATAAACCAACAGGAATAAACTTCAAATGCTGCTAGCTTTAGCTTAGCTGACGCCGAATTAACAAAAGATGCAATTTAAGATCAAAGTAGGAGGACATAAACTTTAACCTTAGAATTCCTTTTGGTTCGTAGTGGGAACCTCATATGCCCTTATTCATTAAAATACCATGCCTGCTAAAGAATGAAAGCAACATCACCAGAATTTGACACAGTTTAATCTGCTGCAACATTCTGATAGGTTTTGTAATTGTTTAAGTGACCAATGACTAAACCCTAAACAACGCAATCCAAGTCTCAGCCCCGACAATTCCGTCCGGATTAAGTTGGAGTTGTGTTTGGGCGGTCTTAACCGCTTCTAAAGTTTCTGGCCCAAACACGCCGTCAATTTGCCCCTGGAGAAAACCCGCCGCTTGTAAACGTTCCTGCAAAGCTCGTACTGCCTCTCCTTTCATTCCAGCCTGGAGAATTGGCAAACGAGCCGATGTGTCGGAGGAGACTGAATCAGACTGAGCAGAACAATCGCAGTTCTTTGCCTGCTGAGAATCAGGTGTCTGGGCTTGGGGTTGATTATCTGGTGGAAGCAGGCGATCCCAGGTGGCTTGATCCATGATTCCGCTGGGATTCAAACCCATTTTCCTTTGAAATTGAGCAACAGCCTGGGCTGTCGCCTCAGCATAGATCCCATCAACTGTACCACTGTAATATTCCAGTAACTTCAGAACAGCCTGGAGTTCAGCAACTTCTGGGCCTGTACTACCGGATTGTAATGTTGGTCGTTGGAGCTGTGCAGCAGGTATTGACTGGGCCAACTGAGAAGCGGTCGATCCCCGTAGCGGTTGGGCCTGTACAACTAACGGAAACAGACTCAAAGTCAATCCAACGGTTTGAGATAAAACTTGAGATAAAAGTAAGCAAGAGAATCGGGTAACTGAGAGATTCACAAGGCAGTCCTCCACACCAGCAGCATCAGTTTATCGGGATATCTGAAAAAAAAGAAGATCCCATCCTAGCTAGGACAGGATCAAGAAACAAAAGCTATTCAGTCATAGGCAGTCAGATATCAGACATCAGCTTAAAAACTGGCCTGCGGAGCAATCCAAACCGTTGGAACCCAACCCTTGACTGCTATCAACAGTCAAAAGCCGACCACTAAAAGTCAACTTCTGAAAACTAACTCCTGAAAACTAAAAGCTGACAGCTTACTTCCTACATCGAAGAACCGATACCAACGTAGGAACCATAGAAAAATAAGCCAACAACCACTAGAACACCTGTTCCAGCAACCGTTGCAACAATCCAAAGGGGAATTCGCGCTTGTCCAGACACAACACTTACCTCGCAATAACTTTCAACTTTGCAAACAACCGCTCAAATAACCAGTAGCTCCAAGTGGAGCTAGACTGGGACTTAACCTATTAATCTAGTTAAAGAAGTAGCTAGAGAACAAAATTCCTAGTACAAAAACGAGAAGTAGACCAAGATAAAGAGACGTTCTATTCAGCTCGACTGGCTGACGATTTGGATTCGGGCTTCTGTCCATGATGTTTTACTCCTATCGCTGAATAAATTGCATAGCGGCGATGGCTCCCAGGAAGAAAACAGTTGGAACTCCTAGGGTATGAACGGCAAGCCATCGAACGGTAAAAATGGGATAGCTAATTGGCTCTTGCTGGCCAGATCCACTTGTCATAGTTAATTCACCTCAATTTCTACTACTTAATAAAATCATTGATCTGCTGCTTACTCGTGAAGCGGTCAGAAATAATGGGAACCTCTTGACGCTCTTGAGTAAAGTATTCGTTTGGACGGGGTGTGCCAAAAACGTCATAGGCCAAGCCTGTGCTCACAAACAACCATCCCGCGATAAACAATGCTGGAATTGTAACGCTGTGGATCAACCAGTAACGAACACTGGTAATAATGTCCCCAAAGGGGCGCTCTCCGGTATCGCCTGCCATAAATTGCTCTCCTAAAAAGGTATCAACAAAACAACATCAGATTGACGAAAGATATAACCGACGGAATGTCAGTAGGATCTGAATTTTATCTGTTCTTAATATAATACGTAGCGAGTAGGTTCATTGCAAATCATGAAGCTACGAATCATCACTACGCCGAAGGCTCAGAACGACCCTCGTATTTCAGCAAAGTACCCCGCTGGCCCAAAATGAATCCATCATCTGGGGTAAAAAACTTAATCCGGTTGAAATTTGATGGAACGTCCGTTACGGCCCGATCCTTTTGCCAGGTTTCGCCACCGTCAAAGCTACAGAGCAAATTGCCGCTGCCCCCCGCCACCCAAATTTCTTCAGGGCTACGATAGGCCAAATCTAGCAATCCCCAGCTCGTTGCATACTCAGGATTAATCGGCTCTCCCCAGCCCTCCTCAGCATCCACATCACTAAATCTCAGCTCACCACCACGGGCCAGCATCCATAGACGACCGTCCTCTCCAAACCCCATATTCTACAACTTCTTAGAGCTGTAGCGGTAGCGAGGTGTCCAAGCACTATACCCAGGAGCCCAGGTGGAGTAGAAGTTTACCTTAGCGGAAAC
>JBHJGO010000089.1:0-12338 GCA_050331715.1 Microcoleaceae cyanobacterium
CCCGTTTCAGTATGCGTGGCTCAGGATTGCTCTGAATAAACTTATCTAGCTCTTTCATTTACAAATTCACAAACTCAAATTTGGCCATTTGATTAGAATATACCATCTCTGGTTTTTCACAAATGAGATAGGATTGCTATAAAGCCTTTCTAAAAGAATTTATTCCTTTATAGCAGTCCCAAATCAATCACGAAAAAAGTAAGGGGGTTTGGGGACTTAGTTCCTAAACCCCTATTTCACAAATCATTTGTGATGGCTATGTAACTAAATCTATTGGGAAAGGGACGGGCTTGGGACTATCAAATTTTAGCGTTGGCTAGCCGATTTCCGTAAAATCACTCTGGCTAGTATCTTGAAATGTATATGACACTGTTGGCGAACTCCGAAAGCAGCAACTAAGCAGGCTCTAGCGCCTTGAATCGAGAAACTCTGGTTTTTGCTAATGGAACTTCCTGAAACCAATTGAATAGCCGATCAATATTAATCGCTGCGCCAATTGCCATATTCTGTAAGTGCGTCTTAGCCATGCCCATATAACGGGAACGTCGTAGACCGCAACTGGTAACACCTTGAGCAATCGTACTCTCGATGCCAGCGCGGCGACGGTAACGTTCCTGACCTTCGGTTGTCGTTTGCATGAATCGAGCTTTTTCTAATGCTTCGTGTTCAGCTTGTGGCAGTAGATGCAGTGTCCGGCCAACGGTCGGCTTAGCTTTGGTGCAAAGTGAGCGAACTGGGCAATCAGCACAGTCTTGAGGATGAAATCTAGTCAGGATATAGGGCTTCCCCGAATCGCGGTTGTAAGTTTTCCACGCCTGAGAAGTTTTGCCTTGCGGGCAGGTTACCTGTTCGTTTGCCCAATCAATCTCGAAGTGGTTCAAATTGAAGGCTCCTTCAGTTCGCGTTTGCCAACTGGTATCAAAACGTGCTGGCCCAATCATCTCAATGCCTTGATTGTGTGCATTCACTAGCAGAAACGCATTGATATACGCAGCATCAGCAAAGTGCTCCTCGGGCCGGAGCTGTTTGTCTACTAGGGCTTGATGAATGTCGTCAATACACTGTGCCTCATGGACACTGGCATCAGTGGTCATCACATGAGTGACCAAATGACAGCTTTCGTCATCGCAAGTTTCACTCAGGTGGGTGATATAGCCTGTCCAAGTAGTGCCACAGCGGCGACGATAGCGCACATCTGTGTCATAGGGTGACTCAATGGTAGGTGTCTTGTTCGCCATCTGTTTATCGCTTTTCCAACGCAGGCTTGGGCCATCCTCATGAGAGTTGTATTCATAGTGATACGGCCAAAGTTCTGCGAGTGCTTGTACGGTTTTGAGAGCCTTACCCGCTGCGGCTATCTCTGAGTCGGTTAGGCATTTGAGCAGATATTCGCCATCTTCTCCAACCTGCTGTGCATAGGCGATGCGCTCTGCTGGTTTCGACGGCAGTCGGTAATCTTCAATCCGCCGCCCGTAGCGTTGATACCATTCTTCGGGTACTATCTGCTGTAACCATTCAGGTGCCAAGACCGCTAACTCGTTCAGAGCAGCACGGAGCGTTTCACCGACCACTTCTAAACGGTTCAGGCTCCGGATTGCGCCTAAAACACGGGTGGAATCAGTCCGTTGCTTCCCACCCGCTTTGACCAGATTCAGCTCTTGGCAGCGCTCCAACAGTTTATCGAGTAGCAGATGTTCAACTTTGCCTGCTAGCAAGCGACCCCGAAACTCGCTCAGGACGCTGTAGTCGAAGCCAGTATCACTCAGCTCTAGCCGCAGCAGATACTTCCAGTCGATACGCGAGCGCACAGCTTCCGCAGCTTGACGGTCAGATAAGTTTTCACGGAACTGCATGATAGTGACTAACGCTAGTCGCCATGGTGGGATGGCTGACTGGCCAACCTTTGAGAACAGCTCTTTGAAGTCTGCATCTTCAAAGATTGGGCCGAGTTCATCGTGTAGTGTCACGTATGGATTGCCTTTAACAAATACGGCTTTAGCAACTTGTAGCGTATCAGCGGGTACTAACGAGTTTGGCTGGGGCTTTAGGGACATGGCTGTTCTTTCTCAGAGCGTTTTGCGATCTCACTTCGTATAGCGATGAATTGGCCCCACCTTATCAATTTTTCGCTACTTTTGGAGTTCGCCAACAGTGTCGTATATTAAGCTAAAAGTTAAAAGAAGCTCTGTGCTGAGAACTTGGCCTGTCTATTATTTAGGTTTATCAAGAACTATTTAAGAATAACTCCTTTAATTAAATCTCTAAATCCATCCTATGACTACGAACAATTCAGTGATTACTGATTTTTCATCTACAAACCGACAACTCAAAAACTATCAAATTCTCGAATGTCTATATACAGGCTCTAAGTCTATTGTCTATCGGGCAAAACGGATCTCAGATCAACAGCTTGTGATTCAGAAACTGCTCCGCAATGAACATCCTAGCTTTAATGAATTAATCCAATTCCAGAATCAGTATACGATTATTCAAGGTTTGGATTTGGCTGGCATAATTCAGCCCATTGCCCTGGAGCCTTATCATAACAGCTTGCTATTGGTCATGCTAGATGATGGTTCAATTTCCCTCAGTCGCTATTTGGAGACACAGAGCCTAGAGGCTAAAGATCGTCTAGAGCTTGGGTTAAATGTCGGACTCCAATTGGCTAAGACACTGGCAGACCTGCACCAGCATCGAATTATTCATAAAGATATTAAGCCTCAAAATATTCTAATTCATCCACAGACTTTAGCAATTAAAGTTATTGATTTTAGCATTGCCTCTCAGCTTCCCCAGGAAACCAAAGAAATTCAGAATCCCAGTACTCTAGAAGGGACTCTTGCTTACATTGCTCCTGAACAAACGGGCAGAATGAATCGAGGGATTGACTACCGCTCTGATTTTTATTCTCTGGGAATCACGCTCTATGAACTCTTCACCGGACAACTCCCGTTTCAAAGTGATGATCCCCTGGAATTGGTCTATGCTCATCTAGCTCAGAAGCCGGTTCCGATTTCAGAGTTAAATCCTGAAGTTCCAACCGTCGTTGCGGCAATGGTTACCAAACTGATGGCAAAAAATGCAGAAGACCGCTATCAGAGTGCTGTGGGGTTGAAGGCTGATTTTTCCGATTGCCTGAACCAGTGGAAGGCAACGGGAACAATTCAGAAATTTGTGCCAGGAGAACTGGATGAGATGGCCCAGTTCAATATCCCCCAGAAACTTTACGGGCGGGAAACGCAAGTCAATGCTTTGATGCAGGTCTTTGAACGGATTAGTCAAGGGAGCTTTGAACTCGTGCTAATCGGAGGCTATTCTGGTGTGGGTAAAACCGCCCTAGTGAATGAAATGCTCCGCCAATTGACCCGTACCAGGGGCTATTTCAGCGCTGGTAAGTTTGACCAGTTCCGTCGTCTACCCATGGATGCGCCGATTCAGGGCTGTCGAGGATTTATTCGAGAGATCCTCACAGAGAGTCAGGAACGCCTAAACTATTGGCGAGATCGCTTTCTCAAGGTTTTAGGGGCCAATGCTCAATTAATAATTGATGCGATTCCGGAGCTAGAGTTGATTATTGGTGAACAACCTCCTGTTCCAGAAGTTGGAGCCATCGAGGCAGCGCAGCGTCTAGGCCAGACCTTCAATCAGTTCAACCAAACTTTTTCCTCCGCTGAGCATCCCTACATCTGCTTCATGGATGATTTGCAATGGGCTGATAGTGCTAGTTTACAGAGCTTACAGTCTTTCTTGTCAGACTCCAACAGTCATCATTTTCTGATTGTTACTGCCTATAGAGATAATGAAGTCAGTCCGACACACCCATTTATTCAGACAGTAGAATCCCTACGGCAATCAGGGGTGAAAATCCCTGGAGCCACTGCAACTGATTCATGTCGCTCAACTGGTCGCAGATACCTTGCACACCACCGTTGAATCAGTCATGTCCCTGGCTAAATTGCTATTTGAGAAAACCAATGGTAATCCCTTTTTCCTGACTCAGTTACTCAAATCATTGTACGAAGAGGAATTGATCTGGTTTGACATGGAGGCTCGAAAGTGGAGATGGGCTTTAGGAAGAATTCAACAGGAAGGGGTTACAGATAATGTGGTGGAACTAATGATTAGCCGAATTGGTCAGCTACCAGAAACTACACAAAGGGCTTTACAAGTTGCAGCTAATATCGGGAATCAATTTGACTTGAAAACCCTGGCAGTTGCTGCCGAGAGATCTGTACAAGGGATAGGTCAGAATCTATGGCCAGCAATTCGAGAAGGACTCATCATCCCAACCACCGAAGCTTATAAAGCATATCAGACTGCAGTAGAAATTCAGCATTCTATTCCAGATGCTCGTGAGTGTACCTATCGGTTCCTGCATGACCGGGTACAGCAAGCAGCCTATGAACTGATTCCAGAAGAACAAAAGCAAATAACCCACTACCGTATTGGACAACTGTTGTTCAAAAATAGCTCAGAAATAGAACGATACGAGAGGATTTTTGAGATAGTCAACCACCTAAACCACGGAGCAACATTAGTCAACGCTCAGGCTGAACGAAATCAGTTGGCTCAGCTAAATCTAATTGCTGGACAGAAAGCAAAAGCAATCGCGGCCTACAGTACCGCCTGTAATTATTTCGTAGCAGGTTTGAGGATAGCTGAAGAAAATTCTTGGCAAACCCAGTATGAATTGACCCTATCTCTGCATTATGGATGGACTGAAGTTCTATATTTACTCGGTGAATTTGAGCAGATGAGAAGTGCGAGTTCAATAGTCATACAAAATTCCTCGAACCTAATAGATAAAATACCAGTTTATCTGACTCAAATATCGGCGTATCAAGGACAAGGAGAAGGACTAAAAGCACTTGAGCTCGGTTTGCAAGTACTTGAGCTACTAGGCATCAAGCTTCCAGATAAACCTGCCAAACAGGATATTAGTCAAGCCATGGAGAAAACTATCTTACTATTTGAAAACAAAAACCGCGAAGAATTAATCTATGCAGACGAAACTCATAACCCCAAAGTAATAGCCTCTCAAAAAATCTTGTCTATAATGATGGGTTGTACTTATTTAGAAGCTCCAATGTTTTTGCCTTTGATTATCTGCGAACAAGCTCGCTTATCCATCTGTTTTGGAAAAACGGATCTAGCAGCTCAAATCTATGGAAACTATGGGATGCTCTTATGTAGCTCTGTATCGAGTATTGAGTCTGGAAATAAAGCAGGAGAAATCGCTTTGGAACTATTTAAAGAATCAACAGAACAAAACTCCAAAGCTTGTGTTTATAATCTTATCTATTCTTATATCAGACCCTGGAAATATTCATTGAGAGCTTCTCTAGAACCATTAAAAAATAGTTTTAATAGTGGTTTGGGGACAGGCGAAACTGAGTATGCATCATATGCGATCTGCCACTATTGTATGTTCCTTTTTCTTTCGGGAGAGACATTAGATCAAGTTGAAAAAGAAATATCCATCTATAAGAAAGCTGTTAAAGAAGTCCATCAGGTTACTATGTATAACCTGCTAGGTGTTATCTATCAATCCATAATACCCCTTATGAATGCAAATGATAGCCCTACTCGGATGAACGAAAAAGTTGATCATAAACTAGATGTTGATATTTCTCAAGAACTAGAATTGAAGGATGGTATTTCTTTTTGTATCTTGTATATTAATAAGCTTGTATTGAGTTATCTTTCTGGTGAAATTGAATCAGCAATTCACTTTTCTCAAGAAGCAAATCAATATCTGGATTATATTCCTGCTGAAATATACAACTCAACCTTTCATTTTTATCGTGCATTGACTTATTTAGCTGACGATACTGTACCGAGCCCGGATGGAGATTGTTTTACAACTGAATTAATAGAAAGTTTTAATAAAACAAAATACTTTGCTATCCATGCTCCAATGAATCACCAACACAAAGTTGACTTGGTAGAAGCTGAAAAATGTCGAGTCTTAGGTCAGAAAGCCGAAGCGATAGAGCGATACGATAAAGCAATCGCTGGAGCGAAGGAAAACGAATACATTCAGGAGGAAGCGCTAGCCAATGAGCTAGCGGCAAAGTTCTACCTGGAGTGGGGTAAAGAAAAAATCGCTCAAGCGTATCTGATCGAAGCCTACTATTGTTACGGACGGTGGGGTACGGCAGCAAAAACTACTCAACTTGAACAGCAATATCCAGAACTACTCTCTCCTATTTTACAACAGAAGAGGGTTGGCTTAGATTCTTTCCAAACTCAGACGACAACTGGCCGAATTCATCAGAATACCTCTCAATATGTGGCCTCTAGTAGTAGCATTTCTCACTTGTTAGATTTAACCAGTGTGATGAAAGCTTCTCAGGTTTTATCAGGTGAGATAGAACTAGAGAAATTGTTGACTAAGTTAATGCGGGTGATTCTAGAGAATGCCGGGGCAACTAAAGGGGTGTTACTGATGAATCGAGATCAAACACTAAGCGTCGAAGTAATTGCAACCCAATCTTCAGAATGGGGAATTAGCATCAATCAGCAAACTTTACTGACTATAGAAAGCTTAGATATTCCGCTCAAACTGATAAATTTGGTCAAACGTCAGCTAGAACCCATAATCGTTGATGATGTGCTGAACCATGCTGAATGTGCATCTGATCCATACCTGATTCAGCAACAACCGAAAAGTTTACTGTGCTTACCGATTCTGAGTCACGGCGAGTTACTAGCAATTCTATATCTGGAAAATCAGTTAATCACACAGGCTTTCACCAATGAACGAGTAGAAATCTTAAAGCTCCTCTGTTCTCAGGCAGCCATTTCTCTAGAAAATGCAGAACTCTATCAGAAATCCCAGAATTATGCCCATCAATTAGAACAGTCTTTGACTCAGTTACAAGAAGCCCAGGTTCAGCTAGTCCAGAGTGAAAAAATGTCTGCTTTGGGTCAGATGATGTCAGGTATTACCCATGAGATTAATAATCCTCTGGGGTTTGTTGCCGGTAATATCGGCCAAGTTGAGGAAGCATTGCAAGATGTGTTTGAGTATCTGGAACTGTACCAAAAATATCATCCACCGGGAGAAGAAGTTACAGCCTATGCTGAAGAAATTGAGTTGGAATACGTATTAGAAGATCTACCTGAAATGGTGACTTCGATGAAAACGGGCATCAATCGCATCAAAGAAATTAGCAAATCAATGCGAATTTTCTCCCGCGCAGATCAGGAGAAAACCGTTGGCTTTAACTTGCATGAAGGTCTAGACAGCACACTACTAATTCTAAGGCATCGGCTCAAAGCAACTGAGAAACGTCCAGAGATCCAGGTGATCAAAGAGTACGGCGATCTCCCTCAAGTGAATGGTTTTCCTGGTCAATTGAATCAGGTGTTTATGAATATTCTAGCCAATGCGGCTGATGTCTTCGATGAAATGAGTACAGAACGCTCAATCGATGAGATGAAGCCGCATTCTTATCAGATTACATTAAAAACAAAGCTAGATTCTGACAATCAAATGGTAGTGGTACGGATTCAAGATAATGGCGGTGGGATGCCTGAGGAAACGAAAGCCAAGATATTCGAGCATTTATTCACAACAAAAGCCGTTGGCAAAGGGACAGGGTTGGGGCTTTCCATCGCACGCCAAATTGTAGTTGACAAACATCATGGAAAACTTGAATGCTATTCAACCCTAGGCCAAGGTACAGAGTTTATTATTCAGTTACCCACTTAATTTTTTCCACCTTGGGAACCCCATCCATATCAATCCAGGCAATCTGACTAATTCCGCGAGACCGAGCATACCCCTGAACCGCCGCTGCTCCTCCATCTATCCTTAACTCCAACTCCACCTGTACCGCATGGGTCGAAGCCCTCAGCTTTTCTGCATAGGCCAGCGCTACCCCGTAAGCTTCTGGCGTTTGGGGCACCACCAACCAATCACTTGCTGGGGTTTGTTTGGGTAACTGTCCTGTAGTTAGCAATTGCTGGTGAATTTCCTCAATATTCAGTCCAAAGCCAATTCCCGGCTCCGTTTTGCCCTGGGGATGATAGAGACCTAGGAGCTGATCATAGCGACCACCCTGACCGAGAATTCGCACGCCCGTACCCGAATCCCGCACTAGATCGAACACCACTCCTGTGTAGTAATCAAAGGTTTGAATCAAGCTCAGATCCAGCACAATCTTGAGGGGTGTCGTCTGACTCGACTGTCGGGCAGGATTTTCCCAATAGCCTTGCAGCAGATTGATCAGAGACTTGAGATTGTCCAGAACTTGGCGTTGATCCGGTTCCAGATTCAGTTGACTCATCTGTTGGAGAACACTCTCTGGCTCTCCCCGCAGGTCAAACAGGAGCAGAGCCAACTCTTGCAATTCCGGCGAAAGCGGCAATGCTTTCAGGCTGATTCGATCCAGATGGGCAATGGCCTCTCGAACCTGCTCTCGAATATCTTCCGGAAAGGTTGATAGCAGCGATTGAGTTAAACCAGCATCTCCAAGAATTAAGTGAGCATCGTTCAATCCCAGAATATTCAAACACTCCAGCAGTAGCAAAATCACCTCTGCATCCGCCAATAGTCCCCCGGCTCCTAACAATTCCACCCCTGCCTGATAGGATTCGAGCTGTCCCCCATAACTCACCTGTCGCCCCTTGCGAAACACATTAGCAATGTAACAGAACCGCTGCGGCCAATAGTATTCACCTGTCATGCGGGTAACTGCGGTTCGGGCGATAGAAACGGTCAGTTCAGGCCGTAAACCCATGGCTTCATCATTGGCATCCTGAAGTTGGATCACCGAGGAGCGTTGAACCGCTCCGCCCGCTGTTAAGGTATCAATTCGCTCTAGGGTCGAGGTGATAATGCGTTGATAGCCCCAACGGTGAAAGGTTTCCTGTAAACGGCTCTCAATCCAGAATTTCTGCACCACATCTGGTGGCAGCAGATCTCGCGCACCTAGGGGGGTCTGATGAACCATGGTTTTTGTTACTGGTTATTGGTTATTGGTTGTTGGTCATTGGTCATTGGTTGGTAGGTTCGGTTGGCCCGACAGTGACCCGTGTCCCTTTAAATTCTTACCACATCTGATACCTGGTCATTCAAGGGATTAGACTGTTGCATAGCCTGTACAGGGTCTTAGCTCAGGTTCTCGAAACCCCAGGACAATCTTTTCTTTATCGATGCCTGCTTCTTCTAGGTCAAGAGCAATGCCATCTTCGGTTCCATCCTGCTGAATCCAGAATTTGCCATCAATGATGTCAATATGAACCAGGCAACCATGATCTCTGCGCTTTTTGTCCCATCCAATATTCATGAGTAAATAACGGTCAGAGTTGTGATCAAACACTGTCACTGTCTTAAATTCTCCATGGGCATAGGGAATTGCTGCATATTCGTTGAGAAGATTCTCTATGGTTTGACGGTAATGTTCTAAGGCATCCATTTTGAAATCTGCTCCTCTTCAGCATTAAAAACAACTAGCTTGACTCTCTTTTTTCTCAAAAGAATTTCACCAATTGGTTCTTGAAAGAGATCTTGAAAGACTACATCACGAATTGCTAAGTAAAGTACTCGTTCTGGTTCAACTTCATCCAAAATATCCTGATACAAAATATACTGTCATAAAGCATTTTCAAGGTCAGCAATATCTGAACGCCCAACATCACTTTTTCTTTCCCCCAAACAATCCACCAAATAGTCCTCCTTCAGAAGACTTTGAGGAAGATTTACTTTTTGCTGTGGAGCCGCTGAGTTTATCCAGTTGTTTTTTTATTTCTAGCGCTTCAGCCTGTTGGGGGTCAAGGGTCAAGGCCCGCTTGATATGAGGATTAGCAAGTTTAGGTTGGCCCTGCTTAAAGTAAGCTGATCCGAGCAAAGCATGGCAGCGGCTATTGTTGGGTTCTCGCTTCGCGGCATCCTTGAGTTCCAAGACAGCCTGGGAATAGGCTTGGGACGCGATCAACTGTTCGGCTCGACGACACCCCTGATCAACGAAAGAATCTGCTTTGGGTCGCGCAGTTTTGGGAGCTGCTTCAGAGGTTTTTGATGTGCTAGATGGCGCTGAACCGGATGGCGCTGAACTGACTTTTGGCTGAGTCACGGGTCTGGCTCCCCTCTGACTGCTTCGCAGGAGATAGGCTAAGTTCAGCTCGCTAATCTCACCGATGACGCCTAACGTCTCGTTGGGGGTTTCAAATTGTTTCTTTGATAATTGGTCTAGTAAGTTGCTGTAGGTGGTTTGATAATCGGGAGCCTTGAGGATTTGCTGAGCGGCCTGACTTTGAAGCTGGAGCTTCTGGCGTTCTTTGATAGCGCGATCACCAATGGTTTTCAGTAGCAGCGCATATTCCTTGCGTTCGTTTTCCTTGGAAAATCGGTTGTAGGCTGGACTGACGAGCTTTGCCAGTAGTTGTTTTGCCAGTTCCTTTTGCTTGGGATCGTCAAAGGGGCAGGTATCCGGGTGGAGTCGGCGGGCAATACGAGTATACCGCTTCCGAATGTCGTTAAATTCGGCATTGAGAGGAACGCCTAGAATGGCGTGGCTATCGGTAAACTCAAGTTGAAATAGCCCCTGCTTCACTTCAAAAGACATGAAAAACTTGCCTCCCTTGCGCTATAGTTCTGGCCGCTGAGTCGTTGCTACTGATCGATTCTAGCGGATTGCCATTGAGTTCAGTCAAATTCTGTGGTTGGATTGTCCAAGACAATTGCTGATAACTGAAAGCTACACTTAGAATTGACCCCGCAGTTCCTCCGCCCGTTGATGAATCTCCTCCAGTTCCGAGTCTGACATTTTCTTCAGGTGGGATAGCACCAAACCCATACGTCCCAGGTCATACAGTTGTTCTCGATGTCGAGCCAGAAAATCCCAATAGAAAACGTTGAATGGGCAAGCTTGATCCCCAGTCCGTTCCTTGTGTTTATAGGAGCAAGATTTACAGTAGTCGCTCATTTTATTAACATAATTGGCCGAGGCTGCGTAGGGCTTAGAGGCTAAAGTCCCCCCATCCGCAAATAGGCCCATGCCAATCACATTGGTCTGCATCACCCAGTCATAGGCATCAATGAAAGCCGCGTGGAACCAGTCTTTGACGGCCTGTGGTGAAAGTCCAGCAATCAGGGAGAAATTGGCCACAATCATCAACCGTTGAATGTGGTGGGCATAGCTGGAGCGTTCGACCTGGTTCAACACCTGGCGCAGACAGTTCATCTGCGTTTTTTCTGAATCCCAGAAGAAATCCGGCAAGGGATGGGTATGGCCAAACCAATTTTTTTCAGCATAATCTTCCGCCATGAAGCTGTAGAGTCCCCGCATATATTCCCGCCAACCCAAAACCTGTCGAATAAAGCCCTCAATGCTATTTATTGGCAGGTCGTCCTCCTCATAGGCCGTTTCAACTGCTTGAATCACTTCTAAGGGATGTAGCAACCCTAGATTGAGATAGGGCGAGAGTAAAGCGTGCCAGAGGGTGTCCTCTCCCGTTACCATGGCATCCTGATAGGGGCCGAAGGTCTCCAGACGAACTTCAACAAAATCCGTCAAGACTTCTAATGCTTGTTCGCGGGTCACTGCCCAGCGAAAGGGTTCTACTTGACCATAGAGAGGGACTTTCAAGTCTTGAACCTGCTGTATGACCTGTTGTGTAATCTCATCGGGTTCAAATTCTGGAGCAGCAGGGGTTTCTAATTTTTGGGTAGGAGGCTTACGATTTTGTTTGTCAAAGTTCCACTGATCCCCGACGGGTTCATCCCCAGCCATTAGAATGTCAAACCGTTTGCGGCCCTCCCGATAAAAATCCTCCATCAGTAATCGCTTGCGTCCCTCGGCCCATTCCTGAAATGCTGCCTCACTCCAGAGAAACTGATTATTCGGTAGCCAGTGAAGTTCACAGGGAAGCTCCAGTTCTTCGAGATAGGGCACAAAGGGGCGATCGCTAGGCCGCATCACCTTGAGATCGGTGATCTCCTGCTCCTGAATCCACTGTTTGAGGGGGTCGAAGAAATTTTCCGCCCGCTCGAAGTAACTCACTGTCCAGCCCGATTGTCTTAGTTCCTCAGCAAAGTGACGCATCGCTGACCAGACCAACACAATTTTTTGACGATGATAGCGACGTTCCTGAATATGGTCTAGGGACTCTATCAGGATAATGGGAGCATCTTGTTGACTATCTTGCAGCGCTGCATGTTGGATGGAGAGTTGATTCCCAAGAATCCAAATTCCAGTTTTCATTTTGCTAATGAATCTTTAAATTAAACTAATACAAATTTATCTATCTTCATAATTCTGACATTTCCGAACCTGCAAGCACACGAACCAGAGATGAAATATTGAGTTCAAGCCATCAGGGGCAATCCC
>JBHJGO010000090.1:0-14080 GCA_050331715.1 Microcoleaceae cyanobacterium
ACCCCACTTCAGGAAAAAATCCTTCATCTACTCGGACTTTCCTCCCACATTTATACTGACCTCCTAGCACGACCCGGATGACACCCCCTTATCCAATAATTCTGAGTATTTTTACTTGCACTTGATTACGCGAATAAGGAGTGGTCAGGATTGTGGAATTTATTGGCGACTGATAGAACCACCGGAACGAGGTGCGGAAGCACCAGATTGGTTCTATGTCCCGAACGTTCCGCCCTTGTTAGACGGTCAAGTGAGACGTTCCTATGTTCTGTGGCAGGAATACGTTGCACCGTTAATCGTACTGGAATTCGTCTCCGGTAATGGTTCAGAGGAACGGGATCGAACACCCCCAGCCTCTTTATTGAATGGCGATGGCAAAGTGGGTAAATTTTGGGTGTATGAGCAAGCAGTTAGAGTTCCTTACTATGGGATTTATGAAGTTAAAAAAGCAGAAATTGAAGTCTATCACCTGGTTGAAGACCACTATGAGCTGCTAGCAGCCAACGAACGAGACCACTATCCAATTCCCCAAATGAATATTGAACTGGGGATTTGGCAAGGCCAGTACAAAAATATGGATTTACCCTGGCTACGCTGGTGGGATAACCAGGGTAATTTGCTATTAACAGGAGAAGAACGAGCAGAGCTGGCCGAGTCCCAACTCGAACAACAGCGCCAACAAGCCGCAACCGAACGACAAAGAGCCGAACGACTAGCTGAACGCCTACGAGAACTAGGAATCAACCCAGACGAAATCTAATGAACCAATGACCAATGACCAACAACTAATCCCGATTCAAAACCGCCAACTCCGAAACCGCATGACAAGCGATCGCCAAACTAGTTCGCGCCTGTTCTAGATCCGATAGACTTTCCCACGATTTCTTGGGTGTTGATCCCTTAGAGCCAGAAGGTAACGCTGCATCAATTTCAGAACTATCCGTGACTACACTCCCTCCTCGCATCGCATAGGCAAAGGGACGGGCAAGCACCTGTAGATCCTCTTCTGGCCATTGGGGAAGGATATTCTGTACCGTCTGCACCAGTTGATCCGCAAGAGAAATCCCCTGATTTGTAACCTGTACCACCCCTCTCACCAGCTGCTGCAATAGGGGTTGAGGCATGAGGTCGGCAAATTTTGCTTGCAGTGATTTCTGCAAGAGCGTGACTGACCAGGACTGATCGACATTGGCCATGAACTGTTGCGATCGCGCCGATATCTCCGACTCACTCAAGCCGTCTGTAACGGAAAACTGCTGATCCGATTGCGATAGATTTGCCTCGATATCAGGCTGGAATGGATTGAACGGATAGGGCGACTCCTCATGGAATAAAGCGTTCAATAAGTCCATATCAGCTTGACGGGTCAGGGGATGGTTCTCATGTGTCATACTAAGTGTCCTTCATCAGTCTATCTAGGGGGTGGTTTGGTTCGTTAACAGTCAACATTTAGAGTGTTTGGGGCTCCCGAAGCAGTATCAGTTATGACAAACTCACCGCTGCTGACCCTAGCTACAAGGTTACTCAAAAACATTCCGTAATATATAACGATTTTCAATTGCATAGGGCAAAGATCTGAGAAGTAGCGGTGTATTGCACTGCCATCTCCCATACTCTAGCAGCACTAGAAACGCTACATCTATCCTCGGCAGGAAACTACAGGATCTCTACGATAAATTCAAGGGTTTGTCCGTGGGAGCTGCCAAACTTCAGATGAGTACCTGATTTCAAAGTAATTTCTTCGTGATGTACTCGTTGCCATCCCGTTGTCTGTCGAATTAGCGTGCCATAGCGGGAGAAGTCCCGCAGAAAGTAAGCGGGTTCAACGTTCTGGCCATTCCGACAGTAGATCTCAGCGTGTTTCCCCGATACCCACTGTTCCGGGATTACAATATCATTATCGTTGTGGCGGCCTACTCGAACGCTGCCAATATTGATGGGCCAGAGTCGCTCCGTAGTCTGAGCACTAGGATTAGGAGGGGTGGAGTTAGACAGTGCAGAGTTTACAGCCCGTAACCAAGCCCGTTGGGGAGAGTGACCGATCCAGGTCTGGGAATTCGCCGGGAGTTCCGTCCGAATTTCCTCAGCAGGATGAATTAGTTCACCATTAAACTCCGGATGCATATACAGCACTGGTAGTGTCCAGGCCGGCTGGTTGAACTTGTAGAGGGTAAGCAACTGTTGACGGGCGATCGCCACGGCCTGATCTATCGCTCGACGTTCAGTTAGAGCCTCAGAAAGGGCATGGATAAAACTCAGTGCCTCCTGATCCGTAATTGAGTCACGCATTCCCAGAACGGCAGGAACACCATGATGGATCAGAACTTTTGCTAAACTGCTGCCGGGAATGGCCTGAGAAATCGGCTGCGTTGAAAGTTTCGCCGGAAATTGTCCGTCGTCGGGGGGTGTACCGGAAAGACTCAACAGGGAATACTCCGCTTCGGTTGCGGGCTGTGCTCCCCAACAGGCATTGAAGACGGCTAAAGTGACTTCACCCTGCACCAGCATTTGGGATAACTCTGTACCATTCAAGGTGACTCCGGGTCGGAGGAACAGGAGACCTCCATCTGGAGCAGGAATTCCATGGCCCGCGTAGAAGAAAACGTTATACTCCCCAGACCGGAGTGGTTTCATCAGTTCGGCAACAGTGGGTTGGATCAGTGTTGTGACCTGACAATTGACGGCTCTACTTTGAGACGACTCCCGCTGCAAAACCCGCTGAATTTGATGCGCCTCCTGCTCTAGCTGTAATGTTTCCACCGCAGTTGACGCAGCAGCTCCGGTTGATGGCACAGTGGGTTGGCCAATGACTAACAGAATGTTCAAGGACTGCGCCAGTTGGAATCGGGAGGGCAAGGGGTTAACCTCACTGGTAGTGCGGCTAAAGAGCAAATGCTGACTGAGAGAAATCGCAGGTTGCCCTGGCTTGGGTTGCATGATTTCCCAGGGCAGTGGAATTAGATCGGCGGCCCGCAAATCCAAGCGTACCCGTAGCGGCTGATCTTGGCCCAAAGCAATGCCCTGACTGCGAGGAAAGCTCAACTGTATTGAATCTCGAAACATCCATCGCCATAGGCTAATTCCCATATGTTGCATCAGGCGACTGCTGTAGCTTTTGACCATCTGATCGCTATCCGAGGCAGCCGTTTCCAACGTTATATCTGTTGCGACATTAACAGAAAGATGGGGTAGACTGTGGGGTGAGAACATCTCTAACCAGGCTTGCCAGGATTGAGATAGGGTTCCCGGCCAGGGGCAGTCGTGATGAACATACCCCCCCGGATAGGGAGACTGGACAACCCAGGAGGCAAAGTGGTTCGTCTCTGAAGCGTGAAGCCGATCAATTGCAAGGCTAAAACAGGGATAGTCAAAATCCGACATGCAGTAAAGCGATAGGTCAAAAAAGCGACAGTAGAAAGCAGTTTTTGGTAGATTTTACCATGGAAAAGCCGATTGGTTGCGTAGTGATTTTGATCAATGACGCCTGTCAAGTACTTTTGGTTTTAAGGGACGATAAGCCAACAATTCCCTTTCCAAATACCTGGAATTTACCCGGTGGATTCCTGGATGGGACAGAAACTCCTACCGCCTGTATCCGGCGAGAAATGATCGAAGAGATTGAAATCGATTTGGGAGAACCTGAACTGTTCAGGTATTATCAGTGGCCAGATTGTGACGAGTATATCTTTTGGAAAAAGCTCAATCTTGATCTAGCTCAAGTAACGTTGAATGAAGGGCAAAAACTCGCTTATTTTTCCCTTGAACAGATCCGACGGACTCAGCTTGCGTTTGAATGTAATCAAATTGCTGAGGATTTCTTTGCCGAGATGATGTCAGCATAGTTTGCTGAGCTGACACAACCCGATCTCTCACTCCACAATGTAAGACTTGATACACTCCTGCACAGCTATAATTGATAGAGCAGTCGGGATTTGCTGACCGTTTGTTCTGTAACGGTTACAAAAGTTGAACCCAGGCAATCTCATGCTGACTCTTCAGGGAAGTAAATCAGAGCAGTCATCTAGAGAAACTGTCCAGAACTATTTTTAGGAAAATCACTTAGGAAAGTTAATGTTGAACAGCTATTTTGATACAGAAGCCAGCAGCCACAAATCCTTTGAGTTACCAGGGGCTCGACCTCACTACAACCCGGATCGCCCTGGTCAGGTTGAGCATATTCTGCTTGATTTAGTATTAAATCTTCCTGAGAAATCTTTTCAGGGTACCTGTACCATTCGATTGAATCCGGTTCGCAGTGGCATCGAAACCTTGACATTGGATGCGGTCGATCTCCGAATTGATGCGGTTGAGATTGAGAATACGCCTCAGCCCTTTGACTATGACGGTGAAGCACTACAAATCCACCTGATGCAGCCAACTGTTGCCAATCAGCCGATCCAAGTTGCGATCCACTATGGGGTTGACCAACCGCAGCGGGGGCTATATTTTGTTGGGCCAGATGAAGATTATCCGGAGAAACCAACTCAGGTTTGGACACAGGGGGAGGATGAGGATTCTCGGTTTTGGTTTCCCTGTTTTGACTATCCTGGACAACTGGCGACTTCGGAAGTTCGAGTTCAGGTGCCAGCAGACTTCTGTGTTGTTTCCAATGGCGAACTGGTTGGCAATGAAATTAATGGGCCAAATCGCGTCTATCACTGGCTGCAACGGCAGGTGCATCCCAGTTATCTGGTGACTTTAGCAGTTGGGCGATTTGCGGAAGTTCAGGCGGAGTGGAATGGTGTTCCGGTTCTCTACTATGGGGAACACAGTCGCAAGGACGATTTGCAGCGCACGATGGGCAAAACGCCCCAGATGATTGAATTCTTCTCCAAAACCTTTGGCTATCCCTATCCTTTTCCGAAGTATGCCCAAGTCTGCGTGGATGATTTCATCTTTGGTGGCATGGAGAATACATCCACAACCCTACTGACCTCCCGTTGTTTACTGGATGAACGGGCTGCTGTGGATAATCGCAGTGCAGAGAGTTTGGTGGCTCATGAGCTGGCCCACCAGTGGTTCGGAGATTTAGTCGTGATCAAACATTGGTCTCATGCCTGGATCAAGGAGGGCATGGCGACCTATTCCGAAGTTCTGTGGACAGATCATGAGTATGGTCAAGAAGAGGCGGCCTACTACCGGCTGTGCGAAACGCGGAACTACATTTCTGAAGACAGTTCCCGCTATCGCCGACCCATTGTGACGCACATCTATCGAGAAGCAATCGAACTCTATGATCGCCATCTTTACGAAAAAGGAGCCTGTGTCTACCACATGATCCGCAATGAGCTAGGAGATGAATTGTTCTACAAAGCGATTCATACCTTCGTTCAAGATCATGCCCACAGTACGGTGGAAACGGTTGATTTGTTACGGGCGATTGAAAAGGCAACGGGCAAGAATTTATTATTCCTGTTTGATCAATATGTCTTCCGAGGCGGACATCCTAACTATAAGGTTTCCTATTCCTGGGATAGTAAGAGTAAGTTGGCGAAGATTACGGTTCTGCAAAAGCAGGCAAAGGAGAGTGAGAAAGAGAGCGATCGCAACCTATTTGATCTGAATATTCCAATTGCCTTCGGAACCGTTCCCAAAACTCAAACTGAACATCAAGTCAAACCAGAGTTTCAAACCTTTACTGTTCGAGTGCATGAAAAGGAACAAAGCTTCTATTTTCCGTTAGCACAAAAGCCTAGCTTTATTAGCTTTGATCAGGGAAATCATTTTCTAAAAACAGCAACCTTGAGTTACCCGGTGGCTGAATTGAAGGCACAATTGAAATTTGACCCCGATCCAATTTCCCGCATTCAAGCAGCAACAGCACTGGCTAAAAAGGGAGGGTTGGAAGTGGTCAAAGCCCTGGCAGAATCCTTGAAGCAGGAACCGTTCTGGGGTGTGCGGGTTGAGGTGGTGAAGCAATTAGCTAAGGTCAAGCTGGATCAGGTATTCTCTGAATTAGCAGCAGGACTAACCGACGAACATCCACGGGTACGTCGGGCAACGGTTGAGGCATTATCTAAGATTAAGACTTTGGATAGCTTCAAGGCACTACACTCTGTTGTCGTTCAAGGAGATGCAAGCTATTACGTCGAAGCTGCTGCCGTCACCGCTCTGGGAGAAGTGGCAACTGGAAATACGGAAGTTAAGGAGGCTGAGCAGCAAGCGATAGAACAACTGGATCAAGTATTGCAACAGCGTTCTGGTTGGAATGAAGTGGTGCGATCCGGCGCAATTTCAGGGCTAAGCCGCATGAAAACCTCTGAAGCGGCTCTGGATTTGATTTTGAAATATACAGCTTTAGGAGTTCCGCAGCCGCTAAGATTATCGGCGATCCGGGCCTTGGGCAGTATTTCAACGGGTCAAACCCCTGTGAATCTGGAGCGGATCCTCCAACGGTTAGCCGTCATTGCTAAGGAAGATTTCTTTATGACCCAGGTGGCGGTGGTGTATTCTCTGGAACAAATGCAAATCTCAGAAGCCATTGCAATTTTGAATGATCTAGCCGACCAAACGCCAGATGGTCGGGTGCGCCGTCGAGCAGAAGAAGCCGTTCAAAAGGTACAGAAAAATCTGGGTTCTGACAAAGCCCTGAAGCAACTCCGGGAAGAATTTGACAAACTGAAGAAGGAGAACCAAGAGCTGCGCAGCCGCCTAGAAAACTTGGAGGCTAAAACTGAGAAAACTACTCAGTCGGATTAGGCAGAACTTGTCTGCTCTTTTCTTACCGTGTTTCCGATGCTGCTGGAGTGCGAGAGGTGGCGGCGCACTGCACCGTTATCTCCAAAGTTTCTACCTGCGATGAAAATCGCCATAACAAATCAGGGAAGCATAGGAAATATCAGTCCTGTCGTGTAAATCAAGCAAAACCACCGTATAGGTTTGTGGGGCAGAATTTTTGTAGGAAACTCTTATGTCCTCTCACTACCAGCTACTTGCCAGGGTTCTGGGGGCGCGCTTGTCTCGGCGAATTGCCCTCTGGATTCTATTCTGTATTGTTCTGATTGAGTTCGTGATCCTAGTCCCCTCGGTCTACCGACGTAGACAGGAACTCCTGCAAAATTTGTCCATAACCTCCTCTGGCAAAATTGCGTGGATCGTCGAAACCTATCCTCGCCAATCAGGGGACGAACTACTGCGGCAGCTTGAGAATCTTAGTCAGCTCAACCCAGACGTCAAGGGAGGTAGCCTCTACAGTCGACTAACTGGAGAATTGATTGGAGAATTCGGTGAGCCTCCACAACTGACGTTAGCGGAAGCTCAGCAGGAAAAGGGGAAATTTTTTAAAAATCCAGTCGGCGATCGCTATGATGCGGTCTGTGATGTGATGCCCCTGGCTGATCAGTACATTATGGTGATTCGTCATGATGCTTCCGATATTTCCAAAGAAGTGACGCGGTTTATTATCCGGATCGCTGGCCTGGTACTGATTATTGCTGTTTTTGTTACGGGAGGCAGCATAATTGTTCTGGAACGGTTGATTATCACGCCGATTCTCAATCTCAGATCTGATCTGATTCAGGCGGGGAACGCCATCAGTGAAAATCAAGCCCCCCCAAAATTTTATTCAGCCCGTATTCAACGCACCGATGAACTGGGAGATGTAATCACTGCCTTCACCCAAATGTTCAATCAAATTTATAGCGCGTCTCAAGCACGGGATCAGGCGGAGACCGCTCTGAGACTAGAGAAGGAAAAGTCTGAGAAATTATTATTGAATGTCTTACCGCAGCCCATTGCAGAGAAATTAAAACAAGGCTCTGGGAGTATAGCGGATCGATTTGACCAGGCAACTATTCTGTTTGCAGATATTACCAATTTTACTGAACTCTCTGCCAAGATTTCTCCCACAGATTTGGTCAGTTTACTCAATGAAATTTTCTCCTCTTTTGACTGTTTAGTTGACCAATATAACCTGGAGAAAATCAAAACAATTGGAGATGCCTATATGGTCGTAGGTGGAATTCCAGTTCCTTTCTCTGACCATGCAGAATCAATTGCCGAAGTTGCCTTAGAAATGCAGCATCAGATTCAACAATTTCGCCAGATTAAAAATCAGGCTTTAAACATCAGAATTGGAATCAATACTGGCCCGGTCATAGCAGGGGTGATTGGACTGCGGAAGTTTATCTATGACCTGTGGGGAGATGCAGTTAATATTGCGAGTCGAATGGAATCCCAAGGAATACCTGGGAAAATCCAGGTGAGTGAAGCAACCTATCACCGATTAAAAGACAAATACTTCTTTACGAAACGAGGCACAATTCAAGTAAAAGGAAAAGGTGAGATGACGACCTATATCCTTTGGGGTAGAAGATAATCATTTCTTTGGATTTCAATCTTTGGATTCTAAATTCAGATTTGGTATAACAGCTTACATAACACTTTCTTAACCATTCTAATGGGAACAAGATAGTATTATCAGTTTGTGTTATGCACCTAAAAATGTGTTCCCCCTTGGGATTTGATGGAGTGTTTGGGGGGTATTGCCGCCCATCTCCAAACTGAGGTGGACATCTGAATAAACTTACGTTTAAGGGAATGGAATATGGCAAGAACGTTGCTAAGCCAACTGCGTGAAGTGACCGTTGTGGTTGCAGATACGGGTGATCTTCAAGCGATTGAACAATTTACCCCACGGGATGCGACGACCAATCCCTCCTTGATTACTGCAGCGGCTCAAATGCCGGAATATCAGGGCATCGTTGATGATACCCTTAGGCAAGCTCGTCAGGAGTTGGGTGCAAGTGCTACTGCATCGGAGGTGGCAACCCTGGCCTTCAATCGTCTGGCAGTTGCCTTTGGTCTGAAAATCCTGAGGATTGTTCCGGGTCGGGTATCTACTGAGGTGGATGCTCGTCTATCCTATGACACCGAGGCAACATTGAAAGTCGCCCGTGATATTATCAGCCAGTACGAAGCGGCTGGCATGTCCCGCGATCGCGTTTTGATTAAGATTGCTTCAACTTGGGAAGGAATTAAGGCGGCTGAAGAACTTGAAAAGGAAGGAATTCACTGCAACTTAACTCTGCTCTTCGGGATACACCAAGCGGTTGCCTGTGCCGAAGCCAATGTTACTCTAATCTCTCCGTTTGTCGGACGGATTTTAGATTGGTACAAAAAAGATACCGGACGGGATTCCTATCCACCAGCGGAAGATCCAGGCGTATTGTCTGTTACTCAAATCTATAACTACTTTAAGAAGTTTGGCCTCCAGACCGAAATCATGGGTGCCAGCTTCCGTAATATTGGTGAGATTACTGAATTGGCTGGCTGTGACCTTCTCACAATCTCTCCCAAGCTGTTGGATCAGCTCAATTCTACTGAGGATGAGCTACCTCGCAAGCTAGATCCAGAAAAGGCTCAAGCGATGAGTATTGAACGAATCGCCATGGATAAAGCCACTTTCGACAAGATGCATGTAGAAAACCGCATGGCTTCTGAGAAGTTGGAAGAGGGAATTAAGGGATTCTCAAAAGCGCTGGAAGCGCTAGAGGGTCTGCTAGCTGAACGCCTGGCTCAGATCGAAGGGCAGAGCGAAATCGGTCAAGCCGCCGCCAAGCTGTTCAAGATCTATGACCTGGATGGTGATGGCTTTATTACCCGTGAGGAATGGTCAGGTACAGACGTTGTGTTCGATGCACTAGACAAAAATAAAGATGGCCAAATCACCCCAGAAGAAATGGCGGCTGGATTGGGAGCAGCTTTTCAATTGGCTGAAGCCTAAATCTTCTACAAGATCCCCTGAAGCTGATAGCTCTCAGGTGGCAGCTTCTCCAATAGCCGATTCCTCAGCAAACGATTTGGAAGCTGATTCAGAATCACAATCATCGGTTCCAATTGCACAAACTCGAACTGTGGAAGCGGTTGCTGCTAATTCTGAACAACCAATTCAACAAACGACTGAACCTATAGTTGAACAACCGATTCAGCAAACAACTGAGTCAGACCCCGTTCAATCAACTGCTCAAACTTCTACGGTTCAGTCTTCCACAATTCAGACATCTGAACAAACTGAAGCATCTATTTCTAAACCTATGACTTCAACAACTCCAAACGAACAAATTCGGATTGAAGATGACCGTACTGGGTTAGATGTCCAAACCCTGAAGCGGGCTTTCGCAGATAACCTGTTTTATATCCAGGGTAAATTCCCTGAAATTGCCACTAAGAATGATTTCTACATGGCTCTTGCCTACACGGTGCGCGATCGCATGTTACGCCGTTGGTTGAATAGCCAGGAAACCTATATGAAGCAGGGCACAAAAGTGGTTTGCTATCTATCTGCTGAGTTTCTAGTTGGCCCCCACTTGGGCAATAACTTGATTAACCTGGGCATTTATGACCAGGCTCGTCAAGCCGTTGAAGAATCCGGTTTGAATCTTCAAGATCTGATTGATCAAGAAGAAGAGCCTGGTCTTGGAAACGGGGGGCTAGGACGATTGGCGGCTTGCTACATGGACTCCCTGGCCACACTCGATATTCCAGCTATCGGCTATGGTATCCGTTACGAATTTGGTATTTTTGACCAGGAGATTCGTGATGGTTGGCAGGTGGAGATCACAGACAAGTGGCTGCGCTTTGGCAATCCTTGGGAAGTTGCTCGCCCTGAATCCTTCGTTGAAATCGGTCTGGGTGGCTACACCGAAAGCTATGAGGATGAGCAAGGAAACTACAACGTTCGCTGGATTCCAGGTCGGGTTGTGAAAGGGGTTCCCTACGATACACCAATCCTGGGCTACAAGACGAATACTGCTAACACTCTACGCTTGTGGAAAGCCGAAGCACCAGAGTCCTTCAACTTTGAAGCTTTCAATTTAGGTGATTACTACGGTGCGGTAAATGACAAGACCCAATCCGAGAATATTAGTAAGGTTCTGTATCCCAACGATGAGCCAATCCAAGGAAAGGAACTGCGGCTAGAACAGCAGTACTTCTTCGTTTCCTGTTCCCTTCAGGACATGATTCGGATTCATTTGAAGCATAATCCTAGTTTGGACAACTTCCACGAGCGATTCACGGCTCAGTTAAACGATACTCACCCAACGGTGGGTGTGCCTGAGTTGATGCGACTGCTAATGGATGTTCATGGCATGGCATGGGATAAGGCATGGGAGATTACTCGCAATACCTTTGCCTACACGAACCATACATTGCTCCCGGAAGCGCTAGAGAAGTGGTCATTGGATCTATTTGGCAGAATGTTGCCTCGTCATCTAGAGATCATTTATGAAATCAATCGCCGCTTCGTGAATGAGGTTCAGCGCAAATTCCCTAATGATAACCAGAAACTTTCCAGTCTCTCTTTGATTGATGAGTCTGGAGAGCGCTATGTTCGCATGGCAAATATGGCCTGCGTTGGCAGCTATGCGATTAATGGTGTGGCAGCTTTGCATACTGATCTGCTGAAGCAGTACGTCCTACACGATTTTCATGAATTATGGCCTGGCAAGATCACCAACAAGACCAATGGTGTAACGCCTCGTCGTTGGATAGTACTGGCGAATCCTCGCCTGTCGTATCTGATCACTTCTAAGATTGGCGACGGCTGGGTCAAGAATCTCGATGAACTTCGCCAACTGGAAAACCACGTTGAAGATGGCAGTTTCCGGGAAGCATGGCGACAGGTGAAGCGGGAAATCAAGACGGACTTGGCCCGTGTGATTCAGGAGCGCTGTGGAGTAACGGTCAACCCAGACTACAGCATGTTTGACGTTCAGGTGAAGCGAATTCACGAATACAAGCGCCAGCACCTGAACGCCATGCATATCATCACGTTATACAACCGGATCAAGAACAATCCCAACATTGACATCGTACCTCGTACCTTCATCTTCAGTGGCAAGGCAGCTCCCGGCTATTTCATGGCAAAGTTGGTAATCAAGTTGATTACTTCCATTGGTGATGTGGTGAACAACGATCCGGATGTGCGCGATCGCCTCAAGGTTGCCTTCATGCCAGACTACAACGTAACCAACAGTCAGAAGATTTATCCAGCAGCGGATTTGTCTGAGCAAATTTCCACAGCGGGTAAGGAAGCCTCTGGAACCGGAAACATGAAGTTCTCTTTAAACGGGGCATTAACGATTGGAACCTTAGATGGAGCCAACGTTGAGATCCGTGAAGAGGTGGGTGCAGAAAACTTCTTCCTATTTGGTTTGAAGACTGATGAGGTCTACGCCAAGAAAGCCCAAGGCTATAACCCTCGTGAGTACTACAATTCCAATGAGTCCCTCCGACAGGTGATCGACCAGATTGCCTCCGGACATTTCTCCAATGGTGATACGGATTTGTTCCGACCTCTAGTAGACTCTTTGATGTACAACGATGACTACATGCTACTAGCGGACTATCAGTCCTACATTGACTGTCAGGATCAGGTGAGCGCAACTTACCGAGATCACGACAGGTGGACACGGATGTCCATTCTGAATGTGGCTCGCATGGGTAAATTCTCCAGCGACCGTTCCATTCAAGACTACTGTCGCGAGATCTGGAAGGTCAATCCAGTTCAAGTACAACTGGAAGACTACGTCCAGGCCAAGGCAGGCTTCAAAGTAGATCCACAGCAATTTGCTGGTATGGGTCAATAGTTCTTTCGTGGGGGCGAGGTAACCTCGCGCCCACGAAGAAAAACGTGTTCATTTTTTAAGCTTATAAGGAATCAGGATAATGTTAGAGCCAGCACAGACCGTTGAACTACTACAACAGCACGGAATTGAGCCGATTCACATTGCAGCCGGAGAAGCGATCTTCAAACAGGGAGATCCGGGCGATGTCATGTATGGCATTCTAGAAGGAGAAGTACAATTCTCCATTGATGGTGTAGATGCTGAAACCATCAATAAAGGAGACGTTTTTGGTGAAGGGGCGATTGTTACTGCTGCTCACCAACGTCGTTCCACTGCAACAGCAAAGACTGATTGTAAATTAGTGACGCTAGACCGAGAGCGGTTCACCTTTGCCATTCAACAAAGCCCTGTTTTTGGTCTAGAGGTACTTCGGAGCTATTCTAATCGGGTTAATTCCTTGCGACATTTATTGCGCAAATAGAAGTTGAATGAATTGCCCCGTCGTATTATTTTTTGATGCAATGATGGGCGGCAGTGTCGTCCATCATCCTGCTTAATTCTTTAGGGAAAAATGAAAGTTTCGCTGAAGATGATAAGATTGAGAAAATTGAGTCAATAGTGCTCAAGAATGAACCAACCATATCATCCAGTTCGTTACGATATTTTTTCTGAGTTGAACTAAATTTTGGAATCTCTTCCTCCTCTACAACAGCTTGCCCTACTTTCAATAAATCATCTCTGAGACGCATAATCGGTCTGACAAGAATTTGTTGAAGTATTAACATGGTTCCCAGAGCCACCCAACCAGCAATAACGAGAACTAAGATTGAAATTCGCTGAATATAGGCGTAGATTTCTTGCCTTACAGATTCAGTATCATAGCAAATTGAGAGAACTTGTTGATCTGTTGGCAAGGACAGTAACCACGTAAGCTGATATTGAGAATTTGATTTCTGGCTTCCTAGGAACTTAACCCTATCCGAAATTTGCTGGGAAGAATTGCTATTGAATAGTATCGTAATACCTTTCTGAGGTTGCTGAGAATAGGAAAGGGTACAGCTTTTCCCTGAAGCTTTGAGCAATTCTCCATCGGAAGACATTAGCGATCCACCCAGAACTCTAGGCCGGTTGAATAACTTATTCAGTAGGGTGACTCGAGCTGCGACCTGATTGTTCATTGTGGCTTCCTGAGCAATCAAAGCCAAATCCAACTCAGCATTTTCTTCTAGATTATTAATCAATTCCTGTTCCCGCCGAATCGCTGAAGGAATAAGAATAATGGCCTCGATTAAAATGATACTCAAAGACACCCAAAAGACAATCTGTCGGGATATAGCGGATTTCAGAATTATGAAGTACATTTAGTAATTAAAAAAACAACGGTAGAGCAATGAAATCCTACTCCCTTGACTTCCGTCAAAAAGTGATTGAAACCTACGAAAATGAACCCATCTCACAGCGCCAACTCGCTCAACGATTTCGGGTTGCTCCGAGTTTCGTCACCAAACTTC
>JBHJGO010000091.1:0-28101 GCA_050331715.1 Microcoleaceae cyanobacterium
TAATTGTCATTTCTGTTATTGCCGGAAGGGCCAAATAGATCCTCCGCTGCATTGCCCAGCTCCCTGATAAAGAGTAGAAAACCCAGGATATCCCGGAAGGGTTGAGTAAAGTTATTTAAGAAAAATGTGAGGTTGGTTGCAAAATTGCGGTCAATGACAAAGACATCATTATTGAGTAATAAGATATTATCCTCTGGTAGGCCCTCCAAAATTTCCGCCGCATTCAAATCCCTGGTGATGGCCTTGCCCTGTTGGGGATCAAACCGAATCAGGGTGATTTTATCGATACGCGCAGTTTGAAGCGGGACAGTTCCTAGAATATCGACAAATGTACTGCCATTTGGTAGGTTCAGCGCCCCGATGGTTCCTCCCGGTTTACTGAGAATTCGCACGGTGATTTGCTGGCTTACCAAAGTAGATCTAGCAATGAGCCTCTGGTCATAATCCTGCTGATCTTCGATGGGTAGCTTGGGCACAATAATTGAATCCCCATTCGATAGGGAAATGTCTGGCAAAGCGGTCGCCTCCTCCAGAGGCGTGTAGAGGTCAACCTCTTCCTGGATGACTCGACCATCCACCGTTGTCCGACAGACCAGAACGGATCGCAAATCTGCTGTCAGGGTTGCACCGCCTGCCGCTAGGATGCCAGAGGAGACTCGACCTAGTCCAGCAGGCAACGTGTAGTACCCCGGTTGAATGACTTCCCCAACGACCGTAACCTGTACCGGAGTGGGAGCCGCCGCCAAACTATAGGTTTCAATAATGTCTCGCTCTGGGCCTTGATAGACTTGAATTTCCTGAGTGGGGATAAAAATGACATCTTTATCTTCCAACCGAATATTGGGAGGCACCACTCCGCGAGTTAGGGGAGTGAGTAAATCAATTTCCGCTGATACAATTCGGCCATCTGACAGCGTTCGCCGCAGTTGTACTGCCCTGAGATTGGCATCTGGATTGGTGCCTCCAGCGGTCGTTAAAGCAACCGGCAATTGAGGGGAGGCAATCGGATAGAACCCCGGTCTTGCCACAGAACCCGTTACCGTTACCTGCACCGGGCGCTGAGAGAGTAACGACACCTTGACTTCGGGATTTCTCACAAATTGATTCAGGCGGGACTGAATATCCTGTTCGATATCGCTGGTGAGTAATCCCTCCAACCGCACGGTACCCACTAAGGGAATGAACGTTACGCCTTCTGGCCCAATGATTGCCTGGGGAACACTCAGCTCCGCAGAGCGTTGACCATTGACAAACACATCAATAAACACCACATCACCTGGGCCCAGGCGATAGCGCTGAATTTGGTTTTCATTCGCGGCTTCAAAGTAGCTGACATCCACTGGAATCAAATCCGGTGCGGTGGTGTCAATCGGCAATGCTCCCGGCTGCTCGAACAATTTCAGTAACTCTGGCTGGGGAGGTTGGGGGCCGGCATTCTGACGCAACTGCTCGATAGAACGATCCACAAAATCCTGGGAGAGAATACATCGGTCAGGAATAGGGATCGGCTGGTCGATGGCCACTGAAGACCGACGTTCCACTCCCCAGTTCAGCACTGACCAAGCCAATGCCCAGGCACCAGAATAGGCAACTGTGAGAAACAGGGAAGTGAACGGTTTAACCATAGAATTAACTCAATTATTGACTTGAATCGCCCAAATTAAATGCCTGATTCATCAGGGCCACATGTACCTCAGTACCCAGGGATTGAGCAATAGACTCCACTTTATCTATATTACCCAAAGGTTCGATTGGAATGAGGATACAACTGGCGACCCACGCAGCTCGAGACTGGGAGAGTAGGGCCAGACGATCCGCAATAAACCAACGACTGGGGGACGGGCTACCTCCCGTGGGCCAAGCGTACCACTCCATCACCGCATAGGTTTGCTTGAGGCGTTGCCTTTGATAGAAGCTACAGAGTTCTGGGTTGGAACAGGATGACCAAAGAATATTTGCCAACGGATTGATGGTCTGTGTCCAAGCCCGCATATATCGAGTTTTGACCTTGGGCGGTTGGGGAATGGCATCGCTTGCGGGAATATCCAGGGGAACTCGCCGTGAGGAATCGGTTCTCCACTGTTGAAATCCGTTCAGATCCATCCATTCCACCTGCGGTCTGTCTTTGTACCATTTTTGAGGTCTGAGCAGAAGAATTGCCCGTTGGCCGTCCCTTTCGACGGTTTGTTCGACCCAATCTTGACCCCGAATCTGTAGTGGCTTTGCTTCGAGGGTTTGCCATTCAGCCAGCTCGATTCCCTCTTCCCGCACGACCTTCAATTGAGATAGGGTTTCCACCTCTGGCAGGTCTTGCCATTGCCACTGGCCTGCGAGATACCCTGGAATTGCACCGAGGATAACCAGAAATAACAGTAGAACGAGGGCGATCAATCGAGAACGATTAGATTTGAGTTGTCCTAGAGAAACCATGGTTTTTGTTATTGGTGATTAGTCATTGGTTATTGGTGCTAGACCCTGTCCAGGTGAAAAGCCGGAGCTCTTATGCAGAAGCTTGTGAAGATCTGTAGGGTCGGGGTTACTCCGCCCTGCCATCAACTTTTAAAACTGAGACCCACAGTAATAATGGTTCTAGTAATAATGGTTCCCTCGTGTTACCAATTTCATAACATGACTCAATGCCATTAGGGTAGCCAATGCGGAGCGTACCCCAGGAATGGCAATTCTTCCGGCTGAACTTTTACCTTGCCATCTTCGGTTGAAAACTCTAGGGGGAGTAGCCAAACGCGACTTGTTGTGATCTGATCTCCCCCAGCGGTGCGTGGCACCTCCTCAAATCCGTTGGTCTGAGCAGTTGCCGTGACCGTTTGATCAAAGAGTAGAACCAATCCATCCGGAGATAGACTCATGTTGATTTCCTGCTGGTTGGGCAGGATGACCAGAGGCATCAACTTTCCAGTTTCCAGATCAATGCCAGCAATGTAGGGCTGTTCCTGGTATTCGGTTTGGGTATCCAGTAATTCTGTCAGCAGACAGTACAGAATAGAGTGGGTCGGATCAAACTGAGCATCAAGAATATTGCCAAAGGGGGGGGTGCGGTGTAGTTCCTGCTCTTCTCCCTGATTCGTGACGAGAAAGAGGGAGCGCGTCCCATCAGAATTGAACCGAACCATGGTGGCAGCCGTGCCGTCCCGCGCAAAGCTCAAGACCTGACCAAATTTAGGCAAAAATTCTATCGGTTCCGATCACGGCTCCAGGGAAAAAATAGTATTCAAATTTGGCCCCTGGGCAATGATTAGGGACTGACTATCGGGCGCAATCAAAAAATCTCCCCCCTCAATTTCCAGGCTTTGGGGCGGTTGATCGTCCTGAATCATCCAAGCTCCAATATCGCCAGGATCGGTTTGACTCACTCGCTGAACCACGATGATCTGGCCATCGGCGGATAGATCAAATTTAAGATTCCGATACTCTTTGCTATCCAGAACCAGCTCGACCTCCCCCGCTGTTACCGTTTGGTTGGACGATTCCGACAGGTTGGTTCGGATGCCAGTTGTGACCGTAAACAGTTGCGGATCAGGACTGCCTGTGGCAATTGCCTGTTCTGAGATTCCAGAAAATAGAATTCGATCCCCATCGGGATAGGCTTCGAAGTCAATCACCCGGACATCGGCTGGAGTCAGGGCAATCGGTTTCGGGTCGTCCTGGCTGAAATTCACCAGCATCAGTCTGCCCAATTCTTCTCCAGCTAAGCCAATGTAGGCAAAGGCCCGATCATGGGAACGAAAATGTCCAGTGAAGGGTTCCATGATCTGCCCCGTTTGAGTGGTGTAGAGCTGATCGCGGGCTTCCTCCAGATAGAGGTTGAAAGCAGTACCGTAGGGAATCGGTTCTGTCAGGGTATAGGCCATGCGTCGCCCTGACCAGCTCATCTTGCCCAGTAGCGGCGGATCGATTTTGAGATTTTTTTCAACGCTGGCTTGATCCATGGGACGATTGAAGGTGAGCAGAAACCCTGAATCATTCACACCGATCTTTTGATCTTCCCAGCTAAAGTCTTCAACCTGGGGCTTTGTCTGGTCGCCGCTCCAGATAGTAATTCCGATTAGCAGGGCTAGCACAACCAGCAGAATCAATGCAGCTCGATCCAGTGGCTGTGCATCCTGTTTAAAATGCTTGAAAGTGGTTTTGAGAGAGGCCACGGCAGTTTAGGATGGAACGAATCGGTCTTGAGTGAAATTGAACTGATTCAACTAGAACTGGATTTCGAAATCCTTCGATAACCTTGATCCCCGACTCATAGCCTCCGATTTTAACATCTCTGCAAGAATTTGCTTGTACTACAAATTCCCCTTGCTGCGAATTAACAATAAATTACCAGGGCAGGGGGCTTCCATCCCAGGAGAAAAATTCGCCACTGTCTTTGATTTCAAGATTCTGAATCACTTGCAGCAATTGACGAGTAGTGCGCTCAGTTGAAAACAACTTTTCAGGCGGAACATTTCTTTGAAAGGGCTTGGAGAGTTGAGTATCAGTTGTGCCTGGATGCAGGGCCACCACAATGGTTTGGGGACACCGACGGCTGTACTCAATAGCTACTGTTTTCATGAACATATTCAGTGCAGCTTTTGAGGCGCGATAGCCGTACCATCCTCCCAGGCGATTATCCCCAATACTGCCCACTTTGGCAGAAATACTGGCAAACACACTCCGCTCCTTGTGTTTCAGCAACGGCATTAGATGTTTGGCGAGGAGTACCGCACCGATGCTATTCACCTGAAAATACCTGGCTAGTTGTTCCATATTGGTTTGACGCAGGCTTTTTTCCGGTTGCAGGGGGCCATCATGCAGCAGCCCCACACAGTTAATCACCAGATGAAGCTGCTCCACTTCAGCTTGAATTTGATCCATTGCCGCAGCCACCTGAGGTTCGTGGGTGATATCCAGGGTCAAGCCTGTAAATTTTTCAGGGTACTTTGCAGCAATTTGTTGCAGTTCAGTGGCGGTTTCTACAGAACGAGCACCCGCGTAAACTTTGTCAAATTTGGCATCGGATAGCAAGTGTTGAACGAAGCCCAAACCAATTCCTTTACTTGCTCCGACAATCAGAGCATTATTTCCAGTCATTCAAAAAATATTTATCCTCTAGAACAAATCAAGTCCAGATCCCTTGGAAATGCCGCCCATGGTCTTATTGGTAGTGTGGTTGTGGGACATCATATCAATCACAACGGTGATCGCCAGTGCGAGCAGAGCATCGAAAGAATTTGTCACCTCTACCCCGTAGGAATCCCGAATCCGGAACCATTTCTTTGAAATCACGGCAATGGGCATCCGGCTTCCCTTCTGAGAGATGCTGTATTCATGTTGCAGAATATTACCGCTAGTCACCAATTCCTGACCACCCGGAATATCAATTTTCCAGCGATCGCGCAGGGGTGAGAACCAGGCATCATGAACCGTTGCAGCTTTGGAACCATCGGGACGCTTGATATCCATGGTTTCTCGAATGTCTACCATGCGGGCTGTGATCCGGTAGAGTTCCTGACCGTTCATGTCCTCAAAGGACAGATTGCTGCGAACCCGAAAAAATTTACCGTCAACCTTAAACACCTTCTGGCCTTGGTCATTTTTAATAAAAAAGTCATCCCCAAAGGCAAATAAGCGTTGCTTCATCACGAAGCGAGTCCCAATCTGCTGATTGGCAGCCTGTTGAATCTGTTGGAGATTGGGGCTTTGCGTGGGTTGCTGCATTGGCTGTGTAGGGGCCTGGCCTGCTTTTGCGGCTTGACGGGCTGCGGCGATTCCTGCCCCTAGAATTGCACCTTTTGCGACTTTTCTTTTCAACATAAAACTACTCCCTATGAATTCGTGACAATACTAGATTCTATATGGGCGGAAAGTTGCTGTACTGATTGGCCCCGGTTTGTTTTCGTTTACTCGCAGACGATTTAATAGTGTAACCAAAAACGTTATTTATCGATAGGTTCTATCTTCTCCCCTGCAAGAATTGGGTCAATCCGATCTGCCAATTGGGGATTTGACTTGAGTAAATCATAGTGATCTAGAATCAGGGGCTTTAATCCTGAGCACTCCGCAGCAATATTTTTGGGAGGGGAATCTGGAATTTTCCCCTGATCTCTGGCATTCCTAACCGATTGTTCCAACAAAGCAGGGAATTGCGAATGAGTTGCTAGAGGCTGGAGTTCCCCCTGAAGATGTTGTTTTGGGATTTCAACATCCGAGCAAGCGTCTACTAACTGAATTTGCTATTACTTAAGCTGTTAGTTTTTGATGTTGGGCTTCGCTCGTAACCCATGCGGTTCAGCCGCACTAAATCATCCGAACCGCAACACAGATCACTTCAGATGAATTTTTGATAGGGACAGCACTGCTCCATTCGCTGCCAAAAATAATTTCTTTGCAATGCAGGAGCTGAATCATCTGTGTTACCGCTTGGCGTGGGCCTTTCAACATAATCTGCACCGCTTCAGGGTTGGGCATCGATGACGATGAACTGCCGATGGGCGGTTGACTGAAACTGCCGGATGAATCTTTTTCTACAAGCATTTGAGGATCTCCTTGGTTACTCAAAAGTAAGCTTATACATGAATTTAGCATCATGAATCATACTGAGTCAACAAAAAACATCTTTATAGCTACCTAAGCAGTCTGGATCTGAATCTAGAATAGATTTGTAGGCGTTTTAAGAACGGTGTGACGACCAGAATCACAGTTTCTTTGGATAATGAGACCGATGCTCGGCTAGATGCTTTTTGTTCTGACACAGAGAGAGACAAATCAAAAGCTGTGAGATTCATCGTAAATTCCTGGCTGACTGCCAATGGCTATCCCAAGGTGTCATCGGCAAAGGAGTCTGGAACTGCTTTGGAGGTTTTCAAAAAAATGCTCAATCACGAGATGCCTGAGCAAGCCCAGATTCAGAAGCTAGCGTCTGAGTTGAAAATTAGTCCTGAAGCTGTTGTGGAACTAATTAAGAAGTGTGAAGACTGAGGTTGTAGGCCCTTGTATGGATAAACTTGAGGCTAGTTTTTGTAGTATGGAATGCCCAAATACCTTGGTGGAACCAGCTAGACTTTCGGCGAACCTACTAAACTAACTGGCCCCGGTTTATTTTCGGATACTGTTGCCAGCATCACCGGAACAGGTCTGGACTCTCCCTTGGCACGCCCGACAGATTCCCACCTGCCAGCTCTGGCACGAGAGAGTGCTGGGGAACGTACCACACACACGAAAACCAATATAGTAGTTCCGATCACCGGAGTGATTATAGTTGCGGTACGCGGAGCGACAGTTCCTAGAATCATTGTTCCAAGCGCCGCCACTTTTGATTGCCTGCCCCACCTTTAGAATAGAGCTTGAATCGGCTCAAAGGCCAAATTGTAAAAAATCGAAAAAATTTCGACTCGCCAAAGGCGAGAACTCAGGGGAACCGGATCGGAGCACAGTGCAAAGGGCAGGAGAGCAAAAGGGAAAAGGGCTAGGGGAGAATCCTGGGGAACGCACCACACACCCGAAAACCAATATAGTAGTACCGATCACCGGAGCGATAAAAGAGGCGGAACGCGGAGCGACAGTACCTAGAAACATAGACCCAAGCGCCGCCACGTCTAACCTTGTCAGACCCCTGCTCAGATGACCAAGCACTGCCATCCGTTGGTGCATTCTGATAGTTGTTATGCCAGTCATCGTCACACCATTCCCAAACATTGCCATGCACATCGTAGAGACCAAATGGATTGGGTGAGTAACGACCGACATCCGTTGTCTCTCCAACGTTGCCACTATAATTCGCTAGCTCTGGTGTAATCTCATCGCCAAAGGAATATCGAGTTGTGGTTCCGGCTCGACAGGCATATTCCCATTCCGCTTCCGTTGGCAGACGATACTTGTGACCCGTAGCCCTTGAGAGGCGATCGCAGAATTCAACCGCATCATGCCAGGAAACCTGCTCTACAGGTCGACTATCACCTTTGAAATGGGAAGGGTCAGGTTCCAGATCTTGCTTGACTTGCGGCAAAGCGGCAACCCTGCGCCATTGGGCTTGAGTCACTGGAAATTTTCCCATGAAGAATTTGGGAACCGTTACTTTGTGTTGTGGGCCTTCGCGGTCATAACGTTCTGCTTCAGTTTCAGGGGAACCCATCATGAAGCTTCCACCGGGAATTGCGATCATTTCCAGGGCCACGCCATTGCCCAGGTCTTCAGCGTAGTTTTCAAAGGGAGCTTCCTGAGAACTCCGGGCTTGAGCGGGTTCAGCAGATGTAGGAGTAGGAACTGATGGAGTTGAAGCAAGACCTACGGCAACTCGCATTAACCCATCAATCGCTTGAGCATCAGCGGGAGAAACTGCCAACACTCTTGTCCACAGTTGCCGAGCTGAAAACCAATTGCGCTGGGCTTCCGCTTCGTAGGCATCCAGTTTCAGGTTTTTAACGTCATCTAACAAAGTGGTTTGCTGCGGCAGCAGGATCAGATGCTTTTTTGTAATCGGTTCAATGGTGGTGTAGGGCGTTTGTCTGGGTTTTTGATGTTGCTGATTCAGTTCAGGGACTTGGTAGCGCAGATGATGATCTAGCCGTTCCACTGTGGCGCAGTTACTTGCACCCTGAAGCCGCAATCCTTCCAGCAGCGCATAGGTGAAAGAACCATGTTCGAGTTCATCGATTTCATAGGACTTTTCACGGGGACTACAGGAAAAAACCGTTACCACACCCTTCTGCAATTCTGTGCCGATGCCCTGACCATCCCGACTGCTCCAGCTACGACAGGCATCCAGCAGCAAAATCACGTTATCGGCTCCGCAACGTTGCAACCGTTCTGTCACGAAGGAAACTGGTATCGCTGTTTCTTCAATATTCCCCGGATCAGCATCCATCGGCATCAGATAATCCTGCCCTTCGTGCTGCCGACCATGCCCCGCAAAGAAAAACCAGAAGTTGTCTCCTGTGGTCAAAAACGGTTGCTCAAATCGGACTCTGAGAAACCGTTTCAGCGTACCGAATGTTGGTTGGGATTTGATCGATGGCCCTCTGGTGTCCTGTATGGGTGGAGAATCTTCAGTGAAAAAATAGACCTGCTCAAACCCCGCCTCATGCTTGAAAAAATCTCGCACTGAGGTTGCATCATCCTTGGCATATTGCAAGGTTTGTAGGTTGTCGTATTGGTTCACACCAATCGTAATCGCCCAATTTCTCCCCATGAGTTGCTTCGATTAGGTCTGTGGTCGCGTGAACTTGAGGGTGATTCCTCCCCTATTTCCCAATGTACCCCCCGTTCCCACTAAGCTCACCTTTCCCTCTCCATTGATCTCAACCGAGAGGGTCACTTCGCTGAGCTGCATTCCGGTTTGTTGGTCAGCCTGCTCAAAGACATCCCCAACCACTCTCAACAGACCATTCATTTGAGTTTTCAGGGCAGCGGCATCCATAGGAACCCTGTGTTTTAGGGCATTCGATAATCCTCTGGGTACTCCATAGTAACCTCCCCTATCCTCAGACTCTCTAGATCCATCAATGGAATTCTGTTCAAGTGGTTCCTCAACCACAACCCAAAGTTGTTCGTTTGAATCAGACATAATCGCTTGTGAAACTCAGCATTCTGAAAACATTTCCATCCTCTCCTAGAAACCTACAACCTGAGAAGCCCAGAATCAGAAATTTTAGACAAGTCAGGTGACAAGTCAGTTTTTGTTAGTCATTGGATGGGTGAATCACTCTCCTGCGGTCGCCTGTCTTTCTTCATGAAAATTGGCAGAGTTTTCTATAAGCACTAATCGGCTGCAAAACTATCAGGTAAATCCTGAAGACTTTTCCCATTGGCCCTGAGCAAATCATTCAAAGCTTTCATCTGGGCAATGGTAAACGATGGCACACTATCCCCCCTTTCCCATCGGCTAATCGTTCGTGCTGATGTCCCAATTTGCCTGGCAAACTCTTCCTGGGACATTCCAAGTTCTTCTCTTAGTTTTTTGAGGGGTGACTCTCCCATGAAGTTGGCAATAACGTTTGCATTTGTAAATACACCACGACATTCTGTCTAGACAGGTTGACAAAACGACTGTTTGTCTAGACAATATGTCTAATCGAAAATTTTAGGGAAGCTTCTAAACCCAATTAGGTTATGGGTTGCAGCTTGCCTTCACTTTCGTGTCTCATTTTACTCTTACAACATCATGAAATATCACGACCAGCTTCATCCGTGGGTGGTCTATCGTTTGCTGCCCAATTGTCAAAACATTGCGATTGCTCGATTTCGCAGCCGCAGCAGTGCCGAAATGTATTTGATAGCCGTTCGTCGCCTGATGCCCAATGCCTCGTTTTGTATTGCTTTTGACCCACCACTTCCTAATAGATCCGAATCTACTCAGGATTCACAACCCTCTAATCCTATTGTCCAACCTGAGAATGCTAATCAGTAGAAATCGTTGAGACACAACAACTTCCACCCTTCGACGTTGTCAAACTCAGGGTGTAAAGGATAACCTCATGCGGATGCCTCCGGCGTTCAGGGAAACTTTAAAGAGCCAGACAGCACCCACCAATGAGTTTATTCAGCATGATTTGAACCGGATGATTTGAACCTAGAACCTCAGACACATTTGCTGGAATTCCGCTTCCACCGATTCGACAACGGCACTCTCCGCTATCGGTTCATCCAGGTCTAAACTGGCTTGCACACCCGGACACTGCCCCGCAAACAGCAACCATTGCTGAAACACCGTCAAGCGACCGTCTTGGGGTTCCACAATTTGATACACCCGAATCCGCCGAGTTTTGTCCCGTTCACACCGAATTAACTGGATTCCGTAGCCCACTTTCATCAACAATCGCCGTACAATTGTCACCGGACTTGAATTTTTAGCCAACCCTATGCCCAAAATAGACTTGATAGCACTGCGATCGCGCAACGCCAAAGCCGCCATTTGCTGCAAATCAGCGTCCGTATTTCGTAATTCCCGATCCGGAGATTGCAGTAATACCGGGACTCCTAGCAATTCCATCGTGCCAATCATCGCGCCAAATTGAGAACGGTTGAAATCAGGGACAAAAATATTCCCCTCCCCTTGACTCAATAATCGACGAGCAATCACCGCATCCCGCCCCTGCAAATAGGCTCGGCCCACAGTGAGGAAATAATGGATTCGCAGTTGGTCATACCAACCCTGATCATCCTTCACCACTAGATCTGGGGTGACTGGGATGCCGTAGCGCAGGCGCAACTCGTATTTTCGTTGCGATCGCCGATCTTCAGGGGTTTTAACCAGTTGTTGCTGCAGCATCTGGTATTGGTAACCGCTGAGTTCGGGGGACATGATGATCGCCCGACATTCAGTTTGATAGTTCTGATCCCGCACAGCTTCGATCAGATCGGTCAGGGAAGGACGGTTAGTTGCTGATTCAGACGCTTCTACATCAGGGTCAACAAGCTCAGCATTGACATCAACCTCTAGAATTTGATGACCTTCGGCTGATAATGCGGACAAAATTGATTCCCGATAACGGCCCATGGCCGCATTGAACCGGACGGCCATCTTGGCCCAGCACCGCAGGGATTCGGCCTGGAAGCCCAGTTCTAGATCTTCCAACGTGTCAAAGTCGGACTGTTGCAGCATCCGAATATTCAACTGGGTTAGTCGATGGCTGGAACCGAGCAACACTGACATAGAAGTTGCCCCATTGCCAACGGAGTTAAAGCCGCGATTGGCGATCCAGAGATGGCGGGGAAGATTGGCCCGAATTCGACCCAGGGCTTGCCGCACGCTGTTTTCCGCCTGAATTCCCTGGAAAATTCCCCAAACGGAGGTGAAATGATCGGGGATTTCGATACTGACTCCGGTTTCAATACAGGGAGAGGCCAGCACAATGTCGTAATTGGGCAACACCTGATTCAGATTTTCAATGCAGCCGTAGGCGGGGTGGGTGGGGTCAGCCAGGGATTCTGAGTCAATCCGCAGAATTTTTTTATCTGGAAACTGGGTTTTGAGATAGGTTTCCAGGGTACAGGTGCCCCATTTGCTGGCAATTTTTTGAGCCGACAAACAGACGAATGGTTTGCCCCCCTCGATAATGTGCCCCTCCAGATGATTCACCAACTGTTTGGGGGTTTTGCCGCCATAGGTGTGAACTTGCCAGGCGGCTTCTGGGCCGGGCTTCCAGGTATTCTCAACGACAAAGGGTTCCTGTTCGACCCCGGCAAGACTCAGTAGATAATCCAGGGAAACATCGCTCAGATCTGCGTCTGCGACGATTACCTGGCCGAACTCACCCAGGGTATTCTGCATCAGGGTTTTGAGGGATTTCAGAATGGAAACCCGTTGGTTGCGGCAGGTGTCGGAATTTAGGCCGTGCCACAGCACTTGTTCCACTTCGTCAATCACCACCAGAGCGTTTGTCCAGTTTTCAGGTTTGAATTGGGCGCTGGAGTCGGGGCGGAGGGAGTCGATGCAGAGACCGTAGCCTTTGGGGGGTTCAGGGTTGTCAATATTGGGTTGTGCAAGGTTGACAGAACCTTGGGTGTTGCGGATTTCGGTGGTGGGTTCTGTGGATTCAATCGAATCTATATTGAGGTCTTCAGAAGAATGATCGACTGATTTTCGCAGGTATTCCAGGCCGAATCGTTGGCAGAGGGCTTCAACCAGTCGGACTCGGTGACTGATGACTAAGACCGATTGACCTCGATTGCGGGCTTGTTTGACGACTTGTTCCAACAGTTGAGTTTTGCCTGTGCCCTTGGGAGATTTGATCCCGACTAAGCGAGCGGTTGGAGGAATCTCCAATTCAGGTAGGTAACGGGAATTAACCGAAATATCTGCTGAATAGGTCAAGCGATTGAAGGAAAGCGCTCGCCAGGTTTCCAGGGGTAAGGCATTGGTATAGGCTTCATCAAAGGCAGTTTGACCTTGGTTGGCGATCAGATCATCAACCCCTTTCCCAAGATCGGGATTCCAGGTGACGACCTTGACGACACATCCCTGCTGAGCCAGGAGATAACCGAGCTGTTGGGTGGCAATGTCCACTGCTTTAACGCTCTTGGGCCTGGACTCCTGATCGAACACGATGTGAATCGGACGATTCTGTGTGGCTAATTTTTGCAATTGGGGAATCAGGCGCGATTTACCAATTCGGTTGCCCCAGGCATCCTTCGGGGTTCGATAGCCGTTGTGAATTCCAGGTAGAGCAATGGCGGCGTAGCCTGCGGTTAACAAGGCTCCCGCTTTTTTGGCTCCTTCTGTAATGCAGAGGGGAATCTCTGGATGGCGGTCAATCCACTCCCAAAACCCTAAATCTGGAGCATGGTGCTGAATTTCTGTATCAGACAGGGTGAGGTTGTGGTTGTGGGCGATCTGTTGCCAGATGGGTTGGGTAACTTTTAGGGCGAATACACTCGTGGCCACCTGGGGTGGGTGTTCGTACTTGATCACCTTATTGCGGTTGGGGTCAATCCGGGGATTGGTGGGTTTGAAACAGCCCCAGGTGTCGTCTTCCCCAGTCAGCAGGTCAACCCCAGAACACCACCAACCGCCATCGAACACGTGTTGATAGCGATTCAGAACTGAACTGGACACACGACCGTCATTCCGGCGGGGCAGGGTATCCGCGTACAACAGATAATTTAACGGACGATCCTTTTCCAAGGGGGTAACATTGAGAAGGGTTAGCTGTGGATCAACACAGCTAGCGTTCCACTCGGCGAGGTGATTCATAATGACTCCAGATATAGTGTGCTGGATTTTCAGAATACACCACATTTAGTGTTACCGAGAATAGTCAAACACTACCTGTAGTGCGTTGACTCATATTACAACCCATTGAATACTAGGGATCGACTGCTCCTGCTGGCCTGGGGGTAGGGTAAATTTTTACAATTCTTTACAATTTAGTTGTTGGTCATTGGTTGTTTGTGGAGCTTGTGAAATTGGAGGTTTGATTATGCCGTCTCCTTTGCCGGGAATGGATCCCTATTTGGAGCATCCTGGTTCGTGGCCCAATTTTCACCATCGTTTGATTACAGCGATCGCAATTGATTTAGCGCCTCAGCTTCGTCCGAAGTATCGCGTGGTCGTGGAGGAAGCAATTTATCAGACTCAAGCTGAGGAATCTTTGCTTGTGGGGATTCCTGATGTAACGGTGCAAAAAGCAGCACGTCAATCCGAATCCCCTTCATCCCAATCCTCGGAAGCAGCATTAGAAGCAACATTAATGATTGAGCCATTACAGGTTGAATTGCCCATGCCGAAGGTGACTCGTCAGGGTTATTTGGAAGTCCGAGAGGTTGCAACCAGTGACGTGATCACGGTAATTGAAGTGTTGTCTCCAACGAATAAGCGCCCAGGGGAAGGACGACGAACCTATGAAGCCAAGCGGCAAACCGTTCTCGCTAGCGCCACCAATTTTGTGGAAATTGATTTACTGCGCCAGTGGGAACCGATGTTGTTACTACCCTCACAGGTTCAAAGCCATTACCGTGTTCTTGTGAGTTCTGGCCTCTCCCGTCCCCAGGCGAGTTTATATGCCTTTAATCTGCCTGATCCGATTCCAGCCTTTCCCTTACAATTGTCAGTCGGGGATGTGGAACCGATTGTGAATTTACAGCAACTGGTCGGTGATATTTATGACCAATCCGGTTATGACTTGGTGATTTATTACCAATCCGATCCGATACCGCCCCTATCGGATCAGGAGGCTACTTGGTTGAGGCGGTGGTTACAAGGGCAAGATTAAGCCACAACGTTTCCTTAACCTAGTCCCGATAGGATGGGCAAAACATAAGAGGTGTGCCCTATGAATCAGCCGCATCCAAGCTCCTATGTCCTCGTCATCGGTGGAGCTAATGGCGAATACTTGATCAAACCAGAGAAGAAAATTGTTCTGGGGGAGAAGCACGTTGCTGGAACAAATTCTCTGATTGGGGGCAGCGGAATTAACTATAGTTTGAGACTGCTCAAAGCAGGTTTCTGGGCACTGCCGATTTTGCCTTTGGGGCAGGATAGTTTGGGAGAATGGATTCAGGCACAACTTTTAGCTGAAACTGAGGCGCTTCAACTCCCTGACGTGATTCGGGACTAGATTCAAAGTGAGGCGTTTTTGATTCCTGGACTCAAAACACAGCAATCAACCATTGTGGTGCAACAGGGACAGCGGACAATTTTCACCGATCACCCTGAAGGGACTGAGCATTTTCGGGCGGCCATTGAGCAACGGGTGAATCAGATTTCCCAGGAGATTCGATCTCAGATCCGGACGGTGATGATTGGGGATATTCATGCCGATAGTCCCGATGTTAATCCTACCCAAGCTGGAGCCTGTACCCGGTATATGTTGGAAACCTTTAGCCGAACTACGTCTATTGTGGCGAATCCTGGCAAGAGTCAAATTGCACTGGGCGAAACGTTTTGGCAGCAGCAGTTAAAATCCTTGGGAATTTTACAATTGAACCTGGCAGAAATTCGGATGTTATTGTCAGCTTTTCTAACCCGTGATCGTTTGATTGATATTATTAATTGGCTGAATCAACAGTTGATTACAGCAGTTATTACTTTGGATCGGCTGGGAGCCGTAGCTACCTACAAAGATGGAAAAGATGGCGTTATTTTAGCCAGTTCTGTCGAATTAGGAGAGGATGTGATTGATACTACGGGAGCTGGAGATGCATTTGCCGCAGCACTCGCTAGTCAGCTCCAACCAGGATTTTTCTTTGATGACTTGCTGGAGGCTATGACCCAAGCCCGAACCTGGGCAGCTTACGCCTGTCGATATTTGGGAGGATCGGCCAATTGTCCAACCCAGAAGCAATTGATGGACTTTGAGCAAAACATCGCCAACCAAGAACAGAATTTCCTCTCCGTTGAAGTGATTGAACCGACAATAATCGAACCAATTCTCCAAATTATAGATAAAGCCTATTAAAGTCCAATTTGGCTGAGGACACTGATTGTTTAGACCCCAATTGTTTTGTGCCAATCAAAAGTGCGGAATGTGGGCAATACGGAAATGGTTTAGCGTGCTGCCTGGATTCCTGTCTAAGCGGGAATGACAGCACACACCATCTAGGCCAACAGACCACTAATGACACATGACCAATGACTAATTTAGAACTTGAGGCCAGTTCTTATTGGCCTTCGTAATGTTGCCAGAAATATCCTGCTCCCATCGGCTCTGAACGTTTTTGTCGAAGTTTAGATAGAGCTTGCCATCTACAATTTTCCAGGCTTCGGGAACGGTGGGAGCGGTGTAACCCTGACTGACGGCCCAAGCACAATAGCCGCCGTACTGAGGAGCGTAGCTTGCGGGGCTCTCAGCAAATTTGTCTCGATTGGTAGCGCTGGAGAAATGCCAGGTTGCCCCCATCCACTGATGGCTAAATTCTGGCTTACCTGCAACGGGCTTGCTAGCTTGGAAGTAGGCGACTGGATCGATTCCATTGATGGCAACCCCAGCCTGATTGGTGAAAACAGCCTTTTGCTTTGCCGCAATTTGAAATGGAGCCGCGTTTGTATCGGTTACCTGCACTTCAGTTTGAGTTGCGTTGTGAATAGGTTCCTTGGAAACCAGAGCGTCAACCAATGGGTTGGCGGTCATTAAAAGTTCAAATCCGGCAACGGAGGCCAATGCAGCAACAATTAAATTGGGATTCATGTGAAAATGTCCTCTACAGAAATCGGTTGGACTGGATAAGTTAAATCTATCTTCTACAATCCCTAGTGTTGTGGATTGGGCTGAACGCTAACTGAAGCGATTCTGAAAACTTTCTCAGCAACTATCACAGTTTCTTTGCTGACATGCTAGGGGTCTGTCAATCTCGATTTTGTGTATATCGTCATTCCCGCGTAGGCCGGCATCCAGGCAATCCACCAACATTACTCACAATTGCAAAGTTGACAAGCCACCAGCAACGTCATTCTTACGCAGGCGAGAATTTCAGCAATCTACCTACGCCACTTGAGAAAGTCTTTTCAAGACATCACCTGAGATTTAACCGGATTTTAAACTTGTTTAAAGTAACCATAACGATCCCTTAAAGCTCAAATAGTATCCTAGGCGACAAGTCCTTTAAGGATGAAGGGATGCTGCCCTGCCTTTGGGGGTGTATCGTCAACTTTCCCTTTGGAAAAGTTCGGCCCCAAAAACTTAGCACCTTACTAATTGCTGCTCAGAAGAATAGTCAGGGTTTCTGGTGGGCCACATGATTTAAAGCATAGTGAAGTTTGCAGGTCTAGTTGTAGAATCTGCGTGGTTTTTCTGTGTTGTTAGCGAACACACCCCTAATAAGATTCTTACCGCAAGTGAAGGTGATTTTATAAACGTCGGGCAGCTTCCCCTCAAGTTAGTGCCACTCAATCGATTCCCTATCATCGAAGAGCCAAACCCAACATTGCTTAGATTCGCCAGTGCTCGATTTGTAGAGTTCAATTCACAGAATTCAACTTGTATTAACTGATAAACAACCATGACTGAACTTCGAGTCTCAACCTTTAATGCCTTCCTCAATCGTTCCAGCGAAGGCGAACTGATTGAAAACTTGTCCACTCCCGATGATCCTCAAGCTCAGGCCGTTGCTGAAATCATCCAACGAACAAATCCTGACGTTATTCTGCTGAATGAGTTTGATTTTGACGAGAATGGCGAAGGGATTCAATTGTTCCAGGATAACTACCTTTCTGTTAGTCAGAACGGCGTTGATCCCGTCGAATATCCCTTTGTTTACCTCGCGCCTTCTAACACTGGAATTGCTTCCGGACTAGACTTTGATAATAATGGCGAAGCTGTGACTGAACCGGGTTCTGTCGAGTATGGCAACGATGCCTTCGGCTTCGGTTTCTTCCCTGGCCAGTTCGCCATGGTACTGCTATCCAAGTATCCCATCGTTGAGGATGAAGTTCGCACCTTCCAGAATTTCCTTTGGCAGGATATGCCCGGTGCCTTGTTACCCGATAATCCTGACACTCCCGAACCCCAGGACTTCTACTCTGAGGAAGAGCTAGAGGTTTTCCGTCTATCTTCCAAGAGTCACTGGGATGTGCCTATTGACGTGGATGGTGAAGTGATTCACGTTTTGGCCAGCCACCCCACCCCCCCAGCATTCGATGGCCCTGAAGCGCGCAACCGGACTCGCAACTTCGATGAAATTCGCTTCTGGGCCGATTACATTACTCCAGGTGAAGGCGATTATATCTACGATGACGAGGGCAACATGGGTGGCCTTGCCGAAGGTAAGCGTTTCGTCGTCATGGGCGACCAGAATGCTGATCCGTTCGATGGCGGAAGTATTCCTGGTGCAATCCAACAATTACTTGATAATCCGTTGGTAAACGTTTCTGAAACTCCAGCCAGCGAAGGTGGAATCGAAGCCGCAGAACTGCAAGGTCAGGCTAATGATCAGCATTTGAGTGATCCCGCTCTGGATACGGCTGACTTCAGCGATGAATTTGTGGGGAACCTGCGAGTGGATTATGTTCTGCCGTCTCAGAATTTAGAGCTACTGGAAACCGAAGTATTCTGGCCTGCGAGTGATGATCCATTGTTCGAGTTAACTGGAAATGGTTTCCCTGTGATCAGTTCTGACCACCGTTTGGTCTATGCTGATGTAGCAATTCCTGAAGAAGTCACTAACCCGCTCAACACCGTTACTGACATCGAATTCCTGGGTGACGTTGTGTTTGAAACTGGATTCATGTTCGCTGACACTGAAGTGGGCGGCATTTCTGGTTTGGCCTACGATACAGGTCGCAACGTTTTCTATGCGCTGTCCGATGACCGCAGCAATGTGAACGATGCCCGTTACTACACGGTTGATATCGATTTAACCGATAACGACTTCGAGGACGGTGATGTTGAATTCCTCGACGTTACCACTCTACTGAATGCTGACGGTGAAGCGTTCCCAGCCGGTGGCGTTGATCCAGAAGGTATTGCCCTGACCAGTACCGGAACACTGTTTATTTCCTCCGAGGGTGAAGTTCGCCCTGACCTGGGAGAAGAAGCGGGAATTCAAGCGCCATTTGTGAACGAGTTCTCTCTGAATGGCCAGCAAATTCGCGAACTCCCGGTTCCAGAGAAGTTCCTCTCTGAAGTCGAAGACACCAATGGTAGCGGTGTAATTGATGAGGGTGACGAAGTTGTTGCTGGAATTCAGCGGAATCAGGCCTTTGAAAGCTTAACCATTACCCCTGATCAGCGCACCCTCTTCACGGCAACTGAGAACGCCCTGTTCCAGGATGGCCCGCGCGCGAGCCTGGAAACCGGTAGCTCCTCTCGAATTCTGCGTTATGACCTCACAACAGGTGAACCGGCTGAGGAATTTCTTTATCTCGTCGATGCGATTCCCGTTGCTCCCGTCCCAGAGGACAGCTTTGCCGACAACGGCTTGGTGGAACTCCTCGCCCTGGACGATTCCAACACTCTTTTGGCCCTGGAGCGTTCCTTTGCTGTGGGTGTGGGTAATAATCTGCGTCTGTATGAAGTGGATCTAGCCGGAGCCACTGACATCAGTGATGTTGACAGTCTACTCGGTGCTGAGGATCTAGATAACCTGTTCCCGGTTGAGAAGAATCTGCTGCTAGATTTCAGTGACTTGGGAATTCGCCTGGACAATAGCGAAGCCGTTAGCTTCGGCCCCACCTTGGAAGATGGTCGCCAATCCATCATTGTCGCTAGCGATAACAACTTCAACGCAGGTAATCAAATCACTCAGTTCCTGGCCTTTGCGGTTGATATCGAATCTGGCAATACACTGCCCAACGGTGTGGCAAGCGGAGACACCACACAGGATTCCACAGTGCTTTGGACTCGTAGCTTGATTCCTGGAGATGTCACTTTTGAATATTCCACCGATGCTGACTTCGGTACGGTAGACGGAACAGTTACTGCAACCGTTGAAGATCCAACTATTCCAGTCAAAGTTGAAATCGATGACCTGGAAAGCGGAACTGAATACTTCTACCGTGTGACTGATGCAGCGGGAACTGAAGCAGAGGGACGGTTTGCGACTTCCACAGAATTCGGACAAGCTGGCTTGAGCTTCGGTGTTACAGGGGACTGGCGCGGTGAGCTGGCTCCCTACCCAGCAATCAGCAATGCAGCAGAACAAAACCTGGAATTCTTCGTGGAGCACGGAGACACCATCTACGCTGATATTGCCTCTCCAGCGGTTCTAAATCCCGATGGAACCCGCAAGCAACAGGCCGAAACCCTGCCAGAATATCGAGCCAAGCACAACGAGGTTTACAGTGAGCGCTTCGGCCTCAACACCTGGGCGGATTTACGCGCTTCCACATCTATCCTTGCGACCATTGATGACCATGAAGTCACCAACGATTTCTCTGGCGGCGCACCAGCCAGCTCCGATGATCGCTTCCCAGAAACTGAAGGTCTGATCAATGACACCGAATTGTTTGAAAACGGTCTGCAAACCTTCCAGGAGTACAACCCACTCCGGGATGACTTCTATGGTGAAACTGGAGAAGAGTTAACAGCGGGCGAACGTCAGCTCTACCGTTTCAACACCTATGGTGAAGATGCGGCGGTCATGCTATTAGATACTCGTTCCTTCCGGGATGAGCCGGTTGCACCCCCAGAGGACTTTACTGATCCGGCACAGGTTGCGGCGGTTCTGGTTGAAACCTTGACCGCAGACAAGACCATGCTAGGTGAAGTTCAGCTTGCCGACCTGAAGCAGGACTTGATTGCGGCAGATGAAGCAGGCATCACCTGGAAGTTCATTATGGTTCCTGAGCCAATGCAGAATATCTTCCCTGGTATCAACACCGATGCCTTCGAGGGTTATGGTCGGGAGCGGACTGAAATTCTCTCCTTCATCACCGAGAATGAAATTGATAACGTAGTCTTCGTGGCTGCTGACGTTCACACCACATTCGTGAACAACCTGACCTATCAGGAGGTTCCATTCGGTGAGCAGATTCCAACCAATGCATTTGGCGTGACGACTGGAGCAGTTGCCTTCGATGCGCCAACGGGAGAATTCCTTGGAAACCTGTTTGTCAGTGGCGATCCTGAATTGGAAGCCTTCTACAATAGCCTGCCCATTGCCCCTGATACTGACGACATTCCAGATGACCGGGATGACTTCGTCGAGCAAGCGGTGAATAGTCAGTTGTTGGAACCCCTGGGATTCGATCCACTGGGCTTGGATAACAACCTGCCTCAGGCAGAGGGATTAATTGATGCGGAATTAATCCAGGGCGACTACTTCGTGGGTCACACCTACGGTTGGACACAGTTTGATATTGACGCTGAAACTCAGGAATTAACAGTGACAACCTACGGCATCGAAGCCTACTCTGAGGAAGAGTTACTGGCCGATCCAGAAGGAATCACTAGCCGTGAGCCTGTGATCGTGAGCCAGTTTGTTGTGAATCCTCAAGTTGAAGACCTGCCAACTGTTAGCTTGAGTGTCGAGCCAGAGGAAGTAACCGAAGATGGCGACTCCTACAGCCTCACCCTGAGCTTGAGCGAGCCTGCACCAGAAGGCGGTTTGCGCGTGGTATTCTCTGAGACTGATTCTGATAACGCCTTTGGTGATATCGAATTTCCACCTGTTCTGACCAATGCCTCTAACCTGGAAGGTCTAGATGCGGTTGGCGATGAGTTGGCCCGTTCTGCCATCACTATTGATGCCGGAGCAACAGAAGCCACTGTCACCTGGACAACCGTTGCAGATGGTGAAACTGAAGGGGACGAAACTACCACGATTGCACTAGAAACAGCAGAAGGTTACAGCATCGATTCTGATAATCAGTCTGATGTGGTGACAATTCTCGATACTTCCACAGCCGATGATCAGACCTTTGTGGGAACCGATGGAGATGACCAAATTGCAGGCGGCCTCGGAAATGATGAGATCTTTGGTGAAGGTGGAAACGATCTGTTGCGGGGTGACCTGGACGAACGTCAGTCTGGCGAAGCAGGTGGCGATGACACCATCTCTGGGGGGGCTGGCAATGACCGCATCGGCGGAAAGGCTGGCAATGATGTTCTGTTCGGTGATGAAGGCAATGACCGCATCTGGGGTGACCAGGGCGATGACTTGCTATCCGGTGGCCCAGGCAACGACGAGTTGCACGGTGATTCCGGTGATCTCTTCGGTGGCGCAGACACCTTTGTTCTGGCGGCTGGTGAAGGAACTGATACCATCGTGGACTTTGAAATTGGGCTTGACCTGATCGGTTTAGAGGGTCTAACCTTCGCTGACCTCAGCTTAGAATCCCAAGGCAGTGACCTAGCCATCATTGCTGGAGATGAAACCTTGGCAATTGTTCAAGGGGTTGAGGCTCTGGTTGCAGATCACTTTACTGTTGTTTAGGGTTCAGTAGATTGAAGGATGTAGCCCTACAGGGTTGAATTTGAGAGTGTTATCCCCTGCGCGAGGGATACACACCCATCAGACGTCCCAATATGAAGATGTCAGGCTATAAAACTTAGAACACCTTTTGTCGGAGCAGGCTTAAAACCTGCTCCGATTAATTAATCTTCACTTTTCCGATTCAGCCGGCACAAAGTCTTTCATCCAAAGCTGCATGGCTGCATAGGCCCGCCAAGGTCGCCATGCTTCGGCTTGTTCTAGAAGTTGCTGTTTGGTTAATTTCTGACCGGGAACCACAGATTTCAGCAACCACAGATCTGTGGCCGGAAATGCATCCGGCTCTCGTAAAATCCGCATCGCTATGTAATGGGCTGTCCACTCGCCAATTCCTGGCAGCTTACACAGAGCTTTGACTGCATCGTCTAGGGTTTGAAATTGTTGGAAAAAGTCTGGCTGCTCCACCAGGACTTGTGCCAGTGCAGAAATAGCATTAGCTCGGCTTTTGAAAATCCCCAATTCTGCCAGGTTCACGGTTGCCAATGTCTCCGGTTTAGGAAAAAGTCGCTGCAAATTCGACGGAACTGAATCGGTCACCTCAAGCTGCAACGGTTCCCCATAGGTTTCCACCAAACGTCCTGCCAATCGAGTGGCTGCTGCAACACTAATTTGTTGACCCAGAATTGCCCGTACCGCTGTTTCAAATCCATCCCAGGCTCCAGGAATTCGTACTCCTGGCTTCATTTGGATGAAGGGTTTCAGGGTTTCATCCCGACACAAATCCGCCTCAATTTGAGCAATGTCAGCATCTAAATCGAACAATGCCCGTAACCGTTCAACGACTTGACTAAAAACCGTGGGCTTAGAGAATTGTGAATTTGGTAGTTGAATGGTGGCTAACAGGTGATTTTGCTCTGATGCAGGCTGAACGCTCACGACACCATAAATTCCAGCAATTTCGATCCCCCGATAGTAGGTGTCCTGAATCACAACTTCAACTCCTGAAATAGTCCGTGGCCCCAGAAAATGCAGCATGGCATCCCAGCGATAGGGAGGACTATAGGGTAATTTCAGCTTCACGGCTGAAGCCGCTCCAGCAGTGGTCTGAGACTTTCCCTTCTGTAACTCTGTGGGTGTCCTTTTATAGGTCTTGTACATCACTTCATTGAATCGACGAATACTACTAAAACCAGCCGCAAAGGCAATTTCAGTAATGGATAATTGAGTTTCATTCAACAGCTTTTTAGCAAACAAAATCCGTCGCACCTGAGCAAAACTGACGGGTGACAGACCAAGGTGTTGGGTAAACAGGCGTCGGAGGTGGCGATCGCTGGTTCCCAATTTTTCAGCCAGACCTTGCACGGAGATTTCATCTAGAATTCCCTGGGCAATCAACCTCATGGCCTGGGTTACAATCGCATTGCCTGTATCAACTCGTAAATTCGGTGCTACTTCAGGCTGACACCGAAGACAGGGACGAAATCCAGATTCATGGGCTGCCGTTGCACTGGGAAAAAAGGTGCAGTTTTCCAATTTGGGGATTGGGGCAGGGCAAATCGGTCGGCAATAGATACCAGTGGTCAGAACTCCAGTGAAAAACTTGCCATCAAATCGGGCATCTCTGGCTTGCAGTGCACGATAACAAATTTCAGGTTCAAGATTCATGTGTCTTCTCGTTAGAAATTTAGAGGATGGTTCATCCAGCCCGCCCAGGTTTGTTTGAAATCAGCCTCAAGGCTCTTCCGTCAATCACTGCCAGTCCAGACAGAATCAATCCCAAGCTGACAAACGCATTCCAACCCAACTGCTCATTCAAGAAAACAATCCCGATGAATAGGGCCGTAATGGGAATCAGAAATGCGACCAGCAAAGCATTGGTTGCTCCAACGCGAGCCAGTAACTTGAAGTAGAGCAGGTAGGCCACAGCAGTGCTGAGCAGGGCCAGACTAACCACCGCCAATCCGGATTGAACACTAGGGCTGAGTGTCCAGGGACGATCCAGAATTAATACAACTGGTAAGAGCATGATTGTTGTTCCCGTCAGCATCCCCATGGCAGAAATCATGGGTGGAATCGCTTTAAATCGACGGCCATAGAGTCCTGCACAGCCATAGGAACAGGCTGCAACCAGCACTGCAACTTGCCCCAGACTCGTGAGGCTGAACGATTGCAGGGTATCAATTCCAATTAGAACAACAACCCCCAGAAATCCTAGGAGAATCCCCACAACTTTTTGTGGGTAGAGCTTTTCCTGGGTCAGGAAATGAGCCAGGATAACGGTAAAAATGGGTGTGGTAGCGTTAAGAATTGCTGCTAGTCCGCTCTCAATCTGAGTTTGTCCCCAAAAAATCAAGCTGAACGGAATTAGATTATTCAGTAATCCCATGGTCAAAAACTCCCGCCAGATTCTAATTCCTGTCGGGATTTTCTGACCTTGAAGCAGGATTAGAGTGATCAAGACCAGGGCCGAAAGCCCTGTTCGACAAAAAACAATGGTGAAAGGGGGTAGATCCGCCAGCGCTATTTTTGCCATTGAAAATGAACTGCCCCAAACGACCGATAGAAGCACAAGCAATACCCAATCTGAATTATTGATTCGCGGTTGATCTGGCATGATGAATCAGTTCCGATTTAAGATGAGTATTTGATAGCAAGATTCGTCATTGTAATGGGGCAATAAACGGCTTCGACATCTGAGCCGTCTGACTACTAGGTTGACAGTTGATAGCATAGGGCGACTCTTTGGTTCGGGCTAGCGACTTTCGGACTTGAACATTGGACTGGGTATCGTTAAATTTCTTCAAACAATGATTCAATTCTCTAATTACCGCAGCAGATTCCTTAACAGAAAGGGGTTGAAATGTAGTAGACTCTGGCTGTACTGCTTTTGTCCTGCATCGGAGCTATTCTAGATGCCCCACAGTTTTTATCATTTATTCGCCTTTCTGGTCTCTGTTGTGGTGGTTTTGATTAGCACCCCTATTGTTAAGCAGATTGGCCTGAAAAGTGGGCGGGTAGACCTGCCGGACGCTCGAAAAGTTCACCAACGTCCCATGGTACGCCTGGGTGGGATTTCTATCTTCCTTGGGACATTAACTGCTCTGCTGCTGGTTTGGGGGATCGGTGGCTTTATTGATGCAGATGGGCAACCCCTCAGTCCCCGACAGGAGTATGAAATTTGGGGAGTAACCATCGGCGGCTTGGCCTTCTTCCTAATTGGTTTAGCTGACGATCTCTACAGTTTGTCCCCGGGAACCAGATTACTCCTCCAGTCAGGTGTTGCCAGTTTAGCCTGGGGTGTTGGAGTCCGAATTGAATTTTTAACGATACCGTTCAATGGTTTGGTGGATGTTGGATGGCTGAGTTTGCCGATCACCGTTCTGTGGTTGGTTGGGATTGTGAATGCGATTAACTGGATTGATGGTCTGGATGGCTTGGCTGCTGGCGTCTGTGCAATTTCTGCGGTCATGATGTCGATTGTTAGTCTATTCATGAACCAGCCGGCTGCTGCTCTTATTTCTGCGGCCCTGGCAGGCGGAGCCATTGGATTTCTCCGCTACAACTTCAACCCGGCTCAAATTTTTATGGGAGATGGGGGAGCCTACTTCATGGGCTTTACCCTGGCGGGAGTTGGCGTCATTGGTCTGGTGAAGACGGCACTCGTCACTTCCGTCTTGTTGCCCTACATCATTCTGGCGGTACCTATCCTGGATATGGTTGCAGTCATCCTGGATCGATTAAGAAAAGGGGAATCTCCCTTCAAAGCGGATAAGCGACATCTACATCACCGCTTGCTCAAAGCAGGGTTGCCCCAGAAGCTAGTTGTGATCTTCATCTATGCACTAACGTTCTGGGTGGGATGTCTGGCCCTGGCCTTTTCTGGAATTCCGAGTGGTTTTATCTATGCTTTTGCGGCGACGGGGCTGTTAGGATATATCGGTTGGAAAACATTAAAACGGGCCAAGCAAGTAGGCCGATAAATCTACCATGGTTGCTGAAGTTATTTGTGTGGGAACGGAGTTACTCCTGGGAGACATCCTGAATAGCAACTCCCAATATTTGGGACAGCAGCTTGCAGCGCTAGGAATCCCTCACTATTATCAGAGTGTTGTAGGAGACAATCCCGAACGGTTAAAGTCTGTTCTCGACATCGCCACTCGCCGTTCTAAGTTGTTGCTCTTCACGGGTGGACTTGGCCCCACACCAGATGATCTAACAGTAGAAACCATTGCTGACTTTTTTAGCACACCCCTGGAGGAGCGATCAGACGTTCTAGAGCAGATCAAACAACGGTTTGCTCGACGGGGTCGCACTATGGCTCCCAGTAATCGCAAGCAAGCTCTGATTCCCAAAGGTGCAGATGTTTTACCCAATCCAGTGGGCAGTGCCCCAGGCATTATCTGGCAACCCCTGAAGGATACTGAATCCTCAGACGGTTCAAACGATTCTCTAACCATCATGACCTTTCCAGGGGTTCCGGCGGAAATGAAAGCCATGTGGCAGGAAACGGCAATTCCCTACTTGAAAGCAAATCACTGGAGCCAGGCCACAATTTGTAGCCGAATTCTCAGGTTTTGGGGGATCGCTGAGTCCACCCTGGCGGAGAAAGTAACCTCTTACCTGAAGCTTTCCAACCCAACCGTTGCCCCCTACGCCAACTATGGAGAGGCAAAGCTGCGAATTTCAGCCCGTGCGGATACGGAAGTTGTAGCCTATGAGTTGATCGCCCCAGTTGAACAACAAATTCGTGAAATTACTGGACTCGATTGCTACGGGGCAGACCAGGATTCTCTAGCATCTGTGGCGGGGAAATTACTTCAACATCGAACAGAAACTCTGGCAGTGGCAGAATCCTGTACCGGAGGTGGTTTGGGTCAAATGTTAACGGCAATTCCTGGCAGTTCCAAATATTTTCAAGGGGGGATCATCGCCTTTGACAATTCAGTCAAGGTTAACCTCCTAGGCGTTGATCCAAAAGACTTAGAAAGCCATGGAGCGGTGAGTTCCGTTGTTGCTGAACAAATGGCAATTGGGGCCAAGTCCCGCTTTAACACTACCTGTGGTCTCAGCATTACTCGAATTGCCGGGCCGGGGGGTGGCACAGAAGCAAAGCCCGTGGGTTTAGTCTACATTGGAATTGCCGGGCCAGGTAACCAGGTAGAAGCGCTAGAATGTCCCTGCGGTAGTTCACGGGGCCGCGATTGGATTCGGCGTGTGAGTGCGTGTAATGCTCTGGATACGTTGCGTCGTAAAATTGCTGATCAGCAGGGTTAGTTCTTGGGTAGGGCAATCACGAACTCAGTTCCCTGACCAATCGTTGAATCACACTGAATCGTTCCGCCGTGTTTCTCTTCGATAATTCGGCGAGAAATTGACAACCCCAACCCTGTCCCTTTTCCAACAGCTTTTGTTGTAAATAGATGATCAAAGATTTTTGCTCTTACTGCTTCAGGGATGCCCATGCCGTTATCTTGAATCCGGATCTGGACAACTTCTTCAGCCTGATTTTCCGTTAAAAGTTGCTCTGTTCTGATAATAATTTTGCTAGAACTCGATGGTAAAGTTGCTGATGTCTCCTCCTGACTCGCCTCATCAAAGGCATCGATTGCATTCGCCAGAATATTCATGAAAACCTGATTCAATTGACCTGGAAAAGCCTTGATTTGAGGTAACAATTCAGGGGGTTGAGCAAAGCAGGCAGAAACAAGGTGGGAAACTCTGCTAACGTGAAGTCATGAACGAAGAGTGGCTGGAAATTAGTGAAGTAAAGATTCCCAGGGAAGATTGGGAAGCGACTCCTGCGAG
>JBHJGO010000092.1:0-29725 GCA_050331715.1 Microcoleaceae cyanobacterium
TGTCCGAGAGTTCTATCACCTATGTCAGTCTTTTTCATGTGTCAAGTACTTATTTGAGCTAGTTACACAACACCAGACTTTCGATTTTCGGAAAATCTTTATGTATGGCAACTTTTCACAAATCATTTAGGATTGCTATATAAACCTTACGATTAGTCAAATGCTGAACGGGAACTGGACTGCTATAGCAATATCAAGCTCAGACAGCGAAAATCTTCTTGGGATATATTGATAGGGCTTTTCTCAATTGTCCAGGCAGACGTAACGGTTATACCTACCCAGGGCTAACGATCACGAAATTGATATAACTTCTGCATGACGGGGTCGGAGGATTCTGGGTCGGAGGTTTGAGGCAAGGTCACAACCTCAGCCGTATTTCCCTCCCGTGCTGTCCGAATCAAAAGACCCGCCAGGGCCAAACTCGCAATCATCGAACTACCTCCATAGCTGAATAGTGGGAAAGGAAGTCCTGTGGTTGGCATAGCTCCCGTGGCTACAGCAATATTTAGTAGGGACTGCCCCACCATCATCACCGTTGCACCAATCGCAACCAGTTGATATTCAATCCGCTGAGCATTCAAGGCAACGCGTAGGGCAATCGTGGCATAGGTGATTAAAAGGGCGAACAACAGAACGCCGCCAATCAAACCAAATTCCTCAGCATACACCGCAAAAATGAAATCACTGTACTGAATGGGCAGATAGAATAGCTTTTGCTGAGACATCCCTAGTCCTGTTCCTGAGACTCCACCCGAACCCACAGCCAGCAAGCTTTGAACCAGTTGGTAGCCATCACCCGAAGGGTCGGCCCAAGGATTGAGAAAAGACAGTACCCGCCGTCGTTGATATTCTCGAAAGGTCATACTGATGGTGGCGAAGAGGAAACCTGTTAGGGCTGTCCCGCCCAAGTAGGAAAAGGGCAGTCCAGCGGCCAGGGCAATTAGCCATAGGGTCATCCCACACAGGGCAGTTGTACTCAGATTGGGTTGAAGCAAAATCGTGGTCAGGATGAAACTAAAAATTCCAAGCCAGGTGAACCTTAAGGGCCAATTGAGTCGATCCCAATAGGCAAAAAAGCGAGCACTTTGCAACACTAAAAATGGCTTCAATAGTTCTGAGGGTTGAATCGGGATTGGCCCAATCGCAATCCATCGGGTTGCGCCGTTAATTTCTGTTCCTAGCCCAGGTACCAGGGTCAGGCAAAGCAAACCCAGAATGAAAAATAGACCCCAACGGGCCAAGCGCAACATAACCTTCATCGGGGTATTAATCACAAAATTAAACCCGATCATGCCCAACCCTAGCCAAATTAATTGGCGCTTGAAATAGTACAGTCCATCACCATGTTCCAGCGTGGCCTCTGGATAGGATGCAGAGAACATAACAACCAATCCCACCGATAGCCAGAAAAAGGTTAGCCATCGGAGTAAGCGAGCCTCAAAGGCCCAATCTCTGACACTGGGATCAAAAAATAAGCTAAAACGCCTTAAGTCCATGCCCAACCACTCTTTAACAAACAGTTACAATAAGGGAGATCAACCGTTCATGTTCGACATCTGAAGGAGGCATCTTGTTCTCTAACTTGACTCAAAGCAGCTCTCGACAGGCTGAAATTGTCGAAGTTGTATTTCGTAACGGTTGGGGTTATATGCGGAGTCTCCTCACAGGAGGGAAACCAGAAGAACCCAATCTGCCAACACCTGCCGTCCTCCGGAATATTTTAATCGACCTGGGGCCAGTTTATGTCAAGTTGGGCCAACTCCTCAGTACCCGTCCTGACCTGTTACCCCCTTCCTATATCGAAACGTTGTCCACCCTACAGGCTCAAGTTCCGGTGGTTGACTGGTCTGAGGTTGAAATTGTTTTACGGCAGGAGCTGAGCCAGCCGTTGGATGAAATCTTTGAATACGTTGAAACTGAAGCAGTGGCCGCAGGTTCCGTTGCCCAAACCTATCGAGGAAGGCTTAAAACTGGGCAAGAAGTGGCTCTGAAAGTTCAACGTCCTGGCATTGATCGCGTCGTCGAGAAGGATATTTCACTGCTCAAAGGATTGGGAGAGTTAGTTGCTCTGACGGATTTCGGTGAAGACTACGATATCGTGGCGTTAGCGGAGGAATTTGGCAATGCACTGCGCGCAGAACTTGACTTCACAAAGGAAGCCCAACACACTGAGGAGTTGCGCCAGAATATTGCTCAAACGACCTGGTACGATCCCAACAAAGTCATCGTGCCAAAAGTGTACTGGGAAGTCACCAGCCCAAAGGTTCTCTGCATTGAATGGCTCCAGGGCAAGCCAATTCTTGAAGCTAGCATTTTAGGAAAGGACTATGGAGGAGATGTACAAGCTGAGCGCAATGCACTTAGCACCCTGGTTTGTCGAGTCTTTTTTCAGCAGTTCTACATCAATGGCTTTTTCCATGCTGATCCCCATCCAGGCAATTTGTTTTATCTGGATGATGGTCGAGTGGGATTACTTGATTGCGGTATGGTAGGGCGGCTCGATCCGCGCACTCAACAGGCTTTGACGGAGTTGTTGTTGGCAATTGTTGATTTAGATGCTCAGCGATGTACCCAGTTAACTATCAGGTTATCGGAGTACGCCCAGCCCAGGAGTTTGGCGAAAGTAGAAAATGAATACGCTCAAATGCTGAGGAAGTACTATAACCTGAGCTTGGCAGAGATTAATTTCTCAGAGGTATTCTATGAGATTCTGCAACTGGCTCGCAATAACAAAATTAAGCTGCCGAGTAATTTAGGGTTGTATTCCAAAACTCTGGCAAATTTAGAGGGCGTCGCCCGTGGTTTCAATCCACAACTCAATCTTTTAGAGGAGATTCGACCCCTGATGACCGATCTGTTCCGGCGTCAATTGCTCGGTGATGATCCACTGCAAATGGCCCTGAGAACCGCGTTAGATGTAAAAAGTTTATCCCTGCAATCTCCTCGGCAGTTGGAGCAGTTTCTGGATCGATTGACCTCTGAAACCCTGAAATGGAACTTTAGCCTGCGGGAGTTGGATCCATTGCGACGCAGTCTGGATGATTCTGCTAATCGATTATCCTTCAGCATCGTAGTAGGTTCCCTGATTGTGGGGGCAGCGATTGTCACCACTGGAGCCCAGACTTCTCAGGTGACAATCCTAACGAATGCTCTATTTGGAGCTGCTAGTTTCCTGGGTTTGTGGTTGGTCATTAGTATTCTGCGCTCAGGCCGATTGAAATAGGCAAGGGAGACCGGTCAGAGCATCAAATGTTAGGAGGACTCACCCTCTCTAAGGTAATCGTAGGCAATTGAAAACGCTAAACCATCACTAGCAGGGCTAGAGGGCACGTTAATAATGTAAGTTGCCATAATCTAAAAATGGGCCGAGCTGGATTTGAACCAGCGTAGGCATAGCCAGCGGATTTACAGTCCGCCCCCATTAACCACTCGGGCATCGACCCAATTTGCTACCGAAATATTATTCTAGCAGACTAAGCCAATTCTAGCCAAGAATCAAGCTAACCTTTTTCAGGAATCTGCACTAGAAATGCTGTGTCCCGTTTATGGCCTTGAAGAATTGGGGGGTTTAGGGGAAGGATTGGGCCTGGGTAGATTGGCTCGTGGAGCTTCAGCGGTTTTATTTCGCAGTGGGTTGGCAGATTTTTGAGCGGGAACAGGGGATTTGAGTCGGGGCATACGGTTGGGGAAATCACTTTCATCATAGATTTCTCCCACCAGTTCCTCTAAAATGTCCTCCAAAGTTACCAAACCCACTGTTCCACCGTATTCATCCACCACAATCGTCATATGAATCCGTTGCTGCAACATCTCCTTCAATAAACTGGCAACCTGTTTCGTATCCGGAATATAGACAGGGGGAGACATGGCCTGAGTCACAGCTATTCTGGAGTTATCCTCCCAATCCCGCATCATCTGTAAGGCCCGCTTCAAATGCACAACCCCAACGATCTCGTCCTTGGATTCTCCCTGAACCGGAATTCGAGAATAGCCCGTTTCTAAACATAAGTCGACCATTTCCTGCAAATTGGCCTCATGGGAAATAGTACGCATTTCGATTCGAGGTTTCACGACATCTCGCGCAATTAAATAATCCAGCATCAAAGCCTTGTTTAACAAATGATGCTTTTGCCAGTCCAACTGGCCCCGCCCCCCCAAAATTTCAATCATCAAGCGCAACTCCTGGACGGACACACCCTGTTGAGAAGAACCCCGACTGAAGAGGCGAATCACTTTCTGGGTAATCGTTTCCAGCAGATAAATGGCTGGATAGAGCATCACGGACAGCCAATAGATGGGACGAATAACGGCCTTGAAGACAGGTAGGACGTTAATGATTGCCAGAGATTTAGGGGTAATCTCGCCAAAAATCAATAGCAATACCGTGATCACAGCCGTCGCAACCCCCAAACCTGCACTGCCCAGCCAAATGGCGAATAGATTACTGGTGAGAATGGCGGAGAAGTTGTTAATCAGGTTGTTCCCCACCAGCAAGGTTGTAATAAATCGAGTCCGTTGCTCCAGAACCAGATTGAACATGCCATCTGGATCCCCTTGTTCCTTGATCAGAACTCGTAGCTTCAAATTGTCCAGGGCTGTGAGGGCAGTTTCCGAACCAGAGAAACAAGCAGAGAGTACTAGCATGAGAACCAGCACTACAACATCAACCCAGATATTTCCTAGCAAAGGGGCAGCCGTAGCCACAGCAAACAAAGCACGGACAGGGAGGACTGCAATCACAGTGAGGCTTCAGAATTGAGAGACTGATTTGATTGTAGATGAGGCTGAACAGAAAGGGGGATTAACTTCTGTGCTTTCACGAACCCTCGACGAACCTTTAATCCTGGCGTTCGATCAAACCGCCCCCTAACAACACATCTTGGTGATACCAAACCGCTGCCTGACCGGGAGTAATGGCAAAAATGGGTTCATCGAAGACGAGTTTGACGCGACCCCCTAGTGCATCGTCCAGTGGGACAATGGTTACGGGTTCAGGACTGGTTCGATAGCGCACCTGAACCTCAGCTCTAATAGGGGCATTGGGTTGGGGAATCGAGACCCAATTCACTTGCCGAACAGTGCATTCCCCTTGACTTACTTTGTCCCGACCCCCCACGACCACCTGATTCCGCCCTGGATCAATGGCGACAACGTACAACGGATAGGGAGCCGCAATGCCCAGCCCTTTCCGCTGGCCAATTGTATAGTGGTGAATCCCATCATGTTGCCCTAGCACTTGACCTTCCGTATCGACGATGTCCCCGCTCTTGGGCGCAACATACTTGTCCAGGAAAGCCCGCATTGAACCGCTGGCTTCAACCAGGCAGAGATCCTGACTCTCCGGTTTATCCGCCGTTGACAGATTATATTGGGTTGCGATTTCACGGGTTTCTGCCTTGGTCAGGTCTCCCAAGGGAAACATCACATGGGCCAAAATCTCCTGGCTCAAGTCATACAAAAAGTAGGACTGATCTTTGTTGCGATCCACAGCCCGTAACAATTGATAGCGGTTTAACGCCGAGTCGTAGCCGATTCGGGCATAGTGGCCCGTGGCAATGGTATCAATTCCCCAGGTGGATTGGGCATGGTGCAACATGGGGCCGAACTTCACAGCCTTGTTGCACTGGGAACAGGGTAGAGGGGTGATTCCAGCCGTGTAACCAGAGACCAAATAGTCCACAATATTTGCTTGAAACAGGTCGCGGCTATCAACGATGTGGTGGGAGATGCCTAGCTGTTCACAGATCATGGCTGCATCGACCATGCCTTCAGAGCAGCACTGACCTTTGCCCTTCATCAACCAGAGGGTGAGGCCAATAACATCGTATCCTTGATGGTGCAGAATCGCGGCTGCAGTGGAGCTGTCTACACCTCCTGATAAACCCACGACGACTTTGTTCATGATTCTGATAATTTTTTCTAGATAGTTTGTCGATCTAGCGAATAAGCTGCTAATTTAAACTTAAATTTTTGAGAGCAATTTTTGAGAGCGTTTATCACTCCATTCTAGCGAATCAGGGTGGCTGAAGGCTGTTAGCTGAGGACTTACCCCCTTAAAATTACCTGGCTGTAACCTCTATGATAATACAAAAAAACTACAAACACTGGATGCGGCAACGATTGATGGGGCCATGCTTGGGGACACTGTTAACCAGCGCAATGTTAACCAGCGCAATGTTAACCAGCGCGATCGCCTTCACCCCCTTGTCTCCTGCGGCCCTAGCCCAGACTTCCAGAGAGCGACCCTTCATCGTTTATGTCAATAGTGATAATCCTCTCCTGCTAGAAGTAGTTCAGCAGGTACAACCGGGTGCAACACTACGGGAATATGATGACCGCGTTGTGATTGACGTTGGGGCCTATTTCCGTGAGAGCGAGGCCAAGCTTATGGTTGATCGTCTAGAAATTCGAGGCGTTGCAGCGGAGATCGCCGACCCAGAGGATGAAAAATTCCATCGGCTTGTCGCCACAGTGCCAACGGTTGTTCCCTTGCCCTTGCCAACCGATCAGGCAATTGAAACAAATGTCCCCCCAGTCCTGGTCTTTCCCCAGGAAACCCTGGGGCTTTACCAAGTTGTGGTGAGTGTGAATGACGCACTACCGGGGGAGGTACGGCAGATAGCTCCTGGAGCCCTAGAAAAAGTTTACGAGGGTCGGCTTCTCGTTCATGCGGGGAGTTTTGTCAACCTGACCAATGCCAACCAATTGAAGCTTGACCTGGAATTGCGGGGAATTCCAGCGGACGTGGTGCAAACCTTAGAAGAGTTGGAGGTGTGGATGGCTTTGCAGCCAGCGGTTCCTGCCATCGCTCAGCCTGCTCTCCCCATTGTGCCGGATACTGACCTGGCCGATGGTCGCTACTTTATCCTGATCCCTGGCTTTCCTGGCAATCTGAGCGAAGTCGAGCAAAATCTGATTAACCTCGGCACACCTGCCAACAGCATCAGCTTGGAGCTTGATCGCTCAGTGATTGTCGTAGGGCCATTTGCAAATGAGGAACTGGCTGTAGAGTGGGAAACCTATTACCTGGGAGCTGGATTAGTTGGAGCACAAATTTACTCAAATGAATAGCCAGTGGTTTGTTCTGGTTCATCGACTGCTCGAAGTTGCTTAAATTTTAAGGCTTGAACAGGCTAGTTTACCTACAGCAATTTGCAATTGCACTTGGCACGAATTTTGGGGATCACGGACGCGTTGCACCCCCAATTCCTATACTCCATCAGCATGCAAAACGCCCTATTAGAGGAAAGAAATAAAAATTCAGTAATCTTACGGTTGAGGGCAATTAATGCTATCGCTAATATAAATATATTGGTTGAGCAGGTTCTCTTAGGATAACTAGTTCTCTCTCCCATCAGGTTATTAGCATTAGTTTTTTATTCAGGGCAGCATTAGTTTAAGAGCTAAAAAGTAGGCGGAAACCAGAAAGTAGGACTCAGGAATCATGAGTTCTACTTTCTGTGCGAGAGATACAAAACCATTCGCAAGCCATCATCTATAGCAATCCTGAATCAATCATGAAAAGTACTATGAAGGGGTTTGGGGACTTCGTTCACAAGGAGGGGGGAACGCCCCCTCCATCCCTTCTTACAAATCACTTGTGATTGCCGTATCAAATACCCTATCAACGGCGCAAATCTGAGATACGTTAGCGACAGAATCTTTGGGAAGACGTGAAACTTCGCGAGGTAGTGATACGTTGCCCCGTGCATCCATCGGGAAAACAAAGGTTGCCAGATCGATTTAGAATGATTATCATTATCACATTTGTCGAAGGCACAGCAGGTTCAATTCTAGGTGGAGTTCTCTATGGCAATTTTCCAAACCCAGCTTCGCATCTTGGGTCGTCGCTCTTTGTTAGGTGTGCTGGCACTGCTGGCAACACTCTCAGCCGGTCACCTGGCTACCACTGCTCAGAATTCTGGCTCTCCCAAGGTAGTGGCAACCTTTTTACCCATGTACATGTTCACGAAGGGCGTGATCGGATCGACCGGAAATGTTGAGGTTTTGGTTCCGCCTAATGCAGAGGTTCATGGTTATCAGGCTTCTCCCGGTAACGTTCGTACCCTATCCCAGAGCGGAGTTCTTGTGAAAAATGGTCTGGGTATGGAGGAATTTCTAGAGAGATTAATTGCAAATGCTGGCAATTCCCAATTAAAGCAAATTGATGCGAGTCAAGGCATCACTGCAATTGAATCCGATCACCATGACCACGAAGGTCATGATGACCATGGAGATCACCACGACCACGGGGCGGAGCACCATCACGAGGAAGGAAACCCACACGTTTGGCTTGATCCGGTGCTGGCTCAGAAGCAGGTTGCGAATATTCGAGATGGGTTGATTGCGGCTGATTCTGCCAATGCTTCAGCCTACAGAGCCAATGCGAGTGCTTACATTCAGAAATTACAGCAGCTTGATCAAGAGTTTAAAACTCGTTTGGCTTCTGCTCAAGGATGTCAAATTATTGCTTTCCATGACGCCTATCCCTACTTAGCAAAGCGCTACGGCATTCAACAGATGGCCGTCGTTGAGCTGCCAGAAGACAGCCTCTCTCCCCAAGACATTCAACGGGTTTCTAAAGCAGTTCAACAATCTCCCGTTAAAGCATTATTTTCTGAGCCTGGCATCAGTGACAGTCGGATTCAACAAATTGCCAGTGATGTAGGGGTTCCGGTGAAGATACTTGATCCGATTGAAGTTGGCCCGCTTGACCCGCAATATTACTTTACGGCGATGCGAAAGAACTTGAATAATCTGGTTGAGGCTTGCCAATGATAGAGATGGGTTGGAATACTCAGCCTGTTTTAGCAGTTCAGAATCTGACCATTGTTCGAGGCAGCTACGTTGCCGTTGACAATGTTTCTTTTCAGATTTTTCCGGGTTCTAACACCGCAATCGTTGGCCCAAATGGAGCAGGCAAGAGTACTTTAATCCAGGCTATTCTGGGCTTGATTCCCTATAAGTCTGGCAATGTTCAGCTTTTGGGGCGTAATATTCATCAATTAGGGAAAGGGTGGCAAGCGATCAGCTATATCCCACAGAAGTTTCCCTTTGATCGGAGCTTTCCTTTAACGGTCGGAGAACTAATTAGCCTAGCTTTACCCAGAAAACTATTCTTTGGAGGACGACAACGACAGTTAGCGGTTCAGTCGGCCCTAGCAAAAGTGAACCTGACTGACCACGCCAAGCAACCAATCGGAACCCTGAGCGGTGGAGAACTAAAGCGAGTGCTGTTAGCCCACTGTTTGGCAGTTCCTCGACAGTTAATCGTGCTAGATGAAGCAATGGCAGAGGTTGATGCGAAGGGAGAAGCTGAATTTGCTGAATTACTCAAAACCCTCCAGCAGGATCAGGGGTTTGCGGTGTTACAGATTTCCCATGATTTAGACATGGTCAGTCGCCATTGCGATCGCGTCCTTTGCCTGAATCGCCACATCCATTGCCAAGGTGAACCAGGCGAAACCCTTTCGACAGAAAACTTAGAAGCAGTCTATGGTTCTAGCCTGACTCGGTATTTTCACTCCTGTTAGATTAATCTTTCAATCAATCCTTCAAACCCATGATGAATCCTGAATGGTTGGAATTATTCAGTCTTCCCTTTATGCAGCGGGCAATTTTAGGGGGAATTTTACTAGGAATTTTGGGAGGATTATTAGGAGGGTTTGTCGTGTTGCGAAAACTCTCCATGTTAGGGAACACTCTGGGCCATGTAGCATTTGTCCCAGTGGTAATTAGTGCATTGCTACAACTTCCCACTATACCGCTGCTGATTGGATTAACTGTTTTGACTGGGATTACAGTTTTATATCTAATTGATCAGACCAATTTGGGTAGTGATACAATTCTAGGGATCATGATCGCAGGTTCTGTTGCCCTTGGGACAATTGGGTTCACAATGGTTCAGGGCTATCGAGGAAACTTATTGTCTATTTTATTTGGTGATATTTTGGCCACCAGTAATTTAGATTTAGTGCTACTCACCTTATTATTGGTGGTCACGGTTGCTGTCCTTGGACTAACTCTACCCCAGCAAATTCTCTTAACATTGAATCCAGATCTAGCAAAGATCCAGGGAATTCCGGTAACACGCTATCGCTACGGTTTTGTTATCCTGCTATCTCTAATGATTGTCCTCACCATTCGTTCTGTAGGGATTTTGTTGGTGAATGCGTTTCTAGTGGTTCCTGCGGCAACTGCTCGTCTGATCTGCAAAGAGTTCATTCCATTTCTCTTGACTGCCGCCAGTATTGGAGCCGTCAGCAGTGTTATCGGGATGGTCATTTCTGGAATCTGGAATTTACCCTCTGGGCCGAGTATCGTCATGGTTCAAGTGGTCGGATTCGTCGGTGCAGCCCTATGGAATCATTAATCAAAATTCCCCAAGAATTTGGTAGGTTGGGTGAGGCAACGAAACCCAACACTGGAAATCCCTGAGAATGTTAGGCTTTGCTTACCCTACACCAACCTATTTAACGGCACAGCCCCAGACACATCGCTATATCCGAGACAATACTGAAGTCAGATCGTGATAAAAGGTTTGTTCCACAAAAACCTGCCTATACAGCAGTGGAAACGATTCCAAACTGATCGAGCAGGAAGAATAGAACAGAGTTGACGATAGCTAGGGCGATCGCACCTAGAATTGCACTCCAGAGCTTATGCCGTAAACGGAATCCTTCCACTAGAAAAGCAGCTAATCCAAACACAATGATGCTACCAATCAGAGGGATTAATCCTAGACTAATCACTGCGGTAAAGGTTTTGAAGAACTGAGGAAACAGGCTCCAAAGGCCACTAAAAGCTCCAATGATTGCGCCTCCCATTAAAGCCTTAATTGGGTTGTCAACCTCAACCCCGATAGGTGGAATTTTTGAAATGATTAACAAACTAATTGCCGTAACAATAATACTGATCAGAAAGCCAACCATAAAACTAAGCTCCTAACAGATGACGAGCAAATTCTACCTCAGATTCTCCGCAAAGGATCTATCTGTCAAATTTCTTAGATGAGATTAAACGTTGAACCGGAAGAGCATGACGTCACCTTCTTGGACGATGTAGTCTTTGCCTTCGCTGCGGACTAATCCCTTTTCCTTTGCCGTTGTCATAGATCCTGTGTCAACCAAATCCTGGTAGGCAACAGTTTCTGCTCGAATGAAGCCTCGCTCGAAGTCGGTGTGGATTACCCCTGCGGCCTGGGGTGCAGACATACCGGCTTGAATTGTCCAGGCTCGTGTTTCCTTGGGGCCAGTTGTTAAGAAAGTCCGTAATCCCAATAATTCGTAGGTTGCTTTGATCAAGGATTTCAGGCCCCCCTCCTCAACACCCAGAGCATCAAGGAAATCTGCCCGTTCCTCATCAGATAATTCAATTAGTTCGGACTCAACCTTAGCGGAGACAACGACCACTTGAGCGTCTTCCTGGGCCGCAACGCTCCGCACCTCTTCAACCCAGTCATTCCCTGTGGCCAGGTCATCTTCATTAACGTTAGTGGCATAGATAATTGGTTTCAGGGTCAAGAGACCCAAAGGCTTTATCACTAGCGCTTCGTCCTCTGTTAAGTCAACCTGTCGGGCTGACTTTCCTTCGTTTAGAGCGGCTGCTAATTTTTCCAGTACTTCCATTTCAAACTGGGCTTCTTTGCTGGTACGGGCCTGTTTCTTTGTCCGTTCCATGCGTCGTTCAATCTGGCCCAGGTCGGCCAATCCCAGTTCGAGCTGAATTACTTCAATATCCCGTACAGGGCCAACGGAGCCTGAGACGTGGATAATGTCATCATCTTCAAAGCAACGCACCACATGTACAATCGCGTCCACTTCTCGAATATTGGACAAAAACTGATTTCCTAGCCCTTCCCCTTGACTCGCTCCCTTCACCAGTCCTGCAATATCAACGAATTCAATTCGAGCAGGGATCGTCTGTTCTGAGCTGGACAGCTCGGACAAAACTGTTAACCGTTCGTCAGGAACTGCCACAATTCCCACATTGGGTTCAATCGTACAGAAGGGAAAGTTTGCCGCCGTCGCCTTGGCATTTGCAACCACCGCGTTGAAGAGGGTTGACTTCCCGACATTTGGCAAGCCCACAATTCCGGCTCTGAGCATAGTAATTTTTGATTCCCTATTATCTGTACTTCAATACTGTAGCGCGTTTCAAGCCTCTCTGAAGTAAAGATTTGGAGACAAAATAAGGGGCTTGAGGGAACTTTAACTTGGCTTTGATAGACAGATGATGTATGACTCAAAGTAGTCTTCGGATAACCGTTGTGTGGTTTTAACGGTTGCTCAGTACAGATGTATTGAAGTGGCGAAGCCGCTTACTATAAACCGTTGTGTAGTTCTAGCGGAGTTCTAGCGGTTGCTCAGTACAGATGTTAAACTTGAAGTTGCAAGGCTGCCTACCATAATCCGTCGTTTGGTTTTAACGGTTGCTCAGTACAGATGTATAACTTGAAGTGGCGAAGCCGCTTACTATACGGTTTAACGGTCGCACAACATATGAGAATATGTGGGAGATCATTCTAAATCTATCGTGTCGTGAGGAATGAACATGAGACTTTCATTGGGACGTTGGTTCGAAAAAGTTAGTCCCCTTGGTATTTTGCAGGGACGCATTTCAAAGTATGTTGCAGTTGGCTTGGCGATGATGCTGAGTGTGACTGCAAGCTGGTTAATCATCACGAACCAGCCGACTCCAGCGATTGACGAGCTGCAACTTCGGTACGGTGCTGCGACAATCGGACTGCCATTTGAAGACTTGGAGGTCTTCAGTGAAACTGGGGAACAGTCAAATCAGCTTCGGTCTTTGTTTACCTTGGCTCAGTTGACTGATGAGCAGATTGATAATTTTCAAGATGCACTGAACTTTGGTGTAGATATCCCTGCGGACATTGTTGATACGTTGCTGGATTCTAGCTATGGTCGTCTGGCGGTCGGGGCGGCAGGTTTATTCGTGGAGCCGGGTAGCGGCATCGATCAGGTTATTGACCGAGTCCTAGGTGCGCTACGACAGGCAACGCGGGATGGTAATTTGACAGTCTTGGAATTGATCCTAGGGTACAGGGGCATTGATGTCATCAGCATTAATGTTGAGCAATTGCTAGATATCTACAACGATGCTGTGGACTTGGGAGAACAGGCCGTTGATTTCCTCAAGGCGCAACCAAGGGTTCAGGAGTTGATCTGTCAGTAGACCTGGTGGTCTGTCAATCTTGATTTTGTATGTACCGTCACTTTAGCCCGTCATTTATTGACGGGCAGGTTATCGGCCTGATGCCTTATCTTCTTCTCTCCGCAACCTGCTTCAGACGACGCAATTGGGCCTGCATGTCTTTTTTTGTCCAACCAGCCGCAAATTGATTAAAGCCAAATCGCACCACAGGATTTGGGATTTCAAACTCAAATTGATTGACTAAGAGCGTTCCCTGTTCCTGGGGCTGACATTCCCAGCGATCGCGCCCCTGGAAAAATCCATCAAATTCCCAGACGATCAATCCTGGCTGACGCTCCACTACAACTGCGTTGAGGGTTGGTTCTAGTCCTGGAATCTGGATCACAAATCGAAAACGGCTGCCAATTTCCGTTTCCCATACCCCTACAGGGTCACATCTCAGCATCGGATTTAACCATTGATGCATTAACTCCGGCTGTGTGATACATTCTTCTACGATTGCCGAGCTAGAGCGAATGTGAATCGATTGTTGAAACACTTGACGAGATTGCATCCTTCCTTCAAGCTATAGGCAGATTGTTAAGAGTATATGGCCTGGGTATTCCCTAGACGGTCAGGAACTCGGAAAAAACGAGATTCTGTAAGGATTTTATCCTTTTTGCCGTATTTTTCAGGGATGCTCGGAAGTTTCATCGGATTAGTGGAAAATTTCGGCCTCTGGCACGAAGATGATTTCATCTAAACGAGAGTAGGTTGAAATTGCCAGTGTCCTCGAAACCTCAATAGCAATTGAGAATCCCCTAATTCTCTGTCCGACTCTCTGAAGAAAGCTGGATGCAAGGGATTCATGTTCATTCTAGACTTCATGAATAACTTAAGGGAACTATGAATGAAACCTGGTACGAAATTCCCCAGATAGTTGGAACGAGGCTCGCCACCTTTTCCCTTTATCTGGCTCAAACTGAAACTACTACTAGTGCTCCCAATGTCCCGGGCTTGGGAAGTGTTACTAAAGCTCGTCTAATTGATCTTGCAGTTGCCCTAGGTCTTCTGATTCTGGGCATCATCATTGCCTTTTTTGCCAAGGCCCTAGTCAAGAGCTTGCTCAAGAAGACTGACATTGACAACCGGATTGCAGGTTGGATGGCAGGTGACAGCAGACGGGGAGATACGATTCCCATTGAAGATTGGATTGGAACAGCAGTTTTCTGGATTGTTCTGCTCCTTTCCGTTGTTGGCTTCCTGGAGAGACTTCAATTCACAGGAGCCGCCACTCCCCTGGGGAACATGCTCAATGAAATCACAACCTTTATTCCCAAGTTGTTGGGGGCAGGTGTGGTGTTCTTGATTGCATGGGTGATCGCAACCTTAGTGAAGAACCTGGTCATTCGCGTTCTGGGTGGCTTCCGGTTGGATGATAAGGTCAACCAGCAGATGTCACCGGGTCAGAGAGTAGGCCAGATCGGTCAGCCACAGCAACAATCCATGTCTTTGAGCGAGACAATCGGGAACGTTCTCTACTGGCTAATCTTCCTGTTCGCTCTGCCTATTGTGCTCGATATTCTTGATCTGAACGGTCTACTGTCCCCAGTTCAGGGCATGGTAGATCAGATTCTAGCGATCTTACCGAATATCTTCGCTGCGGGACTGATTGCTGTAATCGGTTGGTTCATTGCTCAGATCGTCAAGCGAATTGTTACTAACTTCTTATCTGCTGCTGGAACAGATAACGTTGGCAGTCGCTTTGGCTTGACCCAGACAGCAGGTGGCGGCCAGAGCCTATCTTCTCTGATTGGAACAATTGTTTTCATCCTCATCCTAATTCCAGTTGCCATTGCGGCGCTGGAGCGGTTGAATATCGATGCAATTTCTGACCCTGCAATCTCAATGTTGGAAAATATCTTTGATATTATTCCTCAGATCTTTGCAGCAGCGGTGATTCTGTTCGTGGCCTATATCTTTGGCCGCTTTATCAGCGAACTGGTTACCAGTGTTTTGACCAGCCTTGGTTTCAACAAGTTGTTCTACTGGTTAGGATTGCAGTCAACTCCTCCGGTTGACGCAGCTCCTACAACTGCACGGACAACTCAAACTCCTTTAGGGGTTGATAGAACGTCAACAACTGCTGGCACTCAGACTCCTTTGGGGCAACCTCGACCAGGTGCTTCAGGTCTACAGCAGGAAGCATCTCAGTCCAAGACTCCTTCTGAGATTGTTGGTATCATTGCATTTGTTGGTGTGATGTTGTTTGCCATCATTACTGCAACCGATATCATTGGTTTGACTGCACTAACTGATATTCTGAACAGTGTTTTGGCAATCGCCGGTCGGGTTCTAATTGGCTTGGTTATCTTTGCCATTGGCCTCTACTTTGCAAACCTGGCATACAAGCTGGTTCTGAATACCAATATGGGCGGAGCTAAGCTTCTAGCTCAGATTGCTCGCGTTGCCATCATCTTCTTCGTAGGTGCAATGGCGCTGGAGCAAATGGGTGCAGGTAGCGATATTGTCAATCTAGCCTTTGGTCTGTTGTTGGGCGCAATTGCAGTTGCGATCGCAATTTCCTTTGGTCTAGGTGGACGGGATGCCGCATCAAATCAGATTCAAAGCTTCCTGAATGGTTTCAATAAGCGATAGAGTCTTCTCTATGCCTGTGAACCAGGCTGAGTTTCCGAACTTAGCTCTGTAAGTGCTGTCTATAAAAAATTTTGGTACGTCACTGAGCGACTGACTTTTCTTTCCAGTAAGTTGGTCATCGGTGGCGGTTTGTTTTGTTTGGTATCCTTACAACCTCGACGCCAAATCGAGTAGGGTATAGCCCTACAGGATCGGGTTTGAGGGGATACACGCCTATCAGACGTCCCAGTAAGGCTATATTAGTGCAGCGTGATGCAGCGCTCTTCCAGTTCCATCCATGACGACCCAAAGTAGAACCCCGAGAGAACAAATTTGGTATCGATTCACCCGCAATAAAGCTGCGGTTGTTGGTGCTGTGATATTGCTATGTATTGGTCTAGCTGTATTAATAGGGCCTGTAATTTACAACGTCCCAGTCAATCAAATCGACTTTAGCCAGGCTTCGCAGCCCCCTAGTTGGGAGCATCCTTTTGGCACGAATGATCTAGGTCAGGATCAATTGTCACGAGTGCTAGCTGGAGGCCGGATTTCTCTGACCGTGGGAATTGCAGCCATGGTCGTTGCGATTGGGTTCGGGATTTTGATTGGAGCCATGGCAGGTTTTTACGGAGGTTTAATAGACCAGGGCTTGATGCGGCTTACAGATTTGTTTATTTCGCTGCCGCAACTGCCTCTGTTATTGCTGATTGTGTATCTTTTCCAGGATGCAATGAAAGCAGTAGCAGGGCCAGAGACCGGAATATTTATCTTAATTGTGTTAGTGGTAGGCGGCTTGAATTGGATGTCGGTGGCTCGGTTAGTACGAGCTGGCTTTTTAACCACCCGTGAGATGGACTTCGTTGTGGCTGCTCGGGCGATTGGCGCGCGACCTCAACGGTTAATCTGGGTGCATATACTGCCAAACGTTTTGAGTCCCGTAATTGTGGCAGCGACGCTGGCCGTAGGAAATGCCCTGATCACTGAATCCACACTAAGTTTTCTGGGTTTGGGGTTTCCGCCGGACGTGCCGACCTGGGGGAGAATGTTATATGATGCTCAGAATTATATCGAAACCGCTCCCTACATGGCGCTGTTTCCAGGAGCGGCAATTTTTTTAACGGTATTAAGCTTGAACTTCGTTGGAGATGGACTGCGGGATGCACTGGATCCTCGATCTTAGTTACAGCGGCCAGAAAACATGAGTGTCTTTTGAAACCGATTCATCGCCGGATATTTGATCTAAAATTAGGTCTAATGGAATCTCAAAGATACCTGAATGTAGGTGCTGGTTGATCCGAGTTAGCAGTATCTGGCGTCTAATCATTAGAGGTTGTTGGGTCGCTTCATCTAGTAGTAGTAGAGTTGCGTTGAATTCATCTACCAATTTAATCCATTTCACATGGTGGGAATCCTGCTGACACAGTGGTTTAATGATCAGTAAATAGGCTTGAATCGCCAAAGTTAAGCGCATCTTAATGATTTGAGCTTCTGTTGGACAAATGAACTCAGCCCTAGAGCGACTCACCAACTGAATAATGGCTAGCAGGTCACTGATAATCCGCTGATGGATATCAACAGTTTGATCAAAAACAATTCGCCAATTGATATCTTCGTCTTTAGCTGTGAAATTTGTGTTGACTGGGCTTAGGGTTTCTGTGATCATGTTGCTCCCCGATAGTATTAGAGTTAATCTCTCCATCAACGAGTTGCAGAGTTTCTAATGCTGGTAGAGTGCAGGGGTCGGTGCACTACGCTACCAACCCCGAAGTTCATACCTCATGTGATGGAAAATCGCTATATAGCAATCACAAATGATTTGTGAAAAGGGGGCAACGCCCCCTTCACCCCCTTCTTGGAGACTTCGTTTCCAAACCCCTCCATAGTGCTTTTCGTGATTGATTCAGGATTGCTATATTAAGAGTGCCCTGGTTATAAAATCAATTTGGTCTTCTAATCTCGATTCTATCCATACTTCCAGATCAGGATAAGGTGAGAATTACTGATTTACTGAAATTGAACTAGATAAAATCTACGTAGATTACTGGAGAGATCTCAATGATTAGTCGTCTTGAAGCCAAATTATTAGCGGTAACTCTAAGGGTAAAACAATCAATCCACAAAGTCCCCTAAAACAAAAGCCAACAGGAGAAAAGCGATTATCATCAAACTGGAAAATATCACTGATGTAACTCTCGGCAACGATCTTTACAACTACTCTCTCAGATTTTCAGTGTAGCTAAAAAATCTCAAGATCGCCATGACTGACTGATGACTATCACCCTCCGGCTGCAAAACCAATATTTCAGAAAGATCAACACGAATAATCTGTACTGGCACTATACCTAATCTTCAATCAGTCAGGATAATTTTTATCTATTTTGTTTTAAATAACTTGATGAAATCGATGGTTTTCGTCGCACAACCGTACTCCCCCATAGAATACCCAGACCCAAAATACTCAGAACGCTCATCGGTTCAGGAACCGCAGCCGCCGTGTTGTAACCCACTGCCAGGATATCAATGCTGCCATCGGCGCTACTAATACTATCGTCAAGGTTTAGGGGAGTGATTTGAAATCCAAACAGGTTGGTCAATTCTCCAGTGCCCATAAAGTCTTCGATATCAAAGGCAACACCGGCCAGAGGAATGTCGTCGATAATCACATCGTCAGAAAGACCCAAATTACTCAGGTTCTCCGAAGAAGCAGTAATCTCGAAGTTCTCAACGATGCCGAAATCTCCCAGATTAACGTTGCCGAACAACCCTTCTCCAGGGCCACTTGCAAGGCGCAGCGAAAAATCCCCAATCAAGGTGCCAGCACTATCGATAGGCCGAATATCTACGCCATCATCCCCGATCAAATCAATTAGAAAGAAATCATTGGCCGGGCCAGGCACCTGACTGAGTTGGGTCGGGAAGAACACATTAAAGGGCTGAGGAACACCAGATTCTGTACCACCAGCATTATCAATTGCCGCTCCAACATTAGTACCCAGTAGGGCATCGGTTCCCGAAGGTTCATCTCCCAGGAAGCCCCAAGTATTGCGGATCAGATCACCGTCAGGGGGCATGATACCCGTAGGAAAAGTGACTGCATCTGTAATGGAAATTGGGCCAGCAATAGAGAAAACTTCACTGATATCTGTTGTAAATCCCGTCATCAATTGTTCACTCAGAACAATATCAGGTGCAGTAGAAAAATCAGAGGGAAATGGAACTAGATTCACATCATCATCAAAGGTCTGATCAACCGTTGGCGGGTCTTCCAAAATCAATGTTTCAAATCCTCGTACCTCTGCCCCGGCAGAAATGGGGAAAATGAGATGAAAAATGACGAAAACTAACGGGAGACGAAAATTCATAGTTAGGTTCAAACCTCAGTTTACTTCTGGATTCGGATCCTCAACTTCACTGTGCTGAGTAACAATTCCCTGCTAATTGCTTTTAAATCTTTCCCTGATAAACCAGCTCTAGCTTGTAATCCGTAGCGCTACAGCATGAATCTATCGATAAATCAATTTCAAAGCAAGATGATCTTTTCTATTAAACCTATAGTTCCTAGCTATACTGATCGAGAACGTAAGCATTCACCAATCGTGACGTTTTGCCATGGCACGTTCTCCTATTCTTGATCAAGACCAGAGCTATACCTTTAGCAAGTACTTTGAGTTGAAGGCTGATCCAGAGGATATCTTCGCAGAGCTGGGAGTTACACTTCAGAAAACAGCAGTTCAATTGCCAGCATCATCAGACAACCTGGATTTCTTGCCTGATTTAGAAAAGCGGCTGTTACAAACCCTGGAACTCGTAGATTTGACCTCTGAAATCGCCCGACGGGAAACCCTGATTGCTCCAGTTTTGCTAGCTGTCTGTGCTCAAGCCCGTCAACCGCTGAAAATTGAATACGTAATCGAGGTTAGTCCCTGGTTGCAGGGAAATTTAGACTATTTTATTCCAGGTCACCGGAATTTATTGATCATTGAGGCAAAACAAGCGGATCTGGCTCGTGGGTTCGTGCAGTTGGGAGCTGAGCTAATTGCCCTAGACCAGTGGACAACTTCAACAACACCATTACTCTATGGGGCCATTACCACTGGAGATGCCTGGAAATTTGGTTATTTGCATCGCGCAGATAAAACCTTAGTGCAGGATATTCGACTTTATACCATTCCATCCGATTTAAAGTCATTAGTTAGCATTCTCTCTGGCATTATTCAGGGACGTTAGATTACGGGTGTTAGATATCAACTACCAGCATCATTTCAGGTCAATTTGTTAAATTCCTGTCATATTCTCTGCATTTACCCTGATCCAAAGCTAAAAAGGTTTACAGAGCCGGATCGTAAATCGGACAGACCACGGTTACTCCACATCGCTCTTGTATTGCTCATTGTTCAACGCTTGTGAACAGATTACTTGAATTCATGGAGGCATCATGAAACTAACTGAGTTTGCCAATGCTAATCTTCGCTACGACAGCAGCGCGATCGCCAAAGATCCTGAACTTAGCAAAGAGGTTCAGGACATATTGATCGACGACCTTCATCTATTGGTAGAACCAGAAGAACCCTTTGGCCGAAGGGCGATCGCCGCACTAACCCGTTTTCAGAAGCAAAATGACTGTCATGAACCCCAATTTCTTGGGCCGGAAACTGCTGCCAAGCTTCTAGAGGCGAAAGACATGGGTTCTAGAGCACCTGTTTCAGTCATTACTCTCGAAGTGCTTCAGAATACCGTTCTTAAGCTACGTCCTCTGGCTGCTGGTGACTTGGAAGACAAAGAGAAACTCAACCTGGCTGTGGGAGAAACACTGGAACTCACCTACGTTGAACCTGCCCGCAAGCATTTGGTTTTAACCCTCACCAAAGAAATGTATGGTTCAGCCGTATGGTACGTCTTTGGTGAACACGTTAAGGTGTCAGGCGGTGAAGCAATGGAAGCGGTAGCTCCTCCATCAGAACAGAAACCAGAAGTCAGTCTTGACACCCCCCCAAATCAAGTTAAGCTCGACGTTCCCTACAAATCCCAGCGCGATAACCTGAATAATCCCGATGGTTCCTGTAATGTGACCTCCATTGCCATGTGTTTGGCATTCCTGGGCGTTCCCCAACGTCGGCCTGAGATTCAGTTTGAAGATGAACTCTACGAATATGCCCTGGATAACAACCTCAGCCGTCACAGCCCCGGTGATCTAGCCCGAATTGTGGAAGCCTATGGAGCAAAGGATGTATTGGATCTCTACGCCACCATGGATGCTGTGAAAAGCTGGCTAGCGGCTGGAAATCCGGTGGTAACTCATGGCTACTTTACAACCTTTGGTCACATTATTGCCGTGGTTGGCTATGACGAGAAGGGTCTGATTGTTCATGATCCCTATGGAGAATGGTATTCCTCTGGCTATGATCGCAATGCCCCAGGTCAGACTGATACCAAAGGCAAGTTTCTTAATTACTCCTATGGGTTGATCAAAGCAACCTGTGCTACCGACAATCAGTTCTGGGTGCATTTCATCTCGAAATAGACCGGAATCTTTTCAAGTTCATCACTTTTCAAGTCAGGGAATATGACCATCCAAACGTCAAATATTTATGCGTTGCTGATTGGGATCAATTGCTACAGGCCCAATCGTCTCCCGGACGGATCTTACTTCCGCAACCTTGACGGCTGCGTGCGGGACATCAACCGGGTCGAAGCTTTTCTCAAAGATGTTCGCAAGGTTCCAGAAGATCAGATTATCAAACTAACTGCAACAGCCAGCGCATCAGACGAAAGTCAGCCCATAGAACCCCCTGAGCAACTGCCAACTCGCGATAACATGGTTGCTGGCTTTAGAAAATTAGGTGAAGTTGCCCCGGTAGGTTCCCAGATCTACATCCACTACGCCGGTCATGGGGGTCGGGCCAAGACTGTCTTTGCAGAAATTAAGGGTGAGGGAGAACTGGATGAGGGATTAGCGCCAACGGATCTTGGGACATCGGTAGGTCAGTACCTGCGAGATCTGGAGCTGGCTCACCTGCTTCAAGAACTGGTGAAACAAGATTTGCTGGTCACGGTCGTTTTAGATTGCTGTCACTCTGGCGGGGCAACCCGAGGAGATACCGCAGTCCGTGGAACAGATGTTGAGGACGACAAACCGCTGCAACCCGGCTATCAACCTGTGGCCTCAATGCAAGAACTAAGGGCAACCTGGGAATCCCTCAATCGCTCAGGAACCCGTGGATTAAAGACAGTAGGTATCCCTGATTCGGACGAGTACGTTGTTCTAGCCGCCTGCCGTCAAAACGAGGTGGCCTACGAATATGCCTTTAACCGAGAGACGAGGGAAAAAAGCGGCGCACTCACCTATTGGCTGCTAGATACCCTCAGACAAGCTAGTCCAGGCCAAACCTACAAGATGCTCTATGACCGGATCAACGCCCGCATCCATGGTCAGTTCCCTTCCCAAACACCTCTGTTGATCGGTGCTGGTAGTCGTCTGGTGTTTGGCAGTGAAGAAGGCGAGATCGTATTTTCTGTGCCTGTCATCAAAGTCGAACCCAAAGACAATGGACTAGAAGCTGTACTGGGCGTAGGACAAGCCAACGGCATTACTAAGGGAGCAGAGTTTGCGATTTATCCTGCGGATGCCACTGATCTCAACAAAAAAGAGGATCGGGTGGCGATCGCCAAAGTCATTCAACGGGGCAGCTCGACATCGATCTGCAAGCTGGAAGCAATCGAGGGGCAGGAATTAGCGGTAGAACCGGGCGATCAGGCGGTTCAGATTGCCGTTGCTCCCAGTCTAGTGCGCCTAGTTTCTCTGCTGCCCCAGCTAGAAGATGCGGATGAACCAACGAAGCAAGCGCTAACCGGGCTCAAAGATACCCTTGCCGAACAGGGTAAGGGTTGGTTGGAACTGGGAGAAACCGTAGCCGAAGGCGACAATGGCGAAGGCATTGACTTCTTTGTAGAAGTTAATCACAAAGGAGAATATGAAATTCGTGATACGGCAGGAGAGTTACTCAAAAATATCAATCCCGCTTTGAAGATTGACGATCCGAAAGCTCCTGAAAAAGTAGTGAAGCGATTGATTCACCTGGCAAAATATCGTGCTGCCCTCACCATTGATAACTTTGATTCGGATTCTCCATTAACAGGCAAGTTGTCTGTTGAATGGTTAGGAACTTCTGATATTTATGATTTGGGCGATCCGATACCTAAGCCTGCGCAACTCCATCAATTTGCCGATCCGACAAAACCCAGTGCAAAAGATGGAGAACACGTTTTCCTATCGATTCGTAACGATTCAGCTACGGCCCTAAATGTTGCTGTACTTAGCTTTGATGCGAATTGGTCAGTGACTCAGATTCATCCGGGTTCAACGGAAAACTTCATCACCCTGGAGGCTGGAAAGGAGGAGAAGCTTCCCATCAATACCTCCCTGGAAGGTACTGGAGAAGCGGTGGAAAACACACTCAAAGTGTTTGCGACCAGAGACCAGGCGAATTTTCGTTGGCTGGAGTTACCTTCATTGGATGAACAGATTACGTCAAAAGGGCTAACGCGCTCTGGCAATCCCTTAGATGCATTACTGGCTGCCATTGATGAGGAACAACCAAAAACCCGTCGGCTGAGAGTTGCCGCTTCTCCTAGTCGAGACTGGACAACCCAACAGCTGACTCTAACGATTACAAAATAGCCGGCGGCACCTGGACTTGACTCTTCGTCGTCGCCATTGTTTCCTGCTGATTGCTCTTGGGTCTGCGTCGAAGACCGAATACAGCCAACAAGCCCATCGCAACCGCAATTAGCATCCACTCTGATGGTTCTGGAACCCCGACCACACTGCCATCTACCGTCGAACTCGGTTGAGGTAATTGTTGATCTTCAAGTTCGCGATTGAAGCGATCGCTTTGTTGTTCCGCATTTTTCAGAGCGTCCCGTTGGACATCATTCACCAGTACCAGCATCGAGGAATAGGGAGTGACCACTTCATAGGTTTTGGCCAGATTGTGAATCGTATCCAGTTGATTCAGTTCTCCGGGTTTAACCGCCTCTCCCAATTGGGCTATCCACTGACGGGTGGCCAGGGGATAGAAGCCGATATCCTTTGACGATGAGGCATTCGCGTCCTGACTGAGGAACCAGGCATAGCCATCCACCAGATTGATGAACGAGGTTCCCTCTCCTAAACTGGGTTGAGTTCCCAGGCGATAGGCCACTTCTGAGATATCTGTGCTGATGCCGCCGCCGCTGTCTTGAATCGCCTGTAAAGTCGCATCATCGTAGGCAAATTGTAGTCCGTCCAGGTGAACAAACCACAGGGGAGCCGGAAACTCCAGAACGGTCTGATCATCTCGGCTGAGTTCGTAGCTGCCCGGATCAGTGATAAACAGGATGGCATCGTAATTGCTACCCTGACGCAGATCGAGGAATTGGGATAACATTTCTCGCGGCTCCATTGACCCGTAAAAATTCATCATCCTGGGGTCAAAGGTTTGAATATCGTCTAACCGCTGTGACTGGGTCGGGTCACTTGCCGTTAAGTAGAGATCGGCCTGGTTTTGGGTCAGCATCCTCTGTTCTAACCATTTCACGGTTTGTGCCAGAGCCTTTTGATGCTGGTTCATGCTGTAGGAACCATCCAAGACGAGAGCCAACCGTTTGCCCTGGGGCAGTTGCAGTTTGTCTTGACCATAGGGAACAGCGAGAATGTTGGCATTCTCGGAGAGCGGCATCTGATGGATTGTTGAATCGGTTTCGCCAGCGGTCTTAGCAGCGTTTTTAACAGGGAGGAAATCCGGTAGCCATTGGTCTTGGGCTGAAACTGACTTGCCATTCAATAATCGCTTGCTCGCACCTGTCCAGAACAGGTTGCGCTTTTCGTGCAGCACAGGCATGGCCCAGCCTTCATCCTGTTTCAAAACCTTGTAGGTCAACCATAGGTGCATTTTTCCGCGCCCTCTCGGTAGGATGGGGAAGGCCCGCAGACGATAATTACGTGGCCCAACCTGCTCCAACAACGCCGGGTCAGTTGGATTGATGCGATGAACCTGGTCGGTATACACCTTCTGAGCTGCACCACGGGGTGAGACCACGAAGCGATAGCGGTTATTCAAGTCCGGGCTTTCGCCTAGCCAAAGTCCAGTCACCGCAGCACTTTCCGGCAGGGAGAAGTAGTACAGAATTTCCTCATCCAGATCAGTGCGGTTGTCGTACACTTCATAGAGTTCGACCTCTGCCCAATCGCCGTGGGGCGTGACAGTCAAATTTTGTTCCTCTAGCCAGACTCGCTTGGCATTAATATCGTTAAGTCCCGCTTTGGCAGCATTGCGATCAAAGGTTGAATTTAACGCCTTTTCAATTGCAGGTAATTCTGCCCGTTGAATCGGTTGGTCAAAGAATTGAGCATAGAGTTCAGCCGCTTTTTGAGAGTCATCCCGAAAATTTCCCCGATAGTTGAAAGGAGTGGTTACCCAGTTGTAAAGGGACTGCATGAAATCTCCAAAACTATCGTTTGAGTTTGGGGCATAGAGATATCGAATCAGGCTATTATCCTGGTCGTAGAGATAACGGTACTGGGACAAATAGGCATTTAACAAACCTCGACGAATCTCACCCGATTGTTGAACTAATTCCTGCTGAGCTTGAGGAATGGTTGGTGCAGTCTTAAGCTGTTCAAGGGCTCTGAGTTGGGGTTGTTGTTGGAGGGAAAAGGTTGTTAGGATTCCCAGGGCAAGAACTCCTGCGGCAAATCCCCTAATTTTTTGTTGACCATGGTTCTGGCTCAAGTGCTGCAATGCTTGTCTCCAGGCCCGATAGTAAGTCGCTGAAATTCCTAGCGGTGCTGCTAGACAGCCAAAGATAAATACCCCAATAGGAAAGATGACCACCAGATAGGGCAGGATCATCAGCGTGAAAATCAGTACAGGAAAGAAAAAGGCACTAATGATCAATCCATAGAAAGATAAGCCAAAACCCAGGGACAATCCGGCTAACTGCAAGCCATTGATCCAAATATTTTCGGTTGCAGGATCGCTGAAAAACCAGTGAATATAGCTCATTGTTCCGACCACGCCAATGATCAGAAAAAAGCTGCTCACAGCCATTAAGTCCCGTAGCATGAATAAGCGGATTGTGCAGAAGATTAATAATGGCATCTCTACCCCAAAAAATAGATGCCACAACGAAAAGGATTGAGTTCGAGTTGCCTGTCTTCGCTTTTTGGTAATCCCTGCAATACTACAACTGGTGGGAACCCCAACTAATCCAATGAATGGCAGGAGGAAGTTTAAGGGAATATTTCCAGCAAACAAGTCTGTAATAAATCCAGGAGCCATGAAGGGCAGAAATCCTAGATAAATGATGGCCAGCAGTGTGGCATTAAAGATCCAGAACAGGCAGTTGAATAAAAATGTCCATCCGCTACGGGACGATTGAGTTGTCATGGCGCTAATTTAACAGTAGGGCTGTCAGCAACAACTTCCGGGGAAATATACTGGATGTTTTACCATCAGGGGATTTGACCCTCAAGAAGTTATTGTTTAACAACAACACCTGAAACAGCAATTCAGGAAACTGTGCTGAAATTTCAGATTAAATTTCAGATTAAATCTTTAGGTTGAATTTCTAGTGAACCCTATGAAACCCCACCATCGTTTATTCTTCGTTGCCCTCTTACCACCAATGCCACTTCAGGAGCGGGTGACTCAGATCAAGCAGCACTTTGCCGAAGTCTACCACAGCAGCCATGCCCTCAAATCCCCGCCGCACATTACGTTACAACCGCCCTTCGAATGGTTGGCTTCAGAAATTACGGCCCTGCAACATTGCCTGGAAGAATTCGCATCGGAACACACCGCAATTCCAGTTGCCCTGTCGGGATTTGGTTCATTCTCAGATCGGGTAATTTACATCGACGTTGTGAGAACGCCTGAGCTTTTAGAACTCCAGAAACAGCTCAGCTTCGCATTTGCCACAACATTGAACATGGTTGATAAAGTAGGTCGAAGCCAGCCGTCCCTTAGCACCTCATATGACCGTCGCATTCAGGGACTTGACTCGCAAGAGTTTCAAGCAGGCCTGGCCAGAATTTAAGCATCGCCAATTCCAGGCAGAGTTTACCGCTGCTCAGTTGACACTCTTAGCGCACCATGGTCAGCGTTGGGAGATTCATTCTCAATTTTCCCTATTGCCAGAATCCCCCTTCTCCAAGCTCACAAGTCCAAACTTGAACCACTAGGAGGCAACATCTGAACTTACTTCTGAGTTTGGGGGCTGAGCCGCTGTAGCAGGGGGATCAACTACCAAATCCAGATCAACGGCCTCTAAACCTCGATCTGCGAGTAACTGCAACATAGAACCAAGCTGCACCCAGATCAGAAGAGCAGTTGGGACAACAACTAGAACCCCTACAAGCATCATCAACTGGGGAATAGGGATAAATACTGTCATGCTACTAGCCACACTGATGGCAGTAAAGATTGTGGTGGCAGTGTAGGCCAGGGTCAAATCGCGGGTTTTGTAGTGCAAGGTTGTTTCTGGGCGGCGTCGCCAGCGGTCAACCGAGTATTCCAGCATGTCTTTGAAAATCAGGCCAAAGATGACAGCAAATGTCGTGGAGCAAACGACGATTGCATAAATTGGGGACAGCGTAAAGGATTCAGTGGGCATGGCTAGTTAGAAAAGGAATCGGTAAACAGAATTTATGAAAAAGATTTACAAAAGTTCACAATAAACTTTACAGAGGAGTATAGCTTATTTACTCGGATTTCACAGAAATAACCCCCTGACCATCAATGCTGAGCGGTGTGTCTGGAAAGTCACTCTGGGTCAGGTTACGAATCAGGCCGATGCTGCGTCCCTTGCTGTCCTGGTAGGGAATGCCCTTGGAATTGATATGGATTGGGATGATTTTTCCGCTCTTGAAGTTCCCCACAGGATCGAGGTCAGCTTCTAGTACCAGTGAATAGCCCAACTTGCCTCGACTGGATAGGGTTCGATATCCCATGAAATTCCCCAGGGAATAGGCAATCAGCTTGTTCTTATAAAGTTCTAGGGCGCGGGGAACGTGGGGGCCATGTCCCAGGAACAGGTCAGCCCCGGCATCAATCATCGCATGGGCAAAGGCGACCTTATTGCCCCGATTTTCACCGTAGAAATACTCTGTGCGATTGCGGACGCGGAGTGCTGATGTTCCCTCTGCACCCGCATGAAGTGAGATGACCACTATATCTGCATTGGCATCCGCCTGTTTGACCAGTGCTTTTGCTTGATCCAGTTCCAGCATATTGTTATGAACCGGAAAATAGCTAAATCCAATGAAGGCAAACTTGACCCCCTTTGCTTCGTGGTAGACGATTTGATCCCGTCTACCCACCGCCTTCATGCCTGCTTTGTTGATGTTATTGATTGTGTCATCGAACCCCGTTTCAAAAAAATCAAAGGAGTGATTATTGGCAACGCTGAGCACGTCGAAGCCAGCATCCTGAAAAATCGAGGTATATTCTGGCGGCGTTCTGAAGGCAAAGACCAAACCCCGACCAATATTCTTGGCACTCTTGGGATAGTTCGTTAGGGTACTTTCAAAGTTACCAAACAAAATATCGGAGCCTTCTAACGCAGGTTTCACTGACTGGAACAGCACTTCCTTGTTGGGGTGCAATTTATTGGACGGGTAGTTTGTTCCTGGAATCATATCCCCTACCGCCTTTAGCTTGATTCGCGTGTCGGGGCCAACGGGATTGGTTATCGAACTCAAAGCGAATTCTGACAGCATAGTCAGATTACTGGCTGTTGTATCGGTTGTTGCCGCTTGAGATTCAGGAGGTGCAGATTGAGTCGTGTCCTGCTCTAGAAAGGAAAGAATTTCTGGATTGAGGTTCACCGAACCCACCGTTCGAGACCAGGCTGAACCCATGGTTTGAGGGACTGTCGCCAAGCTGCGAGGTAAAGTTCGGAACAGTTCACCGACATTCCTCTGAGTAAAGAGCCAACCTGAGAGAGGAGCGAGTAATAAACCAATTGATCCTGCAACTAATAAAGCTCGGAACGGAATTTTACGGGGTGATAGAGTTGCTTCTTCAACTGTAGACATCAGAACGGCTGGATGAGGAGGAAGAGGAATTGCTGGAATTGGCTTAGCTGGAGCCGCTTTGGGTGCTGGCGGTCTTGAAGTTGGTGTAGCGGCTTTTGGCTTGGGAGGCGGCGGTGGAGGCGCTGGTCGAGCTGGAGTTTGGGACTTGGACGGAGCCTGTTGGGGTGGCTGAGCCTTGGATTGTGGTTTCTGTCGCTGGAAGGGCCGGATGGAAGTCTTGGCAGGCGCAGGCGGCAACTGAAACCTGATAGTATGCGTCCATTTAAAGGCAGGACGACCAACCTGCTGACCTACGATCGTCACGAATTCAACCTGCTGGGCCTCCAGTCGCAGTAGACCATTCTGTACCACCCGGACACAGGCCGATTCATCAGGCGTTGCGGTCGATTCCAATAAAAGATAGAGGTGATGCTCTCGACGGGTTGCCTTAGCAATAATGCCCTGTTTTCGGAGGGCTTTGGTCACTAGATCTGCGATCGCGTCGGCATTACCCCGCCGGGCCAGAGAAACAACATCGACTATCTGACTCACACGAATTCTCCTCACACCAGAAGATAAACATACTCATCATAAGGGGTTCCTGTCCCAGAGTGTTAAAGAACGACTAAACGGCTCTGAAAATAATGTCAAAGATCATGTCGTCAAGTATGACGTTGCTGAGCATCCTGTGTGAGGTTTCCTATGCAGCGTTGATACCGCTGTTCCTGCCTTAATTGTTTTAACTGGCGGGGGGTTCGGGGCCCTATAAGTCCCGCGCTGTACCTGAAAGGTCAGCGTCGGGATACATGGACACCCCGCGTCGATTGAGGGGTTCGATGCCCCGAAAATCGACACACTATCTATCGGTTCTAACAAAGAATA
>JBHJGO010000093.1:0-58164 GCA_050331715.1 Microcoleaceae cyanobacterium
ATGCGGATAAAGGTGATAAGCACACAGCATGGGCAGACAATACTATCTCGATGATGATAAACCAGTTCTACCCCCCTCCGATTCGTCAGGCTTTCTCGTGGCCGTGGAGGGGAGCGGAGGGCTGCATGCGATTCAAGATAAAGTAAGAACAGCTGTAGAAGACCTATGGAATGAGGGTTTGTTGCCCCCATCCTGTTTTATCAACGGATTTAATGAGGATAATATTCTGATGGTGAAATTCAAGAAAGATATTGATCGAGAGCTGTTACCGATTGAACAAGCGGGGAATCAACTGGTTGAGCTAATCGAACGAGTGGCCGCAAAAACCCAAGCCCAGCAAGATTATCAACCCATCGCTTCCATGGTGGAAAAAATCTTTAATGGTTATGAGAGTCAACTGACTCCTGAAGAGATTCAACAGGCCCAGGATGGAAAACGAGTTCGTACCGTCATTTCTAATCTGACACGGGCGATTGCTGAAGTTGAACTCTGTCGCCAGAGCTGCGAACAACAATCTGATCTGATTCTCGGCATCATTCAATTGGGCCAGGACGGTAACTATGCCATTAGCTCCAGTGAAACAATCCTGGAAGAGGCAGCGGAATCGATTCACAATCTAGATACTCAGCCTGATGCTAAAACAAATTCTAAGTCTGAGAAGACTGCCAAGAATCACCGCAATTCAACCGCTGTGCCTCAGACTGTGTGATCTGGGGCAATGAAAATTACAGTTACTTGCTGAGCAACTAACCGACACTCGCCATGCTACGGACAACACCAGGCAATGGGGAACGTTGGGTAGGGAATACCCGAATCGCTGATGATGGCACTGAAATATTAACCCGTGTACCAATCGCTAAGGGTTGGCCAACCTGCATCCGCACACCTAACTGCTGGCCTGAGTGCGTTTGTAGGCAATAGTGGTGCTCCCGTCCGAGAAATTGACGATCTTTGATCACCGCCGCTCCCGATTCATCCGGCTGAAGCTGACAATCTTCCTGACGCAACATCAGCTCGACCTGATCAAAACCCCCTTCGCCAGAACAACCAGTGTTCAAAGGGTCTAGGTGAGGTTCAATGTTAAAAGTGCCAATTTCTGTCTGCCATACCTGGCCTTGTCGTCGGGCTGGAATAAAATTGGCTTGAGTGACAAATTCTGCAACAAACTTAGAAGCAGGACTTTGATAAATTTCTTCCGGTGTGCCCAGTTGCTGAAGACACCCTTGCTGCATCACCGCCACCTGATCGGAAATGCACAGGGCTTCCTCCTGATCATGGGTGACAAAAATGGCAGAGGTTTCGGAGGCCTTAAGAATTTCTCGCAGTTCTTGACGGAGTTGAAGACGAACCTGAACATCTAGATTGCTCAGCGGTTCATCGAGTAAAACTATTGCTGGACAGGGGGCTAATGCTCGCGCCAAAGCGACCCGCTGCTGCTGACCACCAGACAATTCATGGATGTAACGAAGTTCTAAACCCTTGAGGTGAACCAGCTCTAGCACTTCTTGAACCCGTAGTTGTATCTGCCGGGAAGAAATTTTCTTTACCTGCTGTAGGCCAAAGGCAATATTCTTTTCAACGGTTAAATGGGGAAATAGGGCGTAATCCTGAAATACCATACCAATATTGCGTTGTTCCGGCGGCAGGCAGTGATTTGGATTTGCGACAACTCGGTCGGCAATTTCCACAACCCCCTGATCGGGTTGATCAAAACCTGCAATCATTCTTAATAGGGTGGTCTTGCCGCAACCAGATGGCCCCAATAACCCTAAAATATCTCCCTGACGTAGGGAAAAGGAAACGTCTGAAACGGCAGGTAAACAATGACGGGAAAACTGTTTACTCACACCAACTAAGCTTAAAATCGGAAAATTTGCCATATTTCAGTCAATAACTCTATGAATCAATCTCTTAAATCAAACTTTTCCTGGATACGAATAGTGGGCCATCGGTCTGATCTGCAAATCCAGACTTACTGCAAGTTACAATCAGAAAGCCAACCTCCATCATAGCCACTTTTTGGGAGGTATTCTCATTAAATTCACCCTACTTCCATGATATCCCAGCGTTTCTCATCACAAACTTCGTTACAGCTCTGGACTGTTTTCGCGGCTGTCACGGCGATTTTGATTTCAGCGCCAGTGTTGTGCGTTTTTAGCAGCCTCTTCACTCTGTTCGACACAGGGAACCTTCAGCAGACAGATTCTCAACAAGTCACCTCTCAGCAGGTCTGGCAACATTTGGTAGAAACCGTTCTGCCGGAGTACATCCTAAACTCCCTCATCCTGATGATTGGGGTTGGAATCGGGGTACTGGTGATCGGCGTTGGAACCGCTTGGCTCGTAACCCTCTGCCAATTTCCGGGCAGTCGATGGTTAGAGTGGGCCTTACTGCTACCCCTAGCTGCCCCAGCCTACATCCTGGCCTACGTTTACACCGAGTACCTGGAATTCTACGGCCCGGTTCAAACGACGCTGCGGAATTGGTTCGGCTGGAGCCAGGTGGAAGATTACTGGTTTCCCGATATTCGTTCAATTGGGGGGGCGATTTTATTGCTGAGCTTAACGCTTTACCCCTATGTTTACTTGCTCACGCGAGTTTCATTCCTGGAACAATCGGCCCGAACCCTAGAAGCTAGTCGCTCCCTTGGGTGCAATCCCTGGCGCAGTTTTGTATCGGTGGCTCTCCCGCTGGCGCGACCTGCAATTACTACCGGATTGGCCCTGTGTCTGATGGAAACCTTGAACGATTTTGGCACGGTGCAATTCTTTGGGGTCGATACCTTTACCACTGGTATCTACCGCACCTGGTTTGGCATGGGAGAACAGGTCGCTGCGGCCCAACTGGCATCGATCCTGATGCTATTTATCCTGGGCTTGATTCTCTTAGAACTGTGGTCACGTCGTCAGGCCAGATATTACCAGGGAAGTACGCGGTTCCAGGCACTAAAACCGTTTCAATTAAAAGGCATTCGGGGGATTTTGGCATTTTTTGCTTGCTCGATTCCCCTGGTATTGGGGTTGCTGTTGCCGGGAGGGTTGCTATTAAAAATGACCCTGGAGAACCTGAATACGTTGTTTGATAGTCGCTTTCGAGACTTTGCCAGTCATAGTTTTATCCTGGCAACAGTTGCTGCAATTTGTGCTGTGATCATTTCTCTCGGCCTGGCCTACGGTGCTCGACTGAATCCAAATTTGAGCTTAAGGGTCTCCAAGCGGATTGCAGCCTTGGGCTATGCAGTTCCCGGTTCAGTGATTGCAGTCGGGATTTTAATTCCCGTAGGACGTCTGGACAATGCCATTGATAGTTTCATGCGAGCAACCTTTGGTATTTCAACGGGTCTTTTACTGAGTGGAACCATTGCTGCCCTGGTTTTTGCCTATTTAGTTCGGTTTCTAGCCGTGTCCCTGGGATCTATTGAATCGAGTTTAAGTAAGATCAAACCGAGTCTGGATGAAGCATCAGCTAGTTTGGGCCATAATGCGGTGAGTACTCTGGTTCAAATTCATGCGCCAATGATGGTGGGTGGATTATTGACAGCAGCAATGCTCACCTTTGTCGATGTGATGAAGGAACTGCCCGCAACCCTGGTGATTCGACCGTTTAATTTTGATACGCTGGCGATTCGAGTTTACAATTTAGCTGCGGATGAACGGTTGGCAGAGGCAGCAGGGCCCGCACTGGCAATTGTGATGATGGGGATGATTCCGGTGATGATTTTAAGCTGGAGAATTGCTCGATCTCGGCAGGTTAGTTCGACAGAGTTTTAATGTTGTTGGTTTTTACCGATTTGGATGGAACGTTGCTCAACTCTGATGACTATAGTTATCAGGCCGCTTTACCAACCGTTCGGAAACTTCAAGCTCAGAATGTTCCGATCATTCCAGTGACTAGCAAAACCCGCGCTGAAGTGGAAGTTCTGTGCCAGCAGATAAGGTTGCAAGATGGGTTTATTGTTGAGAATGGTAGTGCAATTTTTATCCCACAGGTTCAGAATGTTGCGGCAAACGTTTCGGCCATGGAATCCGTTCAGGAATTGGAGAACCGGGCGAATGGGGCATTACGCTTCGCTAATGACACCCTGCAAGCTTCCAGTTATTCTCGCAAAGTTGAGAATCCAGCCACCCCCCAGAACACCTACCAAATCCAGCAATTTGGCTGCTCCTATGCGGAAGCTCGAACAGGTTTAGCGATACTAGCCCAGCAGTTAGGAGTCACCCTAACCGGATTTGGTGACTTAACCGAAGTGGAGATTGCTGATTTAACCGGGCTTTCCCTTGTAGAAGCTCAACGCGCCAAACAGCGAGAATTTACAGAACCCTTTATTACCCCTAAAGCAATTACTTCAGAACAAATCCAGCAAATTACTGAATCCCTGGGGTTTGAGGTGGTGATCGGCGATCGCTTTTCCCATTTAATTGGTCAGGATGCAGACAAGGGTCGAGCAACGCAATGGCTGATAAATCAATACCAAGCGTCTAATCCTCAGACAAAAGTGATGGCAATCGGTTTGGGAAATAGCCCCAACGACCTGCCCATGTTAGAAGTTATGGATCTTCCTATCATTATTCCAGGCAAACAAGGCCCCCATCCCGGCTTGGCAAATCGAGCGTGGCCGGTTGCAGCAGCGCCAGGTGCAATGGGTTGGGCAGCAGCAATGGAATCCTACGACTCCCTCCTCAATTCCCAGTGAATTAGAAGGGAGTTGGGTTAGATGTGTGCGGTCAACGCTTAAACAAGACATGCTTGCTTAGTTGGCTTTACCGTCAGACTCACCGCCTGATTAAAGTCCTGTTCCAGACCAAAGCCCCGCTTAAATTCTCTCAAATTGACTTCCCCTGCCCCCAAGATTGTCTTCAACACCTCCGCTGCCTTTCGAGGTTCACCCCGACCGCAGAAGAAGAAATCAGCAGCGAAATAGCCATGTTCTGGCCAGGTATGAATCGCAATATGGGACTCTGCTAAAGTAGCAGTTGCCGTAACACCGTGTGGGCTGAATTGATGTACACACAAGTCGATCAGCGTTGCTTGTCCGGCAGTAACTGCCTCTAAAATCGCACGACGAATGAGTTCAGGATCATTCAAAACGTCAGCCGAACATTGCCATGCGTCTAGAATCAGATGTTGACCCAATTGTTTCATTTTGGTGGATTTCACCTCCCTTAGTTTTTTGCCCTTTCGAGCTTACCTACAACTTTATTGTAAGCTGCAATTGTGAAACATCCTACAGTAGGTTGATAGCACAGGAGGGTGATAACGTCACCCTTTAGGATAAAAGTTGAAATTAACGATGATGAGAAATTTGTAAAGCGTTGCTGAAAATGCTTAAATAAATCTAATAGGTGAATAGCTAGGTAACCAAACGCGGTTGAATATTAGCCTTCAGACTTTTATCTATGCTCTTGAATAGCAGCATATCCTATGCTGTATGGCAGCTCTTAATGGTAACAACGCTCTCTCCCCCAATCATTCCTCGTCCATTTCTTAAATGGGCAGGTGGCAAAGGTCGCCTGATTCGGCAATACACACCTAACTTTCCCAAATATTTTAGAACCTATTACGAACCTTTTTTGGGTGGAGGGGCAATTTTTTTTCACCTACGGCCACAGTACTCTATTCTTACTGATTTCAATCCAGAACTTATCAATGTTTATTGTTGTGTTCGAGATCACGTTGATGGGGTGATTTCTGAGTTAAGAGAGCATGAATTTAATCACTTTCAATATCAACAATCCTACTACTATGCCATTAGAGCATCTGAACCTACCGAAAAAGTTCAGCAAGCAGCGCGAATTTTATATCTGAACAAAACCTGCTTTAACGGTTTATATCGAGAAAATTCTCGTGGTAAATTTAATGTGCCAATGGGTCGGTACAAAAAACCAAGAATTTGCAATCCAGACTTGCTCCACGTTGCTTCAGAGGCACTACAGGATTCTCAGATTGAGGCTAAACCATTTAATGACATTTTGCAGGTGGCCGATTCCAGTCATGATTTTGTCTACTTTGATCCCCCGTATCATCCCATCAGTGCTACCAGCAGCTTTACAGCGTACAATCGCTATGCTTTCCGCGAACAGGATCAGGTGCGTTTGGCACATGTCTTTCGAGAGTTGGCCAATCGAGGGGTTCGGGTGATGCTCTCCAATTCAAATAGTCCACTGATTCATCAGCTTTATCAAGATTTTCCCATTCACCAAATTAAGGCGATCAGAGCAATCAACTCCAATGCCCAAAGACGCGGTGCGATCACGGAATTGTTGATCACGTCGTACTGAACTACTGACTAAAATGCAGCCCCTTAAAATTCCCACTGAAATCGACACTGCCTATCTGGTTCAACCCGACGATACCCTCAACAAGTTGGCCCAGAACCAATTCGGTGATCAGCAGAAATGGCGGCAAATTCGTCGGGGGGATGGAACCCATTTTAGGATATCGACTGAAATATCAACTGAAACACCAAATGATCCCGAATTTCAGGCGGGAGAGACTGTTTACTGCACGCTAAAAATTGGAGAACGGCCTCGACCTGGCTATGGGATGGGTGAGGATTTTGAAACCTTGGGAATTCCAGACCGTCCGTTAACTTTCCTGGAACGCCAGATCTACGAATTCCTGGTCAGGGCTGAAGGATCGGTTCCTGTGGTGGATCGTCAGATTGTTCAGCCTTTGTTAGAGCACTTTCTTGACGGCCAAGGAGGGGTTTATCAGCATGGCAGTGATACCCCAGTTTCCCACCTGGTCAAGCATTCAAAACCTTTCAAGACAGAATTTTCCGCGATTGAGCTGCAGCTCCACCGACAGCTTCAGGCTCAGGTTTTGGAAGGTCAGCTCCAACTGGATTCCCTGAATATTGTCATTCCTCAAATTGCCTTCAAGCCACTGGATTCTCTCACCCTGTTCGCGATTATTGGCGGGACTCAGGGAGCAGATTTGTTGTTAAAGTCCTTTGAATTAAGCGCTACGGGCCACTATTCAGCTCAACTTTGGGTGGTGCTCTATGATGACTTTGGTTTGGATCAGCAGGATCGCTACACACCCGGCCTAATTGCGGCCTGGAACTTACAACACCGTGGAGCGGCTCAGCCTTTTATTCATGAGGTGGTTATTGCAGAGGAGGTTAGTGGAGATTTGATCCTTCCTAGCCATGCACTCTGATGCACATCACTTTAAGACTGTTCCGAAACTACTAACGTTGAAATCGCACTACGGCCAAATTCCTCCGGGCGATATTGTAAATGGGCCTCGGCCCCAGGCCATTCAAACTCACCAGCAGTAACAGATCGCACCAGATAGTGCAGTCGATAAACACCAGGTTCTAGAGAATCTGCGTAGGCCGCCACTCGATCTTTGTAAATCGTTTGATAGTCAATTTGCCAGCTATCGGATTGCGCCTGAATCGCCGGATTACTGGTTTGGAAACTAGCGTCCACTGCTTCAAAGCCAGCAGGTAGCGGATCAGTGATCAAGACCTGATTCACTGGATGATCCGTGATCACCTCAACTCCAACGTCAAACACCTGGCCGGGTTTAACATTAAAGGGCTTGGGATTAACGGCCAGTCCAGTTTCATAAACCACTTCGCTATCGCCAGCGGGTCGAATCGTGCGGCTGACTCGCAGGCCCTGCAATCGACCGGGTTGGCCCCGATCCAGGCGATATTGATAATCAATCAGATAATTCAAGCGTCCCTGGCCAGAGGTTTGGAATGTCAGATGAGTCTGGCCCCTGGGCAACTTTTGCATCGGAACCTGCAAGGTTTCAATCGAGTTTTGATAGCCATTGAATTGCAGGGTTCCCAGCGGTCGACCGGAGAGTTGCGCCTCAACGGTGAAATTCTGGGGTGTGGGTTCCTGTTGTGCGTAGGCGACTAAGGCGCTCAGAGCGGCTGCATTTTCGTAGGTATTTTCCCAGCTCCCATTCCGACGCTGTTCTAACAAGCTTTGCAGGAGTTTATCGGTCAGTTCAGGTTGGGTATTCTGGGCCACCGATAATTGCAGGGCTTCCGCCTGGGCAATGGTCGGCGACTTCATCCAACCGTAGTCTGTATCGGTAATGGTTGCAGTGCGCCCCGTTTGATAGATACTCTGCTGGATCTGGTTCACCAATTGATTGAATTCCGATTGCCAGTCGGGAAGGGTAGCCAGATATCGAGCCAGTTTCACCTGGGTTGTCAGGTCAAAATCGTCCCGCAACCCGTAGATGTCAGCAACAAATTCGTTGGAGGGTTCCCCCAGTTCAGCCAGGGCGATTAGAGCCTCCAAACGCACTTCAGCTCGACAGACCAAGTTAACGCAGAAGTTATCACGGCTCGGATTAACGAGAACTTCTTTGAGATAAGCCTTTAAACCGTTAACAACACCGGGGTCAACAGGTAATCCAGCGGTCGTGGCCCTGGCCAGAGCGGTTGCAGTGTAGGTAGACAGCAATGGATCAGAGTTACTTTGCTGGGGATAGGGACTAAAGCCGCCGTCGGCATTCCGGAGGGAGTTGAGTTCCTCCAGGGTTTGGTTAACGCGATTGGTCAGGTCAAATCGAACGAAATCCAGGTTGTATTTTTGTCCCAAAATTTCCAGATTGGCAGCGGTTAAAAGTTGACTGCTGAGGGGTTCCAGGAAAGGAAAATCAATCGGTTGGAACAGCCTCTCAGCCGGAGCCAGAACTTGGGGAATCAGGGTGCTGGCCAGAGTAAGTTTTAATCCGCCGATACTGTCCTCAACATTGGGATCAATATCAATGGGAATCTTGACCTCAGCATTGCTGGTGGTTCCGGATTCAATCACCCGTTCCGTGATCACCATCGGTTTGATTTCTAACGGCACTTCAAAGGCATCCTGGTAATCCCGCACTTGAGTTGAAAATTGAACTGAAGCTGTCCCCGGTGCTTCTGCTACCAGCGGGAATCGGTAGGCTTCGGTTCCTGATTTTGCAGATCGTCTTAATCGTTGGCTTTCGGCATTCCCCGCAGCAAACTTTGCCTGTTCCGTCAGCGATCCGTTGATTTCCAGATTTCCCCTTGCTGCCGTTTGGTTGGTCACGGCAACACCCGCCACGATGCGATCGCCAGGTCGAGCAAACTGGGGCAGGATGGGCGCTGAAAGCAGCGGTTTTGTAGCAGTAAATGTTGCCTCCCCGGAGCCGAAGTTTAATTTGCCATCAGTCGCAACCACCATGACGCGCCAGGTGGTTAGGTCATCGGGAAGTGTGAAGCGGATCTGAGCTTTCCCCTGAGAATTAGTGGTTACCGTGGCCTTATCGTTGGAAACGGCTGTGCCTTGACCATCGGTAATTACAGAACTGTTGTAGTAGGCCAGAGCTTGGAAATCTTGTCGTACGGGGCTGGCGGCGGGCACTGCTTCTGACAGGCCACCGCCATAACCCCAGCCTTTCGCCAGCGGAGACGAAACTTGTTCAAGGACAACTTCGGGGCGGTTGTCACTGAATCGGGTAGAAATCGGTTGATCGGCGTAGACCGTTTCTACCAGATCGGGCAATCGGTAATCGGTTAATTGTAATACTGCATCGTTCGCCACGACCACCGTTAACTGACCCCGGATGGGTTGTCCTTCAGTATTTTTCAATTCCAGGTTAAGAATCTGTTCCCCACCCGGTTCAACTTCAACCTTTTCCGGTTTGACCTCAACTTGCAGGTATTGAGAGGCCAAGCTGGTATTGAAGGGTGCGAATCCAGTTTGAACCAAACTCGACACACTTTCCGGTTCAATTTCTGACAAGGACTCTCCCTGGCGCACTAATACGGCCTCCACTGCTGCATTAGGTAACATTTCAGGGGTGACAGTGAACCAAATCTCAGGTGCACCCCCTTCCACTGGAATAATTTGTTCATACAGGGGCCGATCGCGAATCACCGCAAAATACAGTTCAGCCGCTGGATAGGGGGATTGAATTAGAGCAGTTGCCGTATCCCCCACCTGATAACTTTCTTTGTCCAGTTGCAGTTTCACCACATTCTGATTCTGGTCACCCCAGAATACGGCTTCGGAACCTGTGACCCAAACCTGGCGATCCGTCGCCGTCGCAGCCTGGGAACGATTGGTGAAATTGGCCCGAATTCGGTAGGAGCCGGGTTCTGTCGGCGTTAATTCCACCTTCTGACTGCTGGCTTGAGATTTTACCGTAGCCTTGTCGATGGTGGTGTATTCCACTTGATTTTTATTGGCCTGGCCGCCTTCGATCACCTGGGTGACCTGGCTATAGTCCATTTTCTGGAGCTCAACTTCTACGCCCACATTCTCCAGGGCTTGACCCGCAACATCCGTCACAATGACCTCAACCGTTAGCGGTTGATCCGCTTCTCCCACAAAGGCACTCTTGAGACCAATTAAGCGATCGCTGGGTAGGGCTGTAATGGTCTGGGAATCGCTGACCGCCAGATTGGAAACGTCGGAAACTTCCACGTCAACCCGATACGCTGCGGGGTAGGGTAAATCCCCGGCCACCGTAAAAGTTTGTTGACCCCTGCCCCCATCGTCTAGCAGTTCGGAAGTTTCCAACACATCACTGGAGAGGGTAGGTTTCTCTTCTGGCCAGAACCACTGCCGCCCAAAGGAATACTGCGACCATCCCTCTGGGGTAAAGTTCGTTGCAGTCCGAGTGACATAATACTTCGCTTCCGCACCGGCTAACGGTGCACCAAAGAGATACTCGCTATTGGTATTGGCGGTAATTTTTTCCCCCGGCAGAGCAATTTGTTTGCCAAGGCTCAGCGCCGTTTTAAAGTTGGGTGGATTGAATTCTGCGACTCGAAGGTCACCCCGAATTTCAATGCCCTGATCTCCCGTGGCGATGACATTGTAATTTCCTAATTCCTGACTACTGTCCAGCGGCACTTCCAGAGAAAACGTGGCAAATTCATTCGTCGTCACCTGGCCCAGGTCAGTCTTCTCCCCCCGTGGATTCTCCAGAGTAACGGTGTAGTTACTATTTCGATCCTGCTGCAACCGACCTGCCTGGAGATAGTCGGCAATTCCCGTTAAAGCAATGGTTTCTCCGGGTTGATACAGTTTGCGATCTGAAAAAATCACTCCTCTGGACAAAGGCTTACCCGCCTGCCAATCGGCGGGAATTCCATAGCCATAGGCTCCGCTGTAGAGGTAAGTTCGAGTATAGGCCCAATCCTCATCTTCTTCGGCAATGACTAATAATTCTGGTGCATCCGTAAATTGGGTACTGCCTGCCATGCACTGTTCCAGATCTTCGGCATTCAGCCGCAATAAGCCCGTTTCATCCGTTAGGCCTGTGGCGCAGGGTTTCGGCGTTGGGAAGTTAGTTGCCTGGAGTTGAGATGGGTAGATGTCCACCTCAGCCGCCTGAGCTGGAGAACCATCAGATAAATGATTGACGCGCACCAAACCGGACTCTGGAAACCACTGGGCAAACACCCCTAAATTGGTCAGTTGTACCAAACCGTAGAACTCCGGCTCATTCCATTTTTTCTCACCCCTGGAATCTGGCTGTTGTGAAATATAGGAATTGGTTCGGGCTTTTACCCCATAGGCCAGCATTCCGGTATCACTGCCCAGTGCTTCTCGCAGACGAATGGCGGTTTCCTCGGTTTCATTCTTAGGATTTTCAACCTTGTAGGATTTCCAACGACCGTCAGCCGTGAGGAGATTCTTTTGATTTGGACGAGGATAAGCGGTGTCGGTGTAGACCAAATCCGTTGGCTTTACCCTGGTATAGCTGGCCTGGTATCTGGAACGGGGCAAATTAACGGTTGAAAGATTCAGCTCTAGATCCTGATCAGCCGGGAAAATATTAAGGCCCGATGGAACCCAGAGGCTACCCGCTAGATCTCCGGTTTGATAATTCAGGTTTATCGGTTGAGTCAAAGTCTGACCGAATTCATCGGTCAATCCAGTGCCTACCGTAATTTGGTAAGTCGTGTCGGGTTCTAGCGCCCAGGGGTTGAAGCTGATAATCTCGCTATTTCCGTAGACTTGTAGCAGTTGAGGCCCATCTTCCGGCGGTAATGGTTCGATCTTAATGTTCTCAAGGGCTGATTCTGCCGTGACCTTGTTGCTGAATTTGAGCTGGGGACTGCCGTTCTCAAAGCGGCCATAGGCTCCCCCCTGGGACGGTTGACCGTAGAATTCTAGCGTTTCAAATTTGAGGGGATCGAAGGTTCGGAGTTGACTGGTGGTGGGGTATGCAGTCGGAAGATTGCCATAGGCGGGTTTTAGTCCACTGTTTAACGTCAAGGTGTAATTCGTCGCTGTTTCCAAGCTTTGAGTCGGCTTGATCCGATATTCCCAGGTGTGTTTTGAGGGGTCAAATTGAGTTTGAGCCGTTAAGTTTTCTGGATCAAATTCGTTTTTGCTCAGTTCTACCTGAAGGGGAATTTCCTGTTGGGTTGAATCGGCTTTAAGCTGAACAGATTGTTTCAGCGACTCTAGATCCAGCTCTGTATTGGAGTTAAAGGTGAGTTCGGGATCGAGTTCTAGGGGGCGTTTTTGATTGCGGGGTTCTGCCTCGTCCTCCATGCCTGGGAAATTAGAAATCTCGATTGGCCTTGTATTGAATGTCCAGGCCACATCCTGCTCTAGGCGATGATTACTTAAATCGGCCAGGCCAGACTGCAAGGTTACTTGAATTCGTGTGGCCAGGGGCAGAGCTTGATCGGCTTGAAACCCAACCATTCGAGGCGTAAGGAACCGAAATTGACCGGGTAAGGCAGGCGTCAGTTGAAACTTTTCCAGCAATTTCTTCTGCTGAGGGGAATCAATTTGTTCAATCGGGATCAAGGGATCGGCGAAGAGAATCCGAATTTGATCCAAAGAATCTGCATCCTCATCAGGACTAATCTGTTCAATCCAGTCCGGCAACTGGGGCGCAGGCAGTTCACTGACCAAGGGCACAGAAACCTGGTTTGGAGCAGGACTCAACAGGCGACAGCCCACCAAGGTCGAAATGAAGAGAGAAATGAGTAAAACTCGTTTCCAGACTCGCTGCTGTTGAAACCGATTCTGAAGTTTATTCTGAAACCTGCGTTGATGATTTCGTCGCCGCCGACTCTGATTAAACATATTCGCCCCCAGAAGGTTCTATCCCTTTGATATCAGAATTTGTCAGCGAAATTCCGGAGAGTTTCAAAACTTTTAATCTGAAGAATCAAATTCGGGATTTAATTGGGATTTAACTCTGGGGGGTTGTCAGTTGATCAATCACATCGCTATACTAGTAAGAGAGCGACGCGGGGTAGAGCAGCCTGGTAGCTCGTCGGGCTCATAACCCGAAGGTCAGTGGTTCAAATCCGCTCCCCGCCACCTTTATGTAGAAGATAGTTTGTTAAGGAGCCTCTGTTCAAGCAGAGGCTCTTTGACGTTTGAGCATTACCCGATTAAAAATCCCTGCACTCAAACGTCCTGGTGTTTAAAGAATCCTGATCCTAAAAACATTCTGAGGAGGACTGCTGTATTCTGAAAACAAAGGATCAAGATTCGCCTTTTGCTGCAAATTATTTATGCCTGCTCGACAAAACCTGATCGACATCTTCTCTAGTTTTCTGCAATTTGCAGAGGATCGGTTTCATAGCTGGGTGCAGAGTCCCAAGCTGCAATCGAGCATGAAAAAGCAGATCGAGCATCTCAATGCTAAGCCAGCAGGAGATCGGTTCTGGTCACTCTACTGGCATCGAATCTGGCAGCAGCATCAATCCAATTCCTCTAAGTCGGGGCAGTCCTCTCCTACTGTCACCTCCCGCAGCCAAGAACTTGCAACCGAACACCTCCTGGCCTATCTTCAAGAACCCTGCTACTGGGTCGCAAAAAAAGCATCTGATTCTAAGTTTGGTGGTACCCACTACAGCGTGGCCGACTTATTTCAAATAGGGATTACCCAATTTAACCGGGTTTTGAAAGGTTTTGACACGACCCAGGGGTCAAATTTAAAAGATTATGCAGGGGTTGCTTTCAAATCAGTTATTCGAGACGTTTTGCGTCAGCGTCAGGAGACAGATATCTGTAGCGACTGGGCTTTGCTTAGAAAACTGAGCCGGAAACGGATGCGGGAATCCTTAGAGAATGCCGCTCTCAGTTCTACAGCAATTGAGCAATACTTACTGGCCTGGAATTGTTTCAAGACGCTCTACGTTCCCCATAAACCAACTGGAACCCGCCAACTCAGTAAGCCTGATTCCGACACCTGGCATGCTATTGCTCAATACTACAACCAGGAATCAAGTACTTCAGTCAATCCGGAACTGCTAGAAAAGTGGTTAACGGATTGTGCAAAGTGGGCTCGTTCCTACCTCTATCCAAAGGTGGGACAGATGCCGAGCCAACCCAACGATCCGGATCAGGTCGCCATTGACATTCCAGCAGATGATCCGGATCCACTGACGGCCCAGATGATTGATGAGGAACTCCACGAACGTCAGCAACAACAAGCTCGACTGCATCAAATTGTCCGGCAGGCTGTAGCTCAAATGAAACCTGATTTGCGAGAAATTTTGACCCTTTACTACATCCAAGGTCTAACCCAACAACAAATTGCTCAGCAATTAGAGACAAGGCAGTATACCGTTTCTCGACGGCTGACCCGTTCTCGGGAAGTGCTACTCAAGGCACTGTTGCAGTGGAGTCAGCAGGAAATGGGTGTGACTCTGACAACCGAGGACATGGGTCGGCTCAGCACTACCCTGGAGGAGTGGCTAGAAAACTTGGGGGAATTAGAAGCAATTTCAACTAATTCATCCAAGATCAACTAAGATATTACTCAACCGTGAGGATAGGAATTAATTGATATGCGAAATCATACTCGTAAATTTTCAACCCTTCTTGTTGCTTTTGCGGCAACGGCAGGAACGTCTGCTTTCCTTGCTCCCACTCTTCCTGCTGTAGCAGGTGATGGAGATCTTCAACCCTTTGCTGAAGAATTCATTGATGCTGCAACTGGAACATCAGGTGATGCATTCGATGCACAAAGTATTCTGGGTCAAATGAGTACGATTTTCGGACTTGCCTTCCCATGGCCTGGTAACATCAATGCGTTTCCAGAGACATTGATTGTTGATGATGCCCAAGCTTTCAACAAGTTGTACCGGGAAGCGATGATCAAACAAACGTCTAGTGACCCGGTCATTCGGACACCAGATCTGATCAACCCCTTCAATACTTCAATATTGAGCCAGCCTTACGGTAATCCAAATGCCCCAGTTCCTACTCCTTTTCAGTAGGTGCAAAAATTGGGCTTTCTGGTCAAAACGAAAGAGCTTCATTAGATCGAATGAAGATTAATGGTGACAAGGGCGTGGTTTTCACGCCCTTGTCGTATGTTAGGTCAGGGCAATGAGAAGATGGGCAACACAGCCCTGAATCGTCTAGGTTGTGAAGTTATCAGCGGTAAGACTAGCAGAATCTACTCCATTCAATATCACCAATACATCATCACCTAGACTGACAACCGCCGAGCTGCCATCTATCTTGTTCCACAGTGAGTTGGTCAAAGGTTGATCCATTCTCCAGAACAATTATGTCCAGCTCAGCTCGGAAGTTTGTAATCGTATCTGTGCCATCATCAGCAAACAGAACAAATTGGTCTCGATTCTCACCCCCTGACATCAAATCATCTCCTTGATCGCCAAAGAACAGGTTCTCTCCAGAACCCCCTACGGGAGCGGATTCATTTTTACGGAAGTCGAAGCGGAGAATCGCAGCTATGCTACCTGGAAAGAGCAAATCGAGCCGTGGGGGTCGCAGGGGCAATGGCGGTGTCATAGTCTGGTGAGTGATGGAGCCAAAGCCTTGGTCAAACTGGCTGTGTCTGGCTGAGAGAGTGTGAACACAGTTTTAGTATTGGACTTTGATCTAAGCCTGATCTGTAGGGTTTTCGGTAAATAATACCTGCTTCAAATATCGACCTGTGTGGGACTGTTGGTTTTCTGCAACGGTTTCAGGGGTTCCGACCACAACAATTTCTCCCCCCCGTTCGCCTCCCTCTGGCCCCAAATCAATAATCCAATCTGCGCACCGAATTACGTCCAAGTTATGCTCAATCACGATAATCGAATTGCCTTTGTCAACCAGGCGTTGCAAAACGTTCAAAAGTTGATGTACGTCGTAGAATGAGAGTCCTGTTGTAGGTTCATCAATTAGATACAAGGTTTTTCCAGTTGCTCGCTTCGACAATTCTGAAGCCAATTTGACGCGCTGGGCTTCTCCACCTGAGAGAGTTGGGGCAGGTTGCCCTAAACGCACATAGCCCAGACCCACATCTAGAAGTGTCTGCAAGCGGGACTCTGCTTTCGGAATATTTTGAAACACCTTTAGCGCTTCTTCAACGGTCATGTTCAGCACATCAGCAATCGAGTATCCCTTGTATTTCACTTGGAGGGTTTCTCGGTTGTATCGGGCTCCTTTACAGACCTCACACTGCACGTAAACATCCGGGAGAAAGTTCATCTCAATCACATTCACTCCCTGACCGCCGCAGGCTTCGCAGCGTCCCCCCTTAACGTTAAAGGAAAACTGTCCCGGTTTATATCCTCTGGCCTTGGCTTCGATAGTTTCGGCAAACACCGCTCGAATCACATCGAAAATTCCCGTGTAGGTTGCCGGGTTAGATCGGGGCGTGCGGCCGATGGGGGACTGGTCAATCACGATCACCTTATCCAGAGCGTCTAGTCCTTCAATACTGTCTAGATTCTTCGGAAACGGAGTTTTGCGGGTGAAGTGATGTTGCAAAGCGCCATAGAGCAGCTCATTGACCAGGGTAGATTTACCAGAACCTGAAACCCCTGTCACACAAACCAGTTCACCTAGCGGGAATTCAACATCTAAATGACGCAGATTGTTTCGACAAGCATTTTTCAGAATCAAAGCCCGTCCGTTACCTATTCTGCGTTCTGTTGGCGTTTCAATCTTGCACCGACCGGACAAATAGGCTCCGGTTAGGGATTGCTCGGCTCGAAGTACTTGCTCTAGGCTGCCATGGGCAACGATTTGTCCGCCATGAACCCCTGCTCCAGGGCCAATGTCAACCAGATAATCTGCGGCTCGAATCGTCTCCTCATCGTGTTCTACCACAACTAAGGTGTTACCCAGATCCCGCAATCGCGTCAATGTATTCAGCAATCGGCCATTGTCCCGTTGATGTAAACCAATACTAGGTTCATCTAGAACATAGAGGACTCCAGTTAAACCCGATCCAATCTGGGTCGCCAATCGAATTCGTTGCGCCTCCCCGCCGGATAGACTAGAAGCCGTTCGGGACAATGTGAGGTAGTCCAGACCTACGTCCAGGAGAAACTGCAACCGGGCTCGAATTTCCCGCAATACTAACTCAGCAATCTGGGCCTGACGCGGACTCAGTTCCAGTTGATTCACCCGTTGCAAGCAATCTCGAACTGAAACTTCCGTTAAATCTGTTATTCGGAACTGCCCCATCCGCACCGCTAATGATTCGGGCTTCAACCGCTTGCCGTTGCAGGTTTTACAGGGTTGATCCACCAGATATTGTTCCATTTTCTGCTTTTGGGCCTCTGAGCTGCTTTCGCGGTACTGACGTTGCAGCATCTGAACTGCGCCAATGTAGGGGCGGTGATAGCCCTTTTTTTCCCGATAGCGCGAATCGGTTTCAATCCAGATCGCCTCTTCAGAACCATGGAGGATAATCTGTTGCTGTTCCTCGGTCAGTTGATCCCAGGGCTGATTAATCTCAAAGCCAAAGGCTTGGCCGACGCTGTGCAGCAGGGACAGATAGTAGGAATTATCGCGGTCTGACCAGGGTGCAATGGCCATATAGACCGGAACCGTTGGATCGGGAATGATTAAATCCGGCGCAAACGTCCGCAGATAGCCCAATCCGTGACAATCGGGACAGGCCCCGTAGGGAGAGTTAAAGGAAAATAGCCGAGGGGATAGCTCTTCCATCACTGCCCCATGTTCAGGACAGGCGAAGTTTTCTGAAAAAACTAATTTGGTATCGGCTAACTGTGAATCGGCAGCCGCTTCAGATTGGGGCAATTCTTCAACCTGGTAGGAACCTGCTGGGTTTTCAGCAACCTTTAGTTGAGCGGTTGGTTCGGCCGAGCTGCTGGCTGCATACATTGGAATGACGTTACTAGCAGGTGGGATTTTATTCGCGCCACTGCTACTTTGTTCGGAAGTATGTTCAGAATTCTGGGAATTAGTATATTCAGAATTCTGAGAATTCAAACCGACAACGTTAGAACCATTGGTATCAGACCGTTTAGTTTCTGGTTTGACTTCCGAGCGGTTATCGCCAGCATGGGTGTCGCTGGAATTACTAGCGGTGGAACGCTCCCCGACGATATCGATCACGGCAATTCCACCAGAATGTTTCAAGCAGGTTGCCAGAGAATCGACCAAGCGTTCCTGAATTCCCGGCTTCTTCACCAGGCGATCAATTACGATTTCTATGGTGTGTTTGTGATTCTTGTCCAGATCAATTGAATCGCTGAGTTCGAGAATTTCTCCATCCACCCGCACCCGCACAAATCCCTCAGAGACCAGGCTGGAGAGTAACTTGCGATGGGTTCCCTTTTTGCCACGTACGACTGGAGCTAGAATGTTGAACTTCGTGCGGTCGGGAAGTTCCATGACGCGATCGCACATCTGATCAATGGTTTGGGGAGCGATACTGCGATCGCAGATCGGACAGTGGGGTTCTCCAGCCCGACCAAACAGCAGTCGGAGGTAATCGTAAATTTCCGTTACCGTTCCCACCGTAGAGCGGGGATTGTGAGAGGTGGATTTTTGATCGATGGAAATGGCTGGACTCAGACCTTCAATGGCGTCTACGTCAGGTTTATCCAGTTGCCCTAAAAACTGACGGGCATAGGCACTCAAGGATTCAACGTAGCGGCGTTGCCCCTCGGCAAAGATGGTGTCAAAGGCCAAGGACGACTTCCCCGAACCCGATACGCCCGTGAAGACAATTAACTGATCGCGTGGCAGTTCCAGGTCAACGCCCTTCAGGTTATGCTGCCGTGCACCCCGAATCCGAATCGTGTTCTGGTTTGAACCCGAATGGGGTGAGTGACCATTCTGAGATGGGTCAACCTGCGTCTGATGGGAGTGGGATTGAGTGGGCTTGACGGATTCTGACATTGGGGGGCGTGTATACACTCCTTAACAATATTAACGCTCTTGCCCCCCACCTGGACTCTAACTTGATGCAGAATTCATGGGTTTTGGTTATGGGTTATTGGTCATCGGTTCAATCAAGCTTAGAACGGTAATCCGCCGGGGATAGGTGGCCGAGGAACGGATGGGACAACAGGTCGGGGAACGCCGTTAGAGCTACAGGTAAAGCCGGGTGGAACGGTGCGGAAACAAGCTGATTGCAATGCCCCCTGCGGAGTGATTGGAATTCTGAATCCTGAGAAGAGTTCTCCTTGAAGAATGTCGGCAAGTTCCTCTGGGGTGATTTCAACGATTTCGCCCAAGACTCCAGGCAGCACAGAGATCTTTTCTCCTTCCTCCACCGTGACAGGTTCGGCGCTTTCATCTTCGGAGGAAATTTCAACACTTCCCTCAATCACTTTAACGGTACCGGAGCCGTCCTCATTAGTTTCCAGAATGTAAACCGTTCCCTCCACGCCAACCGAAAATCCAGCAATACATCCATTTACAGGCCCACTGACCACCACAGCCCCGGATTGAACCTCGACGCACTGACCGACGGTTACTCTGGAATTCACTCCCAAACGGCCTGCGGCTCCATTGTTAAAGACTAAGCCTGCCCGTGACTTCTCGGTCGATACCAACTGACCAAAATTTGCCAGGTCTTCCACCTCGGCTTGTTCTTGCTCAATGAAAACTTCCTCGCCATCAAGAATTTCTTGAACAATGGCCTGGTTAATCTGAGCGGTTGCAGATTGCTGTCCAATTGTCAGCAGGGTAACTAAGGTGCTAAAGAGCGTTAAAGCAAACTGTTGGGAGTAGCGATTGTTTAGAATAGTGAAGGATTGTAGCATTGAAATTGGTTCTTGGTTACTAGTTCTTGAGTGACAACGATTTTCAATCGCGTGAGGTATGGATTTGAGAGTTTGCAGCGTGCTGCATCGTAAGCTCTCGTACTACAGCAGTATTAGAAACGCTGTATTAATTGTTTCGGTGAGGTTTTGAATCAGGTTATCTATTTGTTCTTCAGTACACTAGTTAATCAGGACAATTCAGGATTCAGCCGAAGCTGAGGGCGAAATAATTTCGACTTGAGTGCGTCAAAATAAATGATATGAGTTGGATTTGGGATTGGATGAGAGTGGCTAGACGTCGGATTAATTCTACTCTACTGACAGGTTGTTTTCTCCTATCAATGTTGCTGCAACCTGTGTTAGCTAACGTTCCAGTTGATCCCAGTTCAATCGAGACTAACACAACAAGTTCAGTATTCCTCCTGGCCGCCGATAACCCAGATCCTGCTCAGCAAGCGTTCAACACAGGTATGAACAGCTACCGCCAGGGAACTGGAGCTGGAATTCAAGCGGCAATTCAGTCCTGGGAATCTGCTTTGCAACAGTGGGAAGCGGAGAATAATTCTGCTCAAGTCGCGATCGCGCTGAATTGGCTAGGGCTGGCCTATCGGGAGTTGGGAGAATACGAACAGTCCCTTGAGCAATACCGCCAACTGCTACCGCTAACTCAAAAATCTCAAGATCAACATACTGAAGCCAGCACTCTGATGGCGATGGCTCAGGTCTATGCCAAGCAGGGGCAATATCAAACGGCCCTTGACCATTTTGATCAAGCATTACCCCTATGGGAAGCGGTTAAGTTCAAAACCGGAGAAGCCGCCACCCTGAATAATTTGGGATTGCTGTATCTCGATCTGGGCGAACCGGAGCAATCCCTGGAATATTATGACCGTTCGGTGAAATTGCTGGAGACACTGGATAACCCCCGTGACAAGGCTGCGACGTTTAACAATCGAGGTCAAGCTTATTCCACTCAGGGAGATCTGGATCAAGCGTTGCAGGATTACAATCAAGCCCTCAATCTCTGGAGTCAAGCCAAGAACAAACGGGGGCAAGCTGCAACCCTGAACAATATTGGTTTCGTCAAGGCCCGTTCAGGAGAGTTCGATGCGGCCCTGAACCTGTATAACCAGGCTTTCCCGTTGTGGGAGGAGGTGGGCGATCGCAGCGGAACGGCTAGCACTTTAAACAATATTTGCGTGGTCAAGACTCAACAGGGTCAACTAGCAGCGGCAATGGAATTTTGTCAAAAAGCATTAGACATTCGTCAGGAGATTGGAGATCGTCCCAAGCAAGCTCTGAGTTTGTTACGCATCGCCCAGATTCAACGGCAGCAGGGAGATCTAGACCGTTCACTGGAAACAATTGAACAGGCCCTAGAGATCATTGAAACGCTACGACGCAATGTTGTGAGTCAGGATCTGCGTACCTCTTTTTTCGCAACGAAACGGGAGTATTACGAGTTCTACATCGATCTGTTAATGGAGTTGGATCAGCAGCGTCCGAATCAGGGGTACAAAGCGCTGGGTCTCCAGGCCAGCGAACGGGCCAAAGCCCGATCCCTGTTAGAGATTTTGACCAATACTCCAGGTGAGGTAACTTCAGGAATTGACAGTCAACTGCTGAAGCTGAAACAGGACATTCAAAATCGATTAGAGGCAGCAGAGGAACGGCGGGTGAAGCTGCTCAGTCGTCAATACGATGAATCCCAGAAGGTCGAAATCGATGCTGAAGTGGAAACCCTGCTGAAGTTACTGCAACAATTGCTCGCCCGGATTGAGAGTACCAGTCCCCGCTACGCAGCTCTGACCCAACCTCAACCCCTGACGCTGGCGGAAATTCAACAACAGGTGCTTGATTCCGACACTGTGCTGCTGGAATATTCCCTTGGCAAAACCCGGAGTCATCTCTGGGTGGTGACTTCGACGGAGATTACCAGCTATGAGCTGCCCGATGAAGCAACCCTGTCAAAAGCGACTCGCAAGTTCAGAAATGCCTTTATCTCACCCCGAGAACGAATTATTCGCAAAAAGGCTGAAGACAGTGGTATTGCCCTGAGCAAAATGCTCCTGCCCAACCTGCAACAGTTGCAAGGACAGTTACGAGGAAAACGGCTCTTAGTGGTAGCAGATGGCGCAGTGCAGTATGTCCCCTTCGTGGCTCTTCCCCTAGAAGAAGCTCCTCCAGCCGACCAACCCCTCACACCGCTGGTGGTAGAGCATGAGGTTGTCACGTTACCCTCCGCTTCAGTTCTGGGGATTCTCCGCAAACAGGTGGCAGCGCGCGCTCCTGCCCCGAAAGCTCTGGCTGTGATGGCTGATCCGGTGTTCAGTTCCAAGGATGACCGCTTGAAAAATATCACCGCTGAAGACTTGCAACTCTCCCCAGAGTTAGAGCGTTCTGCCAGAGAAGCGGGGGTTTTATTTGATCGCTTACCCTTCACACAGCAGGATGCAGAGAATATTCTGGCCCTTGTTCCAGAGACAGAACGGACTCAACGATTTGGATTTGAGGCCCGGCGGGAATTCATTACTCAGCCAGAATTGAGTCAATATCGCCTGTTACACATTGCGACCCACGGTTTACTGAATAGCGAAACGCCGGAATTGTCCGGTTTAGTCTTCTCTCTAGTGGACGAATCTGGAGAGGCCGGCAACGGATTTCTACGACTGTACGAGATTTTCAACTTAGATTTACCCGCTGAATTGGCAGTTTTGAGTGCCTGTGAAACGGGCCTGGGCAAGGATATTAAGGGCGAAGGATTAGTCAGTCTGACGCGGGGCTTTATGTATGCTGGAACGCCTCGGGTGGTTGTGAGTCTCTGGGCCGTTGATGATCAGGCAACGTCTGTTTTGATGACTCAGTTTTACCAACAAATGTTACAACAGGGGTATTCTCCCGCTGCTGCTCTGCGACAGGCCCAAATCGAAATGTGGCAGCAACAGGATTGGCGTTCCCCCTATTTTTGGGCGGCGTTCACCTTGCAGGGGGAATGGCGGAATCTTAATTGAATCCCAGTTGAACACTGATTAAGTATTGATTGATTGAATCCCGACCCCTATGCCTGCCTCAGCCAAAGTTTTAGTCGTTGCCACAGATTCTCAGTCAGAGTCCGAACTGGGAGAACAGCTAACTGCTCTGGGGTACGAAGTGATTCATCTGCCCTGCTCAAGGGTGGATAGCAGCCAGGCATCAAGTTTAGTGGTTGCTGATGTGGTGCTGATTGACCGAACTTCTCAGACACGACTACCGGAGAATTTTCAAGACGACTATAGATTGCCTGTTGTTTCTCTCAAAGAAACCAGCCCTCAGAATGCGGAATCTGAATCAACTGTTTGCCTGGAAAAACCGATTCATCCCCGGGAACTCGGCTTGGCAATTGAGCTAGCCTTGAGTCAAAAGCAGACTACAGAACTGCGAGCTACTGAAGGGCGGCTACGCAGCATGATTGAAACCATCAACGAAATTATCTGGGAAGTTGATTCTAATTTAATTTTTACCTACATCAGTCCCAGAATTCAGGATATCCTCGGACATTCTGTCACCGACTTCCTCGGAAGAAGTTGCCTGGATTTATTGGTGCCTCAAGGCAAGGAAAGCTACACCACAATTATTCAATCTTTCCTGAGAATGCAGCAGCCGATTAATAATTTAGAGCATGTTTGTATTCATCGTAGTAGCTATCGAATCCCCGTTGAAACCAGTAGCACCCCTCTATTCGATGACCAGGAAAAATTTCAGGGCTATCGAGGCATCACCCGTGACATTTCCGAACGCCAGCGGGTTCAAGAAGCGCTACTGAGTAGTGCAGCGACCAACCGAGCCTTGATCAATGCAATTCCAGATCTAATTTTTAGGATTGGTCAAGAGGATCGGTTTGTTAACTATAAAGCATCCCATCAACAGGATTTGCTCCCGTTTATCTCCGAAGAATTTCTAGGCAGAAGGGTAGATCAGATTTTGCCGGAAGACCTGGCTCAGCCCATCTTGAAGTCAGTCCATTTGGCGATGGAAACGAACCAATTGCAAACCTTTGAATATCAACTTGAGCTGGAAGAACTGCGGGTTTGGGAATTTCGGGTTTTCGTCAGTGCGGATGATGAAGTGATGGTTTTAGTGCGGGACATCAGCGATCGCAAACAAGCAGAAGCAGAGCTGAGAATGTCTCTCCAGGAAAAGGAAATGCTGGTACGGGAAGTTCACCACCGCGTTAAAAATAATCTCCAGGTGATCTCTAGTATTTTTTCCCTGCAATCTCAAGCGACCGACGATCCCGATGTATTATCGCTATTGGATGAAAGTCAGGATAGAATTCGGTCGATGGCCCTGATTCATGAGCAGCTTTATCAGTCCAGTGGTTTGGGTCAAATCAACTTACAGGATTACATCAAAAGCCTGACCCATAATTTACTCAATTCCTACCGTTTGGGCTGTAGCTCGATTGATTTCTACCTGGATGTCGAACCGATTGACCTGAATCTAGACACCGCTATCCCCTGTGGTTTATTGATTAATGAGTTGGTTTCAAATGCTTTAAAACATGGCTTCGTAGGTCGAAAGTCAGGAGAGGTAATGATTAAAATCCACAAACTAACCCTAGAGGCTCAGCAGCTTTGCCTGATTGTTCAGGATAATGGTGTGGGTTTGCCTGCAAATTTTGACATTGGTCGTTCCTCTTCCCTGGGCTTCAGACTAATTCGGGCTTTAACCCGACAACTCAAGGGAGAACTGGAGATGTATAATCACAGTGGGGCGGTATTCAAGATTACATTCTTTCAATTGGATTAGCATTTTTAGCAAGGTCAAAGAGCAGTGAAGACGCGAATTCTGGTGGTAGAAGATGAAGCAATCGTTGCTGAGGATATTGCTGGCCACCTAGAGCGAATGGGATATCAGGTTGAAGATATTGTTGCCTCTGGCGAGGCAGCGGTTCGGGTTGCGACGGAGACTGCTCCTGATTTAGTACTGATGGATGTGATGCTACAAGGGGCAATAGATGGCATCGACGCAGCTCAGCAAATTTCTGAGCGGGTACAAATTCCGGTGATTTACTTAACCGCTAACGCAGACGATGTCACCCTCAGACGAGTGGGACGAACTTCGCCCTTTGGCTATATTCTTAAACCCTTCAAAAGTAAGGAGTTGCAAGTTGCAATTGAGATCGCTCTGTCTCGACATCAAGCTGAGGTTGAGATGCGAAAGGAACTCTCGGCGGCTCAGCAGCTCCAGCAGCAGATCGAGGAAAAGAGTACGTTGAAATCGCGCTACCTTTCTATGGCGTCCCATGATTTACGCACTCCAATTTCAATTATTCGCATGTCCACCCATCTGTTGCAGTCCCATGAACAACTCATTCCAGAGGAAAAGCGACAGAAGTGTTTACAGCGGATTGAGCGGGCAACAGATAGCTTGACGGAACTACTAGAGGACGTGCTGGCTCTGGCCCAAGCTGATTCCAGTACCCTAGAAGTTGTTTATGCTCCCGTGGAGATTGTCAGCTTTTGTCAAGAATTCATCGAATCGATTCAATTTGGAGAGAAGAAAGATTGCCAGATTGAGTTAATTTCTGAATTTCAGACCCTGGATGTTTGGCTGGATGAGAAATTGTTCTGGCATCTTTTGAGTAACCTATTGACGAACGCCATCAAATATTCCTATTCCCAGGGCAAGATCTTGCTCAAGCTGGCAATTCAAGATCGAATGCTAGAGCTTCAGGTACAAGACTATGGAATTGGGATCTCATCAGAAGACCAATCTCAGCTCTTCCAACCCTTCTATCGAGCGAGCAACGTCGGCGATATTCCAGGGACAGGAATCGGGCTGGCAATTGTCCAGCGCTCCGTAGACTTGCATCGCGGAACAATCCAGATTGAGAGTGAGCTGGGCCATGGGACAACGTTTATCATCAGAATCCCACTTGATTTGGCAGATTCGATGGGATAGTTTCTGGCCTTTCATAACTTCATCTCAGATCTCTGATAAGAGATTGAAGGTCAGGAAACGAATCATGAAAAGACTTGCATTCACAGCCTTGTTTAGCCTATTGGTTGCGTCTCCCATCGTTCTCAATCGCAAAGTAATCTTGAATTGTGAGCGTCCAGAAACAGACTATGTGGTTTGTTCGAGGGAGCACCAATATGTCTACGGTAAGTTTTCTAACAAGACTGAAGAATTTAAGCTGGCGAATGTTCTGTTAGAATCTCAGCTTCGCCAAGATGATGATGGAGACTATTACGTACACGAAATTCATCTTGTTTCCTCGCAGGATGAGAAAGTGACGTTTTATAAATATGGCAGAAATAAGCATAAAGCGCAGCAGGATGAGGCGGCTTTGAAAGCATTGATAGCAAACGCTGACGAGGAAATTGCCGTAAATCGAGGCTATCTGTGGAATGATTTATTTTTAGTAGCCTGGCCCGCATATTATATGGGTCATTTTCTCTACAGAGCTTGGCGGTAATTATTGTAAGTTTACCTGAAACTAAAGTAACAGCAAAATACGGAGCATTGCATTGTTAATTTTGTCAAAACAGGAGGCAATTACTGCCATGAAATCCTCAAAACACGAAACACAGAAAGAAAGATACAGAATAAATCAATACCATCATGAAAGAAGACGGATGATAGAAAGACATTTATCCGAAGTTGTATTTATATTATCTGTCTTCTCTATATTTTTACCTACGATTATAGGCTTTAGATCCAGTTTTAGCTGTGAGCGACTCGAAACAAATTATACGATTTGTACAGAAGAGAAATATCGCCATGATAAGCTCTTGCACGAAAATAGGTTTAGGCTGAAAGATGCTGAGCTTATCTCTGAGTCTAGAGAGGATAGCGAAGGAGATGAATATTATGTATACAAAGTCTATGCGATCTCATTTCAGAATGACTCAGTTCTGTTTTCCACTTCACGAGATGAGGATAATGCAAAGGAAGACGAGTTGGCGTTCAAAGAACTTTTAGATAATTCTCGTAATTCCCTTTCGATTTTTCAAGGTTCTCGAGTAGCAGATTTGATGATAGGTCTAGCATTATTTCCTCTGTGGTTTTACTTATTAATGGGTTCTGTCAGGTGTTTACTTCTTCCCCTCCTGTTTAAGATAGATCTTATGATTATGAAGTTGCTTTCAAAAACTTGATCCTCAATCCCTCTCTTAAGCGAAGCAATTCAATTTATGAGTTACTCGAATATACTACAGAGCTTCTCAAAGCAAAGCACATTATCTCTAGCTATGAGCCAGAACATATCTCCAACTCAACGGTCTCGAAAAGCGATTTTATCAACGGTAATTGCCCTATCTGCCTTTGGCTTAGCCTATGCCCCTTTGCCTGGATTAACGCAGAAAATTGTTGTCGTTAGTGGAACGGAATTATCAGAACCCCTGCAACAACTGGAAGCTCGGTTTGAGCAGGAGCATCCCAACATTGATCTGGAGTTAAAGTTCCAGGGTTCCCAGGACATGGTCAATAACTATATTGACGAAAAAAATGACTTCACTCCCACAGTGTTAATTCCAGCCAGTCAAGAAATTCTGGGGGAACTCCAGCAACGCTGGCAGGCTCAGAATTCAGAGGAGGCTTTCTATCAAGCACCTCAACCCGTTGCTAGAACCTTTTTGGTCGGAATTGCTTGGCCAGAACGGGGGCAAAAGTTGTTCCCCTCTGGTCAGTTTTCCTGGCAACGGCTAGAACAGGCAATGCAGGCGGGAAGCTGGGAAAAAATTGCAGGTCAGCCGAATTGGGGCAGTTTCGATTTTGTCATGACGGATCCAACACGATCCAACAGTGGACAGGTTTCCCTCAGTTTGTGGACGGATGCAAAGGGCAGTCAGGCGCTAAATACTCCCCAGATTGAATCCTTGTTTGAAACGGTGAAGCGTTCGGTATATCAGCCACCCCGTTCCACCGATATTCTATTGCAGGAATTCATCACCCGTGGGCCGAATGATGCAGATGTGGCCACCGTATACGAAAGCATTGCCCTGAATCGCTGGGATCAATCTAGAACCACCCAAGGCAAGCCCTATCAAATCTATTACCTCGATCCTACCGTTGAGACAGTTTCAACAGCGGCGATTGTTCAGCGAGGGGTAAGTTCAGGGATGGCAAAAGCAGGAGTAGAATTTGTTGACTTCCTCAACCAGCCAGAACAACAACAAGTATTTGTACAGTACGGGTTCCGCCCAGTGAATCCCAGCGTGAAGTTGGACACTGTTCCGAATAGTCCCTGGAGTCAGAATATTCCAGGGGCGCAGGTTGATCCCCAGGTCAAAACTCTATCTGCACCTCAAAAAGATGAAATTGGCGAAATTCAAAGATTGTGGCAGCGGGTTCAACTATAAGCGGCTCAACTATAAACCAGCTTTCAACCGAGTTTTAAAGTACGGAGAACTTCTCAGGGCTTTGACCAGTTGGTCGGCAGGCAGACAAAAACATGTGCCAGTTGCTACAGTAACTAAGGAGAAATTGTCCACTCTACGATAAAGTTGGGCCTCCTCTTCATCCGTTACGCATCGCTCACTCTCAGGGTGCGCTTCATCTTCTAACTGATCCTATGTCTTCAGCCTCCTATAATTCTGGTCGATCCAAACGCTCCCGTGAAGCAGATTGGCAACTGATCGCTGTTTTGGGTCGATATGCCAGACAGAGCACGGGATTATTAATTATTTCAATTATTCTGCTGATTCCCCTGTCGATGTCTGGAGCCATCCAACCGATTCTGATTGGGCAGACTATTTCTCTGATTCGTGAAGAACCGACCTATGGTTTTCTAGAGAATCTTTCGCTGAGTCAGGGATTGAATCTGCTTGCACTTTTACTCCTCGTTACAATTGTTGCTCGGCTGGCCCTACAATCGCTACAGGGATTTCTGGTGCAGAAAATTGGCCAGAGAATCACCGCCAATATTCGCCAGGATTTATTCCAGCATGTAACGTCTTTGGCCGTTCGATTTTTTGATCGCACCCCAGTGGGAAAGTTGATTACTCGACTGACCAGTGATGTAGACGCACTGGGCGATGTTTTCTCTACTGGAGCAATTGGAATTGTTGGTGATTTGTTCTCAATTCTAGTCATTGCGATTACCATGTTTACCCTGCAATGGCAGTTGGCCTTGATTCTTGTTTTGATGATGATTCCGGTCATGGTTGTGATCGTGTATTTTCAACAACAATATCGGGCCGCCAACTACAGAGCACGAGAAGAATTATCAGATTTAAACTCCAAACTTCAGGAGAATTTGATCGGGATTAATGTGGTTCAAGTTTTCCGTCGCGAAAAGTTTAATGCTGAGCTATTTAAAACCAATAACCAACGCTACGTCGGAATGTTGGACAAAACTATTTTCTATGATTCAGCAGTATCTGCAACTTTAGAATGGATTGCGCTCGTTGCGATCGCTGCGGTGCTGTGGTTCGGTGGGCAGAAGGTTTTAAACAATACACTAACCTTTGGAGAGCTGTCAGCCTTTATTCTATTTGCCCAGCGTTTGTTTGATCCCCTGCGGCAATTTGCTGATAAATTCACGGCAATTCAAGCTGGATTAACCGCCATTGAACGAGTCAGTGGTTTACTGAGTGAGCCGATTGAAATTCGAGACCCAGGTATTGGTAATGAAGCAGATTTACAATCTCTAGCAGCTAGCCCAACGACCGGAGAGATCCGATTTGAGGATGTTTCCTTTGCCTACAAACCCGGTGAATATGTTCTGAAAAATCTGAACTTGACAATTCGTCCCGGCGAAAAAGTTGCCCTGGTAGGGCCAACTGGAGCAGGTAAAAGCACAATCATTCGCCTACTGTGCCGACTTTACGAAACCACCGAAGGCCGGATCATTGTTGACGGGGTTGATATTCGTAACCTGCCCCAGGCAGAACTCCGACGCCATGTGGGAGTCGTTCTTCAGGATGGCTTCATCTTTGCAGGGGATGTCAAGAGCAATATTAGCCTCGGAGAAACCTACCCGATTGAAACCATTCGACGGGCGGCCCAACAGACTAACGTAGCAGACTTCATTGAACAATTACCCCACGGATATGACACGGAACTGCGAGAACGCGGCACCAATCTTTCCAGCGGTCAAAAACAACTACTGGCCTTTGCCAGGGTTACGATTCGCGATCCAAAAATTCTGGTACTGGACGAAGCCACAGCATGTTTGGATGTAATGACAGAGGCTCTGGTTCAAAATGCACTGGATCATTTACTGGAAGAACGCACCGCAATCATCATCGCTCACCGTCTGTCAACGATTCGTAATGTTGACCGAATTCTGGTACTGAAGCGGGGACAATTGATTGAGTCAGGCCGCCATGAGGAGTTGTTAGAACTGGATGGATTGTATGCCAGCTTATATAAACTCCAAATGTTGGGAACTGAGTAGTGGGGAACTTAGTAAAAGAAAGGCATTAGTTTCAATGGGCCGAGGCCGATATCTTTGGGGGAGAGCGATCGCCCTTCCAAAAGAGCCATCATGTGTTTAAACTGGGGATTTCCTCGGGAGGCTCCAGTTAATCCCATAGCAATCACCAAACCGCAGTGCCCTTGAGTTTTCTGACAGCGCTGATTCCACTTTTCACGGGCTGCCTGATGAATCGGGTCATCTTCACGGAACTCACCCAGAAGATGCAGATCTCCGTTTTCAGTTTGGATGATGCCCAATTCATAACTTTCCCCACCCATTGGATCTTCACCTGGATTGAAGCAAATTCCCGTCAAACCCCCTGCCTCTTGAATCTCCTGAATCAGGGTTTTTGCTTTGGGCTTAGAGGTTTGAATCACAATCACGGGCAGTCCGTCCCCCTCCTGTATAGTCCCAGCTTCAAAAGCTTGGTAAACCGCATGGCTGGCACGCAGATGTTCTGCCGTTTCCCAGGGCAAAACGCCCAAGCTCAATAGGGACTTGTCCGGAACCAAATCATCCTTGAGGACGGCCTGGGGAAATTCCTCGGATTCATCCATTTCTGGCTCTGCCGTAATCGCATACAATTCATCAGCGATTTGCGGATCGATGGAGACCTCTACCGGGACAGATTGGGATTTTTTCTGGGACTGGGCGGGAGGCAGAGTAATACGATAACGCTGGGTCAAGACGGGATAACTATGGGTTTTGATCTGCTTTCCGTGGTCTTTCCAGAAACGACGCAGTGCTTCCATAGCCACAAACATGGCGGCGGCCTCTTCTTCATAGAGAACTGAGCGCAGCCCTTCTAGGGGATGTAGATTACCAAAACTGGGCTGGATCTCATCGATATCTAGATCTTCCAGGTCTAGATCAATCTCCCCCTCAAGGTCATCTTCTTCCTGTATTGGCTCGTAGGTGGTAAACAGACAATCCTGGGTCAAAAACGCATCTTCCAAGCTTTCTGTTGGCAGCGCCTGATAGTTGATAATTCGTTCTCGAAATCGCTTGAGGGATTCCAGGGAACGGTACATCAGAACGCCATAATCCATACCCAGCTTGCCCAACAATGAGATGTAAAGGGTTTCAACATCAAACTGGTCGATTTTGACAGCGATGACCTGATGCTCTCCTAGAATATTCCAAATCCCATCTTGCCAAATTTCGTAGGCCTTCTTCTCCAGTGAAGCAGCATAGCGGGCTGGAACTTGAGGAGGGCGATTCTGGGCAACTTCCTGCAAACCACGAAAGATTTCGTCAATCAGCGGCAAATCAGGCACGTAGTCAACGGCAATTTCTAGATCCTGAAGAATTCCTCGAAGAAAGAACTGGACTTCTCGATTTTTGACAACAATTTTTTGGGGTCGGGCCGCCGGAGTCGGACTTTGAGGATTTTCCATGGCTCGCAGCAACGTTCTGACAATCGCTTCAGAACTTGTGTCAGTCGACACCATGTCCATGGCTCGTACTAAGCCCTGGGAACCATCGACCCAGATAATGCACTCTCCGGCTGGGCCTGTAGATTCTTCTTCCTCATCAATCCCAGAACAAACCGACATTGAGCGGCGATCACCCTCCCAAACACTTTGAATTTGGGGTAATTTCTGCAACCGACGCAGAGTTGAGGGATTGAGACATTCCATCGATACAATACTTTCCTGCAAACGAGATTTCTAACGTGAACTTTTTTGAACCTAATTGATCAACTGAGATGAACTTAACTGTCGAACTCGCTATTGAATCAGACTAACAACCAACAGGCTAACCAGCTCAATTGCACATTAGCGTTGGTCTATAACCCTAATCATAAACCCTGTCGGAGTCAAGGCAGGATAGGCAGTCTCAAAGCTTATTGATTGGCTCCCCTGTCCCCAAATCCTATGCTGGGAACCCCCTTACCCCTGAGTTGGAGTTGACCTGCTCCAACAGAAATCCATCGGTCTAGACGAAAGTTGTAAAATTAGATCAGTTCTTTAGTGTCAAGTTAGCAGATTCCTACACTACAGACATAGCCCGTCTAGACAAATTGTTCAAACAAGTACATCAGCAACAGAGAAGCCATGACACAAGCCGCTCAAACCCAAACCCCAGGTATTCAAATGTCCAACGCAGCCCGTCAACAGTTGTTGTTGCTGCGCGAAAAGCAGGGCAAAGACTTTGTTCTCAGAGTTGGCGTTCGCCAGGGCGGATGTTCTGGGATGTCCTATGCGATGGACTTTGCTGATCCCAGCACCATTCGTGAGGATGATGAAGTATTTGACTACGATGGCGGTTTCCAGGTCGTTTGCGATCCCAAGAGTTTACTCTATATCTATGGCATGATGCTGGACTACAGCGATGCCCTCATCGGCGGTGGATTTCAATTCACCAATCCCAATGCTTCCCAGACTTGTGGATGCGGAAAGTCCTTTGCAACCTAAAGTCCAAAGGGTCGGTCATTGGTTATTCGTTGCTCAATCACGAATAACCAATGATCAGCAATCAATGACCAACGACCAATGACGAAAAAATGAAACAAACTGAGCAGGGTGAAATCGAGCAGGTGCAAAAAACTGCCGAAGAGCTATTTGACGAGGGCTACAAGCGCTACAAGGAAGGTGAAGGCCCCGATACACTGGTGCCACTCTTTAAGGAGATCTGCGATCGCGCTCCCAAGAACAGCAATGCCTGGACAAGCTTGGCGTGGTTGTATCTGCTACAAGATAAGCCTCAGCAGGCTTACAAAGCCGCTAAATCTGCGGTCAAGCTAAATTCTGATGATCCCCAGGCCCGGATTAATTTGGCGATGGCCATGCTGGAGCTAGGTAAAACAGGCGTTCGGGATCATATTGAAGTTGCAACGCAGATGGTAATGGCCAGTTCAGAATGGCTAGAAGAAGTTGAGAAGAACATTGAGGAGGGTCTAGCACGTAAGCCAGGTTGGAAAAGTTTGTTGCGGGTCAAGCGCTGGTTATTTGAAATTTGAGTAAAGTTTTTTTGCGTTGCTCTGAATATGCCTCGACGCTTCGTTGTAGAATTATTTTCGGGTTATCTCTTCAATCCACTCTCCCCAGTTTGAGTGAGTAAATATTACTAAAACAGGGCTGAAACCGAGAAAAACGGGTCGGATTTCTTCAATTTCCTCAACAAAAAAATATATAAGTTTATGAAAGTCTCAGGAACTGAGTGCTATCATTTGGTAACTCGTTGGATAACAGTTAATTTCTCTCACTCAAATTTTCACAAACTTAAGGAGTAACAAACCTATGAATATGGAAAACAGCGTTTACGTGAAGCCAGAAACGCGCAATCATAAAGGCTTCTTTGTTCAGCCAGCTCCCTATCATTTAAAAAGCATTGACGAGTCCGGTTGGGCGCTAATTTGCCTGGATGATGTTGCTTGCTACTACGTTGATCCCGACAATCTTCAGGATACTGATCCATCCGAAGAAACTGAGATGTAATTTGACATCGGGTCGAGATCTAATGCCGGGATTTCAGAGGCAGATTTTAGATCAAGCTTGAGAACCATACGATATAAATCTTCTTTTAAAGATAGCTGCCCTGATTCAGGATTCCGTTAGGAATTCGAAGGGCAGCTCTTTTAGTGGCATCAAGTTCTCATGGGTTTAGATTCGTTTGGCCTTGAGCAAGAATCGAATCAAGTGGAGAACTCGACTGGGGTTCAGGACAGGTTTTGTTCTCCCAATCGCACTGTCCCAAATGTTGTCCCTGCCAGGACAGGGGAATTTCGAGCAAGTCTCGCGCTCCCGTTGCCCCTTGTCCAAAGAAGAGAAGAAGAGCAATACAATTCAAAGCGATGTGGGTAATTCGCCATTTCTTGCTCTTGTAAATTTCTGGCAGAATGGCCAAAGACAAAATCATCAATAATGCAGCAGTCATTCCATAGTGATAGTGGGAAACCTGCCATTCATAACCGCGACGGAAGACCCCTTGCTGGCATCCTAGAATTACAAGGCCCATACCTGTAAAGGTTGCAAATACTGCCCGCCAGAGGGGTTGGTTTGGTTTAGCTTTATACAGGCAGAATAAAGACCCTAAAGTTACTAGTAAGGTTGAGATAATGATCACCGCCTGCAGCATGTCTTCTTCCGCCGAAAAGTCCTTAAAGATTCCCTTGAAATAAATGGAATACAGCAGGGCAATCAGAGTAATCCCCACAACAGAACCGGTCAGCCAGCGACCCAACTGAACATGCTCTTTACCAACGACAGGCGGAATTTTACTTTTTCCCTCAGGTTCTGCTAATTGTAATCGTCGCTGTCGCGTCTGCCATGCAAAATTGACGACCATCCCAATAATTGGGAAGACAACTGCAACGGCCAAAGCCGGATGGATTAATGCCATCAGATCAATGAAGTTCATCTTGGATATTCAACCTCTTAAACAGTGCATAATTTGATTGCCAAAAACAATTCTGAATATTTTCTGTACAGCCTTCTGTAAACCCAGATACCTCAACTTAAGATGGCTCTACCTACTGACACTCTAAAAATAGTTGGGCCTGGCGAAATGATTTTTTGCTGAGAAGAGCGCAGACACAAAGCCAATTTTGATTGCTAAAAGGCCATGAGCTGTCCTAAGTTATTCCTAATGTACCGCGAAAACCGTACCTGATCGCTTCGCAATCCCTCGCTAGACTGAAGATTAATTGGAGAAAGTAATGGTTAGATTAACCTCTATTGGTCATTCATTGTGAGTTTATGAAGGGTAAGCAAGTTTTATTGACAGGTGGTACAGGTGGTTTAGGTCTGGGCGTGACGCCGATGGTCGTCTCTCAGGGTGCTTGTGTGACGATTGCCTATCGCAGCGAGTCTGAGGTTGAACGGTTGAAAGACAAGCTCTCTGCGACCGAGTTTGACCAGATTCGATTTGTCGCTCTGGATTTGCTGGATGAAAGCGCGGTTGAGCGATTAATTGATGATATGGGACGGGTTGATGTGCTGATTCATCTGGCTGGCGGCTTTTCGATGGGGAAAGTCCATGAGTACAGCTATGATGCCTGGCAGAAGGACTTTGCAATTAACCTTAATACGACCTTTCTGGTTTGTAAGCACAGTTTGGCGAAGATGTTGCAGCAGGGTTACGGACGAATCGTAACAGTCGGTTCAGGGGCAGCCGCTAAACCCAGTGGACAGATGGCAGGCTACTCAGCCTCGAAGGCTGGAGTTATCGCTTTAACTCAAGCAATTGCTGAAGAAACAAAGGATGTCAATATTACTGCTAATTGCGTTCTACCTAGTGTGATTGATACTCCCAGCAACCGAGAAGACATGGGGAGCGAAAATGCTGACCAGTGGGTCAAACCCGAATCTCTAGGGGGTGTGATCTGTTTTCTGGCCTCCGAAGCAGCCCAGGATATTAGAGGGGCTGCGGTTCCGGTTTATGGCAACATTTAAACATTAAACAAATAACCCATGAGCTAACTCGATAGCAGGCAATGCCCTGCTCTAGTTAGTTCTCCAACACACTTTAAAAAGGATTTAGTTGCGATGGCTGTTAAAGACGAAAGACCAAGATTTCCGGGAAATATTCCCATCGGCAGCATTCTGGTTTGGGTTGCGGGCTTGATTTTGCTGGCAAATATTTTTCTGCCGAGCCTGTTTGGGCCAAAAATTCCTCGAGTTCCCTACAGCTTATTTATTGATCAGGTGCAGGATGGCAAAGTTGAGCAAGCCTACATTGGTCAAGAACAAATTCGGTACAAGTTGAAGGCTGAAGCCCAGGATCAGCAGGGACAGGTTTTGTCCACCACTCCGATTTTTGACCTGGATTTACCAAAACGTTTGGAAGACCAAGGGGTACAGTTCGCGGCTGAACCCCCACCTGCGAATAACTGGTTCACAACGCTTCTCAGTTGGGTGGTTCCCCCGCTAATCTTTGTTGGAATCTGGATTGGGGTCGGTCGGATTCTCCAGAGCCGAGGGGGTGGTATTGGTGGCCCTCAAGGAGCTTTATCGATTAGCAAGAGCCGGGCCAAAGTCTATGTCGAAGATGAAGCGACAAAGGTAACGTTCCAGGATGTGGCTGGGGTTGAAGAAGCCAAGCAAGAACTGGAAGAAGTGGTTGACTTTCTCAAATCTCCCCAACGGTTTACCAATATCGGCGCTCGAATTCCCAAAGGGGTACTACTGGTCGGCCCACCGGGAACCGGAAAAACCCTGCTAGCCAAAGCGGTTGCAGGGGAAGCGGGTGTTCCCTTCTTCAGCATTTCGGGTTCAGAATTCGTTGAGCTTTTTGTGGGTGCTGGAGCAGCAAGGGTGCGGGATCTGTTTGAACAGGCCAAGAAAAAAGCGCCCTGCATCATCTTCATTGACGAACTAGATGCAATTGGCAAATCCCGTGCTGGCGGCGGCTTCTACGGTGGTAACGATGAACGGGAGCAGACCCTGAATCAGCTTTTAACCGAAATGGATGGCTTTAGCGCAGGGGATGCAACGGTAATTGTGCTGGCTGCGACTAACCGTCCTGAAAGCCTCGATCCAGCATTACTACGCCCCGGTCGCTTTGACCGTCAAGTTCTGGTGGATCGGCCTGACCTGTCCGGTCGCTTGAGAATTCTGGAGATCTATGCGGCTAAGGTGAAGCTGGATCAGAATGTGGATTTGAAGGCGATCGCCACCCGTACCCCTGGATTCTCTGGGGCTGACCTGGCCAATCTGGTGAATGAAGCAGCACTGCTAGCAGCACGGGTCAAGCGAGAAACCGTGACTCAGGCAGATTTCTCCGAAGCGATTGAGCGAGTTGTGGCAGGACTGGAGAAGAAGAGCCGCGTCCTGAACGAAAAAGAGAAGAAGATTGTGGCTTACCACGAAGTGGGTCATGCACTGGTAGGGGCGGCCATGGGCGCACCGGAGAAAATTGCTAAGATTTCCATCGTGCCCCGTGGAATGGCAGCGCTAGGCTACACGCTGCAACTGCCAACGGAGGATCGATTTCTCTTGAGTGCTGAGGAGATTCGGGCAGAAATTGCCACGCTTCTAGGAGGTCGTTCAGCTGAAGAAGTTATCTTCGGTAGCATTACTACGGGCGCAGCCAACGATCTGCAACGGGCTACCGATTTGGCAGAACGAATGGTGACGACCTACGGCATGAGTCGAGTTCTGGGGCCGTTGGCCTATGAAAAGGGGCAACAGAATAGTTTCCTGGGGGACAACATGATGATGAATCCCCGTCGTAATGTCAGCGATGAAACGGCAAAGGCCATTGACCAGGAAGTGAAAGACATTGTGGAAACTGCCCATCAGACCGCTCTGAATATCCTCAAAACTAATCGGGATTTGCTGGAAACCATTGCCCAGAAAATTCTGGAGGTAGAGGTGATTGAAGGGCAGGAATTGCTGGAGTTGTTGAAACAGGCCCAGTACGAAGGTCAAGAAGCAACCGTCGCTTAATTTGTTTTGAGCCTCATCCATCTTGGAAGCTGTAGCTCTGCGTTGTTAGTAGGGGCGGGGTGACCCCGCACCTACTCGTTGCTCAGGGTTTAGGAAGGTTTTGGGGGTCAGCTTTCAGAGACGAACTCCTAACTCCTTATGAATCAGAGTTGTTCTAAGGCATAGCTTCGATAGATTCAACCTCTTCTGGAAAGACTTTAAAATCCCTAATCTGGAATCCTTCTGTCCTCAGTTGAATATTGCATTCAAGGGGAGAAGTATCGAAATCACAGAGATAGTGGCCTAACCATTCCCCCTGGGGATTACAAACTCTGAGATTATATCTGAATTGACCGGCAGCAAAACCGAAACGTTTAATGAAAACGTACTGGCCAAGGTATCTTTCTCGTGTCCAGGGCAATCGATTGACAACCACTGTCACCAGATTATCAACTGCCAGGGTTGAAGTTAACTGAACCGTTTCAGGCTCTACAAACCAGGTTTGGAGCAACACTTCTGGTTCTGGTGGTGACTCTTGGGCCGTTTGCTCTGATACTGGAATTTCTGAGGATTTTGTCTGTTTCTCTGACTGCTCCGATTCTGAAGATTCCGATTCTGGCTTTGATTCTTGAATGCCCAGCAGCGGCACGATCTGAGCTTGTTGGCTAACTCGACCATACAGATCTTCTGCTAGCCAGAGACTCGGAACACCGGGTTCAGTTTGAGACAGAGGTGAATCAGGAATGTCTTTTATATCAGCAAAGCAATGTTTGGGTTGTTTCCCCAGATCCCCCACAATCGGGTCAGTTTTAGGTTCTGAAGATTGAGCTAAAGAGGGAGTAATCCAGCATAAGCTTGCCATTAAGCCAGCCAGACTGCAACAAAAAACTTGCTGGAGTTGCAAGGGTCTAAAACTGGACAACATGGGTTGGGGCCGCTGAAGTTCTGTCCCGTACCTGTAGATGATGGCTAGCATGACAAAATCCCTTACTCTATTGCAATTGACTAGCCCTAGAGCGGAATAGTTGCAGACTTGAACTGGACAATTTTCTCAATCACTTCTTCTACCGCTTTGTCTGGAGTTGATGCGCCTGAAGTCACGCCAACAGTTACCTTGCCCTCTGGCAACCAATTCTCAGCAATTTCAATCGCTTTTCCCAGGGGTTTGTGCTCGATCTGCTGAGCTGAATGAATTCGGGACACATCATCAATATGGTAGGAAGGAATACCCTGGGCGATCGCCATTTCTTGGAAGTGGTTTGTATTCGATGAGTTTTAGCCACCGATGACAACCATCAGGTCAACCCGTTCCCGCACCAGATCAAACATGGCATCCTGCCGTTCCTGGGTCGCGTCACAAATGGTGTTGAAGCTTTGGAAGTGCTCGTTCAACTGGCCGGGGCCATATTTCCGCATCATCGTGCGTTCAAACAGCTTGCCGATTTGCTCCGTTTCACTCTTGAGCATTGTTGTTTGGTTGGCAATTCCCACAAATTCTATGTCCTGATCGGGGTCAAATCCCGTAGAACAGGCTTTGCTGAATCGAGCCATAAATTCATCCCGATTGCCGCCATTCAGGATATAGTCACAAACGTATTCGGCCTGCTCCAGATTCAGCAGCACCAGATATTTATCGGCAAAGGAACTGGTAGCAACGGTTTCCTCGTGGTTGTACTTGCCATGAATAATAGAAGTGTAGTCACGCTTCTTGTGTCGTTCCACAGTATTCCAAACTTTGGAAACCCAGGGACAGGTCGTGTCAATAATTTTGCAACCGTTCTCACTCAGCAGTTGCATTTCTTGCACACTGGCTCCAAAGGCGGGCAGAATCACAACATCTCCCGGTGCAATGCCGGAGAAATCTTTTTGCCCCTCAATCACAGGAATGAATTCTACCTGCATGTCCCGCAGGTGCTGATTGACAGAGGGATTATGAATAATTTCATTCGTGATCCACAGCCGCTCTGTCGGGAAATGGGTGCGGGCTTCATAGGCCATCGCAACCGCTCGCTCTACACCCCAACAAAAGCCAAAGGCCTCAGCCAGTCGAATGGTGACATCCCCTTGAGTCAAGGTGTATTGATTCTCTCGAATTCTCAGAATCAGATCACTTTGATAGGCAGATTGCATCACGCCTGCCACTTCTTCTTGATGGCCAAATCCTTTTCGGTGATAGGAGTCTGATTTCTGGAGTGTACGTCTAAATGCTTTTGTATCCATAGACTGGAGATGCTAGATATGATACGACTTCGCTCTGCTTCTGATTTTGACATACTCGTTGCTCTAAGTTGAAATGATTCCCGGTAATCAGGAAAATGGTAAGTAGTTCAGTTTCCAATCCGTTTGCCTTGTCACTGTAATCAGTAATGGGGTATTGTAAGCTCGACAATTAGACATTGAACACTAAGCAAAGAGGCATTTCCCTTGGTTCCCATTCATGACGAAAATCCAGTGACTCTGACCCCCTGGGTAACGCGGGGACTGATTGTTGCCAATATTATCTGTTTTATTGTTGAGCTGACCCTCCCACCAGAACAGCTAGAGCAGTTTTTCTACACCTGGGCCTTTGTTCCCTGCCAATTGATGGGAACTTGCCAGCAGCTTCCGGCCTCTCCTTTTCCAGAATGGATTACTCTGATCAGTTCGCAATTTTTGCACGGCGGGTTCGGCCACATTACAGGGAATATGCTTTACTTGCTCATCTTCGGCAATAACGTGGAAGATTGCCTCGGCCATTTTAAGTTTTTTATCTTCTATATCGCCTGTGGTGTATTGGCAGCTCTCACCCAGGGCTATTTCTCGCAGGAGTCCGTAATCCCTACCCTGGGGGCTAGCGGGGCGATCGCTGGTGTTCTTGGTGCTTATATCCTGCGCTTTCCCCGGGCTAAAGTGACACTCCTATTCTTTCCTTTTCCGATCCCATTTAAAATTTCTGCCTTTTTCTTCTTGGGGTTTTGGTTTTTTATGCAGGTGATGAGCGGTGTGGGCAGCGTTGGCCCATCAGCAGAAACGGGTGCAGAGGTTGGCGGTATCGCTTACTGGGCGCATGCCGGAGGATTTGTCTTTGGTGCGATTCTAGGGCCAATGTTAGGGCTGTTTTCCTCTAGACATGGTCGTAGCAAATTCTAGGAATACACATTTCCCGATAGATGGGCAAGCGAACTTGCCCCCACCGAGTTATTCAGGACGCTTGAGTGGTTGGGTTGCCATGTTCAGTTCTGTCAGTTGAGGCAGATGAATCCCTTCTACCCCAGGGGTATATCCCAACCACTGCATTGACAACTCAGCAAATTGTTGCGGATCACCACTGACGCAAAATCGAGTTGGCAGGGGGCGTTGGGGATTGACCAAGCTCAAAAGTTCAAGCTCCTGGGTGATTGCCTGAACTAGATAAATTGCTGGATCTACCAGTTGAACCGATGCAGGTAATAGGGATTTCAACACGGGAGCCAAATGAGGGTAATGGGTGCAACCGTAAACCAGTGTGTCAATTTCCTGATCCATCAAGGGCTTTAAATAATGCCTGGCAATTTCGTAGGTGTAGGGATCATCGATTCGATTTTGCTCAATCAGAGGGACAAATTCTTGACATCCCACCTGCCAGACCTGGGCCTCAAGAGACATTTCCTGAATTGCTTGGCGGTAGACCCCACTGGCGGCTGTAGCGGGTGTGGCAATCACCCCAATTCGTTCCCCTACAGCAACCGCTGCCCTTGCCCCCGGTAGAATAATTCCCAAGATTGGCACGTCAAATTCCTGTTGAACCTGCTCTAGAGCCAGTGCTGAACTGGTGTTACAGGCCATCACAACCATCTTGACCTCTTGATCCAAGGCCCAGGTAATAATCTCACGGACAAATCGCAGAATTTCTTCCGGGCTACGCATACCATAGGGCAAACGCGCTGTATCGGCAAAATAGAGAATAGATTCTTGAGGGAGTCGCTGATAGATCTCTCTGAGAACAGTCAATCCTCCTACACCGCTATCAAACACGGCAATTTTTTGCTTTCTTTTGTCCGTTGTCATAGGGTTCACTTCCATTCTGTATACAGCGTTTCTAACGCTGATAGGTACCGAAGTTGGTAACGCACCGCGCACCGACCTCAAAATCCGTACCTCACGTGATTGAAAATCGCTATAGAGATATTAACCTGAGAGATCAACTTGAGCGATCAATCTGGGTTCCACTTTTTCAATCATAAGCGCGTCAATGATTTCAATCACTAACCACCTGGAATAAACGGAACTTAGCAACTCCCCACAATCAACGAACGGCAAGACTGGACAAACACAGAGGTCATGAATATCCTAAGTGTTATAATTTTTGTGCGTTTCGTATGAATAGACAATTCCTCGAATCTCTTCATTCTTTGATGGAGCGGGTCGAAGCAACTGTTTCCGTGCTACACGAGCAGACTGAAACCTGTAGTCGAACTCGTGCCCAGGTACAGCTTGCAATTCAAGAGGTTGACAAATCTAAGCAACTTCTGAAGGTTCTACAAACTGAAGATTTTCATGAACCCTGGTCTTGACGCTGCTCAGGCTGTATTTTGGTTGAATCCTGCTGAAAGTGCTTATAGATGAGGCCAGAAACAGCTTGAATTAGAGTTTCTGCTGTTGGGTCGTTGTCAGGGCGCTTAACGAGGGCCGCCAGGAGATAGCGCTTGCCACTGGGCATATCGATCAAACCAATATCAGCACTGACCGACTTCAGATTCCCGGTCTTATGAGCTGCAATTGCTCCCGGCCCCAAACCACTAGGAATCAGAGCATCGTTTTCTGTCTGCTCCATAATATTGAAGATGCGATCGCGGGACTTCATGGAAACCAACTTGCCCTGATTAATTTGAGTCAGTAGATTGACCAGGTCGCGAGGCGTCGTTGTGTTGGTTCCCTTCAAATCTGGTAAGGGATTTTTGATTCCCGTATCCTTGAGGCCCCAGTTGGCAAATTTCTGATTCAGTTTCTTCGCACCACCCAACCGCTCAATTAGCATATTGGTCGCGGTATTGTCACTGATGACAATCATTTTGCTGGCAACTTCGAGGGTACTGTAGGAACTGCCAACAGATTGATATTGCAGGTCACCTGAGCCACTCGCAATATGATCCTGCTCCAGGGTGAGTTTCTCATCCAGACGAATCTGCCCCGCGTCAATCGCCTGAAAGAAAGCGACCAAAATCGGCACCTTGATCGTGCTGGCAGCCGGTACAACTGATTGACTATTGATGTCGAGATAGGCTCCGGTATCCAGATCCACCATTAGAATCCCAGGATCTAAGTCCGGGCGACTGCTAATCAGACCAGACACCTGCTGTTTCAAGGACTCAACTTCCTGATTGAGTTGTAAAGCCAGAGGTAGCGCCTCTAAGCGCATCTGTTTTTGAGCGACTTGATCCGCCTCGCTCAAAACGGCTGAGACTTGGGCATTGGTTTCTGGATTAGACGGGTTATTAAACGAGTTGAGGACTGAGAGAACCGTTCCTGAAATCACGCCAATACCAACCCCCAGAACCAGCAGCCGAACCCCATAAACTGCAAAAGTTGTAGAGCGTTTTGCGGAACGAGCAGCCGAGCGAGAGCGACGGAGTTTGCTTTGCGGCTGAATCGGGAGCGATGGGAGTTGCTGGGGTGTTTCAGCAGTCACATCAGGATGACTCACGCTGGATGAACGAGAATCCTTGGTCGACAACTGAACAAGATTAGAAGGTTGATTGAAATTTGGGTTGAAATTTGGGTTGAAATTCTGACTGAAATTTGGGTTGAAATTCTGACCAGTGTTCTGACCAGAATGTCTGCGAGACGGAGAACGACCCCGACGAGACGATTGAGATGGCTTCAGGGGAGGTAGCGAATCCAGCGAAACTGAATTTTGAGGCGTCTGACGGGAGGCATTGCGACGCGCTCGTCGCTGACGTAATTGTTCCTGAAGCGATGGTGCCTGACTGGCTTGTTTCTGACGTAGCTTTGTCAAAAACGGCTCCAACTCTTCTGAAGCGGACTGAGAACCACCATTATTCTCCATAGGATTACCCTTCGAGGTAGGACGAGAACGTCCACGTCGACCTGGAACCTGAGAAGCAGAGACTTCACCAGAAGGTGACCGCTTGGATCGGGAGTTTGACCAAGGTGCAGTCACAATAGAAAGGATTGAACGTCGAGGAGATCGCTGAGCCACGCCTACACACCTACCAAAACTAGAAATTAATCAAATGGTAACTAACAACTGATTCACTCAGAATCTCGCAGCGTGTCCCCCAGGGGCCTAGGCTGCGTTCCCAGAGTATCATCAACCGTACTTGATTTTTGAAAATTTTCGATTGCCCACTCCACCTGGGAAAAAATCCCTCGCAGCATGGCAACCTCCACTGCCGATAGATTAGCACGATTGAATAAGCGACGGAACTTCTCCATCCGACTCTTGGCCGTATGGGGATAGAGATAGCCAATTTTCAACAACAAATGTTCCAATTGCTGATAATAGTCCTCTAAAAAATCTAAGGATACAGAATTATTCACAGAATCTTCCGATAAAACCGGAGTTTGAGCGATAAAACCTTGATCCGGGAAAGCTTGAGGGAGTGATCCATCGGTGGTTAGCGCCATTTGATAGAGTTCGTAGCAACAGACTGCCACCGCCTGCGCCAGGTTCAATGAGGGGTAGTCTGGATTGGAGGGAATTCTCACAAATCGTTGAGCATAGTTGAGTTCTTGATTACTCAATCCCCGATCCTCTGGCCCAAAAATCAAGGCGGATGGATGCTGCAGCAACCAGGACAACCCAGATCGAGGCGGAACCAAAGGCGTTTCCAGGGAACGTTCCCGTGCAGTGGTGGCGATCGCCCGTTGGCAATTTTGCAAGGCAGCTGGAATGTCGGGGACAACAAACGCACGTTCTAGCAAATCCCTGGCGTGAACCGCCATTTTTCTGGCTTCATCGCCCTGATGATCACACTGAGGGTTAACCAGGACAAGCTGTTTTAGTCCCATATTTTTCATGATGCGGGCCACGGAGCCGACGTTGAGCGCTCCGGCAGGCTCGACTAGAACAATACGTAATTCCGCTAGGGCTGAAAAGTCAGCAAGTTCTGACATTACCAACTTGTGCTAGGGTACTAAGAGCAATTTATCTACGTTAGCATGGCACGCCAGAAGTCTAAATCTGACCTGCCGACAAAGGTTTGTCCAGTGTGTGGTCGTCCCTTTACCTGGCGGAAAAAATGGGAAAGCTGCTGGGATGAGGTGAAATACTGCTCAGAACGATGTCGGCGCAGACGTTCAACTGCAAAAGAAGAAACACCTTAACGAATACCTGACTGCTGACCTCTAATTCCTAGTAATTCCTAAGTCGAGATGCAACCCAAATTAATCATTCATGGGGGAGCAGGTAGCTCCCTGGCCGGAAAAGGTGGCCTCCAAGCCGTCCGTCAATCCCTTTATGCGGTAATTGAGCAGGTTTATCCCCAATTGTCCCAGGGAATCGGTGCCATCGATGCAGTGATTCAGGGCTGTCGCTTGTTAGAAGATGAACCTCGGTTTAATGCAGGCACAGGTTCAGTGTTGCAGTCGGATGGTCAGATTCGCATGAGTGCTGGTTTAATGAATGGGTTCACCCAGAGCTTTAGTGGTGTGATGAATGCTTCACGGGTGAAAAATCCGATTGATCTGGCCCAAGCCTTACAAACAGCAGATGATCGAATCCTGTCTGATATTGGCTCCGCTGAACTGGCCCGTGAGTTGCAGTTACCAATCTATAACCCTCTGACGGAGCGCCGATTAGAGGAATGGCAACAGGATCGTAAAAGCGATTTCAAGCGTAAGATGGCTAACGTTGTGGCGGAACCCGCTGGCATGGGAACAATTGGAGTAGTAGCTCTAGATGTTGAGGGACGTTTAGCCGCTGCCACTTCAACGGGTGGAAAAGGCTTCGAACGGATTGGTCGGGTGAGCGATTCGCCGATGCCTGCGGGGAATTATGCGACTCAGGAGGCCGCGATTAGCTGTACCGGAATTGGAGAGGACATTATCGACGAGTGCTTTGCGGCCAGGGTAGTTGTCCGGATCACAGACGGAATGACCTTACAAATGGCGTTGCAAAAATCCTTCGGTGAAGCCACGCAGCGTCAGCGAGATTTCGGAGCCATTGCGATTGATGCTCAGGGCAATATCGGCTGGGGAAAAACCTGCGATGTTTTGATCTCCGCCTTTCATGATGGCAATCAAATGGGCGACAGTCTGGAAATGCCGCCAGGAACTCAGATTTTTGTTGCTGCTTAGATGTTGGTTGTTAGCTTTTAGAGGTCAGCTTTCAGCTTGTAGGGTGAGCAAACCGAAGTAAGACTGAACAAGGGGATCAGACCACCACTTTTGCCAACCTCAACCCTCACAAGCCCCAAATACAATCTCCCTCAGCACCCCGAACCGTGGGCAAACAGAAATATTTCTTCGTTAATCAATGAACAGCGCAATAGAAACTTTTCGTAAATCTCTTAATCCTTGAATTGCACTTTTAATCAGATATACTGTTGCTCTGGGGTTTCTGAGTAATGCGATAGATAAGGGAAGTGTTCTTAAAGTTCCTGTTTGATCAATTGCTGGGTTTAGATCAGGTAAATCCTGGTGACTATCATCACTCACAACCCGAACCATTACGATTGGGATATCGAGGGAACCTAACTGTTCCAGAACAATTGCCCCTTCCATATCAACCACATCAGCTTGATAAGCTTGCTGAAGCTGATGTTTTTGTTGAGCCGAACAAATTACAGAATTACTGGTTAATCCTGTGACCTGATGTAGGGTGTCATTCGCAAAGCGTGATGTACCCTTTTTTTGATACCTGAGTTCTTTTACATCACCTTGAGCTTGATTGAGTTGACGGTAAATGGCCTGGGTTAATCCAGGATCGCACTCTTTTTGCCAAATATTTAACGACTGGTTATTGATTTCTGGCGGCTGACTTGAATATTCCCGAACACAATTTTGATAAACAGCAATATCCCCTGATTTAATCTCAGACGACAGACCCCCACACAGCCCTATCACTAAAGTATTTCCGATTGGATAAGGTGTGGTATTGAGCCAATGTTGGAGAAATTCAACTAAACCAAGGGAACCGATGGGAATAGGTATCACTCGTGGCTTTGCAATATTCGGATTGGAATTGGCTTGTTTTAAACCTCTCAGGACAGCCTGATATTCCAGACCTTGAGGGACTAAGATTGTATTGATGGTGGGATTACTGTCACTCACTGACTCAATAGTTGCTTGAATTCCCTCAAGGCTTCATTGTATTTTTCGCCTGCAATCTGGGGCAAATTGTTATGATCTGCGCCTTGAACCCAGAGGAACTGTTTTGGATCGGGAGCAGCTTGATACAACTCCTGACCATGCCAGAATGGAATCGTTTGATCCTGCTCGCCATGGATGACCAGCACAGGGCATGTCACTCGCTTCATTTTGGCCAGATTGCGAAACTTGTCAATCGGAAAAATCTTGACGGGAATTGGAACCCGAAATGTGCTGATAAAGGAACTTTCAACTACCAACCCACCCAGAGGTTTACGGGCAGCCAGATCAACGGCGGCCCCTCCTCCCAGGGAACGACCATAGGCTACAATTTGTTCGCTGGGAATTTGTAGGGTCTGGGTTAGATACTGATAGGCTGCGTCAATTGCTTGGTAAGCTCCGGCTTCTGAGGGTTTCCCCTGGCTGAGACCATAGCCCGGGTAATCATAGATTAGAACTGCAAACCCAAGCTCTTGCAATCGTTCCATGCGAGAGCGATTCTGACCAATATCTTCAGCGTTGCCATGGCTATAGAGTAGTGTGTAGGGGGCATTAGGGTTCGGCAGGTAAAGGGCCGCAATCTCCAAGTTGTTTTCTGTTTGCAGAAAAGTTAGATCATCACTGGGTGCGTAGGTGCTGGGCGGGGGCAGGAAGATCAGGTGATCGCTCTGGAAATAGGCCCAAGCTAGAACCGCTGTGTAAATGAAAACAATTGAGAAAATCACTCGTCTGAGTGAAAATTCACCTATTATGAGCTGTTTGATTGTATGTTTATCCATGTCTATTGGGCGAAACACTCTCTGGCGTTTGTTCACCTGTAGTCTTTAATCATCTCAAATTTGTTTTGTTCTGTCTGTGAGGAAAATTAACGATGGCTTTAGAATATCCTGATGATCTGAAATATAGTGATACGCACGAGTACGTGCGACTGGATGGCAATATTGCAACCATTGGTATCAGTGCTTTTGCGGTTGATCAGCTGGGAGATATTGTTTTCCTAGAACTGCCTGAGATCGGTGATGCGATAGAGCGTGGGGAATCCTGCGGCACTATCGAATCGACCAAAGCCGTTGAAGATCTCAAAGCCCCGGTGACAGGTACGATCACCGAGCGAAACGATATTTTGGTTGAGTCCCCTGAGCAACTGGCAGACGATCCCTACGGAGTAGGATGGCTACTCATAGTTCAGATGGACGAGCTAGAGGAGTTGGACGAAGCACTGTCTGCCCGCGAGTACGAAGCTTTGGTTGCAGGTGAGGGGTAGCTCAGAAACTGTCAACTCGGAACGGCTAGACTGGACGCTGTAGAAATTTCCGGGGGATTTCTGGGGTAAGGTTTGACTGAACTGTATCGGGAGCAACTGTCTCTGGTAAGCAATTATTAGAATTTGTTACAAGTAGGTAAAGTTTTTCCACGGAGTATCTTCCTGGGGGTTGGGTAATTGTTAATTGTTGCAACCCAGCGGTACTCTACCTGACAGTTCTGTCCAATTCAATCTGTTCAATTTAACTGGTATAAATGCTAGATTCCACCCTTTCTCCAGAATCACAGGTCGATTTCTCTAGTTCTCTAACTAATGGTAATGGGCACGGCGCAACCAAGGCGTTTGGCACTTCGGGCATGGGAGAATTTGTTCAGCGTCATCTTGGCCCGAATCCTGATGAAAATCAGCAGATGTTAGAGGCTTTGGGCTTCTCGAATCTGGATGCTCTGATCGATCAAATCGTTCCCCCAGGAATTCGGCTGACAGCGCCTCTAGGTCTGCCACCTGCCCAGGATGAGCACACAGCCCTGGCTCAACTACGGGAAATTGCCTCCAAGAATCAGGTGTTCCGCTCCTTTATCGGCATGGGTTACAGCGATTGCATTACGCCACCCGTGATTCAACGCAATATTTTGGAGAATCCAGGATGGTACACCGCCTACACACCTTACCAACCGGAGATTGCTCAGGGTCGCCTTGAGGCACTGTTGAATTTTCAAACCATGGTGATCGACTTAACCGGAATGGAGATTGCCAACGCTTCCCTACTGGACGAGGCCACCGCTGCGGCTGAAGCTATGAGCATGACCTACGGTTTGTGCAAGACAAAGGCGAATAATTTTTTTGTGGCTGAGACTTGTCACCCTCAGACCCTTGATGTTGTGAGAACGCGGGCTGTCCCTCTGGGAATTGAAGTCATCGTCGGCGATCCTCAGGCGTTTGACTTTAACACACCAATTTTCGGTGCTTTACTGCAATACCCCGGAAGTAATGGGGCTATTGAAAATTATCAGGAATTTATCCAGAAAGCTCACGAAATAGGTGCACTGGTTACGGTTGCGGCTGATATTCTCAGTTTGTTACTCCTGACCCCTCCAGGGGAATTCGGAGCGGATGTGGTTGTTGGCAGTACCCAGCGGTTTGGTGTGCCCATGGGGTACGGCGGCCCTCACGCAGCTTACTTTGCAACAAAGGAAGCCTTCAAGCGTCAGGTTCCTGGACGCATTGTTGGTGTTTCCAAGGATTCTAGCGGCAATCCTGCCCTCCGCCTGACGCTACAAACCCGTGAACAACATATTCGGCGGGATAAAGCCACCAGTAATATTTGTACTGCTCAGGTATTGTTGGCGGTGATTGCTGGGATGTATGCGGTTTATCATGGCCCCCAGGGACTCCAGAAAATTGCTCAACGGGTTCATCAACTGACGATAACGTTGGCAACGGGTCTACAGAAGTTGGGGTATGCGCTGGGTTCAGAGACTTTCTTTGACACATTGCAAGTTGACCTGGGTTCCAGTTCACTCCCGGACGTCTTAGCCGCTGCCCAACAGCAAGAGGTTAATCTTCGGGTGATTGATTCTGCAACCATTGGCATTAGCCTGGATGAGACAACAACGATTAATGATCTGATTTCTCTGTTGAACCTCTTCAACTCGACCCAGGGAAATGCTGAACTCCCGTTTACCATTGATCAACTGTTGCAAGCACCTGCCAAGACAGCCATCCCAGAATCTTTACAACGCACCACAGAGTATCTCACTCACCCGATTTTCAGCAGCTATCACTCTGAAACTGAACTGCTGCGATATCTGCATCAATTGGAATCCAAGGATCTTTCCTTAACCACTTCCATGATTCCACTTGGGTCTTGCACCATGAAGCTAAACGCGACAGCGGAAATGATGCCTGTGACCTGGTCAGAAATCGGCAAGATTCACCCCTTTGCACCGTTGGAACAAACGAGAGGCTATCAGGTGATGTTCCAGCAGTTGGAAGCTTGGCTGTCAGAAATCACTGGATTTGATCAGATTTCGCTGCAACCCAATGCAGGTTCCCAGGGGGAATATGCCGGATTACTAGTAATCCAGCGCTACCATGAGCAACGGGGCGAGGGGCATCGCAAGATTTGTCTGATTCCTGAATCAGCCCACGGAACGAATCCCGCTAGCGCTGTTATGTGCGGCATGAAGGTGGTTTCAGTCAAATGTGATTCAGACGGCAACATTGACCTCATGGATCTGAAGGCCAAGTCAGAGAAGCATCAGGATAATCTGGCGGCTCTAATGGTCACCTACCCTTCAACCCACGGTGTATTTGAGGCGGGAATTCAAGAAATTTGCCAGGTGGTTCACGACCACGGTGGTCAGGTCTACATGGACGGAGCCAATATGAATGCTCAGGTGGGGCTATGCCGTCCAGCGGACTTTGGAGCAGATGTGTGTCATCTCAACCTGCATAAAACCTTCTGTATTCCTCACGGAGGCGGCGGCCCAGGCATGGGGCCAATCGGTGTAAAGTCTCACCTGGCTCCGTTTCTACCGGGTCATGCTGTAATCGACATGGGCTTGGAGCAGAAGACTGGCGCGGTTTCCGCTGCACCTTGGGGAAGTTCCAGCATTTTAGTGATCTCCTGGATGTATATTGCCATGATGGGAGCAGATGGGTTAACGGAAGCGACTAAGGTTGCAATTTTGAATGCAAACTACATGGCTCACCGCCTGGATAATGCCTATCCAATCCTTTACAAAGGTGAGAAGGGCTGGGTAGCCCACGAATGTATTCTGGATCTGCGAGGACTGAAAAAATCCGCTGGAATTGAGGTGGATGACGTGGCCAAACGGCTAATGGATTATGGTTACCATGCGCCGACGATTTCCTGGCCTGTGGCAGGAACTATGATGGTGGAACCCACCGAAAGTGAATCCAAGGCGGAGCTAGATCGGTTCTGTGATGCGATGATTGCTATTCGTCAGGAAGTTCAAGCTATTGAGTCGGGCAAGCTGGATTCAGAGAGCAATCCGCTGAAACATGCCCCTCACACGGCTGAATCCCTAATCGTTGGGGAATGGGATCGTCCCTACTCCCGTGAACAGGCGGCCTACCCTGCTCCCTGGCTCCGAACTCATAAGTTCTGGCCTGCGGTCGGGCGCATTGATAATGCCTTCGGCGATCGCAATTTCGTTTGTTCCTGCTTACCGATGGATGCCTACGGGGAGGATTAGTGGTCTATAGGGATTACAGCAGAATCATGGGCATTGTCTAGTAGGTATCGATTTATAAGGGTGGGTCGTACTGCGGCCCACCCTCCTGTACTCTACCCGCGTTGAAAACGCCACGTAGGGATTTATGAGTTTAAAAAAAAGCTGACTAATTGGTCTGCCCTGTAAAGATTCAGTAAAACCACTGGTAGTTTCAGGCTAACCCACCTAGAATGAAGGGTATCTACGGTGAATTTACTGTTATACGCATTTGCCTCCGTACAGATGTAGTGGTATCGATGGGTGTTGTATTGCAGGAGTTTCTAGCATTGACACAGGGTGACTTTGTTTCTTTGGTAATCTTAAATTCTTAAGCAACGCATGTTTGTAAGTCAGCCAAAAGCTCATCCTAAGTCATCTCGCGTTTGGACGATTAAAAATATTATTATTCTTGCGATTACGTTGGGAAGTGCGACGGCGGCAGTCTCACTTGTTCTGTACGGCTGCATCAAGGTTTTGAAATGGGCAACCCCGGCCACTGCATCCATTGCTCCCACTTCAATTCCCTGGATTACAAATCAGTACGATTGCAGTAAGACCGGGAGATATTGGAAAGACGGACAGTGCTGGGACGCAGACCACGACCACATGTTTTAGGTAGTTTCTTCAGTGATTTTCCTCAGTGGTGAGGGTGGGCTGTATGGATTCCCGCCTGCGCGAGAATGACATTAACGATCGCTTAGCCTAAGGAATCACGTGAGCTGTTGTTAGATGATTCTGCCTGACGGCTCAAACCTCTCCGAACATCACTTGCTGCCCTGATGGATTTACAGGGGCTTCGTCTCTCGCTTCAATCGTGACGAAAAGTCCAGTGGCTTTCGCACCCCGATTGGAGGGTGTATCTTGCGGATTCAATCTAATAAATACCGACCCATCTTCGTCTGTTTCAAATTGGCCACAAAAGATGGCTTCACCATTGTCCAGAGATAACCACATCCGATAAACCTGGTCGGGCGGCAGCGGCGGTAAATCTCCCAGAGAAATAATGACCTCTTTCCATCTGCCCTTGGTAAAGAGCAATGTTCCAGTCGCTTGAGAACCCTCTGCTCCCTCCAACGCAATTAAGCGACTGTTGGGCTGTTGCAAAATACTAGCTAACCGTTCCAGATTGACCTCGCGGGCAACTTTCCACTGCTGACGCAACCAGAAGTTGTCAACGGCCAGGGCAATTGCAATAAAGGTAGTAACCCAAGTAATAATGTTCCTCCAGGTAATCGACGGACGCGGTTCCACCTGTAAATCTGGACGCTGAGGCTGCGGAAATTGGGATCGGGAAAATTTCTCTGGGCGTTCTGTTGTTGAATCTGTGACTGAAAGCTCAGTATCTTCAAGAGTGGCATTCTCAGTTGTGGCAACGAAGGCTGCTAAAATCCTCTCTTGTAACTCAGCAGGCGGCTCCACTTCTGGCAAAGCAGTCGGTAATAAGTCCAAGCTGGTCTGAATTGCTCTGACCTCCCGCTGGAAATCCGAATCAGTTTGTAGCAATTGTTCAACCTGGCGCAGTTCCTCTGGATTGAGATCTTCCAGTACATACCCTGCTGCCAAGGCTTGTTGATCTTCTGATAACAACTCTGGCATTTTCCCCTCCTTATCCCACTGCACTGCCTAAAAGTTTTCGCAGTTTAATCAAGCCTTGACGGGCATTTGTCTTTACAGTACCCATCGGCATCTCTAGCTGCCGAGCGATTTCACTGTGACTAATTCCCTGATAAAAGTTCATCTCTAGTATTTGACGTTGTCGTTCGGGTAACTGGTTCAAGGCTTGTTGTAAAGTTTGTCCCTGTTCTGTTAAAGAAGCTTGCTCAAGGGGGGTTGGCGTGGTTGGTTCTGATAACTCTCTAGATTGTAGGCGTTCTAGAGTTTGATGGCGACTACTGAGGCTCTTCAGTCGATTCAAAGCCCGCGATCGCGTCATGACACTTAGGTAAGTGCTCAGAGCAGCACGGCTCGGATCAAACCGTTCCTGTCTCCAGAAGTTGAGAAAAATATCCTGAGTTAAATCTTCTGCTTCGTTGGACTGATTCAAGATTTTCAGTGCGATGGAATAGACCAATCCACTGTAGCGTTCGTAGAGAATTTTCAGAGCGCTTGCGTGTCCAGCCCTGAGGCAGCGAATCAACTCAGCATCAGATGCATTAGCAGAAATACGAACCATGAATCGCAGGGGTCAGAGTTTAATGGTCATGATGGTCTGGTTAATGTGAAACACCCGATTGTTCAGATCCCTACCCTACTGAATCAAGCTAACCTAAGACCGTGCTGAATAGCGATTAACTTTGATAAAGTTAAGTTTGATAAGATTAAGTTCGACCAAGTTCTATAGCAATCACAAATGATTTGTAAAATCGGGATGAAGGGGGCACCGCCCCCTTCTTGGGGACTATATCCCCAAGCCCCTTTACTTTTTTCGTGATGGATTTAGGACTGCCATATGAACTTAATAAGGCTTTTTAGGAAGAGACTCCACCGTTAGTGAAGCCTCTAAAAACACGACATTCTCAGGGTCAATTCCAAAACCAGTTCAGTCTATGCAGGCAGGTTGCCACAACTCGAATATGAGTAACGTTTCTCTAAAACAAGCAACGTCGTCCACCCATAGGCGTGTCCAGGCAACCCACCATTACAAGAGGTCTAGCACCAACTCAGATTTAAACCTACTTTAAACGAAGCTAAAGTTGTCTTCTGTGAAGGTTGGCAGTGCATCAATTGCATCCTGTCCCTCTAAGTTATTCAGGCGATTTACAATCTTCAGATCCGCACCTGCATCACTCAAGTCTGTGGAATATACCAAACGGTTTACCCCTAGATTTGAGTTGAAGTACACGAAGAAGCCTGCTCCTGCTTCATCCACTGATTCAGCGATCAGATTTGCTGCGGTTCCTGCTATGAATGGTGTATCTGGATCGTCATCGTTATCACTATTTTGCAAGACAATAACGTTCGCGCCCCCTGACGGTAGATCCGCTGCCAAGCCATTGAAGAAGGACAACTCATCTGAAATTAAGAAGTCATCCGCATTCAAAACGAACTGATCGTGGCGAATGGCGAAATCGATGATGAAGTCTTCATTGCCGATGATGTCTCGTCCTGGCGCTGAAACATCAGCCCCATCAAACGGATCGCCATCAAAGACAAACCGATCAGCGCCACCTGCACCTCGCAAGGTATCACTGCCTGATCCGCCATTGAGCGTGTCGTCTCCCCGATTTCCAGCAAGCCGATCATGGCCCTCACCTCCGAATATCAGGTCATTTCCAGCCCGACCTTGCAGCACATCGTTGTCAGCACCACCAGAAAGTGTGTCATCGCCAGCTCCACCGAGTAATCGATCTCGACCTGAATCTCCTTGAGCTTCAACTGGAGTCTCAGAATCTCTGGCGTCCAGGGTATCGTGACCCGCACCACCGGAGAAGAAAACGGTTTCAACATCCGTTCCAGTCAGATCATTCAGGTCGAGGCTGTCATTGCCACCGCCACCGTTAATTTCAAATCGTTCAATGTCATTCACATCCAGCGCAAAGAGGCCCAGATTGTTGCGTTGGAACATGGCCCGATCACCATTAGCGCCCAAAACAAACTCATCACCCAGGTCAACAGAGCCATTAACTTCAGTGATGTCAAAGCCTGCGCCACCTTCCATCAGGTCGCTACCATCCCCATTATTCCAGATGAATCGATCATCACCGTTGTCGCCAAACTGCTGATCGTCACCCCGATCCCCGATGAGCGTATCGTTGCCCTCTCCACCTCTGAGCGTATCAACCCCGTCTCGACCCCTCAATAGATCGTCACCGCCATTTCCTAGAAGTTCATTTTCTCCGGCGTCACCAAAGATTTGGTCGCCGAAGTTAACTGAACCGGAGGCATTTTCGATGTTGACAAAGGTATTGGGGCCAACAGTTCCTGCTTCTAGATCAATAGTCACACCCCCATTGGCTCCATTTAGCAGCAGAATGTCAGTTCCTTCACCGCCGTCGATAAAGTCTGTCCCGCCGAAAGCGTGCAGTACATCATCCCCGGCCCCCGCAAGAATCACATTGTTTTCGTTGTTGCCAAATAGCACCTCGCCGAAGGCAGAACCAATAATGTTCTCTACGTTCTCGACCTGAATCTCGAAGGTCTCACCATCCTGAGTAATCCGTAGAACACCATTCTGGCTTGACGGAGGATTGCCATTCAGCGCTCCCTGGTTTTCGATATCCAGATCAACAAGGAGATTTTCAATTCCCGCCAATTCTAGCAAGCTCAAATCGACCGTATCACCGGTAACAATGTCGTTCGCACTACTAGCTGCTTCAGTATTGTCATCATTGCCTCCACTGAGGAAGTCTCCTGGCTCAAAGGTGGCAGACCGCAAAAGGTCATTGCCACTGCCGCCGACGAAACGGTCAGCCCCAGGGCCACCATCAATGGTGTCATCTCCTGGATTTCCCGCAAGACGATCATCACCTTCCCCTCCAAACAGTTGGTCGTCACCTCTACGCCCTCGCAAGAGATCATCACCTGCACCGCCCAAGAGGGTGTCGTCGCCTAGCGTTCCATTCAGGATATCTCTATTGCTAGTACCGATAATAGTCACGTTGAAACTCCTTAGTTGTTGACTGAGATAGTGATTGAGAAACAAATTGATAAGCTGAACCGACGCACCCGCAAGATTCCAGTCGCACGAGGTCATGCACTGACAGAGTTGAACCTATTCGCTGCCATCTGCCTCTAGCAGGTGTCGATGGCAAACACCCCAGGAGGAATAGCGAGTTAAATAAATCGATTAAACGGGGCTGGAATTCGCGACATTCCAGATTACGGGAGCAACTGGCCAAAAAAATGCCCGACGTTTACCTCGTTCTGTAATGAGTACAAGTGCCGGGCGAAATTGGATTTAATTTGGATGAATTTTTTTCTAAACTTTATGCATGTGTGCATGGACGAAAGTATATTTCTAGCCATATCGGGCCATGAGTTTCTATAGCCACAGGCTTATGTTTACTATAGAAATATTTACAGGGTTTTTCCTATGACAACCTACCAAAGTAGTACACCCCGCCCAAATATTACAGTTCAAGCTTGGAGATCCATGGCAAATGGACGATTTTGGCCTTTCGCCTTACTTGTAGTGGGAGTTGCGAGCAATGGAGTTTATGCCCACGTGCCTTTGGCTGCCTTGGCTTGCATGAGCGGGGCGACCTTATCTCGACGACGGGCTGTAGGTATAGCGTTGCTAATTTGGTTGGTCAATCAAGCGATTGGATTTGGATTGCGGGGCTATCCCCTAACATCCACTGCTTTCACCTGGGGAGCATTGATGGGAATCGGTACCCTGTTGGCGGCTGTTGCAGCCAGTTGGCGGCCAGGTTGGTGTCGGGATTCCTTTAATGGACATTTGAGATGGATGGCGATCGCCTCAATTTTGGGATTTGCACTGTATCAAGGATTGATTCTGTTTGCTTATCCAGTCTTAGCAGATGGGCATCAAATGGGTTGGGAGATTGTGGGTAAGTTGTTTGTTAAACATTTGATTTGGGCAGGAGGAATTGCAATTGTCCGTAGCTTACTGCTTTGGCGCATTGTGAACCGTCGCCATTCCATCATTTAATCTTTGACACCCCATGACTGACTTTTCTCTCTGGGTAACTCCACCGAATCACCGTGCCGTTGAATCCCTTTATGGCAATCAAAAGATTGAATACGAGGACTTTCCCTGTACGGTTGATGTACAATACAAAGCCCATGACGAGGATTGAACTCGTGACCTCACCCTTACCAAGGAGACCGAATCTCACTCAAAACCTTTACATTAAAGACTTTCAACATTCCCGGTACTTCAAAAGATACCCTATTGATGCCTTGTTCGACAACAAATAGGGTAAAAACTGAGTATTTACCGTTAACGGCTTAACCCTTGATTGCGACCTTGGTCTCACCGTCGAGACAGGAATAAATTACCTTCTTCTATGTGTCGTCATAATGACAACACCCCAGAGAATTATCCCTGGGGTGTTTCGTTAAAATATTGAATATTTACTTCTTATTGGAGTGTGAGGGAAGTCTGAAAATGCGTTCAAATCGCGCAATCTGATTTTCCCTCCATTCTTCTTCGTGTCTATATCGGGCGACGGCATAATCCCCTCGATGGGTTTCATAGTGATCGGGGCACAGACCCTCGATTAGGAACTCACTCTTTCCAGGCATATGTCCACAGTGCAGACAGGCATCGAAAACTCTGATCTTCTCCTTCTTTGAATCCCGTAATGCCTCAATTGATTTCTGATGCATTGCGATAATGATATTTAATTGCTCTTCTTCTTCGTCTGTCAGCACGTAATCAATGATATAGTCCCACATTTCATCCTCGGTCATCTTAGACACATCACAGTCACAATCATTAATTCTGGTGGAAATTTCATTTATCAAGTCAATTAGGGCGTTTTTGATTTTCATGGTTTGTCCTCGCGTCCATATCCTTAATTTATTCGAGTACTACCTGGATGTCAATGATTTAGCAGAATTTCTATTTTAGTCAACGGGGAAAAACGCCAAGATAACAAACGCCCATCTATGATAGAGATCGAGGAAAGCCAGGGGTGATGTAAGAACAAGAGAGGGAAGGATGGATTATT
>JBHJGO010000094.1:0-28148 GCA_050331715.1 Microcoleaceae cyanobacterium
CAGTAGATACCGAACATAGAGATTGATATCGCAGTTGGCGGTTGAGGGTTTACTGAGGATTCGCAAGCTTTTTTGAGAAATTACAAAGGACTTATACCTTCAACCCACATTATGGCTCTCTTGTCAATGCGTAAGTCCTGAAAAGATTCAAGAAAAATTTGCGACGCAACGGTCAACCGCTGAGCACCATGCAGGTAGCTACTCGCCAAAGCGATCGCAGACTGGTACAGCAAGCCCCAGGCAATTGAAGTTCTCGACTATCGATAATCTTGAGACTGAATCGAACGCAATCGAGCCTCCGGACGCTTAAACCGATCCATCTGAGCTTCAAAAAATTGGCGATTTTTGATCAAGTGTTCAGGATCGGGATCATCTAGAGGATGCAATAGCGCTGTTCTCAGGGCTTGGATCACCGCTGATGTGACACAGTACATGGAACGCTGGAAACTGTTAGCCAACTGGATTAACGTGTCATCCTTGCCCCGACAATGCTTTTGATAATATTCCACCAGATAGGGAGGCAGGAAATGATACATATCTTGCATTAGCAATGTCGGTGGAATCCCTGCTGTTCCGACTGGGAAAACATCCGCATACAAAATGCCATAGTGGAAATCCTTTTGATCTTCAGGAACCTGGGAGGCCTGTGCATTATAGGACTTAGTGCCTCGGAAAGGAGAAGTCCGGTAAAAGACCGCTTCAACGTAAGGAAGCGCCGCTTCGTAAAGCCAGGTAAATCCCTGGGATTTCGGTACAATTTCGTAGCATTCTCCATCAATGTAAACATGATGATAAATGGGGCGGCCTGCGATGGCAAAAATCCCATTCACTAGAAAATTCATCGCCTCTGGCACACTGGTTAACTTGCCCTCATCATACAGATCACTCATCTCAAAAAAGACCGGAGCCATCACTTCCCAAAACAGCCCTAAATTGCTGTAATAGGACAGTTGCCGTACCTGCTCAATGAACATCTCTGGAAATAGCTTGTACAAACCCAACATGATCGGGTTGCTTTTGAAGTAGGCTTTGATGGCTCGGTCGGCGTTGGTTCGGTATTCTTCTGTATCTAAATAGGGATCGAACTTGCCTCCCATACCCCGATGCCAGAACATGGCTCGCATGCAGGCTTCAGCAAATTCCATATTGATTCGGTCATGCCACAAGTGATGCAGGAGCTTTGGCAACTTCCCGGCTTCACCCTTTTCAATGAAAGCGACAAGTTCTGGATGAGCAGTTGCTTCCCCTCGCCAGATCCTTAAGTCTGCATCATCTCCAGCGTAGTGATTGTGGAGTTCTAAATATTCCTTTGGCAGAAAATACTTGAAGAAGGGTAGCGGCTCCAGAAAAACTCTTTCGGCAATATAGAGCAAGTCCCGCCAGTAGAAATCCATAGGTACAGCATAGGCTTTATAGATCCCAATAATCTGCATGAGATTCTCAGGGGTATCGGGCAACATCGCTCCGCCTACTTCCAACCGATGGATGACTTCAGCAAATTCGTGATCGGATGGGGGTAATTTTGTTGGAGCAGTTTGAGATTCAATGATTGTGTTAGTCATGGGTTTGTGATTGCAACTTGAACTGAAGCGTGATTCTGCATGGCAATTGTCATGGCTTGGGCCGTGGGTTCACACCATTTCAGCAGCCAATTGGGTTGAATACCCAGAAAGAAAATCAAGGCTGCCAAAACCAGAGCTGGAACACGTTCTGACAAGGTTACTTTTGGATAGTAGGCCAACTCATTATCCAACTTGCCAAAACAGGTACGATTTAACAGGATCACGAAATAAACCGCTGTCAAACCGGAGGCAACAATACAAAGTAAGCTCTGGATTGGGAAGACTGAAAAGGTTCCCTGGAAAACCAGAAATTCAGCAACAAAACCGACTAATCCTGGAATTCCTGCACTGGCCATTCCCGACATAATTAACAGCGCACTCACTAGCGGCAGTCCCCGAATCGGGTTCATTAGACCATTCAAAACATTCAAGTCACGGGTTCCCACCTTAACCTCAACCACGCCAACCAGGTGGAACAGAATTGCCAAAATCAACCCGTGGGCCACCATTTGAGCGATGGCTCCGATTAAACTAATAGAGTTCCCTGCTGCTGCCGCAACAATGATGTAGCCCATGTGACCGATAGAACTGTAGGCCACCATCCGCTTGATGTCCTTCTGGGCAATCGCAGTTAAAGCGCCGTACATCACACTGATCACCCCAATAATGGATAACCCTGGGGAAACCAATTGCCAGGTCTCAGGAAACAGTTGTAGTCCAAATCGAATCAGTCCGTAGGTGCCCAGTTTGGCCAGGATTCCACCCAACAAAATCGTGACTGGAGCGGAGGATTCCACATAGGCATCAGGCAGCCAGGTGTGAAGCGGAACCAGAGGTACTTTGATTCCAAATCCGATCAACAACGTTGCCAGTAAAACCAGTTGCAGGGTGGCAGATAGATTGTCGGTATTAATCACCGCATAGTCAAAACTAGCAGACTGACTAAGCCAGGTGATTCCCAGAAATCCTGCCAGAATCAAAATCCCAGAAAGAGCCGTGTAAATCAGAAATTTTGTGGCCGCATAACCCCGCTTTTCACTGCCCCAAATAGCAATCAGCAAGTAGATAGGGATGAGTTCCAGCTCGTAAAAAATTACAAACAGCAATAGATTCTGAGCCAGAAATGCACCAGCTAAAGCCGCATTTACCAGTAATATCAAGACGTAATACAGCCGAGGTCGTTCGATGTCGGGACGACTGCTGGAGATAGAAATTGTTGTCAAAATCCCACTTAAACCTAATAGGGGCAAAGACAAACCATCCATTCCTAAACTGTAGGACAGTCCAAGCTGAGGAATCCAGGTGAGATACTCCGAGAATTGAAACGATGGATCAGTTAAGTCGAAATCGATTGCAAGCTTAACTGTCCAAGCCAGAGTTAAAAGGGCAATTCCCAGGGCCACAGAGCGCAATTGACGGGCCTTTAGCTTGACAGGCAGAAAACTAATCAAAACAGCACCAATCAACGGAATTAATAGAAGAAGACTTAACATGGTTTCAGATTCTTATTGAGACATTCAAATGCTCTCTACATTGGAATTAGATTGGCTTGGAATAGGCCATAGGCTAGGAATCCCGCTAAAATAACAACCCCTAGCAAAATATTCAGGGCATAGAATTGGGTATGTCCGGAAACGTTGTATCGCAATCCTTCTCCACTAAATAGCGTTGCAATTCCCACAAAGTTAACAATTCCATCGACAATGTAGCGATCCAGCCAATACATCAGCTTTGAGACTGTTCCCACAACGGCAATGATGGTTAGCCGATACAATTTTGCGGTGTAAAAGTCGTAGGCAAAAAAGTCTTGAACCGCTGACGGCAAAAACTTCACAGGGGGTGTTGTCCATTGGTCGGTACAGTAGATCAGCGCCCCCAATCCAAACCCAACGACACTAGATAGCATCAACAATCCGGCTACAGCTAAGTTCAAGTCGGCCCAGTCTGGAATTAATCCCCATTGCTGGAGGAATAGTGGGACATGTAGACAGAATCCAGCGAGAAAGGTCATAGGTAGAACCAATGCCCATAAACCTTCAGGGGAGCGCACCGTCATCTGCTGCGGTTGACCTGTAAAGATTAGCCCAAATTCACGGATTAGACTAAAGGCCGTTAGACCATTCACCAGCAGCAACATTGCAACGATGGCGGGCTGAGTCTCCCAAAGGTTTTCAATCAGGGCTTGTAACGTCCAAAACCCCCCCAGCGGCGGGACAGCTACTAGCGTCAGAGTTCCTACTAAGTAGGACAACCCAGTAATCGGACGACGAGACCACAATCCGCCGTACTGGGTCAAATCCTGGGTAATACAGTTGAGAATCACGCTGCCCGTGCTCATCACCAGCAAAGCCATAGCTAGCGCGTAGGTAAATAGCAACAGCAATGCTGCTTCCATCTGTCCGGTTCCCACAGCAATAAAGGTAATTCCCATGTAGGAACTCACAGAGTAGGAAATGGCTCGCTTGATATCAATTTGAGCAATGGCAATTAAACTGGCTCCTACCGCCGTGGCTAAGCCCACAAATACACAGGTCGACAACACCACCGGAGATAAGGCTAATACCGGCTCTAACTTGACCAAGACCCAAGCCCCAGAAGCAACCACCACAGCATTCCGAAGGACTGTACTGGGAACTGGGCCTTCCATAGCTTCATCCAACCATAGGTGCAGAGGAAACTGGGCACACTTACCCATCGGCCCAGCTAGTAGCGTTAGGCCTAGCAGGGCTGCAGTTCTTGGGTCAATCTCTGCCGTTGCAGCCCAGGCTGCCAGCTCTGAAAAATCCCAGGTTCCAGCCAAGGGATAGAGAGCAACCACACCCATCAGCAGGAATAAATCGCCCACCCGCTTGGTTAAGAATGCATCACGTGCCCCCGTTACTACCAGGGATTGATTGAACCAGAAGCCCACCAGCAGGTATGTTCCCAGGGTCAGAATTTCCAGGATAATGTAGCTATAGAACAAGGAGTCACACAAAACCAAGCCGCACAGCCCAGCCTCAAACAGGGCCAGTAGGGAATAAAATCTAGCCCAGCCCCAATCCATTACTAGATAAGCAATGGCATAAATCTGAGCCGCCAAGTTCAGTCCAGTAATCACCAGAGTTGCGCCCAGGGTAACAGTGGAAAATTCCAGCGGAATTGAAAAGTCCAGGTCAACTACCTGCAACCAGGGAATCAAAATCTCCTGGGAAGGCTGGCCCCAGATTGCAGTCAGAGCCAACAACCCATGAATAAAGGCGAAGAAAGTCGTCAAAATATTGACATAGCCTGCGGGTCGTGGCCCTGTTCGTCGGGTAATCGCGGGTGACCAGAGGGTGGACAGAACCGCCCCAAACAGGGGATAGCAGGGAACCCACCAAGCAGTTTGCAGAAAAAATTCGTTCATGCAGGGGAATCTATAGAGTTTTGAAAAGCAGGATCGATATTTGGATTAATTTTATTCTATGCTTAGATTTCTTAAAAGATTTTAGTGAAAATCATCCAGGATTTGATCAATAACTTGATGGGCTACCACCTTAAAACGGGACACAAGCGTCCTCATGCTAGAAAAGCCCGGCAATGAAGCGTCAGGACAAGTATTGTATCCTCAAACGCGGCAATTCCGAGGATAGGATGATCCATGTAAGTCAACGTCACCAGCAAATTTCAAGGATGCTGACAGAAAAGGGCCGCAAGCGATACGCAAGCTAGCGGCTGCTACAGACATTCCTAAAAGCAGTGTCATCGCCGCCAAGAGCTTTCTGCACTACTAAGGACTAATCCCCTAGAATAAAGCTATCTTTCGCTTAGCTTGAAATTTCAATGATGAAAATTAATCAATTACAGCGTTTCCAACGCTGGTGGAGTAGAGGTTGGGTCGCAGCGCGCCCTGACCTCCTAAATATTTACTTCAATAGACCTGGAAAAGCCATATTCCCTGATTGTAGAGCTTTATTTGGATTGACTTTGATGCTGGTTCCAGTCAGTATTTCTACAAATATTTTTACAACTTTCCTGGTAAAAACTCCGACAACTCTTTCGGCAAGTTTTTCAGCGGTTCAGAGTAAAAGCGCTTCCCCCAAATGGCAACAGAGCATTCAAACTGCTTCGGCAGAGGCCGTTACAGTTAAGGGGAGCAATGGTCAGTATACAGGGCAAGTCTCGATTGATGCGCCTATTACAACTGTATGGAGTGTACTGACTGACTATGATAATTTTGAGCAGTTCTTCCCAAATATTTCTGAGAGCAAATTGATTCAAAGCCAGGACAACAAAAAAGTTTTTGAGCAACAGTATCAAATCCGAATTGCTGGATTTAGCAGACAATTTCGGGTTCAGGTCGAAGCCCAGGAAACCTATCCTAAAGCAATCAAATTCCAGCAAGTGGAAGGAGATTTAAAAACACTAGAAGGAGAGTGGGAAATTCAAACTCTCCCCTCAAACTCTCGCTCCGTTGTCGTCACCCACCGAGTTACGGTGATGCCCGTTGATACCTTCACCCGTGGCATATTCTTTAGTATCTATGAAAACACCTTCAAGAAGACATTATTCGCTCTTAAGCAAGAAGCAGAGCAACGTTAGGTCGTGATCCAGCAAGGGCAACGGAATTGAAATATGAGTTTCAGAACTTTTGCTTTAGAAGTAGAAAAAAATCCTCTGCCCAAGGGCAGAGGATTTTTCAACAGATAGGATTTTAAATCCGTTAACTTCTAACCGAACTTACCTGCTGTTGAAGCAATCAGGAAGGCGGCGTAGGTGATGAAATAACCGATGGTGAAGTGAGCTAGACCCACAACACGAGCCTGAACAATGGACATGGCCACTGGCTTGTCCTTCCAACGAACCAGGTTCGCTAGCGGAGTGCGCTCGTGTGCCCAAACCAATGTTTCAATCAGCTCTTGCCAGTAACCTCTCCAGGAAATCAGGAACATGAATCCAGTTGCCCAGATCAGGTGTCCCAGCAAGAACATCCATGCCCAAACGGACAGGTTATTCGTTCCATAGGGGCTGTAACCGTTGATTAGCTGGGAAGAGTTCAACCACAGATAATCCCGCAGCCATCCCATGATGTAAGTGGAAGACTCATTAAACTGAGCCACATTACCTTGCCAGATGCCCAGATGCTTCCAGTGCCAGTAGAAGGTCAACCAGCCAATGGTATTCAACATCCAGAACATCGCCAGGTAGAAGGCATCCCATGCAGAGATGTCACAAGTACCGCCACGACCAGGGCCATCACAAGGGAAGGAATAACCGAAGTCCTTCTTGTCTGGCATCAGCTTGGAACCCCGTGCATCCAATGCACCTTTGACCAAGATCAAAGTTGTGGTGTGAAGTCCCAGCGCGATCGCATGGTGAATCAAGAAGTCACCAGGGCCGATAGTCAAGAACAGAGAATTGCTGCTGGAGTTGATTGCATCCAACCAGCCAGGTAGCCAAACATTTCCAGCATTTGGCCAAGCAGTGGTTGCAATACTGTCAGGATTAGACAGCAACACATCCATGCCATAGAGCGCCTTACCAGAAGCCGCCTGAACGAACTGAGCAAACACAGGCTCAATCAGAATCTGCTTCTCAGGAGTCCCGAACGCAACCACAACGTCGTTGTGAACGTACAGACCCAGAGTGTGGAATCCCAAGAACAGGGACACCCAGCTCAAGTGAGAAATAATCGCTTCCTTGTGCTCTAGCATCCGCGCTAGAACATTACCTTCATTGGCTTCAGCATCGTAGTCACGAACGAAGAAAATCGCACCGTGAGCAAACGCACCCACCATCAAGAATCCAGCAATGTACTGGTGGTGAGTGTAGAGGGCTGCCATGGTTGTCTCATCCTGCGCCATGAAAGCGTAGGGTGGCAACGCATACATATGCTGTGCAACCAGAGAAGTGATAACGCCCAGAGCTGCTAGCGCTAAGCCCAACTGGAAGTGTAGAGAGTTGTTAACTGTGTCATACAACCCTTGGTGAGGCTGGTTAAACTGACCTCCCTTCAATCCAAACAGAGGCTGCTTGGAGTTCAACATTTCCTTGATGCTGTGGCCAATGCCGAACTGAGTTCGGTACATGTGACCCGCAACGATGAAGATAACTGCGATCGCCAAATGGTGGTGAGCCATGTCAGTCAACCACAGGGACTCAGTCTGAGGATGGAACCCACCTAAGAAGGTCAAAATCGCAGTTCCAGCTCCTTCGCCTGTGCCAAACATGTGGCTAGCAGTATCTGGATTCTGAGCGTAAACGCCCCAGTTTCCAGTGAAGAAAGGAGCTAGTCCCGCCGGGTGAGGCAGAGTCGTCAGGAAGTTATCCCAACCCACGTGCTGACCGCGAGACTCAGGAATTGCAACGTGAACCAGGTGACCTGTCCACGCCAGAGAGCTAACACCAAATAGACCTGCCAGGTGGTGGTTCAAACGAGACTCAGCGTTCTTGAACCAGGACAGGCTAGGGCGAAACTTAGGCTGTAGGTGCAGCCAACCTGCGAACAGGAAGACAGCAGACATCACCATTAAGAAAATCGCACCTTGGTAAAGATCGCCATTCGTCCGCATCCCAATGGTGTACCACCACTGATAGACACCGGAATAAGCGATATTCACTGGGTTAGAAGCACCTGCTTGAGTGAATGCATCAATCGCAGGCTGACCAAACTGGGGGTCAAAAATCGCGTGCGCGATCGGACGGACATTGAGTGGGTCTTTAATCCACTGTTCAAAGTTTCCTTGCCAGGCGACATGGAACAGGCTACCGGAAGTCCATAGGAAAATGATCGCCAGATGACCAAAGTGAGAAGCAAAAATCTTTTGGTAAAGATTTTCCTCTGTCATGCCATCGTGGGTCTCAAAGTCATGGGCTGTGGCAATCCCGTACCAAATCCGACGAGTGGTCGGATCTTGGGCCAAATCCTGGCTAAATTTTGGGAATTTAGTTGCCATAAGTCCTAACTAAATTTGTTCTCTAAAACTGCTCAAGCTGTCAGAGTCCTGCCCTATTGTTGCATAACCCCAACATCCCGAGCAGTCGCGTACTATTGGGCAAAGTGTGATGAGCGATGCGCTAACCGCTGACCGCGATAATTCGCGCCAGGAAGAACGCCCAGGTCGTGACAATTCCACCCAAGAGGTAGTGAGCCACTCCCACTGTACGACCCTGAAGAATACTCAGAGCACGAGGCTGGATTGCAGGTGCAACTTTCAGCTTGTTGTGCGCCCAAACAATGGACTCAATTAGTTCTTGCCAGTAACCACGGCCACTGAACAGGAACATTAAGCTGAAGGCCCAGATAAAGTGAGCCCCCAGGAACAGCAAGCCATAGGCTGATAGTGCTGAACCGTAGGACGTAATCACCTGAGATGCCTGCGCCCAGAGGAAGTCTCTGAGCCAGCCGTTAATCGTGATCGCACTTTGGGCAAAGTTACCATTTGTGATGTGAGAAATCGTTCCGTCTGCATTAACCGTGCCCCAAACATCCGACTGCATTTTCCTACTGAAGTGGAAAATCACAATGGACAGGGAGTTGTACATCCAGAACAGACCCAGGAACACGTGGTCAAAGCCAGAAACCTGACAAGTACCGCCACGACCAGGGCCGTCACAAGGGAAAGCAAATCCTAGCTCACTCTTATCTGGAATCAGACGAGAGTTGCGAGCGAACAGAACGCCCTTCAGCAGGATCAAAACGGTTACGTGGATTGTGAATGCATGGATGTGGTGAACCATGAAGTCCGCCGTACCCAAGGTGATTGGCATCATTGCCACTTTGCCACCCACTGCAACCACATCGCCGCCAAAAGCAGGACTGACACTTGCTAGCGCATTCGGCGCGGTATTACCGGGAGCCATCGTGTGCAAGTGCTGAACCCACTGGGCAAAGATGGGCTGAAGCTGGATACCCGTATCAGAGAACATATCCTGCGGACGACCAAAGGCTCGCATTGTATCGTTGTGAACGTACAAGCCAAAGCTGTGGAAGCCCAAGAAGATACAAACCCAATTCAAGTGAGAAATGATCGCATCGCGGTGACGAATCATTCGATCCAGAACGTTATTCACGTTCTTAGCCGGATCGTAATCTCTGACCATGAAGATCGCACCGTGAGCCCCTGCCCCGACAATTAGGAAGCCCCCAATCCACATGTGGTGCGTAAATAGGGACAACTGCGTTGGATAATCCGTCGCAATGTAGGGGTAAGGTGGCATTGCATACATATGATGCGCCACGATGATCGTCAAAGATCCCAACATTGCCAGGTTAACGGCAAGTTGAGCGTGCCAGGACGTGGTCAAGATCTCGTAGAGACCCTTGTGACCTGTACCACCAATCAGAAGGGGATCTCTGTGAGTTTCCAGGATTTCCTTCATGCTGTGGCCAATGCCCCAGTTGGTGCGGTACATGTGACCCGCAATGATGAACAACACAGCCAGGGCCAGGTGATGGTGAGCCGTGTCAGATAGCCATAGACCCCCGGTCTGAGGGTTGAGGCCACCCTTGAAAGTCAGGAAGTCAGAATAAACTCCCCAATTCAATGTGAAGAACGGCTTTAATCCCTGAGCAAAGCTGGGATACAACTCTGACATCAAGCTGGGATTGAGAATGAACTCATGGGGTAGAGGAATATCCTTCGGTGCAACCCCAGAATCCAGCAGCTTATTAACTGGCAGAGAAACGTGAATCTGGTGACCCGCCCAGCTTAGGCAGCCCAGACCCAGCAGTCCCGCCAAGTGATGGTTCATCATGGACTCAACATTCTGGAACCATTCCAGTTTGGGAGCCCGCTTGTGATAGTGGAACCAGCCTGCAAACAGCATGAGGCCAGCCATTACCAAACCACCAATTGCTGTGCAATAGAGCTGGTAGCTGTTTGTAAAACCAGAAGCACGCCAGAGTTGGAAGAATCCAGAGGTAATCTGAATCCCGTGGAAGCCACCTCCAACATCGGCGTTTAAAATTTCTTGACCAAAGATTGGCCAAACAACCTGAGCACTTGGCTTGATCCCAGTGGGGTTTGTCAGCCAAGCCTCATAATTTGAAAATTTCGCGCCATGGAAATAGGCACCACTTAGCCAAATGAAGACGACTGCCAGATGACCAAAGTGGGCGCTGAAGATCTTGCGCGAAATATCTTCTAAATCGCTGGTATGTGAATCAAAGTCGTGAGCGTTGGCGTGTAAGTTCCAAATCCAAGTCGTTGTGCTTGGGCCTTTGGCCAGATCACGGCGAAAATGGCCTGGCTTACCCCATCGCTCAAATGAGGTAGGAACCGGGTCATTGTCAACTGTGACCTTTACTTTTGCCTCTCGCTCTGGAGGACTGATGGTCATTGAGACTCTCCTCTCCGTAGGACAAAAAACTAAAACTGTTGTGGTTTTTGAAAGTAGTTCAACCAACAGTAGCCAAACTCACTTTAAATCCCTTTGCAAAAGTTAGCTATCTAACTTGTCAGGGGTCAACATCACACCCTTTGTACTGCCCGTAGGCACTCTTCGCTTGTCAGCGACAGCTTGTTAGCGGCCCCCAACTCGCTCAAATGCTTAGAGGGAAGCCGTTGTATAAATGATATATCATCTCGATGGGTCGGGTGAAAACAGACTGTTAATAATAATTAAAAGAATCTGAGTCGCCTCTATATCAGCGTTTGCGTTCTGTTTCAACCAGAGAACTGATAACCGATATTAAGACCATATTTCATAAAACTTAATACACAAAACTTTACATTTAGATTTGATAATCAAACCTCAAAATATGAATCAAAAAAAATTGGTTTCGTACACAATTCGTACCTAAGATTAGAAAAGTATAAATCAGCCAGTCGGTCATCAACTTGGGCTATAGTTCCCTATGTACGGGAGTGAGTACATTGTGCAACTTGACTTTTTGGGGAGAGAGAACGTGTTTGACCTAGCGTGGTGGAAATCAATCACCAAAACCTTCACCTGTAGAACCCTTATCCTCCAGACCCTGGTTCTGGGATTGGTTGTTTCAACTCTAGTTACGGGTTGTAGTAAGAAGGATTCATCCACAATTGAGGCAGAGGTTGTGGTTCCTCAGCCTGAACCGGTTGAAGAGGTTTCTCCCCCCCAGGCTGTTCAAATTCTGCACCAATCCCTGGATCGCTATCAGCCGCAGGTTAGATTCCTGAGTCCCAGAAACGAGAGGGTGTTACAAGATAACCAACTTGAGGTCAAGATCCAAGTCCAAAATTTACCGATTTTCCAGGACGAAAATTCAGACCTTGGCCCCCATGTGCAGGTCATTTTGGACAATTTACCGCCCCAAACTCTGTACGACCTGACCCAATCCCTGGTCCTGTCTGACTTGGAGCCAGGAACCCATACTCTCCGAGCCTTTGCTGTTTATCCCTGGGGAGAGAGTTTCAAAAACGATGGAGCCTACGATCAGATCACATTCCATATTTTCACTCGGACACCTGCGAATAATCCCAATCCCCAGTTACCGCTACTCACCTACAACGAACCCCAAGGAACTTTCGGTGGAGAACCCGTTCTGCTGGATTTCTATCTCCATAATGCTCCCTTGCATGTTGCCGCCCTGGAAAGCCCAGATGATGCGGTAGAAGACTGGCGAATTCGAGCCACGGTGAATGGCGACAGCTTTATTGTGGATCAGTGGCAACCGATCTACTTGACGGGTGTCCGACCCGGAAAGAATTGGGTGCAGCTAGAGTTCCTCGACGAAGTAGGTGAACCTTTGGATAATGTGTACAACAACACGGCTCGAATCTTCACCTATGATCCAAAAGCTGCAGATTTTCGCTCTCGTCTGCTTCGGGGAGATCTGTCCCTCGCCCAAGCCCGCAGTATTGTTGATCCAGATTATATTCCAGGTGCTCCAATGCCCCCCCTACCGGGTACTGAGCCTGAAGTCATTGAGTCTGAGGTAGTAGAGGCAGCGGCTCCTGATACTGTCACCGAGGACATCACCCCTGAATCTGAAGATATGACTTCGGAGGAAGCTCCTGCTGAAGAACTAAGCTTAAAAGCGATAACCCTTGAAGAAATATCCGCTGAGGCTGAGACCGAATCTGCGGAAACCGGAGTAGAAAATTCCGAATTGGAAGCAACGCCACAGGAAATCTTAGAAGAAATCGCTGCAACCGAAACCTCCGAGGAGGCTGAAGCAACCGAACCGACAGAACCAACCAAACCCGCCGCTGAAAATACTATCGAAGACGAGGTTGAGACTGTTACCGAAAATGCTTCAGAAGAAACAGGTGTAACCGAGGTAATGACTGAGGAAGCAACTGAAGAAACTCAGGCGATTGACAGTGAACCAGTCGATAACGGGTTAGCGGACAGTAGCGAAGACCAGCCAGAACCGGATACTGACATCAGTAATGTAGTCCTACCGGACACAGATTCTACAGAAACCGAGACCCAGGTAATCTCAGAATCAGGATCTCCAGAACTAGAATTCCCGGAGTTAGCATTTTCAGAGCCAGAATCTTCAGTAGTGGAACTAGAAGCAACGGAATCTTCAGAGTTGGCAAGTGAGCTAGAAATTCTGACAACAGAAATTCCAGAAATCCTGGACGGCGAACCCTCAGACTTTACAGAAATTCCAGTGGAGACTGTTCCCGCCCCCGCTCAAACCGACGAAGCACCGATGGCAACCGATGTTGCAGTTGATAACGTCTCTAACAAACTCAATGCTGCACTGGGCTGGGTCAAACGTCTACTCCAGGGAATACAGGAACGCCTACAATCCCTCCGCTAGAGCAATAGCACATCAGACAATAACCAATGACCAACCCCCCGAACGAATCCAGCAAGGTTCTAATCAGACCAGACAATTGTTGCCATCTGTCCTTGAAAAGGCAGATTATTCAAGAGATTGATGCAAAAACCGCATTGAAATTGACAATAAAGCAATGACCTGTAGCCTAATACACTTTTTCATAGTTTTAGATTGTTTCTAATTAGGTAGAACATTCTATTTAGGGCATTGCTCATGCATTTCTTGCGGAGCATTTGATGTAGAGTAGTTTGTTTCTAACCTTTTGGGACGGTGAATTTGTATTCGGGGTTGAGTCAAATCAACCCCTTTTTATAAATCATTTGTGATTGCTGGATAAAGCTGTAGCTCCAAATGTTGTATTGAACTTTCGATACCAAATAGCGACTGAACTGTAATCTTCCAAATTTAAACTGGCTGGAATTTCGTAGCGTTGTTATTTCAAGTTATCAAGCTTAATTCGTGGATCAACGAACTTCTGTAATAAATCAGCCAGTAAATTACCCAAAATCAACATCAGGGCTCCCATCATCAGGCTTGCCATCACCAGATAGAGATCCTGCTGCTGAACGGCTTGTAGCACTAAGGTTCCCAATCCCGGCCAGTTGAAAAAGTTTTCGGTAATGAAAGCTCCACTCAAAAGCGAGGCGAATTCAAATCCTAGCAGGGTAATTAGAGGATTAACCGCATTGCGGAGCGCATGAACATAAATCACCCGTTGTTCTGTCAATCCTTTGGCCCGGGCTGTCTTGATGTAGTCCTGCCGCAACACGTCAAGCAGTTGTCCCCGCATCAATCGTTGTAGTCCAGCAAAGCCAGTAATTGTCAAAGCAATTGTCGGCAAGATCATATGCCAACCAATGTCGAGAACTTTCCCCAAAGGCGAAAGATCGGGATAGTCAATACTGGTCATGCCACCGACCGGAAACAGGGGTGAGGTGTTTTGAGCCAGATATAGCAGTAGTAGCGCTGTGATAAAGCTAGGAAAGCCCTGTCCGGTGTAGCTGACGACCTGCAAAAATCGGTCAGTGAAGCGATTTTGATTGACCGCAGCCAGAATTCCAAGGGGAATTGCAATGGCCCAGGTTAGAACCAGGGAAGAGATTGACAGGAGTAAAGTTGCCGGAACCCGTTCCCACAGAATCTCCGTGACAGGCCGCTGAGAAGCAAAGCTATAACCAAAGTCTCCCTGGGTGACGATTTGCCTCAACCATCTAAAGTATTGTGCGATGGGAGGCTGATCTAGACCGAACCTTTGCGTCAATTGATCAATGGTTTCTTGGGACAGTTGAGGATTCTGACTCAGGGTATCGATGTAGTCCCCTGGAGCAAGCTGGACAATCGTAAAGCAGAGGGCTGAAGCCAGTAACAGAGTAATTGCTGCTTGAACCAGGCGCTTCCCCACGTAGGGCAAAATATCGCCTGAGAACAAATGACCTAGAGAAAAATGCCGATATCTCCGGTTAACAAATTTAGCGAACCGACTAGTCATGAATGTTTCACTCTGCTGACGTAACTTATGTTACAACCCATGTTAATGCCACGTTTCCCTGGAACTACCATGATAGCTGGTTGATCGCTTAATCGTACTGCAACGCGGTAATAATTGGTACATCGGGTAGCAGTTGGCGGCCCTGAAGACCCATCAACTCGATCACAAAGCAAAACCCCACAACCTCACAGTTTGCCTGTTGTACCAATTGAGCGGCAGCGGCAGCGGTTCCGCCTGTGGCAATCAGGTCATCAACAATCAAGACTCGACTCCCTGCGGGCATAGCATCCTGATGCATTTCCAATCGATCAGTGCCATACTCTAGCTCATATTCCACACTGTAGATGGCACTGGGAAGTTTGCCAGGCTTACGTACCGGAACAAATCCAAGCTGGAGTTGGTAGGCGAGGGGAACACCAAACAGAAATCCCCTGGACTCCATCCCAACAATATAGTTTGGAGCAAGGGCTTGACAAGGTTGGTAGAGAAAATCAATCGTATATCTCAATGCTTCTGGATGATTCAACAATGTGGTAATGTCCCGGAACATAATTCCAGGTTTGGGAAAATCTGGAATATCGCGAACAAAAGACTTCAGATCCATCAGCGTTAGGATATAGGTTAGAACAGATTCACTGAAACAGTTTCTTGCCCCTGGAGCAGGGAAATATTGAATCAGTTGTGGAATCGGTACGCCAAGGATTTTACACTAGAGAGTTGCAGAGTTTAGTAGTAGAGCCTGTTAAATTTAAGATTGCTCCCCCACTCGTTATTACCATCACGCCGTAAGCAGAATGCAGTTAGAACAGTCCCGAACCGATTCGATTCCAACTATTTTAGAAAGCCTGCCAGACTACACCATTTCCAGTCAGGGATGTTCCCGTCGTGTCCGCACCCAGATTGATCTACTGTTACTGGCAATTGAAGCGCTTTACCTGGGGGGAGGCGGAGGCGAGCAGATGTTGGCACTGGTTCCAGAGTTAGATCTACAAAGTGTGATTCCAAACCGGGTTGCTCTGTGGCAGCTTCGCAGTACCAATCCCCTGCGCCGCAACAGTCAGCGTCAACCCATGACCTTGGTTGAGGCAAAGGCATTAGTGACCTTAATCTATTACTTGAGCCGTCGGTTGACGGTGCGGATTCGCCAACTGGTTCTGGATTATCAACAACTGCAGGCAAAACAACTGCCCATAGAGCAAAACCGTCAGCTTTCCCTCTATTTAGAACGATTTTGGGCCCACTTCCGCAGCCGCATGAATCCGAAACGAGCTGCTGTCCTGACCTATGCTACGGCTCCTGAGAAAACCAATGAATTGGCTATTGGTTTACTAGAGAAATTACTGTTTTGTACGGGAACAGCAGGAATGCAACGCCTTTGGAGTAGTTTGTTTGACGGAGAAATCTCATGACCATTCAGAGACAATATAGCTCTCCCAGTTGTCAATTGATTTTGCAGGGCTTGACCGATGGGGCAGGTAATTTTTCGGATAAGAGTGCCTGTATGTCGATGTTGATGAATGCGGAATGTAAGTTTGTTAACATGGCTCAGTCCCTCAAGGGCGGTCGGAACTTCTTTGATGCATTGGTACAGCAGGTGAGTCAGTATGCTCAAACGGTCTTGAGTGACGTGCATCGACCGACTCCAGCCACAGACCCGGCAGCTTTAGTCAGCCTCCACCAGATTGAAGATAATGTTCATCGTTTGACGGTTCGAACGGATAAGGACGGAGAAGTTGAAGCGACTGCTGGCTCGTCGTCCCCGATTCAACTGGATTTGACGACCGTCCAATTATTTGATTTAGTTGAAGCGATTGATCAATTCTTCGCTGACCCTCGTACCTTACCGGATCTGATCCCGGATCTGCAGCCCGTGCCCCGCAGACAGGTAAGGCCAGAACAGCCCGTTGCTCAACGGACGGTTCCTGCTGCTTTGGGGGTCTCTGGGCTAGCGCTGGCTGCCTTTGGATTCCTAGCCTTACCGATTCCTGAAGTTGAACCACCAGGTAGCCTGTTGCCTGAATCCCGAACAGAAGTAGGTTTAGAAACAGGAGGGACAGAGGGTTTAACGGGAGAGCCGCCCCAAGCAACTGACCCAAATGTACCAGAGGGTTTGCAGTCCACTTTGAACTCTAGTCCAACCATCACAGATGGCCAAACGATTAGCAGGTTGCAGGCGAAGCTAGATGAGGACTTGGCGCAAGCTTGGGTCTTCACCCCAGCCTTTACCCGTGAGTTGATTTATCGAGTTAGCATGGCAGCGGATGGCCGGATCATGGACTATCAATTGATAAGTGAAGCGGGAGAGACAGAAGAAAGGTTAGTGCCTCTGGCAGGATTAAAGTATCAAACGCCTGAGAATGCCGAAATTCAGGAACCACTGGCAGACTTTCGGGTTGTCTTCAAACCCACAGGGCGGATTGAGGTGCGACCTTGGGGCAATGAATAAATAATGATGAGTAGATCCTGGCGACTGATGGAACGGAACGAGTCAACCCACTGATGGAACGATGACTGAGTCACTTGAGGCGAAGCGACAAAGAAGACGACGAAAACCCCAGGGAGAACCCAGTAAATCCCAGGGGAAACCTGTGGCAGCCTTGGCTAAGCTGTTATTTGATTTACTACTATTGACGGTGGGTAGTGGCCTGGCTTGGATTGTGGGAATGGCGATCGCCCAAATCTACCCCAACCCCAGTTCAGAAATGCCCCTGGTTGAAAAATGGCTACGGCGCAGCAGACCTGTACAACCTGCCGCTTTGTCCTTACCAAGCGCTACAATTCCCTCATCTTCTGGGGTAACTCCACCGCCGTCTCTAGTCCCAGAACAACGCCAACAACTCCAGGGGCAATTGCAGCAGCTTCAAAAGGAACTCAACACCTTGATGGGTCGAACGGCTGCCTTGGAGGTTCAGCTTGGCATCAGTCGCCCGAATGACCCACTGGAACAGCGCTTGCAAAGTATTGATCAGCAACTCACTACCCTGGAATCCCCTCAAGATTCAGCAGAAGATGCAGCGGAAGATGCAGCGGAAAACAATGGCACCCCTCTGGATACAACGGGTGCTAACTCAGACGGTTCTGGTTCAATCCTATCGAACGATGCTGCCAACTCCTCCTCCGCTAGCCCACAACTCCAAAGTACTGCCCAGAATACTGCCCAGAATCTAGTCATCACACTGCCCAGTGATATTTTGTTTGAGCCGGGTAGTAGTACCTTGCGCCGAGGAGCGAATGTGATTTTGGACAACCTGATTTCCGATTTAGAGCTGTATCCCGATGCATCGATTCGGGTTTCTGGCCACACCGATGCGACAGAACAAGTCCAGGACAATCTCACCCTATCCCTACAACAGGCAGAAGCCGTCGTGCGATATCTGTCTGAAGCAGTGGTCGGAGAAGGGTATCACTGGGTAGCGGTTGGCTATGGCGAGAGTTATCCAGTGGTCAGTCGTCAATCGGAGGCCGACCAGCAACTCAATCGACGCATTGAGGTCGGCATCGATCCCTGAACCCATGAGAATCGTCTTTTTTGGTACCCCTCAGTTCGCAGTACCTTCCCTGGAAGCACTGGTTCAGCAGCCTGAATTTCAGGTGGTTGGCGTTGTGACCCAACCCGACAAGCGTCGAGGCCGGGGCAACAAAGTGATGCCGTCTCCGGTTAAAGCCATTGCCACAGATCGCCAGATTCCCGTCTGGCAACCCAAGCGGATTAAAAAATCTCCCGATACCCTGGCGCAACTGCGTCAGCTCAATGCAGATGCATTTATCGTTGTTGCCTACGGCCAGATCCTGTCACCAGAAATTCTAGCCATACCCCGTTTGGGCTGCATTAATGGTCACGGCTCTCTCCTCCCCAAATATCGAGGTGCCGCTCCGATCCAGTGGTGTCTCTATCATGGAGAATCGGAAACGGGCATGACAACCATGCTGATGGATGAAGGGATGGATACTGGAGATATGTTACTAAAGGAAACACTACCCATTGGTTTATTGGAAAATGCCAGTGAACTGGCGGGGCGACTGGCGACCTCCTGCGCCCGGTTACTCATTGAAACCCTGACCCAGCTCTCCGAGTCGGAACTACAACCTCTACCGCAGTCAGAAGAGGATGCCACCTATGCGCCTTTGATCCAACCGGAAGATTACCAACTGGATTGGTCACGCTCAGCCCTGGAATTGCATCACCAGATTCGCGGCTTTTTCCCCAATTGCACCACCCGGTTCCGTGACCAAACGGTGAAAATTACTGCAACTGTTCCTTTGGCTCCGGAGTATATGCCGCAATTTCCTCCAGAGTTTACATCTCTCGAATCCTACTGGGAATCCCTTGCTCAGCTCTCAGGTCAACCGGGAGAAATTGTGACTGTGATTAAAAAAATTGGGCCTGTAGTACAGACAGGAAAAGGATTACTACTGCTGAGAGAACTCAAGCCTGCTGGCAAGCGCTTGCAATCTGGATGGGATTTTGCTAATGGAACTCGGATAGAACCCGGTGAATATCTGGGTCACAATAAAGCTCCGGATTCTTAGTGAAAAGTTATGGACAGTGGCCCCCAACTTAGAGAAATAAACAACAGGTCAATCCCCTGTAAATGATCCGAGTCAATTAACATGAAAAGTGCTTTAATTCAATGTTTCAAAGTTGAATCCCGAGCAGTCAAGTACTGCTAGTTCCACTTTTCCAGGTCAACTTTTCGAGATAACTGTTCAATCCCACAGATTGTGGATTAGGATAGAGCAGAAGTATGTGTAATTTCACATTAAGGTGAGATGGTCAGTCAAAGCCCTGAGGTTGATTTTCAAGTTACCTTTCAAGGCAACAACCCCCGCATTCATCTGCCCGTGCGCCTAAGTGTGCTTGAGGCAGTTTCATTCAGAGATGTGGGTCAGAAACTTGTTGCTTTGAATCCAACCCCTGAAAAGATCATATTAGATTTTGAGAAAACGTCATTTATCGACAGTAGTGGCATTGGAGCACTTATTAATAATCTAAAGACGGCTGATGCATCAGGAGTGAAGCTGATTTTAGAGAACGTTGGCCCTCAGGTAATGTCTGTTTTTGCGCTTACCGATCTAAATCAAGTCCTGACCATTAAAAATACAATTGATTCAGTCAACTCCACGGAGACACGAGGGGACAATGCTCATCTTCCTGTTACCCATCCCTCGGTACGCTCTTGGGTGAAGCGATTAATTGATATTGTCGGTGCAATTGTTGGACTCTCCATCACAGGGGTTTTAGCCATCCCCATCTCAATTGCAATCGTCCTTGATAGCAAAGGCCCAATTTTCTTTGGTCAGACCCGCTGTGGCTGGATGGGTCGGCGGTTCCGAATGTGGAAGTTTCGCTCCATGATTCCAGATGCAGAAGCCCGCAAGCACGAAGTAGAGAATCAGGCTGAGGGAGCAATTTTCAAAAATGATCGGGATCCTCGCATTACAAATGTGGGCCGATTTCTGCGGCGTACGAGTCTAGATGAGTTGCCTCAGTTTTGGAATGTTCTCAAGGGAGATATGAGCCTGGTGGGCACTCGACCACCAACTCCAGATGAGGTTGCGATTTATGAAATTCCTCAATGGCAAAGGCTAGATGTCAAACCTGGAATGACGGGTGAATGGCAAGTGAATGGTCGTTCTCAGGTGAAGAATTTTGAGGATATTATTCGCCTAGACCTACAGTATCAGGAGAACTGGAGCCTGATGTACGACATGAAGCTGATTTTTAAAACTATAATGGTCTTATTTCAGAAAAGTAGTGGTGCAATGTAGGGGGAATGGCAGGAAATCAACTGGTAGTGCAATCGCATCTTCAGGTACAAACTGAGCTCCACGCTTTAGAAGAGGTTTTGCAGTGGCTAGAAACGTTCTTTTCGCCTGTACTCCCAGAGCGATTGATTTGGGATTGTAAAGTTCTCCTGGCCGAGGGGTTTACTAATGCAGTTCGCCATGCTCATAGGGCGTTGTCGGAGAAAACACCAATTGATGTTGAAGTTGCTGTCTTTCCTAAATGTGTCGAGATGCGGATTTGGGATCAGGGTCAACCCTTTGATTTGGATCATAAGTTGGATCAGGTCAAAGATCTACATATTGATCCCCTGGCCCATGAGGGAAAACGGGGTCTGATTTTTATGTCAAAGCTAGCCGATGAGCTTCGGTACGATCGCACTGAGGATAATCGCAACTGTCTGTTGATGCGCAAGAAGCTTTAGAGGAGCATCTCCCGATTTTGAAGGAGAGTCTATCATAGATCTAGATAAACAACGGCTTGGCAATGAGTTACTGTATCAATCCTGATTGCGACGCTCCTGAGAATCAAGTTCATCACAATTTTTGTCAGACTTGTGGCTGGAGCTTGCGATTGAAAGATCGCTACCGTATTGTGCAGCTATTGAGTCCAACCCCGGCGGTTGATCGTACATTTCTGGCAATTGATGAGGATCAGCCAACTCAACCACTCTGTGTTGTCAAGCAATTGTGTGTCGTCAACCAATTAAATGCCTCCAAAGACACAGCGGATGCATCTGCCCAAAAGCTCATAGTTCAATCACCAGGCTCATTGGCCCTGACATCTCAGTTCCAGGCTTTAACCACTGAACTGAATCAAATGAATCAATGTCCCGGTACTCCTCAACTCTGGGCCTCTTTTCATCAGGATGACTATTACTATTTGATTCATGAATATATTTCAGGTCAAAGCCTGTCGGACACGATCGCTGCTGGTGGTCATCTCCAGGAAGCTCAGGTGTGGCAGTTGCTCTGTGATATTTTGCCCGTCCTGGAATCTATGCATCAGCAGGACTTAGTACATGGCGATCTGAAGCCAGAGAATATTATTCGACAGTCTGAAAAGCAATATGTATTGGTTGATTTAGGAACTGCTCAATTTACCCCCCAGGCAAAGTGGAATCGCATCCAGCGGGAACCTCTGCCCTCTGGCTCCGCCGAATTTGCAGCTCCAGAACAGATCAATGGCCGAATTCAGCCCAACAGTGATCTCTACAGCCTGGGTGTGACGTGCATCCATGGGCTGACCCGAATGCCTCCGTTTGATCTTCTAGAAGCCCCGTCCGAACAATGGGTCTGGCAGGACTATCTCACGCGTCCCATCAGCTCTCGCCTGGAGGGAATTCTGGATCGACTGATTGAACGTCAACCCCTAGAGCGTTATCAATCTGTGGGAGAAGTGCTGAAAGATCTGCATCGAGGCATCGGCTGGCGTCGGCTGCCTCGCTCTTCCAAACGACGATGGCAGTTGGTTTCGGGTATAGTGGCCGCAGTTGCTGGACTCTCCTTGGTAGCTGCTTCACGTTCTCTGCTTAAGCGACCTGCTATCCCTTCTACATCTATTAACCCTAGTGGGATGATAGAGCCTCCGGTCAATCCTGAAACTAGATTGGGGTTACCTGTCTCTCCAGTGGCAAAAACACTGACCCAGAGTTCAGGGCCAGTTTGGGCGATCGCTGTTAGTCCCAATGGTCGAACCGTTGCCGCAGGGAATACAGACGGCACAATTGACATTCTAGATTTCCAGACCGGTCGAGTTCTAGACACCCTGCCGGGACACTCTCATCCGGTTGGAACCGTTGCTATCAATCATAATGGTCAGATTTTAGTGAGTGGTAGCGGAGACGAAACAATAAAAGTTTGGGATTTATGGAATGGTCGGTTACGGCATCAGATTGATGGGCATGAAGGCTGGATCTATGCCGTTGCCATTAGTCCAGATGGTAAGACGATTGCCAGTGCTAGCCGAGATTTCACGGTTCGCCTTTGGGATGTCCAAACGGGCAAGGAATTACGACGACTTCGGGGCTATGCGGAGGATGTACAAACCCTGACTTTTGCACCAGATAATCGAACCCTGGTTACAGGGGGCAGTGATGGCAACATCGAACTTTGGGATTGGCAGATTGGCAGATTGTTGCGAACCTTCAAGGGACATAGTGATTCAGTCTGGGCGGTTGCGGTCAGCCCAGATGGTCGAACCCTGGCCACAGGAAGTTGGGATCAAACAGTTAAGTTGTGGAATTTGCCGGAGCTGCGGTCAGAGTATTTCAGCAATGTACCCAAGCACACTTTCAACGGCCATCAAGATAAAGTACAAACCCTGGCCTTTAGCCCAGATGGTCAAACTCTAGCGAGTGGTGATTTTGCCGGAACGATTAATCTCTGGCAAGTGAATCAGGAAAGTTGGCTGGAAACCCTGGAAGGACATACTGCTTGGGTGGATGTTGAATTTGATCCCCAGGGAAAAGCGTTGGTCAGTGGCAGCTTTGACGACACCATTAAAGTCTGGCCACTTCATTAGTCTGTTAGTAACAAATGACCAATTCCCAATAACAAATGACCAATAACCGCTATATTGAATGGTGGATTTTTTCAATCGGGAATTCGGTGTGTCTAGACCATTCAAGCGTTTACGTTACGGAATCATTGCTGCGGGTTTAGTTCTCTTGCTCTCAAGTTGTAAGACGCTCCTGGGCTTCTTGCCCTCAACCCTGCGTTCTCCAGATGTGCTGCAATCCGAGGATCTACAATCGGCTATTGTACAACCCTTCAAGCTAGCCCCACCCAAGTTTGAGTTGAAGCCTGTCAATGCTCAGGGGGGCTACTTCTGTTCCAATGGTTCGACTGCCTTTGGCCCGATCAGCCAACGCATGATTCAGAAATGCCAGGGCTGGGGAGGGGGTGCTTCCTGTAACCAAACCCACTGGTCAGAAGCCTTTTTTGTGAAAGCCTACGGCTCCGGCGGTTGTCCGGAGGGGTCTCGCCTGAATCAATTCACGGGATTCTGCACTGAAGGCAAAACCGTGCTAGGCCCCTTTCCCAAAAATCTGGTCACCGCCTGTGAGGAATTTGGCGGCGGAGCCGCTTGCCATTCCCAACGCTGGACAACCCGTCTATTCAATCGTCTGGCTCGAAGTCAGGGGATGATTCCCACAGATTCCACCAAGCCGCCCCAGTTCGTGATGCTGGCCTTTGACGGTTCTAGTTCACTCAAAGCCTGGAATCGCTCCCGTACCTTTGCAAAAGAAATGGACGCCAAAGGTAAGCCCACAAAATTTACTTACTTCATCAGCGCCGTCTATTTCATTCATCGAGACCATCGCAAACTTTACGATGCTCCTGGCGGTAAAGGGAAAGGGCGTTCGGCCATTGGCTGGGCAGACTCACGGGATGAAATCCAACAGCGCCTCGACCATCTGAATCAAGCCCACCAGGAAGGTCATGAGATTGCGGGCCATGCGGTCGGTCATTTCAATGGCAATAGCTGGAGTGAGACCGATTGGGCCGATGAATTCAAGTATTTTGATCAGTTTATTTTTGATTCCCACGAGATTAATGGTCTGCCAGGGTCTCTGATTTTTGACCGCAATACCATTGAGGGCTTCCGCGCCCCTGAACTGGGGAAAAGCCCAGGACTGTACAAAACCCTTCAGAAGGAAAACTTCCGCTACGACACCAGTAAAGTTGCCAGGGCAAACTATTGGCCGCAGCAGGAGAACGGCGTTTGGAACTTTCCCCTAGCGAGCCTCAAAACCGCCTTGACCCGTAAGAACACCCTCTCCATGGATTACAACTTCTACATGGCCCACTCCAGGGCTCGACCGAACCCTGGCAACGCGAAGCGGTACGCTGAGGACACCTTCCAGACCTACATGCAGTATTTCAAAAGTAACTACAACGGCAATCGTGCTCCAATCCATATTGGACATCATTTCTCTGAATGGAACGGGGGAGCCTATTGGGATGCCATGTTCCGCTTTGCCGAGGCTGTGTGTGGGCAGCCAGAGGTTCTTTGTGTCACCTATCGAGATCTGGCCGACTACATGGATTTGCTCACACCAGAACAGATTGCAGCCTATCAGAAGGGCGATTTTTCTAATCCAACCTTCAAATCCCCTAGCGGAACCTTGAAGACGCAACCGATGGGCCTCAAGCTGACTTCAGAGACGCAGCAGATTTGTCAACCAAGTTAACGCGATAAAACTCAAACACATTATCAATCCGCTCAAGCTCTGAGTCGGTCTGTTTCTGAACTTCAGTTGCCAAAGAATCAGAGGGGCCATACAGAAAAATGTCACTAAAATCTGAGGAAATTTGCAGACTGTCAGTTGAGTTTTGTTCAACAAACTGTAGACGGACATGGGGATGCAGCAGATGGCTCAACGAGATCAGGTTGCCAATATTAATTCCACTGTTGTCGCTGATTACTAGGGGAGAACTAGACTGGTTGATAATGTCGGCGATTCTCGGATTACTGTAACTGGCTGGTTTAGTCCACCAGGTATCTGCTTGCGAACTCACTGCACAGGATAGAATCCCGACTATTATGAAGAAGACAATCAAACTTTTCTGATTCAAGTATTTCAAGCAGCCAATCCTTGGAACCTTTAAAACCGGATGGGGTAGGTTCGATAAAGCATAGGCGATTATGATTTGAACACTGATTAAGCTGGGTGTTAAATACCGCGCCAACGTTGAACGCTGTCCCCCTTGGATTAAATCCGGTAGGATCAAGCTAAGACTGGGGATACAAAGTAAAGTGAGTAGAAATAATTGGGCTGAATCTGACGATTGACGCCGAAGAATGTACAGGCAATATCCAAACCCAACCAGTAAAAAAACAATTAATCTGGGGATAACAAAGTGGTTCACCTCTGGATGAAGGTCAATCGCCACCGAGCTGAAGTTCAATTGCCAGGATACAATCAACTGCAGCCAGGTCTGCTGTACATAAAGCCATCGAGTGCTACCTTGCATCTCTTCAAAATTGGTCGCTATATTGCTCAGCCAGGGACTATAGAGTACAGTTACTATTGCCGATGCCATGAGAAAACTGAATAGCGTCCGAGTCGGTTTGAATTTTTCTAATAAGAGAACATAAAAGCCATGACTAATGGCAACTAAAACTGACAGCAAACTTGTATACAGACAGAGAGTCGATGTCAGGATGTACACTCCCCAGATTCGGATTGAACCCCAAAATTTTTGATGTTCTTGCGGTTTGACAGCGCGTAGCAAAGCGGCACTAGAAAGTAGAATAAGCACTGTCCAAAGGCTGTATTCTCGGGCTTCCTGGGCATAGAGAACATGAAAGGGTGAAATTGCAAACAATACCACTGCAACCCAGCCTACCGACTTCAATTGAAACAGTTCCCAGCATAGCCAGTAGAGACTGGGAAACATGAATAAGCTGATTAGGACAGACAGGCTCCGAATGGCGGCAACGGAACTGCCAAAGGTTGTAATCCAAAATCGTGCCAACAAATAGTACAGCGGTGGGTGTTCGGGACGAGATTTCAATGCTATCCAAACATCACTGAGGTCATTCTCAGGTGTCGGACGCTGAAACTGCAAAACCTCGTCTGGCGTGATCACCTTCCCTGTAAATAACCGCTCGACAATATGCCCGGGAGAATGACCCAAAACCCGGATTGATGTGTACACCTCATCATGCCAATAGACTTTCTTGTCCAGATTGATGAGTCGGAAAAAAATCCCGATGACCAGCACCAAAAGGAGTAACCTTCGGAACCAAACGGTTTGCATGCTTAACATAGAGTTCTCGCCCAAGGCAGAGTAATTCTGACGGGAGAGTAAACAGTGATGCTGTCTATCAATCCGCCCTAAGTTGATACCCTAACACTAGAAGGCATGATTCACAGTTTCTAGAATCGGTACTAGCTTCAGATCATACTCAGATTCAAAGGCTTCCTTCTTCTGATCCAGACTCCAAAGCTCCAGATCACATTTGTCATTGGGATGGGACGGTCTAAGCTTCAGATGAAATTCTGCTGTATTCCAGTGGCACTGGCTAGTGACCTGGGCAACCGCCCCAATCTGCCGCCGATCCAATGCAACCGCTAATCGCAACAATGGATTGAGTTGATCAACCACCTGGCGATATTTTTTGGGTAAATTCTGATAGTTTTCATGCTTTTTCTTTGGGGCACTCTTCCGGTGATACCGAGCCAGATTAGCAATAATTTCAATTTCAGTCTCGGTATATCCCAGAAGTTCACCATTCCGGATCAGATAGTAGGAATGTTTATGGTGAGCCGCATGGTTAATATATACGCCACAGTTATGTAAAATTGCCGCCGCCCACAGTAGCTCCCGTTCCTCAGAACCCCAATTATGCAAGACTTTCTAGGTCTGGTCAAATAGGCTCAGGGCAAAGGCCGCTACCCGTTCACCATACTCTAAATTGACATGGTATTTCTGAGCAATTTTTAGAACACTTCGAGGTCGAATTGTACTGCCGTAGCTGAGTCGATCATCAATCAGACCATGGTTCAGCATCCAGTTAACAATCACCCCTTCTCGCAGGCTACTTTCACAAATTTTCAGCGAGTTCAGGCCCAGCATTGACATCGCCTCTTGTAGAATTAAGGCCCCCGCCACAATGATTTCTGCCCGTCGATCCGAAATTCCAGAGACGTCTAACCGCTCTTCGTAGGACATTTTGCTGAGCCGATAGACCAAATCTCGTAAATCTTCCAGGGTCAGCTCATAGCCGCTCAGAGGATTGGGTTCTGTTCCGAACTTTTTCCGCGCATTGATTGCAGCTAAGGTTTCAATCGTTCCAGATGTGCCAACCAGTTGTAGTGCTGTTTCGGGTTTGACGTGCCTCATCAGGTCGTCCGCCGCCCGCTCTAACATGCCTCGGATGTAAGCCTGTAGATAAAGAAAGTCCTTCTGCGGAATCGGATCATTTGTGACAAATTCTGAAGTCAGGCGAACGGCTCCAACTTTAGTACTGCTGAGAAAAATGGGTTCCCGGCCATCGCCCAGAATCAATTCTGTAGACCCTCCCCCGATATCAATAATCACATGGGGCTGTTGATTGAACTCCATGGCAGAGAGTACCCCCAGGTAAATCCGGCGGGCCTCTTCCTGACCTGAGATTAAGCTAACGTCTAGATCCAGTTCATCGGAAACCCGCTTGATAAAGGTCTGGCCATTTGGGGCCTCCCGAACTGCACTGGTTGCTACCGCCACAATTTGTTCAGCGTTGTAGGTCTTGGCAATTGCTTTAAACCGCTCTAGACACTTTACGGCCCGATCCATCACTTCAGGTTTGAGTTGGCCCCGTGGGCCACATTCTCCCAACCGCACCATATCTTTCTCACTCGCAATGATGCTGAAGGCGGGCAGGGCCGGATCAACTCGGACAATCACCAGGTGAAAAGAATTTGTCCCCAGATCAATCGCGGCGAGAATCCGATCCTGATCTTGATTGGAGTTGGGTAGCTTCATCTGGAGAACTGGAGTAATCATAAGTAACTCGATTTAAGGCGGTAGAGTATCATGCCTGCACTAATTTATGACTTCAATTGTATCGGAAGGGTTTCGG
>JBHJGO010000095.1:0-20553 GCA_050331715.1 Microcoleaceae cyanobacterium
TGCCATCGAACGGGTCAATTCCACAGAAAAGTCGAATAAGTTACGTTTTAGTCGTGAACTCCGAGCTCGAATCTCAAGTCAGTGGGTCTCAAGCTTACGAAGCTAAAGTTGATGCATCCAAGGCCCTGACGGAAATTCCAACTGCTCTAGAGTCGGTGTCTAGCGATTCGGGTTTAGCTACAGCCGACTACCTGCGATCACTTCACCTTAAATTGCAAGGCGCAATTACAGAGTGGGATATTGTCAATCTGATTGCCCGTGGTGTACTGGACAACTCCCATTCAGACTCTTCCAATGACGAACGTTGGCATCGTCTGCGAGTTGGGGAGGTGATGTCTGCGGCCCGGGTCAATTTGACGGAATCTGATGATCACGACATCTTCACCGCTTTATCTATTTTTCGACGAGACCAGGAATTGAACTATCTACCAATTCTGGATCATCAGGGATTCTTGGTCGGCGTTGTGACACCGGAACGTATTCGAGCAGTACTACAGCCCGCTAATATCCTGAGACTTCGCTTGGTCAAGGATGAGATGACTACCCATGTGGTAACCGCTTCAGCAACGACTTCCATTTTAAGGATTGCCCAGATGATGGCAGCGCATCAGGTCAATTGCATCGTTATCCATCGGCCGATGGAGACAACGACTTCGGCCAGACATCAACTAATCCCCATTGGTATCATTAGCGCCCAGGACGTTGTTCAGGCTCAGTATTTGGGGTTGGATTTAACCTGTACCCTGGCTCAGACGATTATGTCTGATCCGCCCCTGTATCTGAAACCGACGGATTCTCTCTGGCACGCGCATCAAGAAATGCAAGCTCGAAAGATGCGGCGACTCGTTGTTTGTGGTGCGGGCGGAGAATTGTTGGGAATCATTACCCAAACCAGCCTGTTACGGATGCTGGATCCAACGGAGATGTTTCGAGTGGTTCGCAAGCTCCAACAATCCGTTGAAGACCTACAAGCAGAAAAGCTAAAGCTCTTGGAAGATCGGGCTGCTCAACTTGAGCAACAGGTGCAAGAGCGAACGGCTAAGCTCTACGAACAGTTGCAGCGGGAGCGATTACTCTCCAAACTGTCGTTTCAAATTCATCAATCACTGAATCTAAAGGAAATCCTGAATACGACGGTTGCGGAGGTGCAGCAGGTCTTAGAGGCGGATCGGGTTGTAGTCTATCACTTAACAGAAACGGGTCAGAACCAACAAGTGGCTGAATCAGTTGCTCTGAGTGGACACCCACTCTCTCAAACTCAGCTTAGCCCAGAGGTAACCAAGTATCATCTCGACGTTCTAGCAATTGACCCGGTTTGTGCTGTCACAAATGTCAAGATGACAAAATTTTCAGATGGAGAACAACATTATCTTGATGCGGAAAATATTCAGGCTTACTTACTCGTTTCGTTACAAGAAGATGATCATTCCTGGGGCATTCTTTCGGTGCATCATTGTTCGGGCACTCGCCACTGGCAGCCATCAGAAATTACCTTGCTCCAACAGTTATCCACTCAGTTGGCGATCGCCATTCAACAGGCCCAGCTCTATCAGCAAGTCCAGGATCTCAATACCGATTTAGAACAACAGGTTCAACAGCGAACGGCTGAACTCCGTCAAAAAATTAAGGAACTACAACGACTCAATATTCTGAAGGATGAGTTTCTCAGCACGGTTTCCCATGAGCTACGGACTCCCCTCGCCAATATGAAGATGGCAATTCATATGGTGAATCTAGTGCTGCCGGATGACGAAAGATTGCAGCGATACGTCGAGATTTTACAATCTGAATGCACACGAGAGACGAATCTAATCAATGACTTGCTAGATTTACAAAAACTGGAAGCGTCAACGGCTCCAATTGCCCTAGAAGAAATTGATCTGTCAACCTGGTTACCTCCGCTAATTCAGCCCTTCTACTCTCGGACTCAAGAGCGACAACAGAGACTTCAGGTTAATTCTATTTCTCCTCTTCCTAAGATACTGACCAGTTCCGCCAGTCTAGAACGGGTGCTGGCGGAATTGTTGAATAATGCCTGTAAATATACCCCTGACGGAGAAATGATCCAGTTCGACGTTGAATATGAAACCGTTCAACTGCCGCCTGACCCCACTGACGTTGATCCAGATCAAGCCCCGACAACAAAATCATTGGTACGATTCCGCGTCTCTAATCCGGCTGAAATTGCCGAGGGAGAGCTGCCTCGGATCTTTGAAAAATTCTACCGAGTTCCCAACGCCGATCCCTGGAAGCAGGGAGGAACAGGCTTGGGATTGGCGCTGGTTGAAAAATTGGTCGAGCAACTGAATGGAATCATTAAAGTCAAGAGTGCTGAGGGACTGACCTGCTTCACAGTTGAGTTACCTGCATAATGATTGAGTTCAATGTCCAGTGATTTGCTGTAATGTCCCGACAAATTCAGGATAGGAAATACTGGCCGCCTCTGCCCGCTGAATCGTTGTGGTTCCCTTCGCGCTCAGGGCAGCTATCGCTAAACTCATGGCAATTCGATGGTCGGTATAGCTATCCACCTCTGCCCCCTGCAAATCATTTCCTCCAGTAATTTCTAGGCCATCGGGTAACTCTGAAATCTTGGCTCCCATCCTGGTTAATTCTGTAGCCATCACTTTGAGGCGATCGCTCTCTTTCACCCGGAGTTCTGCCGCATCTCGAATCACCGTTGTTCCCTCGGCAAAGGCGGCAGCAACAGCTAGAATTGGCACTTCGTCAATCAAGCGGGGAATTAAATCTCCCTCCAGGGTACAGGCTTTCAACTGACTATGAGAAACGCGCAAATCAGCCACGGGTTCCCCCGCCACTTCCCGTTCCTGTTCGAGTTGAATTTCTGCGCCCATCATTGCTAGCGCTTCCAGAACACCGGTACGGGTGGGGTTGACGCCAACGTTTTCAATCACCAATTCAGATCCTGGAACAATGGCTGCTGCCACTAACCAGAAAGCCGCCGAACTAATATCCCCTGGAACAATCACCGTCTGTCCCTGCAACTGGGCCGGGCCTGTAACGGTCACGCTATGGGTTTCTCGGTCGAGGCTGATGTCCGCACCAAACGCTTTCAGCATCCGTTCGCTGTGATCCCGTGACAAAGAGGGTTCCGTCACCGTTGTTTGTCCCTCTGTATTTAAACCCGCCAGGAGAATGCAGGATTTCACCTGAGCAGAAGCAATTGGTGAGTGATAGTGGATCGGCCTAAGCGATTGACCCTGAATAGCGAGAGGAGCCAGGGTTCCTCCCTGTCGTCCCCAAATCTGGGCCATCATTTCCTGGAGAGGTTTCACCACTCTTCCCATTGGTCGCCGTCGAATCGATTCATCTCCGGTAACGGTAAAAAAACGGTCAGGATGGGAAGCCAGCATTCCTAGCATCAAACGCATGCTAGTTCCGGAATTCCCCACATCCAGAATTGAGTCGGGTTCCTGGAGTTGTCCCAGTCCGATACCCTGAACTTCAACGCGAGTTGAGTTCAGAGAAGAAATGGTTGCGCCCAATTGGGTCATACAACTGGCTGTACTGCGGGGGACAGCGCCGAGAAGCAATCCTTCAATCACAGTCTTTCCCTGAGCCAGACAGCCCAGCATCAAGGCTCGATGAGAAATGGACTTGTCTCCCGGAATTTGAATCCGTCCCCGGAGAGAAACCTGCTGCGGGTCTGAAGTAATTGTTAAGGTCTGATGTTCGGTCTGGGTTGTGGATGAGATGATAGATAGCATAGGATCACAGAGGAAGGACTGCCTATCGTATCAGTTATCCTACCGTTTTACTGCCCCTGCCCATAGACTTCTTTGGTAACCGTCTGCATCCCCGCTGAATTCTTCATTGACCTCACTTGGCCATCAAAATTGGCTTTACCTATGCTGACTCACTATCGCAAGCCTGTTAGCCTATCGCTCGTTTCGATGGATCTGCCCGTCCGTTCCTTCATTGAAACGGCTGCAACTGTTTACCCGCGAGACCAAGAGCAATTTCATCTGCTGCTGCACGAGTCAGAAATTCCTGACCATCAACTGGACTGGTGTGATGCAATGCCGGTTGCTGCCTTGAGAAAACCACGATTATTGTGGCTAGAGATTTCTCCCCATCGAGCCGTGATGACGATGCAGGGAAATGGCAAATACAGCTATCGACATCTCTGGCAGGGGGGCATGTATGGAGTCAGCCGCTACTATTATCAACTCAAAGAAGTAAGACCCCCTGAGCAATTTCGTCTCAGGAACTTTACCCGTGAGCTGCAATTTACAGGCTATCCTGTTCCAGAATATCTGAGATTAGAATACGAACTCTGGTGTCAGAATGTTCAGCTCGGTCACTATGTCTTGAGCTTGGAAATTCACCAATAGTTTATCAGTTGTTAGTGCCAATCCCCCAAACGAGAACAAATCCAGGAACTTGACCAGGATTGGAACTAGAATGGTCTTAGCAACCCGAGTTTTACCGAGAGGAATCGAGAATAGCATGGTTCAGGAACGCACATTACCGACATTTTCCGCAGAGACGGTCACCATCAGTCACGAGGAAGGTCTGATGCTCTACGAAGACATGGTTCTGGGACGATTGTTTGAGGATAAATGTGCAGAGATGTACTACCGAGGCAAGATGTTTGGTTTTGTGCACCTATACAACGGTCAGGAGGCCGTTTCAACGGGGGTGATTCGATCCATGCGCCGGGATGAAGACTATGTTTGCAGTACCTACCGTGACCACGTTCACGCACTCAGTGCTGGGGTTCCGGCAAAAGAGGTCATGGCCGAACTGTTTGGCAAGGAAACAGGCTGCTCTAAGGGACGGGGGGGTTCGATGCACATGTTTTCTGAACCCCATCATCTTCTGGGTGGCTTTGCTTTCGTAGCAGAGGGAATTCCAGTGGCCACCGGAGCCGCATTCCAGAGTAAGTATCGGCGTGAGGCTCTGGGGGATCAGTCCTCAGATCAGGTGACTGCTTGTTTCTTCGGAGATGGAGCCTGCAATAATGGACAGTTTTTTGAATGCTTAAATATGGCAACTCTATGGAAGCTGCCGATTATTTACGTTGTCGAAAATAACAAGTGGGCGATTGGTATGGCCCATGAACGGGCTACTTCCGACCCAGAAATCTACAAGAAGGCTGCTGCATTTGGGATGGCGGGATATGAGGTTGATGGCATGGATGTTCTGGCGGTTCGAGCAGTGGCTCAGGAAGCAGTTGCCAGAGCTAGAGCGGGAGAGGGGCCAACCTTAATTGAAGCGCTGACCTATCGTTTCCGAGGTCACTCCCTGGCTGATCCAGACGAACTGCGGGATAGGCAGGAGAAAGAGTTCTGGTTTGATCGCGATCCAAATCGCAAGTTGGCCAATCACCATACTGAAAAGAATATTGCTACTGAGGAAGAGTTGAAGGGAATCGAGCAAAGGATTCAGCAGGAAGTGAATGAGGCGGTTGAGTTTGCTGAAAGCAGCCCTGAACCCAATCCCAACGAACTATATCGCTATATTTTTGCTGAGGATTAACTTTCAAGGAGCTCTTTTAGAGCAAGTGCATAGAAAACGCTTCCCTTAAAAAGGGGAGCGAGGGGCATCCATACAGGGATTTCAAGTTCTGCCCCAGAATCTACAGCGATACCCTATCCAAATCCTCTAAAGATAGGAGGTTTTGAGGGGGCCAAAGTCACTGAGATCTTCCCCGCCTACCGCTCAAATCAATGGATTCACAATCACAAGCAAACTCGATTGAACTAATTCTCAATCCAGAAACCCAACTGGTTACTGTTAATGATCCCACACCAACAATCTCTGTCCAGTGGGATCAAGTCGTTCAGCAGGCCGTAATCAATCTGAAAGTTGGCCCAACGATAGCTTCTCGGGCCTATGGCATAGTACACACTGCGATGTTTGATGCCTGGGCCGCCTATGACCCCACCGCAATTGGAACTCAACTGGGCGACACGCTCCAACGTCCCATCTCAGAAAATACCGACGCCAATAAAGCTGAGGCCATGAGCTATGCGGCCTACAAAGTCTTAACGGAACTATTTCCAGATCAAGTTGAAATTTTCGACGAATTAATGCGAGAATTGGGCCTCGATCCAAATAACGTGACTCAGGACACCACAACACCAGCGGGAATCGGTAACGCTTCTGCTGCAGCATTGCTAGAGTTTCGGGTGCAGGACGGTTCCAATCAACTGGGTGACTACCTAGATACCACCAACTACCAACCCACAAACCCTAACCCGGAGGAGATCGTTAATCTCGAACTCTGGACACCTGAAAACGTTCCAATTGACGACCTGGATGCACCTCTACAACAATTCCTGACGCCGCAATGGGGTCAAGTCACTCCCTTTGGTCTCGAGTCTGGCGACGCGCTTCGTCCCGCAGCCCCTGAACCCTTTCTCCTAGTTGAGGGTGAATTGAACTTTGAACAGCGCACGATTACCCTGGCCGATGGCTCAGTGGTGGCAATTTCTCCAGAGATTGTCGGGACAGTGATTAATCCTGAGTTCATTGAACAATCTGAAGAACTGGTAGAAATCAGCGCCAATCTCACCGATGAGCAAAAGTTAATCGCTGAATTCTGGGAGGATGGGGGTGGTACGTCCTTCCCCCCTGGAACCTGGATAACCTTTGGTCAGTTTGTTTCTGCACAGAATGACAATACCCTGGACGAAGACGTTCAACTGTTCTTTACGTTAGGAAATGCAGTCTTCGACGCGGGTATTGCTACCTGGGAATCCAAGGTATTCTACGACTATGCTCGTCCGGTGCGGGTGATTCGTGACCTGGGGGAACTGGGTTTAATAGGAGAATTTAATCCTGAATTGGATGGGTTTGCAATTGAAGCTTGGGTTCCAGGCCAGGGGACTCAAGCTGTCCTAGCGACCGACTTTCTCACCTATCAAACTCCAGGTGGCGATCCTTCTCCTCCCTTTTCTGAGTACACTTCGGGCCACAGCGCTTTTAGTGGAGCAGGGGCCACAATTCTGGAATTGTTCACGGGTAGCGATCAATTTGGGGCTTCTGTCACCTTCGAACCCGGTGAATCCCGCTTTGAACCTGGAATTACCCCCCAAGAAGAAACCACGCTAGCGTGGGAAACCTTTTCTGAGGCGGCGGATGAGGCTGGAATTTCCCGTATCTACGGCGCTATTCACTTTGATGATGGGGATCTCAATGGTCGTACCCTGGGACAGCAAGTTGGGGCAAACGTCTTTAAGGCAGCACAGTTCTACATCAAGGGTGGCATCGAGCAGGAAATCTTTGTCGGAACCCGTGATGCAGACGAACAAATTGGCACAGCGGATGATGAAACCTTCTACGGGCGGACTGGAAATGACACCCTGGTTGGAAGTCTGGGAAAAGATGAAATCTACGGTGACGATGGTGACGATGCTTTGTTTGGTAATCAGTCGGAAGATACTATGGTTGGCGGTGTCGGCAATGACATGATCTTCGGCGGCAAAGAGGATGATCAGGCCAATGGCAATGATGGAAACGATACGATCTTTGGCGATCTAGGTAGTGACCAGGTCTCTGGAAGTGCTGGCAATGACACTTTGCTAGGCGGTCAAGGAGAAGACCTTACCGATGGGGGAACCGAAAATGATGTCCTCTATGGTGGCCAGAGTAATGATGTTCTATTCGGAAATGATGGAGCAGACACCCTATTTGGTGATCTGGGCAGTGATACCTTACGTGGGGGTCTGGGAAATGATCTGTTACGGGGCGATCCAATTAGCCTTCTGGATGGAGCAGATACGTTTATTCTGGCAATCGGAGCAGGAACAGATACGATCCTTGACTTTGAAGTCGGCAGCGATCTGATAGGTTTGGCAGAGGGCTTAACCTTTGGAGCAGTAACCTTAACGGCTGAAAACGGCAACTTAAACATTACTTCTGGAACAGGAACTTTAGCGGTTGTTGCCGGAGTGGAAATCTTGACTGAAGCTAGTTTTAGCTTGGTGTAACACAGGGGTTAACCTGGCTCAATAAAGTGAGCCCAAACACTGCCATCTGGCCCGGCCATCTGATTCACATAACTGTAGGAATACAATAAACTGGCTCCGTAGGTATTGGTATATCCGGTGTAGGCATCCCCCCAGGGATCATTCACGATATACCCGCTGCTGTTATAGCCAATTACCACCACAATATGACCGGAGGGCACAATAAAGTCTCCTGGCAGCACAACTGGACGACGACTGATCAACTCCTGCTTAATTTGATACCAGCGGCGTGTAGTGCTAAACGTAGATTTGAATCCGTAGGCCTTCAGCAAAGCAGAAAGAACATTGTGTTGGACGTAGGAACCCGGCCCAGCGTAGTTCAGCGTCCATTCCAGTAATTCATCCTCCAACTGTCCTCCAAATCTGGGACGCACCCCGTAGTAGGCCATAACCATGGCAATGGATGTCACATTACATGTAGCCCAGGAGTAGCGGGGATTGTCCCGCTGGGAGAAGTAGGGAACATTCAGCTTTAATTGAGGTGGGATCGGGTCAAAGGTCTGACCACCCTGACGAAACTGAACATGGGGCGGGTAAACATAGCCCGTATTGCCGAATCCAGGGATTTCCTCTGTCAGGGCCACTCGAACATTACTTTCGTGGGCACCATAACTATTCACTCCATATACTCGACCCAGCGGTAACGTGGTCTTCTCTGCAGCACTGAGTTGATTACTAGAAACGGGCCGTTTCTTCAAAACTGTAGTAGCCAGCACCGTCATGGTCAATGCTTCTGGATTGTAGAGAATCTCCAGTCCACCCCGAACGATCCGGACATGCTGCCAGTAGATATAGCCCACATTGCCAAACCCAGAAACCGAATCTGCCAACGTGACTCGAAAGTGCCCCTGGGTTGAAGCATAGCCTCGGATGGGCAGAGATTGACCCAAAAGCAGTGGAGCGGATTGATTGGGCTGGAGGGCGGCAGTATCGACAGGTGCGGCTTTGATACGTGTGGTACGAGTCACCAACATTTGGGCTTTCATTTCCGTATCGGGAACTTCCCCAAGGCTGAATTTCAATTCATCCTGGCCCTTTTTAAGCCGGATATGACCGGGGAAGAAGTAACCAAAGCTACCAATCGGCGAAATATCGTTATTCAGCAGCACCTTAAGATGGCCATCCATCAGTCCATATTTCAGAACTTTAAAGGTTTGTCCAGCAGGAATGGTCACCTTTTGTTCAGTGTTGAGGGCGCCTGAATCGAAGGGCGCGACCTTGAAGAGCGTGTCTTTCGTCGTGCTCAATGTGAGTTCGGCCCCAGCAGTCAGGGGTTCAGGACTGACCGTCAAACTAATCACCTGGGAGTTCACCAGCCTGGCCTGTTGGTCATAGCCCCGCAGCCTGAGCCAACGGTATCCGGCCACCTGAATGCCATTGGCAAGATTCACCTCCCAGATTCCGGCTGAACGTTTGAGGGTCACATTCAAGGGATAGCGATCCTCTGCTTTCAGCGTAATCTGAGCCACCATTCTAGGGTCAAATGTCCCCCGCAAGACAAAAGGTTGTTTGACCAGGACTTCGTTGGGGCCTTTGTAGGTCAAAGGGGCATTGTCGGGAAGAACCGGGAATCCAGCCCGAGTCAATTGGATAAAGTCCGGGAAGAAATACCCCGTATTACCAAAGCCTGGAAAATTCTCAAACAGGGCGACCTTGAGGTGGCTATTTTCCATCACATAGCTCTGAACCCCGTAGATCATCCCAGCGGGTGTCATGACCTTTTCAGATTCGGGCAAAAAGGCGGAGTCAATGGGTTTCTTCTTAAACAGCGTCGTATTGATAATTGTCAGATTGGTCGCGTTGCCGTCGTAGGCAACTTCCTTATCCGCTTGAAACAAACGGGCGTGGTATCGATAGACAAACCCCGACTTGCCCACACTTCCCATCGGATTCTCTAACGAAACTCGAAAATGGTTATCCACACAGGCATAGCCCAGAACCGTTAAGGTCTGACCCTGGCAAAGATTGACCTGTTGATTGGGCGATAGTAGGGCGGAATTTTCCGGTTGAAACTTGAATAATGTATCGTCGGTGATCCAGAGGAGCCTGGTTCCTGGGGTAGGATTGGGTAAATCATCCTGTTCAAACCACAGAACATTTGACCCCTTGGTCACAACAATATGATCGATGTAGAAATAACCCGACTGAGCAACATTGGGCAGGGGGTCTTCCAGCTCGACTTGGAGATGATTGCCTGAGACCTTGTAGCTGTCAATGTTGAGAATTTGTCCGGCCTGGATCGGATATTTCTGATTGGCATTCAACTGGGATGAACTGATGGGGGAGACTTTCAACCAGGTTTCTTGCAGAGCAATCACCTGGAAAGGAGTAGCAATATTCACGCCCTTCAGATCGACTTTCACTTCAAAGGTTTGATTGCTCACGACCTGGCCTTGGCTACTCGTCCCTCTGAGGCGAAACCATCGTTTTCCCGCTAGATTAAACCCTTTGTCTAAACTGACCTGCCAGGTCTGAGTACGAGAATTTTGGATCACGTCAAGTGGGTATTTATCCTCAGCAATAACTGAAACAGTTTTGATCGCCTTCGGGTCGTAGGTTCCGATCAGAGCGACGGGCTGATTCACAACAACGGTTTGGGGGCCAAGAAAGTTAAGCATAGTTGAACGAGATGCGATGGGGTCAGGAGCACTAGCTGGAAAAGGATAGGAAGAAACTAATATATGAACCCAGCAAAATAAGGGGGGAAAGCAGAAGTCAGATTTGAGACCAATTTAACCTGTTCTAGCAGAGATTAATGATACTGAGCTGATAGTATGCTGAAACCTGAATGAATTCAAATCGGGTGACAGCCAATATCAACCTGATAACGCGAAATAGGTATGATATACATAGGCTATATTCTAAGTGCTGCTTGGTCTCTGGAGAGCAAGCTATATAGGTTTTCCAGATTCAGATTTCCTATAGGCGTTTCATGACCTCAAGTTCATCAGATATCAAACCAATTCAATATCCACCCGCGACCCTTCGACGGGCCGAACGAGCTGTTCGTTGTTCCCCTTTTCAGATCAAACTCTTCACGACGATGCAGCATGAAAGAGTTCCCTTAAATTCGATGGTGAGTCAGTCCGGAGTTGAGCAGGGATACACGCAAACGTCTATTCCTGAACTGAGGGCAGAGAACCAATTGAATTGGCTGATACAGGTGGGTCTGCTGCGTCGGGAAGTGGATGGCCAGGGATTAACCGATAGCTTCCGCCTAACTCCCCTGGGACGGCAACTTTTGGAAAACTGGGAACGTCGCCAGCTTTCACAGGCTGCTTCACTGGGCGATCGCCTGCTGAATGCTCTAACTCGTCGAGTCAGATTCCCCATTTAACTCAATTACTGACCTGCCATGAACCAAAAAAGAACCGCATCCAAGGCAATTATGGTGGTTGGCACCACCTCCCATGCGGGTAAATCCATGATTGTGACGGCCCTCTGTCGAATTTTGCGGCGTCGAGGGATGAGCGTTGTTCCGTTTAAAGGTCAGAATATGGCCCTGAACTCCTACGTGACTCCGGCGGGAGCAGAGATGGGTTACGCTCAAGTGGTTCAAGCCTGGGCTGCTGGATTAACTCCCTCTGTGGTGATGAATCCAATTCTGCTAAAACCCCAGGGAAACATGACCTCTCAGGTTGTCCTGATGGGAAAGCCAGTGGACTATGTCCAGGCAGCAGATTACTACGAGAAATATTTTGATCGGGGATGGAAAATCATTACCGAATGCTTGGATCAGTTGGGTTCAGAGTATCAGATGATTGTTTGTGAAGGGGCAGGCAGTCCAGCAGAGGTGAATCTCAAGCACCGTGATCTGACCAATATGCGAGTGGCGGAGTACCTGCACGCCAAAACGCTCTTGGTGGTCGATATTGATCGCGGAGGCGCCTTCGCCCATATTGTAGGTACACTACAGCTTTTGGAACCGTCAGAACGAGAACTGATTCAGGGCATTATTATCAATAAATTTCGAGGACAGCGATCTCTACTGGACTCTGGCATTACCTGGCTGGAGGAACATACCGGAATTCCAGTGGTTGGCGTGATTCCCTGGGTTGAATTGAATCTGCCTGCTGAGGATTCCTTAAGTCTGTTTGACCGACGCACAACTGGCACAGCACCCGCCGACATCAGAATTGCTGTGATTCGTCTACCGCGTATTGCCAACTTCACAGACTTTGATCCCCTGGATGCTGAATCCACGGTTCAGCTTGATTACATCGGTCTAAATCAACCTCTGGGTCATCCCGATGCGGTGATTCTTCCTGGAACCAAAACGACAATTCCCGACCTACTGGCCCTAAAAGAGAGTGGCATGGCCCAGAACATCCAGGATTACATTGCAGCGGGCGGTCAAGTGATGGGAATTTGTGGCGGGTATCAAATGCTGGGGCAGACAATTACTGACCCCCAGGGATTAGAAGGCCATCCCGGTGAATACGACGGATTAAAACTCTTACCCATAAAAACGATGATTGATCGGCAGAAAATCTCAACCAAGCGTGTTGTGACCTCCGCCTACCCCCAAGCTGGATTTCCAATCAAAGGCTATGAAATTCACCAGGGGCGGACACAGGTTCTAGACCGAGAAACAGCAACTCCCCTGTTTGAAGAGACTAATCTGGGAGTGATTAATCAGTCTCAATCGATTTGGGGCCACTACTTGCACGGCATTTTTGATAATAGCGCTTGGCGACGTGCCTGGTTGAATCACTTACGGAAACCCAGAGGATTGAATACTTTACCAACAGGTGTCCCGGACTACCGAGAACATCGCGAAATGATGTTAGATGTTTTGGCAGATGTTGTTGCTGACAGCTTAAACCTGGACTTGATTCTAAGATAGTAACTAGGACAGTAACCAAGTTAGGAAAGTTGAAATGAAGGTTCATTTTTTGCCCGATGATGTAGTTGCAGAAGCACAACCGGGGGAGCCAATGTTACAAGTTGCACAACGCGTAGGTGTTTCAATTCCCACAGGTTGTTTGATGGGTTCCTGCCATGCCTGCGAAGTTGAAATCATTGATGGAGAAATTGTTTGTGCCTGTATTAGTGCGATTCCGGCAGGGCAAGAAGAAGTAACAATTCAGCTTTATGTCGATCCCGCATGGTGAGGATCAGATTTTCACATGCTTTCATGACGCTGTCATAGTTCTGTCATGGTTTTTGTGTATAATTCATTAGAAAAACGTCGTGACAGCAGATACTTGATTTCATCCTTCCGGTGCAAAGGTTCGGATATTGTATTTGTTAATTTAGGAAATAATAGTTTTTAGATTAAGTTCATCATTTTTGCAAATTGGCATCTTTACAAATTGTCTCAATATTGGAGATGATAGTTATCACCTCTAATTTGTTCTAGTGATCAATTCGAGTTTTTAAAGGAGAGCAACTGATGTTGCGTTCAATCGGATGGGCCTTTTCTATAGAGCAGTATTTCCCTCAAAGTTACTGCTACTCCTGGCAAGTTAGCTTGATGGGACTTCACATCATATCTGATGCTCTCATTGCTCTAGCTTATTTTTTAATCTTGATCACCCAGGTTTATTTTGCCGGTCAGCGCCAAGGTTTTCTATTCAATCTCACCCTACCTCTAGTGGGCAGTCTTGCTGCTGTTGGTGGTGCTATCCATATTTTGGCAATCTGGTCGCTATGGCATCCGATTCATTGGATTTTGGGAGGTGTCAAAGCTATTAATGCTGTGATTGCTATCGTTTCAGCCATTGTATTAATTAGAATCTTTCCCAGGATTCTGTCTATTTTTACCCGGACAGACCAGCTACGAGCAATCAACCATGATTTACTGGATGAGATTCGTGAGCGTAAACGGATTGAGCGGGCTTTGAGGAAAAGCCAAGAACAGTTTCAACTACTGGCAGAGAATATGACTGATCTTGTCTGCTTGCACTCTCCCCAGGGTCAATTTCTGTATGTTGGCCCCTCCTGTTATTCCTTGACTGGATTTCAGCCTGAAGAACTCCTCTATCAAGACGCAAATCGAATTTTTCAAGTTCGTCATCGTCATGCCCCAGAAATGGAGGAGAATCAGTTTATCTGCCCCCAACAAGTCAAAACCTTGACCTGCCAAATGCAGAAGAAGTCAGAAGAGTTTGTTTGGCTAGAGGTGATCTTAAAACCCATTTTCAGTCAAGACCGCCAGATCAGTTATCTACAAAGCACATCGCGAGACATTACTGAGAAGATTCTGATTCGAGAACAGCTTGAGCATGATGCAATGCACGACGACTTGACAGGTTTGCCAAATCGCAATCTCTTGGTTCAACGACTGGAACTTGCGGTGGGTCGAATGAAGCGTCATCCAGAGTTTCTATTTTCAGTACTGTTTATTGATCTAGATCGGTTCAAGGCGATTAATGATAGTTTGGGACATTTGGTTGGTGATCAATTATTGCAGCAGGTCGCTCGTGAGTTGCAGCAGATTATCCGCACAACTGATTTGGTGGCTCGCATGGGAGGAGATGAATTTGTAATTTTGCTGGAGGAGTTGCAAGACGTTCATGAAGTGACCAGCATTGCTCAACGGGTTTTACACACGCTGGAATCTCCCTTCTTGATTCAAGGCCATCAGGTCTGCATTAGCGCCAGTATTGGCATCATGCTGGGTGCTAAAAGTTACAGTAACAGTTCGGAGATTCTACGGGACGCTGATATTGCCTTGTACCGAGCTAAGGAAGCAGGCAAAGCGCGCTACGAAATTTTTGACCCAGAAATGCGTTTCAAGATTCTAGATCGACTACAAACTGAGCAGAATATTCGTGAAGCGCTAGAAAATCAGGAATTTGTTCTGCACTATCAACCGATTATCTCATTAACTTCTGGGGAGTTGGTTGGATTTGAGGCGCTGATTCGATGGCAACAAACGGATGGAGAAATAATTCCCCCAGCACAATTCATTCCCATTGCAGAAGATACGGGATTGATTGTTCCCATCGGAATTTGGGTTTTAGAAGAAGCCTGTCAAACCCTGGCTAATTGGCAGGATCAACTTCCCGACACCAAAAACTTACATATCAGTATTAATCTGTCCCTACAACAACTGATGCATTTTGATTTTATGGATCAAGTGGATCGGATTCTTAGTCAAACGGGATTAAGCGGCAAAAACCTGATGTTAGAAGTGACAGAAAATACCTTGGCGCAAGACGTTAGTGCAATAACAGAAATTCTGAACCGTTTAGAAGAGCGTTCCGTTCAAGTCAGTATTGATGATTTTGGGACAGGGCTTTCATCTTTGAATTACCTACATCAATTTCCGGTGAAAACTTTGAAGATTGACCGTTCTTTTATCGAAAATCTGAATCAAGAGAGCTGGAATTGTAAAATTGTTGCTACGATCATTACCTTAGCCAACCAACTCAATATTCAGGCTGTTGCTGAGGGGATTGAAACGGAGGAACAACTCAGTCAGTTGAGAACTTTGGGGTGTGACCTCGGTCAGGGTTATTTATTCGATAAACCCCTACCCCAATTGTCCCTGAAAAATGGCTTTAGTCATTTGAGAATCGCCACGACAGTTTGAGTCTAATTAGAGAATATTTTGGATGATTTTTTGTAGAACCTGTTCAACAGCATCCCAGCTATAATTTTCAATACATTTCTGACGAGCTTTCTGTCCCATTGCCTGAGCTGCTTCTGGGTCTGTCAGAACAGTTCGAATTGCCTCAGCCAACTGAGGTGGGTTTTCTGGCTCGACTGTCCAGCCACATCCCTGAAGAATTTCTGGAATATCAGACACCACCGTAGAAACCACAGGTTTAGCCATTGCCATCCCCTCGAAAACCTTAATTGGAACCTGACCCACGGTTGAGAAATTTTTTCGCTGAGGAATTACAATCACATCCGCCAAGGAGAGAAACTGAGGAATTTTCTCAAAGGGTTGTAGTCCAAACTCCCTGAACTTTTCTCCCAACATTTCCTTCGCCCGATCCGTCACCGTTTTGGCATACCCTGAATCTTTGTTGCCAACCACCGCTAGCAAAAAATCGTCCCGATCCGTCAGCAGGTTTGCTGCGTCGATCAAGTCATCGATGCCCTTATGAACTTGAGGAGTACCGCAAAACATCAGAATCTTTCGGTGGAGATCAATTCCCAGTTCTTGGCGAAATTGTTCAGAATTATACCTTTCAGAGTTAAACAGTTCGGTATCAACAGCATGTCTAACAACTTGACCACCAAACTTCTCCTGTAGAAATCGGTTAGAAACTGTGATTGTATGACTAGAATTTGTTAACTTTTCTCCTAAAAAATTGTTCCAATAGGAGTAGCTTTCATAAAACCTAAAGGCTTCATTAACTAGAAGCTCACGCTTTTTTTCTGGATTAAAGGCCTGAAGCTATTCTTTCCTAAAACCCAATTGCCAAAAATCCAAATCAACGAGAAGCTTCTTCCCCTGCATAAGTTTTGCAATCAAGCCAACGCCCAGCGTGGTTAATAAAGGCTTACTGGCATAAACAATCTCTCCTTCAATTAGTTTAATCAGTTCCTGAAACTTGGGTATGATTTTAACTGTTCCTCTACGGGATAAACCTGGAATCTCGACCATCTTGAAGGTAATTTCTGAATCATCTGCAACTGGCTCCCAAATCTCAGAACTCATTGAGAACCCTACGATCTCAACTTCGTATTGTCGATGAAGAATTTTTGCAAATAGGTACGCTCTGCTCATGCAGTTGCCATACTTGCAGGACAAATCAGGGACTAAAAAGGAAATCTTCATAATTGATAAGCAACCAGGGCAGATTCAAGCGGGCCGATCTGAGTTGATGATACCAAATCCAGTTAATGCACTGCGACTAAACTCTAGATATCTGAACCATGTAAATTGCCTGACTTGCCTATCTTGATGTGCTGGGACGGATAGATCTAAGGGAAAGGTGAGCTGGCTGTTAACCATGAACCAAATTGCCAATCGATCTGTTTAAGATTAGTTTATTGGGATTACAGAAATAAAAGAGACTCACGACTATGAGAATTGCCCAGAACATTACTGAATTGGTTGGTCGCACTCCTCTGGTTCAGCTCAACTCTATTCCCCAGTCTGAAGGCTGTGTTGCTCAGATCGTTGTGAAATTGGAAGGGATGAACCCGGCTGCCTCCGTAAAGGATCGCATCGGTGTCAATATGATTAACGCTGCGGAACGACAGGGGCTGATTACGCCCGGTGAAACTACTTTGATTGAGCCGACTTCGGGCAATACTGGCATTGCCCTGGCGATGGCAGCCGCTGCCAAAAGATATCGTCTCATCCAAACTAAGCCGGAGAGCATGAGCCTGGAGCGGCGAGCGATGCTAAAAGCCTACGGCGCTCAATTGGAACTAACCCCAGCACCAATGGGGATGAAAGGGGCGATCCAACGCGCTCAAGAGCTACTGGATACTGTTCCACGGGCCTACATGCTACAGCAGTTCCAGAACCCCGCCAACCCTGCCATTCATCGTCAGACAACGGCCCAGGAATTGTGGGAAGACACTGAGGGTCAGATTGACATCCTGATCGCCGGAGTTGGCACTGGTGGAACCATTACCGGAGTTGCTGAAGCGATTAAGGCTAGGAAGCCTGAGTTTCAAGCGATCGCAGTGGAGCCTGAAAATAGCCCGGTTCTCTCTGGCGGCAGTCCAGGATCTCACAAAATTCAGGGGATTGGGGCAGGATTTGTGCCCGACGTATTAAAAGTGGATTTGATTGACGAGGTGGTGCAGGTTACTGATGAAGATGCGATGCATTATGGCCGCCGCTTAGCAAAGGAAGAAGGAATTCTATCCGGTATCTCCTCCGGGGCAGCACTAGCCGCTGCTATCAAAGTAGGTCAACGGCAGGAAAATGCGGGACGACTCATTGTGATGATTCAGCCTAGCTTCGGAGAACGTTACCTCAGCACGCCCATGTTCCAGGATATGGATGAGCGTCAGTTAGTGGGGGTAATGGGGTAAGTCGTTATTGGTCGTTGGCATCAGTTGAGGGCTACGTTCTTGACAATGTCTAGGACAATGCCGATTGGCCTGGAGCTTGACCCAAAAACCAACGACCAGTGACCCATGACCCTAAACTGATCACAAATCACCAAGTAAGTTAATATAACTATAGAAATAATAACAAATCTGATTTTCGGGTTCATCTGTTTGATAACAGATGGGAAAGATTGATAAGAGCAGTTAGTTAATAAAAGGCGGAGAGCAGAGCGTGAGTTTGAACCAGCCTACGAGTAGACGGCGGTACGATCCCGAAGCGATCGCGAGACATTATGGCCGTCGTCCCTGGGTTGTGATGTGGCGAGCCATCACAATTCTTTGGTATTTTACTGGGTTCGTGTTGGGTCTTTTCATGGATGCTCAACTCCGTCCCAATCTGAAAACGACGCCTAATCGAGCAACTCAACTGAAGCAAATTCTGACTCGGCTAGGCCCCACCTTCATTAAGGTGGGTCAGGCTCTATCCACTCGTCCCGATTTAATTCGTAAGGATTTCTTAGCGGAATTGACTCAACTTCAGGATCGACTGCCACCTTTTGACACTGCCCTGGCCATGTCAATCGTTGAAGCAGAACTGGATCGGGAGCTGGATAATGTTTTTACTGAGATTTCCAAAAAACCTGTTGCGGCAGCTAGTTTGGGTCAGGTTTATCATGCCTGGTTGAAAAGTGGTGAGGAAGTTGCAGTCAAGGTGCAACGACCTAATTTATTACCAACCATTACTCTCGATCTTTACCTGATGCGATGGGCAGCCGGCTGGATTGGGCCATTATTACCACTTAATCTGGGTCATGATCTAACTTTGATTGTGGATGAGTTCGGTACGAAGCTGTTTGAGGAGATTGACTACATCCATGAGGGTCGCAATGCAGAGCAGTTTGCAACCTACTTCTGTGACGATCCAGAGGTTAAGGTTCCGGCTATCTACTGGAAGTACACGACAACCCGGGTCTTGACCCTGGAGTGGATTGATGGCTGCAAGCTGACGGACAGGGAGCAGATCGCTTCCATGGGTCTGGATCTTGATACCCTCATCTCGATCGGCGTGACGAGTGGTTTACGACAGCTTTTGGAGTTTGGTTTCTTTCATGCAGATCCGCATCCTGGAAACTTGTTTGCCATGCCGGATGGTCGAATGGCGTTTATTGATTTCGGCATGATGGATCAGTTGGATCAGTCAACCAAGGAGGTTCTGGTTGATGCGGTCGTTCACCTGATCAACAAAGATTACGATGAACTGGCAAGCGATTTTGTTCAGTTGGGTTTTCTAGCGCCGGAGACAGATATTCTTCCAATTCTTCCGGCTTTAGAGCGGGTTTTAGGGGATGCTATGGGAGAAAGTGTGCAGGATTTCAACTTCAAGACGATTACGGATAGTTTCTCAGAATTGATGTTTGACTACCCGTTTCGTGTACCTGCCAAGTTTGCCCTGATTATTCGTTCTCTAGTGACCCAGGAAGGAATTGCCCTGAGCTTGAATCCAGAGTTCAAAATTGTTGAGGTGGCCTATCCCTATGTGGCCCGTCGCCTGTTAAAGGGTGAAACGCCTGATATGCGGCGTCGGTTGATTCAGGTGCTGTTCAAAAATGATCGGCTCCAATGGCAACGTCTGGAGAATATGCTCTTGATCGCCCAGTCTGACCGCAGCTTCGATTTACTACCAACCGCTCAATTGGGTTTGCAGTACTTGATGTCTGAGGAGGGAGAACTTCTCCGACGACGGATTGTCCTGGCTTTGACAGAGGGCGATCGCCTGCACACAGAGGAAGTTCAGCGGCTGTGGAGTCTGGTTCAGCCTAGTCTTCAGCCCAGACAGTTGCTCAATGTTGCCCTGGGAGCACTAGCTGATTTTTCAACTTCTCAAGTTGCGGCTCTGAGACAGTCCTAGGATAGGTATCAACGCGTCAGCATCGGGTACAGATTCCTAGAAGTGTGTCTCAGGAGTATCCGTTGAGCTAAGATACGGCAGGATCTTCATCCGGTACAAACCCCGCCTGACAGGTCATAGGGGTGAATCTATGTCGTGTCCCATATCAATTGATACATGTTTTGCATCAGAAAAACCGAGTTTTTACATAAAAGTAGAAAGTTTTTGAATTAAATGCGTTAGGATAGTCTCACCCATTCTTAGCACAATATCCTCTCATCTCTGTCCAGAGAGGGTATAGAGGGGTCAGTGATGTAGTGTGACTAATGTCCTTGTCAGGGAGGTACCAGGAGGGAATCTCCAAGAGGCCTTCAAGGATAAGTTTGGCATAGGCTATTAACTGACTTAAAACTGTCAGGGGTCGCATCATTAGTCCGTTCCGGCACTACATTTAACACTTTCCCCAGGTCTCAAGGTCAGTTAGATAACTGGCCCTATGTTGAGTCTGGACATACAGGGTGCTAATAGAATAGGTTCTTAAATACTGTTCTATCTACTATGTTATAACACAAATTTATCTGTTATGTTATAACGCGGAATTTCCTTACCGATGTCTCGAACTTTTGGGGGGAAAGACCTAGTCTAAATCTTCGAAGTGTTCTCGGCCCTCGAAGCTGTTGTGTCTGAGACCTTCCATAG
>JBHJGO010000096.1:0-22102 GCA_050331715.1 Microcoleaceae cyanobacterium
GAATCAATCATGAAAAGCACTATGGAGGAGCTTGGAGAAATAGTCCCCTTCATCCCCTTTTCACAAATCATTTGTGATTGCCATATTTTTATGATTAATCAATTCTGTTCTGAACTTTGTAAAACTGATGTAATAACTCGAACTAATTCTTCCGATTGAAAGGGCTTGGTCACATGTTCCTGATAACCACTCTCTAGAGCCTGTTGACGGTCTTCAGCTCTGGCATACGCCGTGAGTGCAATCGCCGGAATATCACGGAGTTGCATATCACCACAGGCCCGTAGAGTTCGCAGTAGGGTATAGCCATCCGCATCTGGCATTCCAATATCACTGATCAAAATATTCGGGCGAAAGTCAGTCAAAACGTCAAATGCTACTTGAACATTATCTGAACTCTGGACATCAGCTCCGTGCTGTTCTAGGACGAAGACAATTAATTCTCGTGAATCGGCTTCATCCTCTACGACCATGATCTTTATTCCTTGCAGGGGAGAGTCAATCGCTGTTGGAGTTGGGGTGGATTCCACATCAGCTTGGCTCACTCGCATGGGTAGCAACACTGTAAAGGTTGATCCCTGATCAACCCCAGGGCTGTCGGCTTCTATGGTTCCACCATGCAATTCAACCAGATGGCGGGTGATGGCCAGTCCCAGCCCCAAACCGCCCTTGGCTCGAGTGATGGAACCGTCGGCTTGACGGAAATATTCAAATATATGGGGCAGAAAATCGGGGGCAATTCCTACCCCAGAATCAGCCACTTGAATTTGTAATTGAGATTTAATCGACTGGCAGCGAACCGTTACCTCTCCCCCAAATTTAGTAAATTTAATCGCATTTGATAGGAGATTCCAAAAAACCTGTTGCAGGCGATTAGGGTCAACTAAAATAGGGTCAATCGGTGAAGCCAGGGCCAGTTCAACTCGAATCGATTTCGCCTCTGCTGCTGGACGTAAACTATCAACGGTGACCCGAATCAAAGTTATGACATCTACGGGCCGAATCTGGAGGCTCACCTGCCCTCGAATAATTCGGGAGATATCAAGTAAATCTTCAATCAATTGAGTTTGAGCTTTTGCATTGCGATCCAGCGTATCCAATGCCCTCTTCAGCATGGCCTCACTCAGTTTTCGACTCTTGAGAATATCAATCCAGCCGACGATGGCATTCAAGGGTGTTCGCAATTCGTGAGAAAGTACGGCTAGAAATTCATCTTTGATCCGATTGGTGGTTTCTGCTGAAAGTCTGGCCTTTCTTTCCTGTTCCAGTAGCGCCAACCGCTGCGCTTCGATTTGTTTCTGAGTGGTATTGTCAACTATAGTCATCACAACACTATAGACATCTTCGTCAGCATCATGCAGTGGAGCCAGCGATAAGCTGACTTCGACTAAGCTATTATCTCGCTTCCGATGCTGTAGTTCTCGATTAGAAACACGATGACCTTGTAATGCTTGAGTAAAACAATGGTCGAAATCGTTTCGCTGATCTTCTGGAATGATTAGCGATAAAGGACTGTCAACAACTGCCTCGGCTGTCCAACCGTAGAGAGATTCAGCAGCCCGATTCCAGGTAATGATGCGTTGTTCAGGACTGAGCGTCACGATGCTGATCGGTGAGGCATCAACAATCTCCCGTAGCAAATTGTCGGTTTGATGCAGTGCTCTGGCCACTTGCTGCCGTTCCTGCCGTTCCTGACCTTCTCGCAAAGCCCGTTGAACTGCAGGAGCTAAACGTTCCATTCGTTGCTTCAGAACGTAGTCAGTTGCACCCCCCTGTAGAGCATGAATCGCTTGCTCTTCCCCCAATACTCCAGACACCAGGATAAAAGGAATATCAGGGCAAGTTGTTTGGGCTAGCTCCAGGGCTTCTAGGCCATCAAATTTCGGGAGAATGTAATCTGCCAGGATTAAATCAGGAGGAATTTCATTCAAGCACTCCAGGAAATCCTCGCGATTATCGACACGAATAATCCTGCCTTCAACTCCATGGTTTTTCAATATAGCTTCTATCAATTCATGATCCACCGGATCATCTTCTAGTAACAGGATTTGAACCATTGAAGGAGATAAACAGGACTGGGATGGCCGATCTGTGCCTAGGAAATACATGCAACAACTCCCCTTGCAGCAACACTGGTGAAGTAGCAGAACCCCTAGAGATCAACCACTACTTACAATATAGAGAAGTCAGCGAATAGGGCTATCTATCAGAAGAAGGATGTCTTGACAAAACTTCAAATGCGACTTTAAATGCGGCATTTCTCTTGAAAATTGATTTAATTATTGATGGGTAAAGAGAAATAAAAGATTGCGCCTGCATTCAGTTTGCCCTCAGCCCAGAGGCGACCGCCGTGGCGGTAAATCGTTCTCTGAACATTTGCCAGTCCAATCCCTGTGCCGTCAAAGTCCTGGGCATTCGGCAACCGTTGAAATACTCCAAATAGACGTTTGGCCTCCTGCGGATCAAAACCAATTCCATTGTCCCGTACGAAGAATACGATTTCGCCCCGACTAGAACTACTGCCAATCGAAATCTTAGCCTGGTCTTGTAGACGGGTGTACTTGACCGCATTTTCAATCAAATCCTGCCAGACTTGCCGCAGTAAATCGCGATCGCCCTTCACCACAGGCAACGGTTCAATCTGCCACTGAATTGTTCGTTCTACCACCTGAGAACTAATCTGGCGCTGGGCTTCCTGTACCAGCTTTTCCATATTGACAGTGGTCTGGTGCATTTCAGCCCGACCCGTGCGAGAAAATTGCAGCAGATCGTCAATCATGCCACCAGCCCGCTCGGTCAACTTCTCGATTTGTTGCAGGTAATGGAGAATCGTTTCGTCAGTGGTCGTAGAGGCAAGTTGCTGTTGGAGCAAGTTCGCGAATCCATCCACCTGACGAATAGGAGTTCGCAGGTCGTGGGAGACGGAAAAGGCAAACAGTTCCAATTCTCGATTCAGCATTTCCAATCGAACTGTCCGTTCTGCCACTCGCTGTTCCAGGGTTTTATTGAGAGTTCGTAATTCGGCTGCTGTTTGCTTCTGTTCGGTGATGTCGTTGACCAGTCCATCAATCAGGAGCTTACCGTTAGATTTTACGACTGTCTCGCTAATTTGCAGCCAAAGGGATCGCCCAGAACTATTGAGTTTGATTTCTCGCTGCCATTGCTGCTGTTCAGTTTGTACATCCATCGGAAAAGCAAGATGTTCCTGAAAAAATGTCTGCGCCTCTGAAAGGGAGTTGAGATTTAAGAGCCTTAATAATCCATCACTTGCTTCCAAAAGCTGTCCATCCAGAGTCGTACGAAATACCCCCACTTCGAGTTCATTCAGGAGAAACTGAAGTCGGAATTCGAGTTCCATTGCCCGCCGACGGATTTTAGAATTTTCCCAGACCGAACGAACAGCTTGCGTGAGTTTGACAAAGTGCTTGGGAGACTTGACAATGTAGTCATCCAAACCCGCCTTCATCGCCTCAACGGCGATTTCCTGAGTTCCAGAGTTGGTGAACATGATGATGGGGCGATGGGGATCATGTTCTTTGATCGCATACAAAACATCTAGTCCCGTTGTCCAGTTCAGCTCATAATCGGTAATCACAAAATCGAACTGATCCTCTGACAAGGCCTGTTCCAATTCATTCCAGTCGATGGCTTCATAGGTTTGAATCTGGGGAAATTCTCGCTTCAGTTCCCGCACAATTAGTAGTCGGTCGTTTGGATTGTCTTCGACCAGTAAAATATTCTCTAGAGACTGCTCTAGCTGCATGAAATCACCCTTAAAATAGTCACCTTAATCCTGTGCATTGCAGTTCCCTATTGTCAATTCGATTAAATCGGCAAAACAGAAGGATACTCATTCAGACGCAGCCAATAGGCATCCAGCGCACTAACCATTTGAGCCAGCACATCATACTTAACAGGTTTTACCAGATAGGAATTCACCCCTAGATCGTAGGACAAATCAATATCTAAATTTTCTCTGGAGGAAGTGAGCACGACAACGGGGATTCGCCTCAAGGAGTGCTTCTGCTGCTTCAGCCATTCAAGAATTTCAATCCCAGATCGACGCGGTAGCTTCAGATCTAGCAAAATCAAAGCAGGCAGGGGATAGCGATCGCGGTCGGCATAGTCTCCAGCGCCAGAAAGGTAGTCAATCGCAGTGTCACCGTCTTTGACGATATGGATCGGATTATTAATATTGATTTGGCGAAAGGCGCGTTGGATAAGCAAGATGTCATTGGAGTCATCTTCCACTAATAATATGCTGCAATCACTTGTCGTCATCATCTGTTGTTCAACTTCCCTCTTGATACATTAGCTACGTAGCTCACCACCCGTTATCTGTATCCATTAGCTGCAGGTCACTCGATCTATTGATTTGAGAAGCTGTCTACCGCCAAGAGGAATGCCCTACCTAATTTCCGAATAGACTCTCCTACTATGACATAGCCGCTGAAGTTGGTGGGTACGCTAGCGTACTTATATTGATATTCAATCTGTACACAATTTTCAATCAATTCGTCTAATAAGGTCAAGCAAGCGACGGTATTCCGACAGAATAACCTCGTAACACTCACAGGAAGCGGATTCCAGGGATTCTCGATTCATAATTTCGATGTGGCCTCGGTTGTAGTGAATCAATCCAGCCTGTTGCAGAGCATTGGCAGCAACGGTAATGCTAGCTCGGCGAGTCCCCAACATACTGGATAGAAAATTTTGAGTGAGTTGCAATGATGCCGAACCCGCAAAGTCCTGGGACTGCAATAGCCAGCGGGCTAGTCGCTCTTCAATGGGATGAAATCGATTGCAAGCCGCTGTTTGACTGAGTTGAGCAATGAATGCCTGGGTGTAACGTAGTAATAGCTGTCGTAATTCGGCACTCTGGTTAAATTCTGCTTTAAGAATTGCTGCGTCTAGCGCCATGGCACTGCCGCCAATCTGGACAATCGCCCGACTGGAGCTGGATTCTCCGCCCAGGTAGACTGCATGGCCCATCATACCATCCTTTCCCACGATTCCGGCTTCAATGGTTGACCCGTCTTCCATAATTTGTACCAGCGAAATCATGGACTGGTTAGGAAAATAAACCGTTCGGATTGGCTCACCGGGTTCGTGGAGAATCTGGCCTAGAGTGAGCTTGACCTCTTGTAGATAGGGTTCTAAGCGCAGATAGTCAGGTTCTGGTAATGTTGCGAGCAGATGATTGAGTGGTCGAGCCGGATCAGGACTGCGGTTGTTCTGAAGTTTATCCATTCTGATCAGAGCCTAGAAAGAAGTGGAATGAATTCAGGTTACCGGATTGTCTGGCTGATTGCACGCAAACGCTCTTTTTCGTGGTGCAATAGACCATAGCAGCTACAAGCGGCTTCTTCCAGCCCAGAGCGACTGAGAATCGTGATTTCACCTCGGGTATAGCGAATAATTCCCCTTTTTTGAAGTTGTCCTGCGGCTTCGCTAATCGTGGCTCGGCGAGTGCCCAGAAGTTCTGCGATATGGCGTTGAGTTAGTCTGAGTTTATCCATTTTTAACTTATCTTGAATCTAGAGAAACCATCGGGCTAAGCGGGCTTCGATTGAGTGATGCACTCTGCAAGCAGCATTTTGGGCAGTTTGGGTGATGAAGAGCTGGAGGTACAGCAATATTTGCTTTTGTAACATTCCCCCTCTATCAAATTCCGACTTTAGAATCTTGGCATCAATTTTCAGTGCCCCATCCGCTAACTGGACAACTGCTCGGCTAATTGTGGATTCTCCACCTAACAGTGCTGGAAACCCAACCAGTCCTTCATTACCCACTAATCCAAACTTAGAGGACGAATGATTTACCGGACGAATTAACGAGACAAGCGCTTTTAAAGGAAAGTAAATATGGGTAATTGGCTCTCTGGGTTCATACAATACCTGTCCCAGGGATAAACTAACAAATTCTAAATGGGGTTCTAAGCGCTGATAATCTGCCGTGGGTAATGAAGCGATAATTTGGTTTTGGAAAGCAGGATTGAAGTGAGACATTATCAACACCACGAACAGCAGAAATCTCACGAAAGCAGAAAACAGACGATTCCTGCAATAAAGCGAAATATTAAATCTTTGCTAAATATTAGGAAATTATCTAGAGATGTGAGTCTTGCTTTGGATAGATTTGGTACGACACCGCACAAAACCTATGAAAGTGGTAGCTCGATCCAGAACTGACTACCCTGATCAAGGGTAGACTCTACCCCTACCTTGCCGCCTAGGCGCTTCACCCCTCGCTTGACGATAGCCAATCCAATTCCTGTACCGGGATAGACTTCTACACCATGCAAGCGTTCAAAGGTCTTAAAGATCCGCTGCTGATGTTGAGTCGCGATCCCAATGCCATTATCTTCTATCCAAATCCGCACAGACGGTCTAGCAGCTTTCTCCTCAACTGTACCCTCAAGCCTGGGTAATTCCTGACGTTCGGCCCAAATCCGAACTTGAGGTTGTACCTCCGGCGCTACAAACTTGAGAGCATTATCAATTAGGTTGCTCAGAATTTGCTTCAATATGCTGCGCTGTGCCCAAATAACGGGTAATTCGGGTTCGATCTTAATCTCTGCTTGTGTTTCGCGGAGAGTTGACTCTCGCTCCTGCAAAATATCCTGTAGGAGAGCGTCGAGGCTGACTCGTTGGGTTTGAATCGCAGTTCGTCCCAGGCGACTATAGGTCAGTAAGTCCTGAATCAGCACATCCAAATGCTGAGCCGAAGTCGACATCCGATGAATGTATTCTTTGCCCAGTTCATCCAACACCTGACTGTAATCTTCCACCAACACCTGAGAAAATCCCTGAATTGCCCGCAGCGGCGCACGTAAATCATGGGCTACCGAATAGGAAAAGGCTTCCAACTCCCGATTCGCATCTTCCAGCGCTTGAGTGCGTTGCTGCACCTGTTGTTCCAGGGTCAAGTTGAGCCGATGCAACTCCCGCTCAGTCTGCTTCCGTTGAATCGCTGTCGCTAGTAAATTCGCAACGGATTGCAGAAAATTAATATCATCCTGGGTAAACCCCCGATATTGGGTGGAATGGGCTCCTAGAATGCCAAAAGGACAATCGTCCTGGCCCTGAATAATCGTACTAATCCCACTCACAACTCGATGCTCAATTAATAGCGGAGGGCCATGAAATCGAGTTTCAGTTCGCAAATCTTCAACAATGACTGGACGTCGAGACATTTATGTATATCCTGCTTGGGAATCACGCTTTGCACTCACAGTTGCCTGACCCACTAAATCCGGTAGCCTACCCACCCCTGAACAGAGCCGCAATGCTTGACCATTGGGCAGAAGTTCCAAGATCTTGCAGTAGGATACGTCCAACACTCCAGCAACAAGTTGGGCAGACTGGACAAACAAAGCCATAAGATCTAGTCCTGATAGAGCATTCTGGCTCAGTTGCGTCACAGCCGTCTGTCGCCTCACACGGGTCGCCAGATCATCCTTTGCCTGCTTGAGTTCTGTAATATCCGCTGCCATTGAAATTACCAATCGTGTGCCGTTTGCTGACCGACCCAGTGGAGCTGAGCTAGACAGCCAAGTCCGAATTGCGCCATCCTTCGTTCTAATTTCAAATTCCCCTTCGTCAACCCTTCGATCTAAATCGTAGAGACGATCAATCCCAGACAAGATATCCAGTTGGCGATCGCCATAGGCTTTTTCTGTCCAGTCGAAAATATTAGAAATCTCATTGTCAGCATATCCTGTGATTTCTGAGACCGCGTGGCTCATTTGGAGGATTTCCCCATTTTCTCCATGAATCAAGATGGGAACGGGAGCATCAATGATTGCTCTACGAAAGCGGTCTTCACTGGCTTGAAGAGCGAGTTCTGACTGCTTGCGATCTGTAATGTCTTTCACCAGACCAATCACGCCAATAATTTCACCGGAGTCATTTCGCCAGGGGCATTTGGTGGTCAGGAAAGTAATTTCCTGGTAGTTGATCACAACTAACTCTTCAAAGACTTGGGCTTCACCGGATTCCATGATCTGACGATCCATCTGCATCACAGCTTCGCTGGCAACAGGCATCACGGCTTGGTCATCTCTACCTAAAATTTCTGCTTCTGGAAACCCAAGAATCTTGGCAACAGCTGCATTGACCAGCACATAACGCCCCGCCCGATCCTTGGCATACACCGGATCGGTAATGCCCTCAACCACCGATTGAGCGACTTGAAAACTTTCCCGCAACTGAGCATTAACGGCCGCCAGATCCGCAGTCCGTTCTGCGACTCTCTGCTCAAGCTGCTGGTTCAGATCCCGCAGGGCCTGTTCAGTCTGTCGCTGTTTGAAATCCAACCGATTCAAGTCACGGGCCACCCACCACAGCGGAATACCTAACGTCACAACATTAACGATGCTACGGAGTACGGTATAAACTTCGGGGGACAGTACGTCCCGACGGTAAACAATCAGTTGAATACAACCCAGTAACAATGGAACCAGAATTAATAGGGGCAGCAGACGACGAGCTACCACTCCCCCCGCATAGGAACTGCTAATCACCCGCATCCAGCCTTGATCAGAGCAGACAAATAAGACACCGATGGACAGCAATAAAAAACTAATACTAGTATGCAGGGCCATACCATTCGCCCCTCTGTAAAGCGCATCGACCTCAAACAGATGACCAATCAGCGCTAGAAGCGCCGATAAAAAACTGGCAAATGACAAGAGTTGAGCCAGGCTGAAGCATCTCAACCTGAGAAAAATTAAAGCCAGTCCCAGCATCAAAAAGTCTACTGCCGTCAAACTAGACATCCGTACAGCGTAGAGCATTCCCTCGGCTTCAGGGCTGAATAGATGTTGCCAGATATTCAAGGCCCCGATACTGGTTACCAGAACAGCAAATCCTAATGAGAGGGTTCTGGCCCAGCGGGGAGTGTCAGTAGTTTGAGCTCGATGCCAGAGCCAGAAGGCAGATACAATAAGAACGAGGCCCAAAGCCGTATCTGGCACCATACTCGGATGACCAGGGATGATGCTCTTAAGCCGCTCAATCTGGAAGCTCCATCCAACGAATACCAGGCAAGCAATCCCAACTACTGCAGCACTCGAGTACTTCAGATATGCTTTCCCCTCTGGCTTTGTATCGTGCTCTTTTACCATACTGAGTCCAAGCTCAGGAGCGTACAGCCTATAGTGTAAGCCAGGATAGGAAATCAGCTAGGTTGACCAGTCCTCTTCTCCATAGATTTCAGTCAAGACACTTGAGTTTAGTCCTTCGGGCGAACCATCATAAACAATCTCTCCTGATCGTAAGCCAACGACCCGTTGAGCAAATCGTTGGGCTAGGGGCACATCATGAATGTTAATCACAACCGTCAATTCCCGTTCCTGGGCTAGTTCCGTAATCAACCGCATGATTTGTCGAGCTGTTTTTGGATCTAGACTGGCAGTCGGTTCATCAACTAGCAGCAGATCTGGACTTTGCAGTAGGGCACGGGCGATCCCAACCCGCTGACGCTGTCCCCCAGACAAAGCATCGGCTCGTTTGTCTTGAAAATCAGGCAAATTAACCTGTTCCAGCAATTGAAAGGCGGTCTGAATTGTTGCAGGGGGATATCGTCGCCACCAACTCTGCCAGAAATTCACATACCCCAGTTGACCAGAGAGTACGTTTTCCATCACCGTCAATCGTTCTACTAGGGCGTACTCCTGAAAGATCATGCCAATTTTACGGCGAGCCCGCCGCAGGGCTTTTCCTGACAACCCGGTAATTTCCTGACCCTGAAGATAGATTTGTCCGCTAGTGGGTTCCACTAAACGGTTGACGCAACGGATTAATGTACTCTTCCCAGCTCCCGAAGGGCCAATCAAGGCCAATACCTGGCCTTCTGGGACATCGAGTGTGACCGTACGTAGTGCTAAATCTCCTGTTTTGTACTGTTTTGTCAGGTTCTGGATTTTCAGCATCCGGGAGGTGATTTACCGCTTTCCAGAACAATTCTCCCACAGCATCAGTGAACTGCTAATTTTGCTTCGGGTAAGATCAACATGGCATCCCCGAAGGAATAAAATCGATAGGGACGACCAAATTTTCCAGCAGGTTCGTCTAGAGCCACTTGGTACAATTCCAGCAACCGTTCCCTCCCAACCAGCGCAGCTACCAACATCAACAAGCTGGATCGCGGCAGGTGAAAATTAGTGATTAACCCCTGAACCACTTTCCATTGATAGCCTGGATAGATAAAGAGGTTTGTCCGACCGCAGAAGGGAACTAGCTGTTTGCAATCCGTTGTTACCCCCTCCAAGGCTCGAACGACCGTTGTGCCCACAGCAATCACCCGTCCTCCCTGTTGCTGGGTTTGATGGATTTTCTCAACGGTTTCTGCTGGCACTTCAACCCATTCACTATGCATCTGATGGGCGGTAATTTCCTCAACTTCGACCGGACGGAAGGTTCCTACCCCAACATGAAGCGTGATAAATGCTGTCTGAATTTCCTGCTGTTGCAACTGCTCGAACAGGGGGTCGGTGAAATGTAAACCAGCGGTTGGGGCAGCAACAGCCCCTAGCGACCGAGCATAAATGGTTTGATATTGTTCAGATTGGGCCTGAGATTCAGTAATGTAGGGGGGGAGAGGCAGATGACCAAACTGATTTAGAATAGGAATAAGGGATTGTTTGGATGGCAGGTTGAACTGTAGAAAGCGACCTCCCGTAGAGGGGTCAATGTCGATAACTTCTGCCGTCAGTGGTACAGGTTTCGGTAATATTTCTGATGGAAGACCAGATGAATCTACAGAGGTAGCTTTACCAAAAGTTCCTATGGACTCAAACTCAATTCGACTCCCAACTTTCAGTCGTTTTCCAGGTTTAACCAGCGCTAACCAACAGTTTTGTTGCTGTTCTTCTAGGAGTAAAACCTCAATTTCCGCACCACTGGTTTTACGACCATAGAGACGAGCTGCAAGCACACGGGTATCATTTAGAACCAGTAGATCCCCTGACTGAAGTAGATTGGGTAGATCTTTAAACCAGTGATGGTGATGAGTTTCAGGGGAATCAACTACCAGCAAGCGTGAGTGATCCCGTGGCACAACTGGATTTTGAGCAATTCGTTCCGTTGGTAGTGAATAGTCATAGGCGCTGGCAGTCCAGTCTAACTGTTTCATTATGTTGTTTCATTATTTTGGTATCAACGTCAGGCGGAATGGTAGACGGCTGAGCTGTCCACGTCCCGTCGAAATTTCTCAAGTGTTTAATCAGAGTAGGCATTCTCTGCTGCCAGCTATTTTTGGGTAGAGTCCCTATGCTAAGTCGGGGACTTTTCCCCTTCTCAATTGCTACAAATTTACGGATGATCAAGGTATAGCAGCATTCAGATAGAGAGATTACGGGGAGCGCAGGAGAACAGATCAAAATGGAATATCTATATTTTTTAGCGAATACAAGTCTGACATTGCGGGTGATTGATTATTTGCATCGGCAATCAAATTTACCAGTGAGGTTCTTGTCAATTATCCATCAGATTGATGGCTGGATTCTCAAAATCAAAATGTCTAGACCTCTCAGTCCACAGCAGCATGGGGATTTTAGAGGATTCATGAGCGAGCTAGGAATTCCCTACAACCCGAATATGCGGATTCAGATGGCGCTATGGGGACTGGAAACAGGCCAGAGCATCTTGAGTGTCATGCGACGGTACCAAGTCGCGGTTGTTTCTCATGGCAAACCTAACCGAGAGGACGTTGAGGTTTTTCGTTCTCAGTTTGTTCAGGGTTTGGGCTACTGTCCTGAAGCACTTGCCTAGGGTTCCGTTGGATTACTAACTTGTAGAAATTTCTTCCTCTACCTCCAATTTCTGTGGCTTCAGGGTAAAGGAAACAACAAGGGCAGCCGTTCCACCAAACAAACCGAGCAGCAACCATAGCTTGAAGTTGTACCCCCGTTGCTTAGCAACTAAAGCTGCAATTCCTCCCAATAAGCAGTGCAAAAAAATCAACAGCGCATAGACAGCAGGATCAATGGGCCAGCTAAACATTTACATGAATTGATAGATTAATACCTAGCATTTTAGGCGATTTCTTCAACCACTCATCAATGCTTTCCAGGCAAACTGAGGCAAAGCTAGCATCCGTCGCCAGCGCCAGGGTTCTTGATAGAGCCGATATAGCCACTCCAGATGATTGTCACAGAACCAAGCCGGGGCGCGTTCTTTCGTTCCAGCCCAAATATCAAAGCTGCCGCCAACACCAACCCAAATAGAATTTGGACAAAGATGGCGATTTTGGGCGATCCAAAATTCCTGCCGAGGAACCCCAAGACCCACCAGGATTAGTTTGGGTTGGATTGCTTCGAGGTGCCGGAAGAGGGGTTGCTGTTCTTCAGGTTTCAGATAGCCGTGAAACGTTTTAACGCTTTCTCCTCCAGTCGATAGCAAGCGCTCCGCTGCCTGCTGGGTGATACCGGGTTTTGCCCCGTAAAAGCAGAGAGATTCGGGGCCGTACCGTTGAGCGACTTGGGGAATCAGAGCCTCTGCCAGTTCAATGCCGGGACAGCGCTGCACCTGTTGTTTTTTGAATCGTAGATAGAGAACAACACCTGAACCGTCTGGAATGACCAGATCTGCTTGATGAATCACATCTGCCAAAGGTTGATTCTGTTCAGCCTGCATTGCCATTTCTGCATTCAAGGTGACGATATGGGTTCCTATCTCCTGACCTAGGCGTTGGAATACCCAGCTCCCGTAGTCACTCAGCACGTGAACAGGTAACCCCAGTACGGGAAAGCTGGGAGCCATGGACTCGTCTTCTAAAGTCGTGGTAGGCATTGGTTGGGAACAATAATTGGTTGAGAACAATAAATCGAGAGTGACCAACTTTATAGTTATCAGCTTACAGGTTTTCGGGGGTTTCCCAAATCTCAGGAATTGTCCAGCGAAGTAGATGACATTCCTCCTCAGCATCGGGAACAAAAATCTTCCGTTCCGGTAGCCATTCTCCCATATCGAAATCCCTGGAGATTATCCGACTTCTTGGTTTCAGCGTTTCCAGTAGTAAGGGTTTAAGTCGTAGATTTAGATGGGGTAGGAGATATAGAAACACAACTGTAGCCTGTTCGAAGTCACTCTCAAATAAATTCTGATGCCGAAATTCCACTTGATTCGTGACACCAGCCCTTGCGGAATTCCTCTGTGCTTCAGCAATCCTCTGGGCATCGGTGTCAATCCCCACTGCTTGCACGCCACATTGCTGAGCGGCTGCAATTACCACCCGGCCATCCCCACATCCCAAATCGTACAGAATGTCATCCTGGGACAGTTCTGCTAATCTGAGGGCTGCCTCAACTGCTCTGGTTGGTGTTGGAATATATCCAATGTGGATGGGGAACATCAGGAATTAGCTTTCAGTCATTGTCAACTGCTTGTAGGAAATCCAAGTATTCGCTAGCCAGTAGCACACTTTGCACTAAATTTGGAGTAGAATGCAGTCTGGTATGTTGAGCAATCTGTATCGGTCTCCCAGTCTGGTGAGTAGTTTAGCAAACACTCATTCTACCCTGGTTCTTAAACGGCCCCTTTTTGTTCAACTTTTGTTCAACCGTTTTTGTTCAATTGCGGATTAATTGAGTTGCCTTGAGGAGTGACATGATTAAGCAGTTATCTCGCCTATCTTTCCAGTCCTGGACGCGTGCTGGTCGGGTTCTATTGTTGACAGGTTTGATCAGCTTGGGGGTTGCTCCCTTGGGTTGGCATAAGCTGGGGAATGCGAGAGAAAGCCAAAGTTCTCAAACTGTTGTAGCTCTCGATTGGTCAGGCGCTTCTTTCCCAGTGGAAAATTTCCAGGAATACACGTCCCCCTTTGGATATCGATCTAGCGGATTTCACTACGGTCTCGACCTAGCAGCTCCCAACGGCAGCTACATTCGGAGTTGGTGGGCAGGTAAGGTGGTCGAGGTTTGGGAAGATGGCCGCTGTGGCACAGGAATTGCGATTGACTCCGGTCGATGGACTCACATCTACTGTCATGTCCAGGGAAAGGTGGAGAAGGATCGCCTCGGTCGTCGTTATTTTGTTGACCGTCAGGGCGGGATTCAGCTCTGGGAGGGTCAGATGGTTCCTTCCGGTTCGAGAATTGCTCGGGTGGGGATGACAGGCCGCACAACGGGGCCTCATCTACATTGGGGATTGAAATATTCTGGAAAGTGGGTTGATCCAGGTCGAGTTTTGATGGCGATGTATCAGCAGCAGAATTCTCGGTATTCTTTGCGGTAGTTGCTTATTGGTTGCTAATCATTGATTGTTGGTTTGCTACCTGATTAACTGGTGAGGTTGTTCCTTTGGAGGATCTGTGGTGCGGCGGTTGATTATTGAGATGGGGATGGGGGTTGATCAGCATGGTCAAGACCCTACGGTTGCAGCTGTTCGTGCTGTTCGAGATGCCATTGAGCACAATGCTTTACCGGGGGTCTGGGAAGTTGCGGGGCTGAATCATCCCAATGAGATGATCGTGGAAGTTCAGATTGCGGTTCCCTATCCTGACCAAGTGCGAACTGAACAGGTGTTAGCAGCGCTGCCCTTCGGTCAGAAAAAGCTGACGGTGGAGCCGGGAGGGATGGTTGTCCAAGGAAGGGCGATTGAGGAGCTGGATGATAAAAATGATGAGATGCTAATTGCGGTTGCTGCAGTTACCGTTTCAGTTGACTGACCTTACCAATGACTGACCTTGCCAATGACGACCTCGCAACCTGCACTGACGGGTCAACCGACAGAAGTTCAACGGATTGTCCATAGTTATCGGGCAAGGTCAGAACCATTAAGAAATCTATACCAAGCCCAAGCGATCGCAGACTAACACTGCAAATCCAGAAAATAGAGTGATTCCCAGGGCAGTTACTGGGCTTTGGCCTTGACTGACTGCAAAGGAGGTTGCCACCCCTGCACCGAGCGCACCAATGACCACAACGACCAGGGGATCTCGTTCTACACGCTTGTTAAACATAGTTAAATTCAGAATCAATTTGTTAAGAGGAAAGTCCACAGCCCTTGAGCTGTAGTTCGTCTAACAGTAGCATTCTGATTCGAGTCCTCCAAGGTTTCAGCTCAGAATCGCAATCAAGCTTCACGTTTAACTACATTTCTTAACAGCTATAGCCACCACGAATGATTTGTGAAACAGGGGTGAAGCGGGCGGTGCCCCCTTCTTTGGGACATAGTCCCCAAACCCCTTTACTTTTTTCGTGATTGATTTAGGACTGCTATATGAGCTTGAAAGGTGACAGCGCACTGCGCCATCACCTTCTGTACTCCTGCAGCCTTAGAAACGCTGCATGCAAAATAGGGCCTTAGAGTTAAGTTAACCCATGGTCGATTCGGGATTGAGGGCTTGATGGAATTCAGGTTCATAGCCTAAATCTAACCTGTTCGGTGTCGAGGGAACTCACCATGATATGATGATGATTTTGTAGAATCTTTGAAATGTTCGCTGCAAGGAGATATTCAGTATGGCTCGTATGTACTATGACGCTGACGCAAATCTAGACCTCCTGACTGGAAAAACGGTCGCTGTTATCGGTTACGGCTCTCAGGGCCACGCCCACGCCCTGAACCTGCGAGATAGTGGAGTCAACGTCATTGTCGGGCTATATCCGGGCAGTCGATCCGCCACTAAAGCAAAGGACGAAGGATTAACGGTCTATCCGGTGAGTGAAGCGGCAGAGAAAGCGGATCTGATCATGATTCTGCTACCGGACGAAATCCAAAAAACCGTGTATCAGAACGAAATTAAGCCCAATCTCACGGCTGGCAAGACATTGGCATTCGCCCACGGTTTCAATATTCACTTCGGCCAGGTTGTGCCTCCGACAGATGTGGATGTAATTATGATTGCTCCCAAGGGGCCTGGACATTTAGTCCGTCGAACCTACGAGGAAGGCCAGGGTGTACCCTGCCTCTTTGCCATATTTCAAGATGCTTCTGGTCAGGCGCGTGACCGTGCAATGGCCTATGCGAAGGGAATTGGGGGAACGCGAGGCGGTATTTTACAGACAACTTTTCGAGAGGAAACTGAAACCGATCTGTTTGGGGAGCAGGTTGTCCTTTGCGGCGGTTTGAGCGAACTCATCAAGGCAGGATTTGAAACTTTAGTTGCAGCGGGATACCAGCCAGAGCTAGCCTACTTTGAATGCTTACATGAAGTGAAATTGATTGTCGATTTGGTGGTCGAGGGCGGCTTAGCCAAAATGCGAGACAGCATTTCAAACACGGCTGAGTACGGAGACTACACCCGTGGCCCACGGATTGTGACGGATGAAACTCGGACTGAGATGCGCCAAATCCTAAGAGAAATCCAGAATGGCGACTTTGCCAGAGAATTCGTTCTGGAGAACCAATCTGGTAAGCCAGGGTTCACAGCTCGTCGTCGCCAGGAAGCCGAGCATCCAATTGAAGCCGTTGGAAAGGATCTCAGAGCAATGTTTAGCTGGCTCAAGAAGAACTAGGTGTTAGTTCATTAGTTCATTAGTTCATTAGTTCAATTGCTCAACCTCCTGCTGCCGCTGTTCGTTCGTATCCACTGGTTTTAACCAACTGGGCCATAGGTTACCGAAGAACTGCCGAGTTTGCCGACTGGCATTCCTGGCAGCAGGAGGCAAAAATGTCCAGCTATCGCCTGAAATCACAAAAAATAAACCCGTCAGGACTAGGGCCATCAGTAAGAGACTTCTGAATGGTTTTTGCATAGTAGATTGATTGGGTTCCTGAATAGGTCAGCATAGAGAATCACGTAACATATTATTACCCATCAGCATCGGGTATCAGACTGGATTGAAATCGTTGGTGACGAGCAACCCGTTATCCTATTAACTAATCATCTTGCCTTGAACCGGAATCTCCTTGGTGCAGATTCCCAATGGAAAGAGTAGCTTAGATCTGAAGGCCAAATTCAACCGTGTCATTGAAAGCGATATTAATCCTTGCGCTGGGTTTAAGTCCTTCCATCATTGCCTGGTGGCTGCGTCGTCGTATAGGAAATCAGTTTCTAACTCAACTCAGGACAGTTGGAACATCAGTTCACGGCATCCGTCAACAGTTATCAACCTATCCTCCTGATACGAGATATGTTGAGGGTGTCGGGTTTCTGATTGGCGATATTACCTGCAAATATAATGCCTGTTCTTCTCAAATGCGCTGTGCAGTGAATCCTGCGGGGCCTTGTGAAACCTGTCGGGATTACGAGGTGCGCGAGTCTTTGCAGACAGATTTGCAAGAAGATTTGTCAGACGAAGTATAGACGGAGAACTCCAGGGCCATTATTCGCTTTACGGAAAGTTTACATTCCACAGCGGCAGGTTTTACATATCTCCGTAGAATTTCGGAAGCTCCCTTGATAGGATTACACTTAAGGAACAATGCACTTGCTGGTACTATGGGGTGTGTTTTGTTGACTAAATAGCCTGGAGTGTAACTGCTTGATCACGGAGATGCACCTAGACTTTTTCCGGGTACTGTCTTTAGCTTCCAGATTCTTTGTCATGTCAGCATTGGTGCAGCGCAAGTGTCATTCAATACTGAGGTCATGGGTTATTTGGCTCCGGACTTGAGAGTTGGTCTTTTACCGTGCATCTATATCTGTCTCAGAGAATGTCTTCATGAACATTGTCAAGGTTTTAAATGTTTCGATTGATAATCTGTCGCTAGAGGAGCTGCTCAGTCAGCTCGCCGCTCGCGGCGGGGTTGTCTTCACACCAAATGTGGATCATTTGATGACGCTACAGCGGGACGAAGAGTTTTACGATATCTATCAGCACTCAGACTATCGAGTTTGTGACAGCAAGATACTTTACTATGCGTCTCGCTTCCTCGGTCAACCGATTCGCGAAAAAATCTCAGGCTCCGATTTGTTTCCTGCCTTCTATCGTCACTTCAAACATTGTCAGGAGACTAAAATTTTCCTTCTGGGCGCAGCAGAAGGAGTTGCCCATCGTGCACAGCAGAGAATTAACCAGCTTGTCGGTCGGGAAATGATCATTGACTGCTATTCTCCTCCCTTTGGATTTGAAAAGGATGAGGTTGAATGTCAGAAAATTATTGACCGGATTAATGCGTCTGGCGCAACAGTGCTGGCAGTAGGACTCGGTGCGCCAAAGCAGGAAAAATGGATCATCAAGTACAAAGACCAGCTTGAGGGAATTAAAATCTACCTTGCGATTGGAGCCACAATTGATTTCGAGGCGGGTGAGAAGCCGCGATCGCCGAAGTGGGTTAGTGAGATGGGGCTAGAGTGGTTGTATCGCCTCTCCAGTGAACCCAAGCGGTTATGGCGACGCTATCTTGTTGATGACCTACCATTTGTATGGCTTGTGCTTCAGCAGAAGTTCAACTGGTATATGGCCCCAGTCTTTTCACGTCCGGTTTTTGGGCTTTCGCTCTGGCAGATGCCCCGCATCGGTCAACTGTTGCAGGAAGCGGGACTGGTTAGTGATAGCCAGGTCAAGCTTGTATTGGAGGCCCAGTCTCAGCAGAGCCATCTGAGATTTGGAGAGATTCTAGCCAGTTGGGGATGGTTGTCTCAGGAAACAGTTGATTTCTTTGCCGAGAAATTGCCAAAGTTGGCCAGGGAAAAGCATCGATATCCCATTGGTCATTACCTTCGAGCTGCTAATCTTCTAACTGCCGAGCAAGTTGAGTTGTTGGTGCGAGAGCAGTCTACCTCATCTCTCAGGTTTGGTGAATTGGCAGCTCACAAGGGTTGGATTCAGCAAGAGACTGTGGATACAATCATGCGTTATCTGCCTGCCAGGAATTCCCATGTCGGTGTGATGGCTGAGGCGTACTAGAAAACTGCTAAATTCAGTCTAGTTCACTCTCCAACACATTGGTAATTGCTGCTTTTGCATCACTTTGAAATTCCTGCACATTGACTCGCCTTAGAAGTCCGATGGCGATAATCATGCCGATGGCCTGAACTACAAACACCGTTCCGTAGGCTAGCACAGGTTGAGTAAAGATCCAGCGGCCCAGATCCAGAATAGCGCCGCCAGAAACCGTGGCCAGACCACGAGCGATCGCTTGGGCCAGCCCCCAAGCCCCAATAAACGTTCCGGCAGTCTCAACCGCAGTCAAGTCCAGCATCAGATTAATCGCACCTGCTGTTAGTACTCCAGAAGCAAGGCCAAACAGTAGGAGTGCTCCTTTGAGCATCCCAGGGTTTCCAGCAAAACCTGCAGCAATGAACAACATCAGACAGACGGCAACTCCCAGGCATCCAAGTCTAACAGTTCGCTGTTTTCCTAAACGAGGAATAACCAGGAAACCACTCGCTCCAATTCCAGCAAGTGTACCCATCCCAAAAAAGGCATTGAGTTGGGTTGTTTCTGAAATGCACATCCCAAACACTTCACCCCCATAGGGTTCTAGCACTGCATCCTGCATGAATAAGCTGATACTCATTACTAGCAAAAAGCTGAAAAATAAACCCGTTTGACGACTCGCTGTCAGAATTTTTAAGGCCCGACTCAGGGTAATTTTGTCTTCTCGTTCACTCTGGCTAATCCGCAGTTGATAGCGTGAAAATCGGTTCTCAATCCCCCAGGTTGCAATGATGGAGAGTGTAACAACAATTACTGGAACAATAACGAATAGAGGTGTGACGGACGTTTGGAGCTGTGCCAGGGTGGTTGCTGTGCCGACCCTCGCCGCATCATAGGTCAGAATATCAGCCCCACAGACCTCCGGCTGATCAAGAATTTTTGAGCTTAGAATCGCACCAATCACAATCCCAACCATCAACATTGACCAGGTGATGCTGACCAACTTAGAACGATTTTCTTCATCAGAGATGTCTAGCAATAGGGCGGCAAAGGGTGTAGAGCTAGCACTGAGCGCCATGCCATAGAGGGCAAAAATCAATCCGAGCAGGGCCGCCCAACCATAGCTAGCCATACCGAAACCCGTGGCCTGGACGCTGCTACCAAGTTGCCAAATCACCTGTAGGGCAATAAAGGAAATCGTTGTAAATAACAATGTCCCCAGCAGGACATAGCCTGTGCGATGATATCCTTGAATCGGCCGCGTGTCTGAAAGCTGGCCAAACCAAATTCGAGCTGGCGCAACGAACTGATGCATCGCGATTGCTCCTGCTGCAATCAGCGCTGGAATTTTCAGCTCATCAATCATGATCCGATTCAAAACCCCCAGGGTCAGTAATGACATAATTCCTAAACCCATCTGAAATAATCCCAGACGGAACATTGTCACCAATCCAACCGTTGGCAAGGGCTGATCTGGAAAAAGTTCTAACCGATTAGATTGGGAGGGAGGCTGAATCGCCATGGTGGTTTTGAAAAAGCAGAGAGAATAAGCATTATTAACTTATCATAATTTTTGCGTTTAGATTAATCTATAATAGAACTGAGTAAATATAAGGTATTGAGCCAATTTGATATCATGGGTAGTATGATTCAATGATTTTATGGAACTTAATATTACTTCGCAAGTTATAAAAATTCAGACAGCAAGTATTCATTATCTCCACTCTGGATCGCCAAGTGATAATGCTGTTCTCCTACTGCATGGAGCGAGTTTCAGTGCTCAAACCTGGAAGGAGATAGGAACGCTAAAGCGCTTAGCAAGTAAGGGATATTATGCAATAGCTGTTGATCTTCCAGGATACGGAAAGTCAGATCAAATCTCAAATTATCAATCCGAATTCCTACCAAAACTGGTCGAGAAGCTGGGCTTAAAAACGGTGGTTTTGGTGTCTCCTTCAATGAGTGGAACCTATAGCCTGGAATTTGTAGTCAGCTATCCGGAAACAGTCAAAGGATTTGTTGCCGTTGCTCCAGTTGGAATTCTCAAGACGAGCCGTCAGCTAGAGGGAGTTGCGGTTCCAACCCTGGCAATTTGGGGAAGCGACGACAAAATCGTGCCGGTAGACCAGGCAGATATTTTGATTAAATTGATGCCTCAAGCTCAGAAAGTTATCTTACCCAAGGCAGGCCATGCTTGCTACATGAAAGCAACAAACAAATTTCATGAAACGGTGATTCAGTTTATCGAGCAAGTTACATTGAACTGATATTTATAATTTTAGTTTAGAAGTCTTGGTTGAAACGTTGAGTGTAGTCACCTCTAAATTAGAGAATATGCCAAATCAAATAAAAAATGCCTTGTTTATTCTAGGTGGTCTAGATGATAGCGATCTCCAGTGGATCATCAATCGTGGTAAGCTCCAAGACCTATCCGTTGGCGAGGCCTTAATTTCTGAAGGGCGACCCATTAACGCACTCTACATTGTTTTGAATGGTCTTTTCAGGGTTTCTATTTCCCCTAGCGGAGAAAAGGAACTGGCTAAGCTGTCTCGCGGAGAAGTTGTTGGGGAAATTTCATTCATTGATAGTCGTCCGCCCCTGGCAACCGTAACAGCGATTGAAGACTCCAAAGTTCTAGCTATCCCTCGCTATGAACTAAATGCCCAACTCCATCGTAATTCGGGGTTTTCTTCTCGATTTTATCAGGGGGTTTCCCTTTGTCTGGCGAGTCGAATGCGGGGAACTGTTCGACGGCTGGGATATCAGATTGAGGATGATGATTTGGATCTAGATGCTGAGGGAATTGATCAGGGCGTGAAAGATTTCCTAATCGTTGCGGAAGCAAAGTTTAACTGGCTAGTTGAAAACTTAGTGCCCTAATTAATCAAACGGGGGTCTATAGCGGATTTCACAAATATCAGGAGCAGTAACAGCAATGAGTAAACCAATTTTCGATATCTGTTTTAGAAGCTTGTGCGAAAGCTATTTCAATAGCATCATTTAAAGCTTGATAACTGCGGGCTCCCAAAGTTTTAAGAACAGCCTTGACCTTTGACCAAAAATTCTCAATCGGTGAAAAGTCCGGTGAGTCAGGTGGAAGATAGACCAATCGTGCCTCTGCTCCCTCAATCAGTCGTCGAATCTCATCATCTTTAGACCTGTCCTAAATATAAATGTAGAGCAAAAAAGGTGGTAGAACGGAGTTTTACCACCAAAAAAAATGAAAAATCCACTTGATTATATTCGTAAATACCCTGAGCGTACCAAGGGAATTTTGGGGATAAACTATGAGCAGTTTACAAAGCTGGTAGAACAAGCAGAACTGAAACAGGC
>JBHJGO010000097.1:0-57005 GCA_050331715.1 Microcoleaceae cyanobacterium
GAGTAAGTGTCGTCTGGAGTCGGAGGGATATCTCTGCGCCTCGCTTGATATGTCCAGCTTCGTCAGCGAAGAGATGACCCTAGAACAGTTGTACAAAGGCATTGCAGCTCAACTCTGGCTAGAGTTAGATTTGCTGGAAAAATTCAATCTCAAAAGCTGGTGGAAGGGTGAGGCTGAATTGTCAGCTCAGCAGCGCTTGGGTCAGTTTATTACCAAGCTTTTATCAACCTACTTCGCCCAGGAAAAACTATTTATTTTTATTGATGAAATTGACAGTATTCTAAAACTCCCCTTCGCCGTTGATGACTTCTTTGCCCTGATTCGATTCTGCTACAATCAACGGGCCTTGAATCCAGAGTACCGTCGCCTCAACTTCGCCATTTTTGGTGTGGCAGCCCCGACCGACTTAATCCAACAACATACTTTGACGCCATTCAATATTGGTCAATCCATCGAGCTGAGAGGATTTCAAACCCTAGAAACCAAACCCTTGGCCCAAGGCTTATCAGAGTGTGTCCAACAGCCAGAAGTCCTACTGCGAGAAATTTTGAATTGGACAGCCGGGCAACCGTTTCTCACCCAAAAACTCTGTCAATTGGTCTGGCAACTGAGTCAGGAGAGGATCAGTCAGGACAAACTTTTGATTCCTCCCGGCACAGAGGCATTCTGGATTGAGCGGGTCGTGCGATCACACCTCATCAACCACTGGGAAAGCCAGGACGAACCGGAGCACCTCAGAACGATTCGGGATCGTTTGTTGCACCGAGGCCATTGCACAGGGCGCATGTTGGCCCTCTATCAACAACTTTTACAAGCAGGCGAGGTTAGAGCAGATGATAGCCCAGAGCAGATTGAGCTGTTACTCAGTGGTTTAGTTAGACGCTCTGGGGGTCGTCTACAGATTAAGAATCGAATCTATCAAGAGGTGTTTAATCACCAGTGGGTTACAGAGAAGTTAACTCAGTTGCGGCCCTATTCTCAGGCATTAGAGGCTTGGATTGCGGCCAAACAACAGGATAGTTCTCGACTGTTGCGGGGACAAGCACTGCAAGATGCCCACGAGTGGGCCCATGGCAAAAGCCTAAGTGATATGGACTACCAATTTCTAGCAGCGAGTCAAGAACTGGATCGGAGCGAGGTACAAACTGCCCTTGAAGCTGAACGGGCCAAAGAAGTTACTGCTCGCCTGGTGCAGGAACAAAAAGCCACTCGTTTACAGCGCTATCTGCTGGCCGTTGTCAGTACGGCTTTATTGATTGCTGGTAGTTTAGGCGGAATGATCTTCTGGCAGTATCGACAGGCTCGACTCAATGAAGTACGGGCGATCGCTCTTTCATCAGAGGCACTGCTTGTCTCTAACCAAAAATTAGAAGCACTGATTGAGGCCCTGAGAGCTAAGCGAAAATTAGAGGCTCTGGGGGATGTCAACCTACAGATCCGCACTCAGGTGAATACTGTGCTGCGACAGGCACTCTATCAAGCAGATGAGGCGAATCGCCTAGTCGGCCACCAAAAAGCAATCTGGGATGTGGCCTTCAGTCCAGATGGTAAAACCATTGCCACTGTCAGTGGTGACAAAACCGTCAAGCTCTGGACACATACGGGACAACTCGTAACAACCTTCAAGGGTCATCAAAGTCCGATTTGGGGTGTGGCCTTCAGCCCAGATGGCAAAACCATTGCCTCTGCCAGTTGGGACAAAACCGTTAAATTGTGGACGGTTGAGGGACGACTCGAACAAACTCTATCGGGCCATACCGAAGGGGTATGGAGTGTGGCCTTCAGTCCGGATAGCCAGTTCCTTGTTTCAGCCAGTGAAGACAACACTCTCAAACTCTGGCATCGTTCTGGTCGTCTTGTTCAAACTCTGGTCGGCCATGAGGCAGCGGTTTGGGATGTATCCTTCAGTCCTGACGGTCAATTTCTAGTGTCAGCCAGTGAAGACAGCACTGTGCGATTGTGGCGTCGGGATGGGCAGTTGCAACGAATTTTTCGGGGGCACAAGGGCCCCGTTTGGCAGGTTGCTTTTAGTCCTGAGGGTGAACGGTTGGCCTCAGCAGGCGATGATCATACCGTCAAACTCTGGAATCTAACGGGAGAATTGGAGCAAACTCTGGAGAGCCATCAGGCCACTGCTTGGGATGTGGCCTTTAGTCCCGATGGCAACACACTGGCCAGTACAAGTTGGGATCGAACTGTCAAGTTATGGTCAGTGGATGGCACCCTGCTTAAAACCTTTTCAGGACATCAGGAACGGGTTCGGGGTATTGCCTTTAGTCCGGATGGCAACACTATTGCCTCTGCAGCCGAAGATGAAACGGTTCGACTCTGGCGGTTACATCATCCCTTAATCCAAAACTTCAGAGGTCATCGGTCTGGGGTTGTATCGCTCGCCATTCGCTCTGATGGTCAACAGATTGCATCCGGCAGTGACGACACAACGGTTAAACTTTGGGACGCCGATGGCAACTTACTCCAAACCTTGAAAGGCCATCAAGCTGGTGTTTTGGGTGTAGCCTTTAGTCCGGATCATCAAACAATTGCATCTGTGAGCTGGGATCAAACGGCAAAGCTCTGGACGTCCCAGGGAGAACTTCAGCAAACCTTAGACGGTCACAAAGGGCCGATTTGGGATGTTCAGTTCAGTCCAGATGGCCAGCAAATTGCGACCGCGAGTCGCGACCAGACGGTTAAACTTTGGCAACCCGATGGACAACTCTTAACCACACTTGAGGGCCACCATGGTGAAGTTCGAGCCATTGCCTACAGTCCCGATGGTCAAACCATTGTCTCCGGGAGTTTGGATCGAACTCTGAAACTTTGGACATCCCAGGGACAGCTTTTGAAAATTCTGACCGGACACCGAGATGGGGTGTCTAGTATTGACTTTAGCCCGGATGGCCGTTTGTTTGCCTCAGCGGGATTTGATGGCACTATTCGTCTGTGGAGTCAGGAAGGATTTCTGCTAGAGACCCTGATGGGCCACCGAGATGGGGTCATCAGCATTGCCTTTAGTCGGGATGGTGAGATGCTGGCTTCTGCTGGACTCGATCGAACCGTTAAACTATGGACGCGTACCGGAACCCTGCTCAAAACTCTTTACGGACATCAGGGGGCCATTTGGCAGCTTGATTTTTTTCCCACCGCAGATCGGTTGATCTCAGTTGGAGAAGGTCAGAGTATTTTGCTGTGGAATCTCGACAAGCTGATGGATTCCGATGAAACCTACTTCGCTTGTCTTTGGCTACAGGACTATTTAGCTGTGCATCCACCGGAATCAGATCAGCCGCTCTGTAACTTTGAGGCAATGGATTGAGCACGTTTACAGACCTACCAATCTCAGCCTCAATCCCCAAAGGCTGAGAACACGTTACAATTCTTTAGAAGAGCTGCCAAAAAGAACTGCAAATCCCCTCGAATCTATGCTTGAAACGTTGCAAACTCAGCTATACGAAGTTGCTCAGTATGCCAACAATCTGGTTCAGAGCCAGTTGACTCATCTAAGTTGGGTCAGCGTTGCCGTGATCTTCACAGCAGGGTTGCTCACGAGCTTAACCCCCTGCATGTTGTCAATGTTACCGATCACCGTTGGTTACATCGGTGGTTACGAAGCTCAGGGACGCGGACAAGCTGCCATTCAATCGATTTGGTTTGCTCTGGGATTAGCCACAACGCTAGCTGTGTTGGGAATCTTTGCCGCTGCCTTTGGCAAGGTCTATGGTCAAATCGGTATGGGTCTACCCATTATCGTTAGCTTGGTTGCCATTCTGATGGGTTTAAATCTTTTGGAGGCTCTGCCGCTGCAACTCCCCGCCTTCGATACGATGAGCTGGATTCCAGAGGGCTTGCCCCACAGCGCCCGTTCCTACGTTCTGGGATTTACCTTTGGTCTAGTAGCTTCTCCTTGCAGTACGCCCGTTCTAGCAACCCTCTTGGCCTGGGTTGCCAGCACTCAAGATATTCTTCTCGGCAGCGCATTATTACTAGCCTATGCAATGGGCTATGTGACTCCTCTAGTTCTGGCTGGAACCTTTACGGCATCTTTGAAGAAGCTGCTGTCTCTGCGTCAGTGGTCAAGTTGGATTACGCCTGCGAGCGGTGCATTGTTGGTTGGGTTTGGGGTGTTTTCTCTCCTCTCACGCTGGATGCCGATCGCCTGAGTGTTCGTTCGTCTTGAATATGCTGCTCAATCCCCTATTCATCCATAACGTTCAACTGTAATGCTGATTCACCAACTCCAGGGAATTCGTCAATTTTTTCGCAAGGAATTGCTGCCCATTCTTGCCAACTTGAGGTTAGCGATTGTGCTATTGCTAACGATTGCCGGGTTTTCCATTGCTGGAACGGTGATTGAGCAGGGGCAGTCTGTGGCATTTTATCAAGCGAACTATCCAGAAAAGCCTGCTTTGTTTGGTTTTCTCACCTGGAAAGAGGTTCTCTTCCTGGGGCTGGATCACGTCTATCGTACCTGGTGGTTTCTAGCCCTATTAATTCTGTTTGGAGCGAGTCTCACGGCCTGTACCTTTACCCGTCAACTGCCAACGCTAAAATCGGCCCGCCGCTGGAACTATTACGAAAGACCCCAGCAGTTTAGAAATTTAGCTTTGAGTGCCGAAGTTAGGGGAGATTCCCTGGAAGCATTTGAGTATTTGCTAAAACAGCGGCGATACAAAATCTTCCAGGAGGGAAACAAACTCTATGCCCGACGGGGAATTATCGGACGGGTGGGGCCAATTGTGGTTCATGCCAGTATGCTGATCATTCTGGCGGGGTCGATCGTTGGATCAATGACGGGTTTTATTGCTCAGGAAATGGTTCCGAGTGGGGAAACCTTTCAAGTGCAGCGAATTATCGATGCTGGACGATTTGCTGCCTCCCAGATTCCTCAAGATTGGTCGGTGCGGGTGAATCGATTCTGGATTGATTACACTCCGGACGGGGTGATCGACCAGTTCTATTCTGACCTGTCAGTGGTGGACAATGACGGTCAAGAGATGGATCGCAAAACCATCCATGTCAACCAACCGCTACGGTACAGAGGCGTAACGTTCTACCAGGCGGATTGGGGCGTTGCCGCCATTCAAGTGCATTTCAACAATAGCCCCGTTCTGCAACTGCCGATGGCGCAGCTTGATACCGGTGGACGGGGTCGGTTGTGGGGAACCTGGATTCCAACAAAACCCGATCTCAGCGAGGGGGTTTCTCTCATTACCAAAGATTTGCAGGGAACTTTGTTGGTTTACGATAACCAGGGCCAGTTGATCTCCACCGTACGGGAAGGAATGTCAGTCGAGATCAATGGGGTAAATCTATCCATTGACCAGGTGGTCGGCAGCACAGGACTCCAGATTAAGGCAGATCCTGGAATTCCAATTGTTTACCTGGGATTTGGCTTGCTGATGATTAGCGTTCTCATGAGCTATGTGTCTCACTCCCAGATTTGGGCTTTGCACTTGGGCGATCGCCTCTACATTGGCGGTAAGACCAACCGAGCCAAGGTCACCTTTGAGCGGGAGGTGGTGACGATCCTAGATCAACTAGACCAACCTCAACATAGTACCTCTGGCGTTATCGCCGACGCCACTGATGAATTAGTATCCAGCTCATGAAATAGGCGAGTAACGCGCTGATCATTCCAACTACTAAACAACCAAAGATTAGACTTGAGGCCACATCAAGGCCCATATCCAGGATGTCCTGGGTTGAGCGCAGGTTATCGAGATCGAGGGATTTCGGGTTGATTTTGGCTTGGGTTTGTATTAGCTGTCGGCCCACCTGATAGTTGAACAGATAAATCGGAACATAGGTAAAGGGATTGCTCACCCAAGTACCCGCTGCTGCGAGCAGACGATGACCTCGGAAAATGATTGCCAGGGTGACTCCCATCAAAATCTGTAAACCAAAGAAAGGGAAGCATCCCGCGAATACTCCTAGTGCCAGACCCCGTGCTAAATACTCTGGGCTCCCTTGAGTTTGACTCAAGCGCCAAATTACCCGTCTGAGCCAACGCCACCAGCGATTGCGGGAAAGATTCAACCTAGATCGTTTCATCTCGTTCTGTCAGGCAGGGATTCAATCAAAAAGGGGATGGGGTGGGGTCATTATCATAACCCAGGTCTCAGGTTCGGTTATCTCTGCTGATCTCACCTATTAACCCAAAGGGATTTCTATCATAATTAAGGTGTTGATATTGATATGCTGTCAAAGCCCATGGTACTATAGTTAGCTCTAGGTTCTGGACTTGACTTTTTGGACTTGTTTCATTAATAATATGGATAGATGTAAATCTATGGTAATGACTTTTTAGTTTAAGGATTCTAACTGTATAACAAGGGTTAAGGATCATTCAGGCTTCGAGAAGGGTTCGGGGGTTGATCGAAGTTAGGAATGATGCAAAAGCTTAAGCTTTCGGAATGAATCTAAACGTTTTTAGGGAAGTCAGTTATAAGTGAACCTACAGGTCGCGGTTCTCGTCTAGAACAATTACTGGGGTACTGAGTCAATCATCTACTAGACCAAAAAGTTACTGATCGACCGACACTCAACCGACATATTTTCTTCTTTCCCTTAAGAAAAGTAAGGGCAATGCTGCAAACGTGAAGCAAGGCCGACAATTTATCCAGATCGGGCTAAATTATGGCAAACTCTAGCGATAGCTAGAGTCGTTCTCTAGTTTCGGGTTTGGTTTTGAAGGGGAAAAGCAGGGGGTCAGTTACCAGTTATTCGTTTCACTGAGGGAGTATCAATTTCTATTATGCCAACAATTAATAATCCCGAGAAAAAAAGTTCCTCTAAGCGGGCATCCGGTCGGTCTCAAGTTCCCACAGATGCAGTCCGAGCCTATCTCCATGAGATTGGTCGTGTTCCCCTCCTGACCCGTGAAGAGGAGATCGTCTATGGAAAGCAGGTTCAGCAAATGATGAAATTGCTGGAGGTTAAAGAGACTTTGACGCAGAAGCTCGATCAAGATCCAAGCTCAACTGAATGGGCTCAGGAAGCGGGTCTGAGTGAAGCAGAACTCACCAAAGACCTGCGACAGGGCCATCGAGCGAAGCAGAAAATGATTGAGGCAAATCTGCGCCTTGTGGTCTCGATTGCCAAAAAATACCAGAAGCGGAATATGGAGTTTCTGGATCTGATTCAGGAGGGAACCCTGGGTCTGGAGCGTGGCGTTGAAAAATTCGATCCATCCCGAGGCTACAAATTCTCCACCTATGCCTACTGGTGGGTACGTCAGGCCATTACACGGGCGATCGCTCAGAATAGCCGCACCATTCGTCTGCCGATTCATATCACGGAGAAGCTGAACAAAATCAAGAAAGTTCAGCGAGAGTTGTTCCAAAAGTTGGGTCGGTATCCTTCCCCGACGGAAATTGCCGAAGCCCTGGAACTAGACCCCAGTCAGATTCGTGAGTACCTCCTGGCATCTCGTCACCCCATTTCTCTAGATCTGCGGGTAGGTGACAATCAAGACACTGAACTTCAGGAGTTGCTGGAGGATGAGAGTGCGTCAGCGGATAACTACGTTACCCGGGAGTTGCTCCGTCAGGATTTGAAGGGTCTGATTGATGAACTCACGCCCCAACAGCGAGAGGTGATCAATCTTCGCTATGGTTTGAATGATGGCAAAGAACTCTCCCTTTCCAAAGTTGGTGCTCAAATGAACATCAGTCGAGAGCGAGTTCGACAACTGGAAAATCAAGCGCTGAACCATTTGCGTCGCCGGAAGTCCCAAGTTCGGGAGTATTTAGCGAGTTAGTCATTAGTTATTAGTGACTTATCCTGTGAAGCAGAATCCCAGGCCGTTGGCCTGGGATTTTGTTTAATATTCGATTCCGGGTTGGGCTTTGATGCCCTGCTCTCGGAAGGGGTGTTTGATTAACTTCATTTCTGTTACCAGATCTGCGGCTTCAATTAGGGCCTCTGGTGCGCCTCGTCCGGTCAGGATAACGTGGTAATCCGTGTTTTTCTCTGTCAGACCTGCCAGCACCGTTTCAACAGACAAATAGCCCAGCTTCAGGGCAATATTGACCTCGTCTAGCAGGACTAATCTGAAATCAGGATTCCGAATGTAGTTCAAAGCGGTTTCCCAGGCAGACTCAACCAATTGGATATCCCGCTCCTTATCCTGGGTTTCCCAGGTGAATCCTTCTCCCAGAGCATGAAAATCTAACTGGTCTGACCACTGGCTGAGAACAGCCTTTTCCGCAGGTTCCCAGGCCCCCTTGATAAACTGAATGATTGCTACTCGATAACCATGGCCGAGAGAACGCAGCACCATTCCTAGAGCAGCAGTTGTTTTTCCTTTACCATGACCTGTGTTAACGATAATCAGTCCCTTTTCCTGAGCAGCTTGGGCAATCCGTTGATCCTGCACCTGCTTACGCCGCTGCATTTTGAGGCGATGGGTATCTTGACTGGGAAGAGAGGTTGCAGCAATATTTGACTCAGAAGAATTTGACATTATATTTCAGTAGTGAACCGTTCAGTCTCAAATGGTGCGGCTTGAAACTCTTCATTGGTAATTATGGGTCTAGCGCAAGATGATAAAGAGTCACAATCGGTGATGGGTCTTATTCCGACCTTATCATGAACTCATGAGAGAATTCTATTAATTCAATTAAATTCGACAGGATGCACATTGCTTGGTTGGGAAAAAAGTCGCCATTTTGTGGAAATGTTACCTATTCGCGGGAAGTCACCAATACCCTATTAGACCGGGGACATCGAGTCAGTTTTTTACATTTTGCAGCAGAAACAACCTCCGCTGAACCTCATTCGGAGTGGCAGATTCAGAATCAACATTGGAAGTTTAGATCGACAAACTGGTCACTGAACCCCTCATCTCCAGCTTCAAGGGCGATCACCCAGGAAGTTCCGCTGCCCTGTCTTTACAAATCTCAGATTTATACGATTCCTAGCTTGAAATCCAGCCGGGTCTTAATGCAATCTCTACAAGATTTGCGGCCAGATATCGTCCACGCCTCCTTGACCCTATCTCCCCTGGACTTTTTGCTGCCAGAGATTTGTGCAGACTTAAACCTGCCGCTGGTTGCAACCTTTCATCCTCCCTTTGATCGAAAGCTACGAAATCAGACCTCGGGTACTCAGCACTTGATGTATCAGCTCTACGCCCCTTTCCTTGCGAATTATGACCGAGTGATTGTGTTTTCTCAGATTCAACGGGATTTGCTGATTCGGTTGGGTATCGCATCAGAACAAGTGGTGGTTATCCCCAATGGCGTTGACGTGTTGAAGTATTCTCCGGGGCCATCTCGCCTGAAAGCTGAAATTGGTGCTGAACGAATTTTTATCTACCAAGGTCGCATTGCCATCGAGAAAAATATTGAATCTCTACTGAGGGCATGGAAGAAGGCCGATATGGGTCAAGATTGTCATCTCTTAATTGTCGGGGATGGGCCACTGGCTAATTCATTGCAGGTTTCCTATGGCCCTGACGATGGAATTTTGTGGCTGGGCTTTATTGAAGACGAGAACCGACGAATTGAAATCCTGCGGGGTGCAGATATGTTCATCCTGCCCTCTCTAGTGGAAGGGTTGTCGCTATCACTACTAGAAGCCATGGCCTGTGGTCTGGCTTGTATTGCAACGGATGCTGGGGCAGATGGGGAGGTTCTGGATGATGGCGTTGGAGTAGTGTTGCAAACTCAGAGCGTCACCACCCAGTTGAGAACCTTGTTGCCCCTATTTCGAAATCAGCCAGAGTTCGTAGCTCTGTTAGGTCAAAAAGCCCGTCAGAGAGTTCTAGAACGCTATACCCTCAGTCAGAATATTACTCAACTTGAGACGCTCTATGCTGAACTGACCCAAACCTCCCCATCTGCAAGTTTTTCTAGAGTTTTCAAGCGTTCATCCTAACTAACCGGCTGGTGCCAGTTGAGGAAGTGCCGGGCTTCCAGGCAGTTCTTTGGGGTCGGATTCTTCTAGGGATACCGTTGGACTAGAACCACAGGAGTCTAGCAACGCTTTCTGAGCTTTGGAGGCAGCGGCTTGAAACTCTTCGTAGACCTGATGGTAAGCCTGCTCTGCCCGCAGTACAGTTTGTGCCAGAGTTTCCAGGCGTTTCATCGCTTTACGGACTTTTGACTGATAGCGATGGAGTTGATCCTGAGCTTGCACTAGCTCCGCCTGTTTAGCAACCAGCAGAGAACGCTGCTCAGCTAACCGTTGAGTTTGGTGCTTGATAGCCTGAATGGATCGGATATGCAGTTGAAAGCGTTCTGTCAACGGTATTGACGGATGAGGCGGCTGAAATATCGGCAGTGTTTCTAGAGATTGAATGGTCTCCTTGATCTGTTGAATCTCGGTTTGAAGTCGAGCCACTTCTTGAGATAGATGAGAGCCAATTGATTCCAGAGGCAGTTGAATGCCAGTATTCGCCAGGGTGGTAGATTCGAAGAAATTGAGGGATTGAGATTCCAAGGCCATAACAAATTAATCTTGACTTTTTATCGAGATCCGATGATGCCCCCCGTTTTCAGGACAAATCTAGGAAGGGCTATGCCACTTTACTAACTGCCCTAGAATTCACTGTCCTGAAGTCAATTACAGCGTTTCCAACGCTGATGGGGTGTGGAAGGTTGGAGCGTACAGCACTCCAATCTCCTAAATCCATACCTCACCAGATCTATAGCAATCCTGAATCAATCATGAAAAGTACTATGGAGGGGTTTGGGGACTTTCAAAGAAAGGGGCAGCGCCCCCTTCACTCCCTTTTCATAAATCATTTGTGACTGCTATGGAAAGGCTATGTTGAGCTGACATTACCCAATCTCAAGTCTGATGAACTTAGATTAGAATGACGAAAAGATCAAAACAACTGTTTCAAAAAACATCTGTTGAGTGCTCAAGGGAGAAATGAATTTTGGTGGGCTTAGAAGTAGAAATACTTACCGCCCTCATTCAAACTCAGTCTGCAATCAGCAGAAAATTCCCAAGAGTAGATGCAAGCTAATGTTAGTTCTCAAACTTGTAGAATTATATCAGTTTCTTTAGTTTGTAACTCAAATTACAGAATGCCATCTCAATCCAGCTTCGATAACTTTGATATCACAGCTTTCGTCGACCACACTCTCCTCAATCCTTTAGCAACGCCTGAACAGATTGAGCAGTGTTGCGATGAAGCGGATCGCTATCAATTTGCCAGCGTTTGTGTTTACCCTTGTTACGTACGTCAGGCAGCAGAATTCCTGCACCATAAGAATCCTAAAGTTTCAACGGTGATCGGTTTTCCTGCTGGAGCTACTACCTCAGCCACCAAACTCTATGAAAGTTTAGAAGCGGCTGAACAGGGAGCAACCGAGTTAGATGTTGTGATTAATCTAGCCTGGGTCAAGTCCGGTGATATCGATGCGGTCTGCCGGGAAATCGCTGAGATTTGTCAGGAAACCCGACAAACGGTGAAGGCAATTCTAGAAACCGCACTGCTGACCAACTCAGAAAAGAAACTGGTGGCAACTGCCCTACTGGATGCGGGAGTCGCATTTCTCAAAACCAGCACGGGTTGGCATGGGGGGGCGACGGTTGCTGACATTCGTCTGCTCAAGCAAGTGACCGAAGGCCAGATAGGACTCAAGGCATCGGGCGGTATCCGCACCTACGAACAGGCAGTGGAACTGGTGATGGCTGGCGCAACTCGATTGGGAACCTCCCGTGGTTTAGACTTACTACAACAGCGAGAACATTTATCTGAAAACACTTCATGAACCAGACCTACAGGGCCACTGGCATTAATCTTAAAGGCATGCCCCTGAATGAATCGGATCGGCTGTTGACGGTGCTAACCCGTGAACATGGTTTGGTGCGAATGGTCGCTCAGGGAGCCCGCAAGCCCAAGTCTCAACTGGGAGGACGTACTGATTTATTCGTCGTCAATCAACTCTTAATCAGGAAGGGGCGATCGCTCGACAAGCTATATCAGGCGGAAACGGTCAAATCCTATGGCAAGCTGAGTCGAAATCTCGGTAAGTTGGCGGCAGGTCAGTACCTGGCAGAATTAGTTCTGACCCAAGCCCTCAGTGATCAACCCCAAGAGGAGCTGTTTTTACTTCTGAGCGAGCATCTGGATCGACTGGAAAATTTACCGAATCAACCAGGTGTAGCAACCTGTAATCAAGTTTTGGCATGCCTGGCCCACGGCATTTTTCACCTGCTAGCCTTTGCGGGTGTTGCACCTCAGTTTCATCTCTGTTGCCGTACCCAAAGTCCGATCATTCCTGAAATCGATGACGTTTCCTGGAAAATTGGCTTCAGTATCACTGCGGGGGGCGTGATTACCCTAAATCAGGTGAAGCAATCGCAGCATCAGAGCTTATCTCGTTCCATATCAGGTCAGATCATCGCTGTTTCTGAATCTCCAGAATCCTCCAATACTTCGACCTCTTACGATAGAGAAATCAAAATCAACTATCGTTTGAATAGTGCTCAAATCGTGCTGTTGCAACAATTGACCCATCCAGTTCTGAGCGATAATTTGCAGTCGGGTCAAGCCCTGGGAGTTCAGCGGGTGAACCTTGAAACTCCTCCAAGCCTGGCGGATTGGATTTTGATTGAACAATTGCTCAGGCAATATGCTGAGTATCATTTAGGAAGAGGAATTCGCTCTGCTTTATTAATTGATACCTATACCCAGCAGTCTCAGATGTATAACTAGGGTGAAACACACGGTAGCGACTTTATCACCTACCTTGCCATCGGTCGCATTTTACTCTGCTCTAATTCAGTTCGCATCCGATGATTTTCTGGGTTCTGGGTTCTTTTTTAGAGTTTGATGGAATTCCATCAAACTGTTGCGGATATGGAACTTCACCTGGTCTAGAGGCATGTTTAATTGTTGAGCAATCTCTTCACAGCTCAAGCCTTGATAGAACTTCATTTCCAAAATCTGGCGTTGGGGTGGGGAAAGTTGTTTTATAACCTGCTGCATTCTATGCGATTGATTTGATGGGGGAGAACTTTCCAAGGCAGTAAGAGATATGGGATGCCATTGTGAATTCTGTAAAGGTTGTTGCGCTTGACATTTGCCGAGCAGTGAAGGTAATTGCTTGAGGGCCAGCGATCGCACAAACCTACACAGGTAAGTCCGAAGATCAACCCGATTAAAATTGACTTGATCCAGTTGCCAGAAACTAAGGAATACCTCCTGCGTTAGGGCTTCAGCTTCTGTCTTCTGTTGTAATAGCCTCAACGCTAGTGTGTACACCAGAGTTCCATAGCGCTGATAGAGGATGAGCAGAGCAGTTTGACTGCCCTCTCTGAGACGCTGCACCAGTTCGCCATCTGATACATTGGTTCTAGCGATTGATCCAATTGAATGGCCTTCGCGGAGGTAAGATGCCAGATCTGGGGCTGGTTCTGACTGCCTACTGACCGACTGACAAATGGTTGTGCTCGCAATTAGCTTTGTTTGGGTCATTGACATACCTTTGATTCCCCAACGTGCCTTCTAGATTTACAACCTCAGTTACTCTTCTATACTCGCAAGTAAACTTTCTCGAGACAAGAACGCACAAATACAGCACATAGTTACAAATCTGATACCGCAATAGAAGGACAAGAACGCACAGATACAGCCTATAGGTATAAATTTGATCCTGAAAAATAACCTTCAAGAACTTAGAAGAGGCGAGTACCATGCGAAAACAACGACATGAAAGCTATACCCACTGTCCTGTTGAAGCAGCACTGGATCTGGTGGGAGGCAAGTGGAAGTCAATTATCCTCTTTCGTTTGCGAGAGGGGACAAAACGCTTTAATCAACTTCAACGCCTGATTCCCCATGTGACTCGGCGGATGCTAACCTTGCAATTACGAGAGCTTGAAGCTGATGGCCTGGTGTCCCGCAAGGTCTACCAAGAGGTGCCCCCCAAGGTTGAATATTCCATCACTGAATTGGGACTGACTCTAACCCCCTTACTACTGGAATTAAAAAAATGGGGTGAAACCTATGCACCCCATTACATGCAAGAATCAACTTCTATTCCTGTATCAGCAGAAACCCAAGAACGGGACTAGCGCTTTCCCTTTGATTCAATCTGGCCCTCTGATTCCATCTGAGCGGCTAAAGTCTCTAAAAGTTGTTCAAGTCTGGACATATCTTCATCCGTTTTAGTTTGTTTGATGTTCTTGGTCAAAACTTCCAGTACTCGGATGAGCGGTTCTGAAAATGGTCTTGAACTTGCTTCACTTTCCCTGATTTGTGTAATTAGAGCATTGAACAAGTTAGCAAGATGAGAGAAGTCTCTCTGAGGAATCTCTTCAGCCTTTTCTGCCTCATTCGATCCAGGCTGACCCAGAGAAAATTTAAAAGACTCGATTTCAGGACGCCGCTCCAATGATGTTGTCTGTTTGCTGACCATCAAGCGAACTGCTGGGTCGCCAATAATCATATAACCTCTGGCATCATTATTGGCTGTCCACAGATAAGACAACTCCAGATTGTTGGGTTTTTTACCAGATTTGACGTACCAAAGATCATTCGTCAATTTTGAGGAAACTGCCGCATATCGCTGGTTGAAATATTCAAGCGCTGAACCAACGGGATGCCCCTCCATTAAGCGTTGCAGTGTACTATGGAAACTATTAATTTGCGCTTGCCCTTGCCAGTGGTAGGATTGTCCCCAAGCCCGGTCAAAATGGCTGATGAATGCCAGTGCTCCGCCGCTAGGATGGCTTAGTAATCGCTGAGGCAGTTTAGCCACGAATGGGCACGGTGCAATTTCTCGCCAACTGTCCTTGTGATGACCGAATTGATCCATTTGAGGTGTTCCGGCTCCAAAACAAGCAAAGTGGAAGGAAATCAGACCAAACAGGCGATCATTATCAGTCACATCCTTGGCAGAGAAGCAGAACTCCTTAAATGACATTTCTCCCAGAGGAGCTTCAGGGCCAGGCCAGTCTTGACAAACCAATGCCCCTTGGTAATTAAGTTGGTCATCATGATTGGGAGGAAATCCTGCTCCATGACTGGCTGTGAACAGGAGTGCTGGGGTCTCGTCACCGCCTAATAGTTGCTTGAGTTGAGCTTTTGTGGCTTGTTCTGCCAGATAGGTTTTGATCTGCCAGTGGGAATTCTTTTTCTGAAAGATGGGATCAGAGGTCAAAAATTGTGTCAGCGGCTGAATCAGGTGATCAGCGCTGAGCGCCGTGGAGGGATCATCAGGGTTGCGGACACCGAAGAATTTGGCGGTACAGGGCAAAGCTAGGCAAGTGGTTTCGGCTTGAACCACGCTGTGGGCGTATTGAGCATATTCTGCCGGGGTTTCAAAATAGATCCGACCGACAGCATATTGTACGTCAAGTTGATGTTGAAAATCGAAGGAAATTGCTTGAAAGTCTCCCACAATCAGTAAGTAATAGGGAACCTGGCTGGGATTTGCTGGCTCGAAGATATTAGCCTTGAATTGTTTTAGAAAGTGACTAGCAGTTTCTTTGGGAGAGACATTATATTCTTGGAAATATTCTCCAGCTGCTTGACGACGATGATTGACCAATTCGCTGAGCGCCTCTCGAATTTCAGAACCAATTTCAGTAGAAAAAATAATCCCCCATCCAGCCTCCGAGAGCTTTTTTGGGTCAACACCTTCGATAGGGCCAAGTACAGGGCCGCGCTTGGATTGATTGTCTTTTTGATCCGAGGAGTTAAGTCGGTCTTGCCGCTGACTCAAGTAGTGATTGCGCTCTATCAGAGCCTTAAGGTTTTCATCTGATGTAGGCTCATCGGAAGATTGACCATCAACTTGATCAGCGACTAGCGATTCCTGAACAATTTCGGAAACTTGATCGATGGTTTGTGGGGCAAATAAATAATCTCCAGTTGTAACATCGATACCATTGAAGTAAAGTGTGTCGTCAGGATTTGAATGATTTCTCATCAAATTAGCTCTTGATCTAGATTCTCGAACCCCTGTTTTCAAGATGCAGCAAATAGCAAAATTTGGGTCATCTGAATTGCATTGAAGTTGTTATCGCTGACCAGAACTAATGATCGCCGCCCATCTGGTAAGTCGGGGCCGAAGGTAATTCCTTCTACATTATCAAGGGGGAAGCCCAGGGAGTTCAGATTGAGCAGTAACGTCTTTCGCGCAGGGGTAAATCGTTCTGTTTTGCCCTCAAGTTGATCAATTCCCTGAATCGGATCGGCATCCTTGAGAGAAACATTGAAGATTTTGATTACATTACCTGCGCTGACGGAAAAGGAGCGTTCTAAGCTCAGTAAATCTGTTTCCCCTAGAGCCAGTAATTCAACCAGGCCACTCACCTTAAAGTTCTCATCTAAAACTACAGGGTTGATCACAATTGGTTCTGAGAGATAGAGAAATTCCCGATCTGCTTCTCCCGCTGCCAGATCGTATCGAATAATTCGGCAAGGGCTACCTGCTTCCGTATCGGCTTCAGCCCCATCTTGAATCAATGCCCCTTCTGTCGCGGTGAACAGGTATTGCTGGTCAGGGGATAGGGTTAAACTTTCCAGGGCCAAATTGTTGCGAGTACCGAAGTTTTCATTATCGGCTGGGGTGAGGAACTTTTCTGGGATCGGTAGATCCTGTAATTCCTGACCCTCTAGAGAAAATTGTTTGATGAAGGGAGGAATACTGCGAGCAACATCGCCTTCGGAAGAAATGTAGAGTTCTCCTCCAGTAAAGGTAATCCCTTCAGGATCAGCCACGAAGGGGGCCAAGGGTTCGCCATTCGAGTCTTGCAGAGGGGTAACGGCTTGAATCTCAACGTTGTTCTCGTCGAAGGTATCGGCGTTGACGTTTATCGCCAGGGTATAAAATCGCGGCGGAGTTTTCTCCCCTCGATCATCGGAAATCGTGTAGTAAACATTCAGATCTGGATTGTAGGTAATGCCAGATAAACCACCGACTTCTGTATCTTGAAATTCTAAGCCTGTGGCAAAGTTTGCCTGCCCCAAAAATTCCAGCTCTGTAACGGGTTCGATAGCAACATCTTTATTCTCTGCTTCAACGCGCGGAAATTGAGTTGAGAGGGCGATCGCTAGTCCCAATCCTAGAACAGCAGTGAGAAACCAGCCGAGTTTACGCTTCATACAGATTTGATGCTTAAGACAAACAGAAATCTACGGGACATGGGTTTGGGGTTCAACCTAGCACCCACTTCAATACTAAAGTGTTTTGGTCAGGACTTACGCTTTGACAGGAGAGCTACTGTGTGGGTTGAAGATATAAGTCCTTTGTAATTTCTCAAAAAAGCTTGCGAATCCCCAGTAAACCCCCAACCGCTTCGATTTGCACCGTTCCCAAGACCAGGAGTGGATGCATCGTCTCCAACCAATTCTCGAAGAAACTTTGGGTCACAAATTAGCATTGCCCGAATGGAAGCTAGCCAGTGTGGAAGAGTTTATGACCCGCTTTCCTGAGGTAAAAAGGGTGATGATTGACGGGACAGAGCGCCCGATTCAACCGCTTACCCCATCGCAAGCCGAGAGGAGGGAAACTTACTGAGCAGCAACAGGCCGATGACGGGCTTACAGGTCAAGTTACACCCCTCGACCTCTGTCAGTTCTGGGCTTGAGCATTCTGTAATGGCCCAAAGGTTCCTAACGATTCGTGGTAGAATGTCCATGGCTGAGGAGTACCAATGGGAATCAAAGGTCTTTCCCCAGTCCAGTTCTTCTCTTCGATCCACACTTGTGCAATTCCATGACTGATCATCAGCAACCAGGTTCGGATCGACGCATTACTCTTTCTCTGTCTAATCTGCTGCTGGTTTTGGTGGCAGTTCTGTCACTTGTTATTCTCTGGCAACTTCAGGCGCTGATTGTTCTGCTGATGATTTCAGTTGTGCTGGCCGCATCCATTGCACCGCTAGTAGATTGGGCAGAAAATCGTGGAATTCCTCGGTGGATTGCGGCAGTTTTGGTTTACCTGGGGCTGATTGCTGGTGTCACGGGCTTCTTCCTGGTTATTGGGCCGGGCGTTTTTGAACAGATTAATCTATTGTTGCGACAGTTTCCCGTCTTTGCTGAGCGAATTCTAAATTTGATTCGGGGTCTATCGAGCCGCTTGGGAGAAGATGCTTCGAGTATGGTTGATCAGTTCATTAATACTCAATCTCTAACAAACTGGGTATTCCGTTCCTCACAACAGTTAATCTTGCGTTCCTATGGCATCACTCGTGGAATTGTGGGGGGAGTTTTTAGTCTGATCATTGCTCTGTTTGTTTCAGGATACATGGTTACCGATAGCAAGACTTTGATTAACAGCTTGCTGCAATTGTTTCCTTCTCCTTGGAATGAGCGACTCGCCAGTCAGGTTGAACCCGTTAGCCGCCGCATGGGAGGATACATTCGGGGACGGCTTTTAGTATCGGGAATCTTGGGGATTGCCACGACTATGGGGTTAGGATTTGTTGGGTTGCGGGATTTTGCACTGGGTCTAGGGGCAATTGCTGCTGTAACTAACCTGATTCCCTTTTTGGGGCCAATCTTGGGGGCTGTGCCTGCTTTGATTGTGGCGTTGGCAAAGGGGGGATGGTTGGTGCTCTGGGTTTTACTGTTGTTTGTGATTGTTCAGAATGTAGAGACTTACATTCTTGATCCACTACTGGTTGGAACTTCTGTGGGCGTCCATCCTCTGTTTCAGCTCTTGTCAGTTTTGGGTGGGGTGCAGGTGTTGGGAATTATTGGTGCATTGATTATTCCGCCTTGGTTTGCGGGCGTCGCCGCCTTAGTTGAAAATCTTTATCTTCAGCCCAAGTTGTTGAAGGAAAATCGGCAGCGGCTTGCTCTAGCTCAGGATTTATCTGTTGTCTCAGAAAGATAGTCTGGTTTAGTCTCAGAATAGAATAATTCAGCATAGAGGTGTCAGCAGGTTTGAGCAATGCAATTGGCGACCTTTTTTTGGACACAAGCGGTAGGATGGTTAGGATTAGCGATCGCTATAAGTAGCTCAGGTTACCGATTTGTGCTGGATGAGCGAACAGAAGAAGAACTGGAGGTTACACTGGATGAGTTACCCCCTGGAACCCGCCTGCTGCGTCTCGTATTCCTATGGTGAGTTTGCCTCCTGATGGTGCAGCTCGGCTTTGTCAACTGCATCACCAAACGATGACTTTGGTAATCCCGCACGAGTTTTAACCGTCCATGTAGTTTTTAGACATGATGCATCCCTTGCTCCAGCGTCAACTCAAACAACTTGGTCTAGACGACACAGTCCCTCCCGCCGATCTAAAAACGTGGCAAGATTTTCTAGAGCACATTGGCCAGAGTTATGCGGCAGCGGAGCGAGAGCAATATTTGATGGAAGGCTCCCTCACGCTATCTTCTAGAGAAGTACTCGCCCTCTACGATCAGGGGCGTCAGGCGTCGGAGGCTCGGTTGCAGGCGGAACGCAATCAACTCCAGGCCGTTATTAGTGCTTTAGGAGCAGGGTTTTGTATCCTTGACCTCCAGGGATGTTTGTGTTCTATGAACTCAGAGGGAGAACAACTCCTGGGATGGCAGGCGGAGGAGTTAATCGGTCAGCCGCTACTCGGTCGAATTATTCCCCATCGAGATCTAAAAATCGATTCGACCGACTCCTCCTCGACGCCCTTCAGTTTCAGTGACGACCACTTCGTTCGGCAAGACGGAGCTCTCCTGCCGGTGTCCTACGTCCTGCGTCCAATCTGGGATAATGGACAAAAGGTGGGGGTAGTTTTAGCCTTCTTCGATTCGAGCGATCGCAAGCGGGCTCAGTTGGAGGCAGAGCGGTCTCTCTCTCTATTACAGGCGATTTTTGATGCAACTGATGCTGGAATTTTGGCGCTGGACAAAACCGGACAGGTTTCTTGCTTCAATCAGAAATTTACTGAACTATGGCAGATTCCGCAATCATTACTGACCTCAACTAAAAGCCAATCAATTCTGTCCTTCGTGCTGCGGCAACTGAGACATCCCCCTCAATTTCTCAAGACAGTCATGCAGGTCTCCTCTGAACCCAGTACACCAACCTATGACATCTTAGACTTCAAGGATGGTCGTACGTTTGAGGTCTCTTCTCATCCATCCAAAGTGGGCAAAAAGCTAGTCGGTCGGGTTTGGAATTTTCGAGACATCACTGAACGCAAGCGAGTTGAGCAGGCGCTACAGCATCGAGTTGAATTGGAACAACTGATTACTAACCTGTCTACCCACTTTATTGGGTTGGGGAGCCATGAAGTTGATCAAGGAATTCAACAGGCATTACAGAAAATTGGTACGTTTATTGGCGTGAGTCGAGGGTATATCTATTTATTCACTGAGCCGGATCTGCCAATGCAGGTCTGCTATGAGTGGTCAATTCCCCCAAAGGCAAGCACTGTCAGTTCAGTCAATCATTCGAGTAATTCAACAACAATAGCCAACGCCGAAGAGTTAGCCCAGGTCATTGAAGGCCGAATTCAACTCGTAACCCATCATTTATCGGCTGACGATGTGCCCTGGATTAGTCAGCAGTTGAATCAACTAAAGGGAATCTACTTGTCTGGTCAGGATCTACCAGATCTGGCCCATGTTGATTTGACCTACTTGCAGCAGTTTCATCCGTCAAATCGGATTCTAGGCCAAGCTCCATCGGACTTGCTCAAGGATTTGCAGTTTCTCACGATTGTTCCCCTGATTAACCGTAAGACACTCATTGGTTTTCTGCGCTTCGATACGACATCTTCGATACATGGATGGTCTTCTGAGAGCGTCAATTTGTTGAAAATGGTGGCGGAAATGTTCTCCAACGCCATTGAGCGTAAACGGGCTGAGGCTGCTTTACGAGCCACTGAAGCTAAATATCGGGGAATTTTTGAGAATGCGGCGGAGGGAATTTACCAAACGACCCCTGAGGGCCGCTATTTGAGTGCAAATCCAGCCCTGGCTCGGATTCTTGGGTATGAATCGACTGAGGATTTGATTCAGACGCTGACCCAGGTTGACCAACAGCTTTACGTAAAGCCTGAGCGCCATGCTGAATTGATTGCTGCGATTCAGAACCAGGACACGGTTTCCAGCTTTGAGTCCCAGGTCTATCGCAGAAATGGTCAAATCATCTGGATTTCCGAGAATGTTCGGGCGGTTCGTAATCTTACAGGACAAATTATCTTCTACGAAGGCACGGTAGCTGACATTACTGAAAGTCGACAGGCGGCTGAAGCGCTCCGTCAGGCAAAGGAGGCTGCGGTCGCGGCGAGTCGAGCCAAGAGTACATTTCTGGCCAATATGAGCCATGAACTGCGAACGCCTCTAAATGCCATCATTGGCTACAGTGAGATTCTTTCAGAAGAAGTGGTCGAACTGGGCTACGGTGATTTGGTTTCCGATTTGGATCGCATTTGTTCTGCTGGCCGTGACTTGCTCTCCTTGATTAACGACATTCTGGATATTTCCAAAATTGAAGCAGGCCGGATGGATCTGTATCTGGAAAGCTTCAGTGTGGCGAGTTTAGTCGATAGCGTTGTCGCCACAGCTCAACCGTTGATTGACCAAAATGGTAATACTTTGGAAGTGAACTGCCCCGATCCAGATTTAGTCATGCATGGGGACATGACTAAAGTTCGGCAAATTCTCCTGAATCTACTGAGTAATGCGGCAAAATTTACCACAGCAGGACAGATTGGTCTCCAGGTTGAACTTTGTCAGCAGTCGATTGACACCATTGGTGTGACGCTCTCTGAAGCAATGAATCCACCTGAACCCCAACCGTGTATCCGATTTCAGGTGAGTGATACAGGGATTGGTATGAGCCTGGAACAACAGGAAATGTTATTTCAGCCCTTTACTCAGGGAGATGCCTCTACAACGCGACGCTACGGCGGGACGGGTCTGGGCCTGGCGATCAGCCATCGATTCTGTCAAATGATGGGGGGTCAGATTGGGGTTGAAAGTCATCTGGATCAGGGCTCAATCTTTACCGTCGTTCTACCTCAACAGGTTCGTAACCCGGTCAGCGAGGTTTCAGGGCAACTTGTTGGTCACTCTAGTCGCCTGTCTGAAAGTTACTCTTCAGAAGACTACAGCCCGGCCACCGTCTCTTCACCAAATCTTACTCCCACAGAACCGTCATCGGGGAATCCTCAACTTCCGAAGACAGTTCTGGTCATTGATGACGATCCGATTTCCCGTGATTTGGTGACCCGTTCTCTCATACAGGCAGGATTACGGGTTCTTACAGCAGCAACCGGAGAAGCAGGACTGGAGATTGCTCGAACGTCGTGTCCTGATGTGATTACCTTGGATATTATGATGCCAAGCATGGACGGTTGGTCTGTCTTATCGACTTTGAAGGCTGATACCCACCTCGCTGAAATTCCTGTGATTGTGATATCGTTCTTGAGCAATCGCGCTCAAGGGATTGCCCTGGGAGCCTCGGACTATCTCACGAAGCCAATAGATGGCAAGCGATTAGTAGCTCTTCTCAATCGCTATCAGCAGTCTGAACAAAGTAGTTCATTGACGACAAATTCCCAAGAGATCTTGATTGTTGAGGATCATGAAGACACTCGCCAACTGCTACGTGATTGTTTAGAGCAGGATGGTTGGCAGGTAGCAGAAGCAGGCAATGGTCAGGTGGCATTGGACTACCTCAAACATCATCAACCCTGCTTGATTGTGCTAGATTTGCTTTTACCTCGGGTGAGTGGCTTTGAGCTGATTACTGAATTGCAGCAATCTTCAGCTTTGTCGCAAATTCCAGTGATCGTGACCACTGCCGCAGACCTGAATGCTTCAGAGCGAAGTCGATTGCGGGAATCTGTTGAGCGAATTCTGCAAAAGGGGAGCTATAGTAACAACAAGCTCCTGAAGGAAATTCACCAACTGGTCGTTTCAACTCTAGAGGTTCCCAATCTGCCCTTTACCGCTGAATTCCGGACTGTCAACTTAAACTAAGCTATGGCCAAAATTTTGCTGGTTGAAGACAATGAAATGAATCGAGATATGCTGAAGCGTCGCTTGGCTCGCAAAGGCTATGAAGTTGTGATTGCAGTGAACGGTGCAGAGGGAATTGAACTGACCCATCAGAATCAACCTGATCTAATTCTGATGGATATGAGCTTGCCCGTCAAAGACGGTTGGCAAGCGACCCATGAACTGAAGGCAGATAGGCGCACTCAGAAAATTCCTGTGATTGCTCTGACTGCCCATGCAATGGCAGGTGATCGTGAGAAATGTCTGGCTGCTGGGTGCGATGATTACGATACCAAGCCGGTGGAGTTTCCTCGACTGTTGAAGAAAATTGAAGCCTTGCTCCAAAAAGCCGCCGCTTCCCAGATGACTGAGTGATTGAGATGGCATTATATATGGTCATGTATATTTAGAACCAGACATTCAAAGCCTAGTGGGTCACCAGACGTCCTAAAACGCTGAGACCAACATCTCCAGAACGAAACCCCCAGAAAAATTCTTCCATGGACGTGGAATCCGGCTACGTGCTAATTGTTGACGACAATGAACTGAACCGCGACTTGCTAGCGCGTCGAGTGAAGCGCGAGGGCTATCAGGTTCGATTAGCGGTTGATGGTTTTGAGGCGCTGAAAATGATGCAGGCTGATGAGCCGGATCTGGTACTGCTAGATATTATGATGCCTCAGATCAATGGCTACGAGGTATTGGAGAATATGAAGCAGGATACCAGGCTGCGACAGATTCCGGTGGTCATGATCTCAGCGGTGAATGATATCGAGAGTGTGATTCGTTGCATTGAATTGGGGGCCGATGATTACCTGCCCAAGCCCTTCAACCCCATTCTGCTTAAGGCCAGAATCAACGCCTGTCTAGAAAAAAAGCGTTATTTAAAACAGTTGGCTGCGGAGCAGGCCCGATCTGAGCAGCTTCTATTTAATATTTTTCCAAAAGTGATTGCTGAACGTCTCAAGCAGGGAGAAGAGACCATAGCCGATAGTTTTGATGATGTCACGGTTTTGTTTGGAGACATTGCGAACTTTACTGAATTGTCAGCAAGTTTGGCTCCGGCAGAATTAGTGGACGTTTTGGGTCAGATTTTCTCCACCTTTGATGATCTGGCTGACAAGCATCAGTTAGAAAAAATCAAAACGCTGGGAGATGCCTACATGGTAGTCGGGGGATTACCTGTTCCTCGTCTCGATCACGTGGAGGCCATTGCAAACATGGCCCTAGATATGCGACAGGTGATTGGAAAATTTAGCCTCAAGCCAGGGGAACCTCTATCGATTCGGATTGGCATTAATACAGGCCCAGTCGAAGCGGGAGTGATTGGAACCAAGAAAAAAACCTATGATCTCTGGGGAGATACGGTAAATACGGCCAATCGGATGGAATCCCACGGGATCGTCGGCAAGATTCAGGTAACAGAGTCCACCTATCAGCGCTTGAAAGATAAATACCTGTTTGAAGAGCGGGGGATTCTCAACGTTAAAGGCAAGGGCGAGATGCAAACCTACTTCCTACTGAAGCGGAAGCACGAATCATAAATCAATACCAATCCTGGATAACCGCAACGAGATAGAAGATAGCCCCCGCCTCCTGCAAAGCCGCAAACCAAATTACTGAACTTGCTGCAAGCAGATGGGGCTAGATTCTTCGTTGACCAGGCCAGAAATTATCCTTCGCCTTTCAGCGGAACCACCTGAATCTCAACCTCAGCCGTAACCTCAGAATGCAGCTTGATCTGAGCCTTGTAAGACCCCAGTTGATGAATATCGGGTAGAGTAACGCCCCGTCGATCCACTTCCTGCCCAGTTGCCTGTTGAATGGCCTCAACCACATCTCGATCCGTAACCGTACCAAAAATAGCCCCGTTCTCCCCTTCCTGCTTTGCAATGGTGAAGCGACTGACAGTTTCTAGCGCCGTCTTTTGGGTCTCTGCCTGCTGCTTGAGTTCGAGTTGATGCTGTCTTTCCTCTTCTCGACGACGTTCAACCTGCTTGAGAATGCCGGGGGTTGCTCGAACGGCATAACTTCTAGGTAGGAGGTAATTACGAGCATACCCCGGAGCAACTTCGACTAAATCTCCATTCCGACCGAGCTTGCTGACATCTTGGGTCAGAACAACTTGAATACGCTTTGCCATGACAATTCCAAATCTCTGTACAGAACTTCTCTGCGGAAGTAAAAATATTTTCACCAAACCATCATTCTATCAATCGTGAAGTATATTTGGGAGAATTAATTTATCCTGGCTCAGGATTGACTCAAAGTTGATTGATTTCGCCCTATCTTAGTGTTATGGTGATCCCATACAAGCGACAACTGTATAAAAAACGATTCTGTGGTTACCAAGAAAGCGAATCGCGCTGCAAAAGGTGATGATCAGTCATCAACTTTGCTTTATCGAAGGTTAGAGGAAGCGTTACAGCACGGGAATGAGGTTGAAGTTGTAGTTTCCAACGGCAGCTTTTACGGCGTCCCGGTAAACCTCGACCACGACTCCCTCGAAATTGTGAATTTCTATGTTCCAGAGAACCGCACCAGTCGAGGCTCCGCATTTTACGAGCGCACGGTTTGGTTGATCAGGCTTTCGGAGATTATCGCAGTTGCCTACTCGATTGAATCCTGGTCAAAGCACGAGCTTGAGCGACTTCTAGGTGCAACTGAAACCGTTTCAGAGTCTGAAGATTTATCCTGAAGTCAAAGTCTCCCTGTCCTCTCAAGAACGTCGGATGTTGAAGCAGCACCACTCCTGACGTTTCCAGAGGGTCGCGACGATCCAGCCGTGCTGTTCCAGGGTGTCGGCGATAGGCTTTGCTTGATCTAGCAAAATCCCGCTCAGAATTCCCCAGGCAGTCGGCTTGACCAAGTTGCCGAATTTTGGAATGAAGTCAATAATTACCTCCGCTAAAATATTGCAGATCACTCCATCCACAGGCTCACTCAGCAGTTCAGCAAGATGATCAATGCTCCCCTGTTCTACAACCATCTGCTGAGGCAAAATTCGATTGAGCTTGCGATTGATGCGAGAAGATTGCACCGCAAGCGAATCGGTATCCACCGCATAGGCTTTCCCTGCTCCCAGTAGAATGGCTCCAATGGACAAAATGCCAGAACCGCAGCCGATGTCAGCCACAATCGGTTTTTGGGTCTCTCCTCCCAAGCGCATTTCGATGGATTCTAAACACAATTGAGTCGTTGCATGGGCTCCTGTACCAAAGGCAACCCCTGGATCAAGCCTTAAGAGAAGCCGATCAAGATCGGTAGGGGGCTCCATCCAGGCGGGGTAAACCAGGAAGCGATCGCCCACCTCTGCGGGTTCCCAGTGCTGTTTCCAGCTACTCGACCAATCCTGCTCATCAATGATGTCCCATTGCAGGATGGGAGCCGAAAGACCCGAACAGAGGGCATCCTGTTTCAAAATCAGTGCCAGAGCAGCCAAGTCCAGAAGATGGGCATCCTGCTCAGGTAAGTAGGCTATCATCAAATAGCCCTGGTTCTTGGCTTGAGTTGCGGTTCCCCGACAGCCAAAATTTTCCAGCCGCCAGAAGATAGTATCTTCCAGGGCTGGATTGCAGAGAACTTTTATTTCCCACCAGCTATGAACCATATTGCATGAGGATGAAGTACCAATCCATTCCGGAATCCGCAATCAGGATCATAACCTGGATACCCTACAGCGTAACTGTATAAGCATCCCGAATTCCAGGTACTTTCATAATCTCACTTAATAGCCCTTCTGGTAAGGGATCATCTAAACTCAGTACCATCACGGCTTCCCCTCGAACAATTTTCCGCCCCACCTGCATACTGGCAATATTCACATTGAAACTGCCCAGCAGGGAACCGATTTTGCCGATGATTCCGGGCATATCCCGATGCAGGGTAAACAGCATGAAGGGACTAGGAGGAACATTAATCGGAAAGCCATCCAGATTGGTAATTCGCATCTCTCGGTCTCCCAAGAGTGCGCCAGTAACGGAATGGGTTCCCAGAGATCCCTTTGCCTCTAGATGAACCGAACCCGTGTAATCGGTGATCGTCGCATCCCGCGTTTCAACCACATGGATTCCCCGCTCCTTCGCTTCAATGGACGCATTGACGTAGTTCACTCGTTCCCGAAGCGCCTGAGATAATAGACCTTTGAGAGATGCAACGACAACGGGTTGGCTGTTGTTGTTGGCCAATTCTCCTTGCAGGCTGACATTGAGGTAATCGACGCGTCCTCCTGCCAGTTGGCTGACCAGATTTCCCAGAGTTTCAGCCAATTGCAGATAGGGCTTCAGTTTCTCCAGAGCATCAGGATACAGACCTGGGATATTAACCGCTGAACGCGCCGGTAAGCCCAATAGAACATCTCGAATTTGTTCAGCCACATCAACCGCCACATTCACCTGGGCTTCCTGGGTAGAAGCGCCTAAATGAGGGGTGAGAACCAGTTTGTCGGCGACGGCACGCAATGGTGAATCCGCTTCCAGGGGTTCATTCTCATAAACGTCCAGGGCTGCGCCTGCAATTTTTCCTTGTTCGACTGCTTCAGCCAGGGCTGCTTCATCAATAATGCCGCCGCGAGCACAGTTGATTAGCCGAGCTGTGGACTTCATTGAATTAAATGCCTCAGCGCCGATCAAGTGATAGGTTTCCTCTGTTTTAGGCATGTGCAGCGTGATGTAATCGGACTCCTGCAACAACAATTCCAAGTCCACCAGACGACAACCCAGTTGCTCGGCACGTTCCTGAGAAATATAGGGATCGTAAGCTAGCAACTTCATGCCCATCGCCTTTGCTGCCGCTGCCAGATGGGAACCAATTTTTCCCAGACCAACAATCCCTAGCGTTTTCTTGTAAACTTCCACCCCAACAAAGCGCTTGCGCTCCCATTTCCCTTCAACAACAGAGGGGTGAGCACTGGCAATGTGTCGGGATAGCGCTAGCATCATAGCAAGGGCATGTTCCGCCGCTGCAATCGTATTGCCCTGGGGTGAATTGACCACGACAATGCCCTTACGGGTAGCAGCAGGAACATCAACATTATCAACTCCAACTCCGGCTCGACCAATAATCTTGAGCTGATTGGCCGCTTCAATGATTTCTTGCGTTACCCGAGTTCCTGAACGAATCATTAAGGCATCGTATTCAGGAATAATCCTCAGCAACTCTTCTGGAGCGAGACCTGTTTTGACGTCAACTTGAGCAACTTGAGAGAGAATGTCGATTCCGACTTGGTCGATTGGATCGGATACAAGAACCTTAGGCATAACTATGCAGATTAACTATGCAGATAGAGTGGGCAGGCTAGAATATGACATCAAGGAAAAAAGACTCAGCAGCAACAGAAGGATTTCCTTCAACTGCAACAACGATGCTATTGCTAGGTTATTCTAACGGCTTCAAGCAAGAGTATAGTGATTTCTCGACAAAAAGTTAACTCTTCCCTATCAATTTTTCGGTCAGGAATTCTATGGGAGAACCTACGTGCGGGGAGTTTGAAGTCATTGAATTTTCCCAATTCAGGATTCCCCTGCCCCGCAAATCGAACAGAATCAGCCCGCTCAGTACCCTGAAATTAAATTTCACCCGATGTAATGGGCGACTGTTTTGATTGCGCTCCTTTAATGTAAAATAGTTTACATAGGATATTTATGCCAGAAGTGCAAGGGTTAGCCAGGTGTAAATTTTCTCAGCACAGAAAGATGAACAAATCTTCTGTCAATTTCTTGCAATTTTTTTGATGGTATGAACTATCTTGTGGCAGTACTTTCGGATCGAATTCAGGCAGAAGCAGCCTATGTTGCTTTAGAAAAAGACGGATTGCCAATGGCTCAGGTGACCATTTTGGGCCAGGGGTATAAGAGTGCTGATGAATTTGGCTTGATTGATCCCAATGAGCAAGCCCGGAAACAGGCCCGCAGTATGGCAACCTGGCTGGTTCCCTTTGGCTTTGCAGCCGGATTTACCTTTAGCCTATTGACAAACTTAGATACATTTGCGTGGGCCGGAGAATTAGGCAATCATATGATTGGAGGCATTTTAGGCGCACTGTCGGGGGCACTTGGCGGGGTCTTTGTTGGCGGGGGGACTGGATTAATCTTTGGTGGAGGGGATGCGCTGCCCTATCGCAATCGTTTGAGGGCAGGGAAGTATTTGGTCGTCGTTCTGGGGGCTGAAACTTTAACCCGTAAAGCCACACGGATTTTGCGCCAATACGAACCAGAAAATCTCCAGGGATATACGACTCCTGGCTAGGAAAATCTCCTTCAGGAAATGATTTTAGAGACTGATCCACTTGATATCAGATTTGGTTGTTCCAACTTGCTTGTTCTAACTATTTGAGTCCGTCAATGCTGCCACGAGAAGAGTTGTTGAAAAATACTGAATATCGAGAACAGGTGGCTCAAGTCATTGATCGAGCTGAACAAGCACTGAAAACCTGGGAGGTTACCTATACTGACTTTCTCTCCCCACCAGAAATTGCCGAATCTCAGCGAATCTTCAGTACGCTAACGGAAGTTCAGCTACTGGCCACGGGTGGCTATGCCCAGGCTGAACGGAAACGATTGGCCATTGCCCGGATGGAATTGCCAATGGACGAGTCAGAGATTGAAATTGCTGCCCTAGAAGTTTCGGGAAATTTTTTGTTCGATACTGCCACCCATCGAGATTTTTTAGGGGCGATATTGGGCACGGGGATTGTGCGGGGCAAAACGGGAGATATCCTGGTGCTAGGAGAACGAGGAGCACAAGTGATTGTCGTGCCAGATTTGGTGGAGTTCCTCGAAATGAACCTGACCCAGGTACGCTCTGTTCCAGTCAAAACTCGACGGATTGATTTAGCAGAATTAAAAATTCGGGAACCCAAAAAGAAGGAAATTACCACCGTTGAAGCTTCCCTCAGATTGGATGCGGTGGCCTCAGCCGGGTTTGGAATGTCTCGCAGTAAGATGGTCAGCTTGATTGATGCAGGGGATGTGCGGGTGAATTGGAAAGAGGTGACCCAGGCGAGTTCCCAGGTCAAGTCTGGAGATTTGATTGCGATTCGAGGTAAAGGTCGCCTGGAGGTGGGAGAGGTGGCAGTGACGAAGAAGCAACGATATCGAGTTCAGTTGACCCGCTATCAATAACCAACTTCAGTAATGGGGTTCTGTTTTACATCGAAGACCGCAAAGGTCATGTTCTGAACTGAAACTTTGATTTTTTGGGCTAATCGCATTTGGACAATCGGTTCCTGGAGCAATATTTGAGCTTCTGCTACCGTTTCCGCTAGATCTCGACTCATGCAGTGAATATGTAAAATGCCCCATCGTCTGAACACTTTGCACTTGGCCAGAGGCTTGAGTCGTTGCAGTTCTTCCTGGTTTTCTCGGTAGAAATCCCAGATGAGGCGTGTCAGTTGTGAAGGTCTTTTCATGATCATTAAAACTTGATTAAAAATAGTCAATAAAAGCTTGGGATTGAACACCCACCATTACTTTTTAGTATGAATGACGGACAATTCAGTCCGCGATAGATATCGGAAAAAATGCAATAAGATTTAATATCTGTTTATTGAAGCTTAACGATTATCTTAGAGCCGAATGATTGTTGGCCCTACCAACAATCACTTCATGAAGAAATCTGATGAACGATTTGGGGTACTTGAACCCTAAAATGACCCCAGAGGGTTTAACAGCATGCAATAACACTATGACCACACTTTATGTCAGTCCTGCTACAGGAGGCGATCGCCAGGATGGCAGTCAATCTGCCCCCTTCAAAACGCTGACCCATGCCTTGACTCAGGCATCGGCTGGAACAGTGATTCAGCTTGAACTTGGAACCTATAATGCTGCCAATGGAGAGCGTTTTCCCCTGACAATTCCCCCCGGAGTGGCGATCTCTGGGAATTCCAGTGGCAAGGGTAGCGGGATTCTGATTGAGGGCAATGGGCGCTACATCAGTCCTAGCGCTGCCAGTCAGAACGTGACTCTGGTTATGGTTGGTAATGCTCAGCTTCAAGGGGTGACAGTGACCAATCCTGAGATTCGCGGCACCGGGGTTTGGAGTGAAGCCGCCTCTCCCAAGATTAGCAACTGCACGTTCACCTACTGCAAGCGGGAAGGAGTTTATCTGACTGGATCCGGTAGTCCGATTATTCAAAACAGCAGTTTTGTCGAAAATGAAGGTTATGGCCTATCGATTGCTGGCAGCGTTGCAGGGGAGGTTCAGGCTAGCAACTTCCAGAAAACTGGCTATGGTCTATCAATCAAGGACAACGCCACCCCTCGGATTATCGACAGCACTATTACTGAAAATCGGGCTGGAGTGTTGGTCTCAGACGATGCACGTCCCACCCTGCGCCGGAATTTGATTGAGCGCAACGAAACCGTCGGGATTGTAGTCACTAATAATGCGGCTCCCGATCTTGGCTCTCCCCAGGATCCGGGTCGAAATACCATCCGAGACAACAGCCAATACGATGTCCAAAACGCCAGCACTGTCGCTGTGGATGCCTATGGCAACTCCGTCAGTGGAAATCAGGTTCAAGGCAATGTTAATGTTGTTGCTCAGAGCTCTTTAAACGTATTAAATACACCCACAATGACACTTTATGTTAATTCAGGTAGTGGCAGCGACTCCGGTTCTGGCACTCAATCTAGCCCATTTAAGACGATTGCCAAAGCCCTGCGGGAAGCTCAGGCGGGAACAGTCGTTCAAGTTGCGCCAGGCAATTACACCACATCAACGGGTGAAACCTTTCCCCTATCAATTCCTACAGGCGTTGCCCTGGTTGGAAACGAATCAAACAAAGGCAGTGGGATTCAGATCACAGGAGGCGGAAACTTTATCAGCCCCAGTGCGGCTTCCCAGAGCACCACAGTTTTGATGCAGAACAATTCATCTCTGCGTGGGGTATCCATCACCAATGACCAAACCCGTGGAACGGGGGCATGGGCTGAATCAATCTATTGCACCATTGCCAACTGTACTTTCCTGCGCTCAAAGCGAGAGGGAGTATTCGCAACCGGAACCGCCATCCCTGAGATTGTTGGTAATGTTTTTCGGGAGAATGCCGGGAATGGGGTGGCCTATGCGGGGAATGCTAAAGGAGAAATCCGAGCCAATAAGTTTGAAAATACAGGCTATGGCCTCGCGATCCAATCCCAGGCGGCTCCCCTGATCATTAATAACGACGTAGAAAAAAACCGCACTGGGATGGTGCTCTCCGGCAGTTGCCGACCGGTGATCCGCCAGAATCGGATTGACCAGAACCAGCAAGATGGCATTACGGTGATCGCAGAAGCCTATCCTGATCTGGGAACCAGCCAGGATCCGGGAGGAAATGTTTTCCAAAGCAATGTCAAGTACGATTTGCAAAATGCTGGAAAATACGAATTGGTTTCCGTCGGTAACCAGATTAATCCCAACAAGGTGAAGGGAGATGTGAAATTCGCCAGCAGCGAAGTGCCACTGCCACCCCCAACTCCGACTCCGACTCCGACCCCCACTCCAACCCCAACTCCCGGTGAGAAGTTCCAGGATATCAAAGGGCATTGGGCCGAAGACTTTATCCAGGGATTAATCGACATGGGAATCATTAGCGGATTCCCTGATGGGACGTTCCGCCCGGACGATCCCCTCACCCGTGCGCAGTTTGCAGCCCTCTTGAACAAAGCCTTTGATCTCACTCCTATTCGGGAGGCGACTCGATTTACCGATGTTTCCTCTAACTATTGGGCGGCTCCTGCGATTGAAAAAGCAAACCGGGCGGGTTTCCTCTCTGGCTTCCCAGACAGAACTTTTCGCCCAGAACAGAACCTAACGCGGGTTCAATCTATTGTTTCTCTGGTCAATGGTTTACAGTTCACAGGTGGAACGCCAAATTCTCTGCTGGCCTATACTGACCGCAGTCAAATTCCGAGCTATGCCACGGATGCGGTTGCCACAGCAACGGAGAAGAACATGGTGGTCAACTATCCCCGTCGAGATCTACTCAATCCCCAACGGGACATCACTCGTGGCGAAGTTTCAGCCATCCTCTATCAAACCTTGGTGGCACTGAATCGCGCTCAATCGATTAGTTCTCCCTATATTGTCTAGCATATTGTCTAGCTAAATTTTCCCATTCACAGCGGAACAGTTTTGACAAAATGCTGGGCAGCATCGCGTCCAGCATTTTGCCATTTGTTATGATGACAAACATAGCTGAATCATTGAAGAATAGCAGTCGCCCTAGAGCATTAATCTCCTCTGATGTTAACTTTTAAGCCTCGATTTGAAACCTTTGAAGAGTATTTATCCTATGATGACAATTCAGATAAACTCTACGAATTATTCAATGGGGAATTGATCGAAGTGCCGCCAGAGCCAGGTTACAATGTCGAAATCGCAACTTTTATTTTGCTCCAGTTTGTTGCTCTGTTAGGTTATCGCAGGGTTAGAAGTCATGGATTAGAACTGGAAGTGAGGGGCGAACCCAAAAATCGTTACCCTGACCTAACAATTATTCAAGAAGAACATATTCAACAGCTTTCAAAACGCAATACAATTCGCCTGATAATGGCTCCGCCTTTGCTTGTGGTTGAGGTAGTTAGTCCTGGAGAAATCCAAACAGATCGAGATTATATTGCTAAGCGAATCCAGTATCAAGATTGTGGGATTCCCGAATATTGGATTGTTGATCCGCAAACTCAGATAATTCTGGTTCTGGAACTCACCGAAAATGGCTATTCAGAGGTTGGTAGTTTTGCAGGTAATCAATTCGTGATCTCTCCAGGATTGAAAGAACTGAACTTGCAAGTTTCTCAAGTATTCAACTCGCAATAATTTGGTGCAACGAAAATTCCACACAACAAAATTGATTAACCCAGTTGATCACAATTGGTTACGCTCAACGGACATCACAGACATCTTCCGGTCAACTTGCTCCAAACTGTAAGAGAATGGGGATAAGAAATAATTGTCCGCACCCAGTTCCCCCTAATTTGGAGAAAATTACAATGGCCACAGTTGCATTCATTCAAGATGAAACAGAATTCGATTCACTCATGGCCAATGAGCCAGTGCTAGTCGTAGACTGCACTGCTAAGTGGTGCGGCCCCTGTAAAAAAGTTGCACCTTTGATGGATCAATTGGCCGAGGAATATGGCGATCGCATCAAAGTCTTCAAGTTAGATCTGGATACGAACAAGCCCGTCGCAAAACGGTTTGAGGTTAGAAGTATTCCGGCAGTGATGTTCTTCAAGGGGGGCGAACTTATAGAGACCCTCGTGGGAGTAAAGCCCTACGAAGAGTTCAGCGGCCAGGTTGAGCAACTCTTGTAACTTTCTCAGCGGTGCTTGTTTGGTGGTTGGCATCTACCATACCCCTACATCGCCAGATCACTTGTCAGCTAAGTGTCTCTCAACCAGGGCAGGAACAGTTGCGAGTTTTACCCGACTGAAGTTTGCTTTGTCCGGCATGAAAATAACGTTGGGGCCAGCTTTGCAGCGTTTCAGGCAACCTGTGCTTTGCAGCTTCACTTGACCTTGCAATTGCCTTTCTGCCAGCTCTTCTTCTAGTGCTGCGTAAAGTTGATTTGCACCTCGTTTGCGACAATCAGATTTTTGACAGACCAGAATCTTTGCTTTTTTGGGGCAACCAGTAGAGCTCTTGGCAACTGTTTCAGGATTTAAAGCTTCGGAAATAGAATCTTCCGACGCAGGAGATTCAGGAACACGTGAGGATTCTGCAATCTGATCAACATCTGCTGTTGGCCGTTGCGTCGATGCTCCTTGCTCCGTCGATAACAAGCTGACGAATTCAGCCTTGAGCTTGATCTTGCCTTTTTTTAGATCAACTTTGCGCCATCCTGAGACCTGCACCTGTTGACCCGGTATCAATAGCCGTTCAGCAACGGCACGACATTCCTTTGAGAGCTTAATCAGATGGATACCATTCTCGGTCATTAGCTGTAAATACTTGGGTTGGCAGCCTTTGAAAAAAACGAGTACCACTTGACCACTCAGATTAAACTCTGTGACTTGCTTTTCAGGTTTCGACATATTTCTATCAGTGCTTGGATTATCAATGGGGATGGAACTCCTAGCAGCTTCGGGATACGCCTTGAAATAAGATACCCTCTAGCGCCATAGATTCTGCTTGGATTTCCTGTGCAGGAATGTCGTTGGGGCTTTATTTGCCTGCAAAATTTGCCTGCAAATCCCTTATCAGTCATTCTGCCAGCCAACACTTTTCTAGATTCTGAATTAGTTCGTGACGGGAGGCGGTGTGCTGTTTGACAACACTGGAAAGTTGCGCCGCTTCCGCTGGGGTGCTGATTCGGACTCGCAAGGGTTGACCAACTTGGCACCAGCACGGAATATCCAAATCTTTCAAGCGGTAGTAAACTAGCCAACGATCAGTTGCATCGACTTCTACAGGATTAGTATCCTCGGGCTGGAGTTGAGATGAGTTCATTAACCTAGGTAATTGCAACTATTTTTTACTATTGGAGTTCTGTTATGGGAAAAAGAGACAGCTCTTTTCATTTCAGACTCTATAGTTTCAACATATCCTAAGTGCAAGAATTTCTCAATAGACGCTCAATAAAAACTTTGTAGTGATCAAACCCATTTAATGACTGCCAGATAAGGTTTTGAGTCATGTTGACAGCCCATTCAGAAATTTTTTAAATTGTTGTTAATTGCAATACGCCCCATTAATGCGAAATCCACTTCCCAGAACCGCTAGAACCGGGATTGGATACTCCACGCTAACCCTCCCTACGGGTTCCGCCTGAGGCACAATAGCTAAAGAATGCAGAGTGCGTCAGGGTTTTGAGGGCAAACCTGGCTCGCTACAGGATTCTGATACAGATAAACCTCCGTTAAGTTCGGTAGCGTTCTTAGAGGATTCACATTAGAAACTTCATTCCCATTCAAGTTCACCTCCGTCAAATTCTTCATCGATTCTAGCGGCTTAACATCTGAAATTTGATTAAAGCTCAAATTTAGTTCTTGCATCTGTGTCAAGCTGGACAGTGGGTTAATATCCTTAACTTGATTTCGGGTTAGGGACAATTCTGTTAACCCCGTTAGACCAGACAGAGGACTGAGATTAGAAATCTTATTTTGACCCAGATACAATAGATTAAGATTCTTCAAAGTATCCAAAGCGCTCAGGTTTGTAATTTGATTGTCGTGTAGAATGAGCTGTTTTAACTGAGGCAGTTGGGTTAAGGGTTGTAAGTCAGAAATTTGATTTGAGGCAAGGTATAAAATTTCTAAATTTTCCAGAGGCGCTAGAGGACTCAGATCAGAAATTTGATTTTTATGCAGAACCAGACGATTTAATTTGGTGAAGCTAGAAAGGGGGCGTAAATCAGAAATTTGATTGGCTGTCAGGTTTAATGCCGATGCAAATTCTAGGATTTGATTGGCCTGTTGACAATCATCTGTATTCGCTTTTTTTAATAGAGCGTCAACGGTACGACGGGGTTCTGCGGGTAGTTGATCCTTAGCGTTACACCACTCCAGGAAACTATTGAAGCTCTGAGGTGTTGAGCGTTGAGTCACTTGAACGGCTTCTGTAGATTCCTTTCTAGGCACGTGGGTCAGAGATTCAGCCTGGACACCCATACCTGGATTCAGACCCAGAGCTAGGCCAAAAACGGCAGCAATCGTTCCAGAGATAGTATTTCCTTGATGGTTCATGGATCAGCGAATTGTCAAATGCTTTCCAGATTATGCCATTCCAGGGGTCGTGCTCGCTGAGTTTAATTGACTTCTCCACAGGGTCAGATCAACTGAATCCACCAGAGATGGGATCGTTTCGATTAAATGATATCGGGCTAGCCGTTCTGACATGGTCTGCCAACGTTCTGGGAGGATCTGACCTATTTTCACAGAATCCACTTCAGGCAGGATATAGTCTGCAACTAAGTGCAGGGATTCAACTTGATACTCAAGGTCACTGTACTTGCCCCTGGGACTTGCATAATGTTCCACTACAATCTCAGCCGCTTTAGGAATATCGGACAGGGCCAATTCCCAACCATTAAAGGTGGCCTGAAGAAAGTTGTGAACTGCTTGAGGATATTGACTGAGCAGGGAGGGGTGAACAAACAAGGTCTGGACATAGGCATCATAGCCATAGTCACTCAAATTCAGAACATTGGGCTGAATGCCAGTGCGAATTACAAAACCAATCGGTTCATCGACCGCGTAGCACTGCACCGCATCAATGGCCCCGGTCAGTAACTTGTCATATTTCTCCCCATAGGAAATTTCAACCACTTCAATCTGATTTGGCGAGAGTTGACTGAAGCCCATGACCAAATCCATGACTTTCTGACTATCCTGATGAACACCGACCCGTTTTCCCACTAGATCGTAAAGAGAGATGATTTGATGTTCTGGCAGAGACATGAGACCTAGAGGCGAATGCTGGAACATGGTGGCGATCGCCCGAATCGGCCTCCCTGCTGCTTGAGCCGCTAGAATGACATCTTGCTCCGCACAACTAACGACGAGGGGATCTGTGGCAACCCGTTCTGTGAGATCTACACCCGGTTGCCAGGGCTGAATTTCAACCTCTAACCGCTGCTGATCATACAAACCGTAATAATCTGCCAGGAGAACTCCTGCAAACTGAACGTTAAATTTCCAGTCAAGCTGCAGTGTTAATTTCAGAGCGGATTGAGTGGGTGTGACGGGAGCCGACTTTAGACCCAACTGATCTAAAGCAAGATAAACCCCGAATCCCCCCGATTGCTGTAAAAAGTTCCGTCGATTGATCAACATCTAAATCGTCTCTGGCTAAATCATCTCTGGAAAACGACCAATTAGTCCTGTCATCACCCGGAGAGAAATGTGGCGGAGGAGCCCCAATCGATTCATACACCACAAACCCCAACGTCGTACCACTACCTTTGGCCTCCAGTCCCCAGAAAACATCCGATCCAGAAAATCAGTAAAGGCTAGAACCAACAAATTTTCCACCCGACGCCAGCGTTCGTATCGCTTGAGTACCTGAAGACTGCCGATATCCTGTTGCTGTCGATGGGACTGACGCAATATTTGTGCCAATGCTCCCGCATCTCGAATTCCCATATTCAATCCCTGACCTCCGACTGGGTGACAACAGTGAGCCGCATCGCCGACTAGGGCCAATCGGGGCTGAACGTACCGACGACTCTGCATCAGTTGTACTGGGAAGAGGTAGCGATCGCTCAAGAGTTCCAACTTGCCTAGCAATCCCCCAGTTCGATGCTCCAGAATTTATAAAAACTGATGTTCGTCCATCTGCTTCAACGCTTCGGCTTGGGCATGGGGAGCAGTTAGTACCACCTGACAGCGATTACCAGGGAGCGGCAGGACTCCCATGGGGCCGCTAGGCCAGAATCGTTCGAAGGCCACATTGTTATGGGACTTTTCCGTTTTGATGGTCAGGGCAATGCAGGACTGCCAGTATTTCCAACCCTGGGTTTGAATTCCAGCAGCTTGACGCAGTTTTGATCTAGAACCATCCGCCGCAATCACCAGGCCAACTCGCAGGGTTTGCAGCTCAAGTTGAGTTTTGACTGTAACTTCGGCGTAGTTTTCCTGATAGATCACATTGGTAACTTGAGCCGGACAGAGCCAGTGAATCTTGGGCGCATCTGCTAAAAATTCCTGCATTGCGGTCAGCATCACCTGGTGTTCGCCCACGTAACCCAATTCATCGGTTCCTAGATCCTCTGGCTTAAAGTGAACAATGCCAGGATGATCACTGTCGCTTAAATCGATCTGCGTGAAGGTTGTAATCTTTGGCAGGATGGCTGACCAGACCCCAATTTTGTTGAGAATTCGCCCGGTTTGCAGGGTAAGAGCATAGGCTTGGCGGCGACTCGCAGCAACCCTCTGAGACTGAGGCTCAATGATAGCAACACGCAGGCCCGAATCTTTCAGGGCACAGGCCAGGGTTGCTCCGACAATACTCCCACCCACAATTGCCAGATCAAAGTCAAGCTCTGAGCCTTGGGTGGACGTTGCGTGGAATCCAGTTTGTGTGGAGTTTGGGGTCTCCGATGAAGTTGCAGGTTGCGATTGCAGAACCATTGCCAAAAAACAAGATGGATTTAGTACATGGAAATTATACTTAATATATTTTGACTGAAAATCTCAGTTTTCACCATCAGGGGTGTTGATCATTGGTTCTTGGTCGTTGGTCACTGATTAGTCATTGGTTCTTGGGCGGGGTTTTGGAAGCAAGTTGGGGTATTATCAGAGAGCCTTTGGTTTTAGGCTTACCAATTCAGATCAGCATTGTAACGAAACGGTTGTAGCAAAGTTGGCATGGCTCAGAATGAGACCCGCAATGAGGTAGAAGTCCGTACTCGAAAAGTTGAAGAACTGCGTTCTCTGGGAATTGAACCCTATCCCAGTCAGTCCTTTGGGCGATCGCATACGGCCCAGCAAGTCAAGGATCTGTTTGGGGATAAGCTAGAGAATGGCGAAGTTGATCCTGATGAAACACCTCTCAAAGTCTGTGGCCGGATTACCTTCAAGCGTGATAGTGGCAGCATTTGTTTCATCGGTTTGACAGACATCTCTGGTTCAGTCCAGTTGAAAATTGAGAAAAAATTGGTCACGGGCGAAGTCGGGGGTTTGGGATTTAACCAAATCAAAAAGTTTCTAGACACGGGAGATTTTATCGGCGTTTCTGGCGTAGGGTGTCGTACCAATCGGGGAGAATTGTCCGTTCAGGTGGAGCGATTGGATCTGTTGTCAAAGGCAGTGATGCCGTTTCCGGATGCCTACTATGGGATTAATGATCCAGAACTCTGCCGCCGTCATCGGGAGTTAGGGTTAGTCAGCGATCCGGAATCCTTCGCTACTTTTAAACTCCGTAGCCGAATTCTGAAAAGTATTCGCACCTATCTCTGGGATGCGGGGTTTGATGAGATTGAAACCCCGGTGTTACAAGCCATTTACGGTGGAGCTGCCGCTCGTCCCTTTGTCACCCATCACAATGCCCTGGATATTGATCTTTACCTGAGAATCGCCACAGAATTGTTCCTCAAGCGTTCAGTCTGCGGAGGATTTGAGCGGGTGTTTGAAGTGGGTCGGGTGTTTAGAAATGAAGGGATTGATAGCACTCATAATCCAGAATTTACCTCCATCGAAGTGTATCAAGCCTACGCCGATTACTTCGATATTATCACTCTGGTAGAAGACTTAATTTGTGCGGTTTTAAAAGATATTTTGGGGGAGAAAACAGAACTGGAATATCAGGAACAAGCTATTAGTATTGAACGTAAGTACGACCACAGTGAGAAATATCCTGAATTGACCGGAAAACACTGGCAGGTCAAGACGATGGTGGAGGCCGTGAAGGATGAAACAGGTCTGGATTTCGATGCGCTAGATTTGGAGCAAGCTCTGAAAGCAGTTGAACCCTTGAATTTGAAGTTGTCCAATCTGGAAACCCAGAGTTTGGGCTATCTGCTCTATGCGGTGTTTGACCAAAAGGTTGAATCTACGCTGATGGAGCCGACCTTTATTACCGAGTTTCCGGTTGAAGTCAGTCCCTTGGCAAAGCGGCATCGTTCCAAGCCTGGATTTGTGGAACGGTTTGAGTTGTTTATTCACGGAACAGAGTACTCCAATGGCTTCTCAGAGTTGAATGATCCACAAGATCAACGGCAACGATTTGAGGAACAACTGGCCCAAAAAGCGGCTGGCGATGATGAGGCCCATCCAATGGATGAAGACTACATTCAGGCGTTATCTTTGGGAATGCCGAATTGCGGTGGCATGGGAATTGGAATTGATCGATTGGTGATGTTCCTAACTAACACAGCCAGCATTCGGGATGTGATTATGTTCCCCACCATGCGTTCCAGTCAGGAATCTTAGGGTGATTTCTTTGGAACTAATGTTCCAGCAATGTCATTCCCGCTTAGGTGGGAAATCAGACAACCTACCTGCGCTCATTTGCTAATCTGAAAAAATCCTTTCTAAAAGCTGATCAAAGTTCTCTTGAACAGGGGATTGCTTGTAACAGCGAAGAATTTCGATGACTTGTTCACGATGAGGTCGAAAACCCTGCATTTCCAGTAATTTTGCCACTACAGTTCCCCAGAATAATCCCTGCGTCAGGGTTGTAATGTTGGCTGGACGACGGTTGGTGCTGGCGCTACTAAAATCCAGCAGAACAGGTTGTGTCGCAGTAATTATGGCATGTTCGGTTACACAGCGTAGATTGCCGTGGTCTAGCCCCAATTGATCCAATCGAAAGGCTTGATGCAGCAGTTGAGTGAGAATCGATTTCACGACTGAAATCCCCAATTTTTTACAAGTTTGTAGCCAGTCCAGCAGAGACCGACCTGCTACAAACTCCATCAATAGGAAATTAGAACTGCTTGCTAAGAACTGACATCCCACCTGACAGCGATTGGCCAGGGCTAGCATTTGCGCTTCACGGGTCAAGGATTCCTGTGGGGCATCAACCCGTCGAGCCTTGAGTGCAACCGGACGATCCTGGTACTGAACCAACAGCACTAGGCCACAGTAGCCCAATCCCAAGTAATTCCAACCTTGCAACTGACAGCGGCCATAGTTGTAAATCGCGGTGACACCCAGTGCTTCCAGTTCTAAAATTCGTTCCGCAGATAAGTCGGGATCAGGATAACTCAGTAAACTTTGCTGAGGCCTTTCAATAAACTGGGCCAACGGAACAGAAAACATCTCGGTTCAAGAGGACGACTTCAGGGAAGTACAAGATTAAGATAAAATCACATCCATCGACTGAGCTTTAAATAATTCTGCCGATCAACCGATGATTAATCCTAGTTCGAAATTTTTGAGTTTAAGCGTGATTGTGGGGCTGATGCAACCGTTGGCAGTGGCAGATGAACCTGAATTATTCCAGCCTAGCTTGTCCCAGGTTCAACACCGGGCCCAGACCACAGCATCAGTGGAACGAGGACTCACTATCACGGCGATTGAGGGGCAAGTAACGGTAAATGACAGTCCAGCTCAGGTGGGGCAGCAGTTACAGGTCGGTGATAGGGTTGCAACGGCAGAGGATTCCAGGGTTGACTTAGAAGTTGATAGCAATATTGGCCAGGTTGAGCTAGCAGAGAGTACCCTGCTTGAGGTGAACGCCCTGGATGGTGAAGCTGGGACTAATATCGAGTTGATTCCAGAGCAAATTACTGTCTTATCCCTCGCCCAGGGCCAGATCCTGTGTTCCGTCAGTCGATTTGTTAGCGCCCCCTTTTGGAGTGACGCGTTACCTCCAGAACAACAGCAACAATCGGTACAGAATTCATCCTTTCGGATCGAAACGCCAGCAGGGCTGATTGGGGTTCAGGGAACCACCTTTGGGGTGAATGTTGCGCCCGATGGTCAAACTGGAGTGCATACGATTGAAGGAACGGTGGGTGTGATTTCTGGGGAACAGACGGTCAAAGTTGAGCAGGGTCAGTTATTTGTGTTGAGACCTCCTGCCGAGCCATTTGAAGTTACTGAGGATTCAAGCTTTCCTCTAATTGAAGATGTTGATGTCATCCGACTCACGCCGAGAACAGTTCGGCTGAGGGGCCAGGTCACATCGGCGGGGATTGTTTCAGTGGAAGACCAACCCGTTGCGACTGACAGTCGGGGTCAGTTCGAGTATATTGGTCGGCTGCCTGCAAGTCGGCGTTTGGCGATTACTGTTCGAGGGCCGTCGGTTCAGGTGCAGCAATTGGTCATTACGGTTCCGTAATGTTTTATTCCATCGTATTTTTTTTAGAACAATTCTGACCTATGCACATCCGTCCGGCTCAACCTGCTGATGCTCTGGCCATCGCAGAACTCACTCGTATTGCGTCTGGAGGATTGGTCGATTTTTTATTCGATGGTCTAGGAATTTCGGAGGAAATTCCGCAGGTTTTGGCAAATGAGATTGCCGCTGAGGAGAGCGCAATTTCCTATAAAAAAACTATGGTGGCTGTTCTAGACGGCGATGCCTCGAATCCTGTGGTTGGAGCGGTCACCAGTTTTCCAGCATCAGAACATCGTCTTACGGAGGAAATGGAGCAATTTTTTCCCCACAATTATCTCAAGGTTTTGGAGGAGTTTTATCAAACGCGGGTTGAAAACAGTTGGTTTATGGATACGCTGGCAGTCCGAGAAGAATTTCGCGGCCAGGGGATTGGGGGTCAATTAATTGCAGTCACCAAACAACGAGCAAAATCTGAAGGATTCTCTGCCCTGAGTTTGATGGCATGGGCGGATAATATAGGAGCAATTCGTCTGTATCAACGGCAGGGGTTCACATCGGTTCGCCCAGTGCGGATTGGTGAGCATCCTAAATTACTTCCGGGCAGAAATTTTATTTTGATGAACTGCCCAGTTTGATGAACTGAACTATCTTCTATGAAATTTTTAGACATAACTGGCCAAAAACTCTTGTGGGTTCTTTGTTTCTTCCTAGCGCTCCTGGTTGTAATTGCGGTGTATCCAGTATCTGAAATTGCCGCTCAAACTGCACCCCATGCCTCTGTCCTGCAGCGAATTGCCGATGACATCACACAAGGTGCTACAGAGTCTCAGTTCGGCCCATTCAACTTGTTTATTATTTTCTTTGTGAAGCTAGGGCCTCTAAAAATAATCCATTCCTTTGTTCAACTGACTCAGAAAGCAGATCGTACCCTGAGCCGACAATTGGCATTTCGCAGTACGGCTGTCTCAACCTTAATCATCATTCTAGTGGTGATTATTGGTCAAAATATTTTGAAGGTTTGGCAGATCACGTTACCAGCCCTGATGATTGCAGCCGGATTTCTGCTATTTTCGGTCGCCCTGAGCATTGTCATGATGCACTACAACCAGCTAGTGCAGGAAGAACCGCCAGAGAAGCCTGAGCTACATTTGGCTATCACACCGCTGGCTTTTCCCACGATTCTGACACCCTTTGGGATAGCTATTGCTCTGACACTGATGATTATTGCTCCTGGGTTTGGGATTCAGCCTGTAGTCGTTTTGCTGCTCTTGTTGCTAGTGATGGGTTTGAACTTAGTGAGTATGTTGGCTGCAAAGCCGATTTTGATGTTTATCCGGCCCGTTACGCTGAAAATTCTAGGGTTTACCCTGGGAGTGATGCAATTGGCCCTAGGAGTTGAGTTTATTTTACTGGGATTAGAGATTGAGGTGCTGGTGATTCGAAATTTACTAAGGCTCTAGGTAATACGACTCTAACGACACATTACCAGTGTGTTTGCAGAAATATAACCTTCTACCGGATCGAAGATTTCTACCCAGTTCCGAGGTTCATTATTTGGATCAGGAATCAACTGGTAATCTTCGACTAAATAGACCTCCTGCCCTGTGGGAACACCACCAACCCGTTCAGAGAAGCGAGAGGGATTTTCTCGAACCACGACCCCGCGAGGTGCAGCACGAAAATCAATCCGCCGACAAAGATCAGCGCGTTTCTCAGGAGTTCCCGGCTGCGGTGCAGGACTGCCAGAACACAGCACCAGATTACTTAATCCATCGGGATAACCATTGGAAATGAATCCGCCTAAAGGGGCCACAATCTCAATCCAGGTTCGCCCCCCAGGGCCACGAATCCCTTGAAAGTTTCTAACAAGGGTCACAGTTTCGTTGAACGCCACTCCCCCAATAATCGGAGAATTGGGAGTGGGTCTTTCTCGAACAACCAAACCCCGTTCCTGAAACACCCGACGACAGAGGTCTGCGTTGGTCTGAGCCAACGAAGTTGAATAATTTTGAGCGTGGGGCTGATGAATTTCTGAAGTACTGGCAGATAATCTAACTGCAAGGGCCGACAGTTCCCCATAGATTGCAACCGATAGCACAACTGATAACCCAACACCGAATTGCCTGAATCGAAACATCCACTAATTCCTCACGCTCAACCCCTTAAAATTGTCGCAGAAAACGGAGATCGCTAGCGTAAACTCGGCGAATATCGTCCAATTGGTGTAAAACCATGGCGAATCGTTCGACACCGAAGCCAGCGGCGAATCCTGTGTATTTTTCTGGATCGTAGCCAACGGCCTTTAGAACGTTGGGATCAACCATGCCGCAGCCCAGAACTTCTAACCATCGACCCTGCCATTGCAGATCAACTTCTGCCGAGGGTTCTGTGAAAGGAAAATAGCTGGCCCGGAAACGCACAGGCAGATCACCGAACATTTGCCGCAGAAATTCCTTCAGGGTTCCCTTTAAATCCGTGAACCGAAGATTCTGATCAATTGCTAGCAACTCAATTTGGTGGAAAACAGCAGCATGGGTCGCATCTACCGTATCCCGCCGATAGACCCGCCCAGGGGCAACAACTCGAATCGGAGGTTCGTGGTTCTCCATGTAGCGGATCTGGACTGGAGAGGTGTGGGTGCGGAGCAAATTCCCATCGGGCAAATAGAAAGTGTCCTGCATATCCCGCGCTGGATGGTCAGGGGGCATATTCAGAGCCTCAAAGTTGTAGTAATCCCGCTCCATTTCTGGCCCAGTTGAAACGGTGTAACCTAAGCCAACAAAAATATCGAGTGCCTGATCAATCAGACCATTCAGCGGATGAATCCGGCCTTGGGGTCGATAAACCCCTGGCATCGTCACATCCAGGGTTTCAGTTTGCAGCTTGGCCTGAAGTTCCGCCTCTATCAGGGCCACCCGCTTTGTCTCCAGCCCAGTTTGGAGCGTTTCCTTCACTTCATTGGCCAGTGAACCGATGCGGGGCCGATCCTCCGCCGAGAGCTTGCCCATGCCCCCTAGAACGGAAGACAGCTTACCTTTTTTTCCCAGGAAGCTAATTCGTACCTGTTCCAGATCATCCAGGGTTTCGCATTGGGTGATTTCAGCTTGGGCCGCTTGATTGAGATCGCGCAGTTGAGCTTCCAGATCGGTCACTTGAATAGTCATTTCAGCTTGAGAGTTGAGGACAAAGGAGCTTAACATTAAGATTACACTCTATCTGGAGGAATTGGGGTTTCCCCAACGATTCAGCGTTTTAAGGAAATTTCTCCAGAAGCTCTTGGAGAGCGAGAGGTAGCGGCGCAGTGCACCGCTACCTCTCAAGTCAATACTCACGCGATTGAAAATCGCCACATTTAACAATACGGATAGCTAAATCTGCAATGAAACTTTTAATTAGTAATGATGATGGGGTTTTTGCGAGTGGAATTCGCAGTCTGGCCAACTATCTAGCCGAGATTGGCCATGAAGTGATAGTTGTTTGCCCCGATCAGGAACGTTCAGCAACGGGCCATGGTCTGACCCTACATCAACCTATTCGAGCTGAGATTATTGAGGATGTCTTTCACTTTGGCGTCAAAGCCTGGGCCTGTTCTGGAACTCCCGCAGACTGTGTGAAGCTGGCCCTGTTTGGATTGCTGGATGAAAAACCCGATGTCGTTTTATCTGGTGTGAATCACGGCCCCAACCTGGGAACCGACGTGTTGTACTCCGGCACTGTCTCCGCTGCAATGGAAGGCATGATTGAGGGGATTCCCAGTGTTGCCTTTAGTTTGGGAAATTATGCCTCCCGTGATTTCAAGGCTGCGGTTCGGTTTGCTGGAACGTTGCTAAAACAGCTTGAGCAGCAGCCCCCCGCTGAGCCTGTGCTGTTGAATGTGAATGTTCCGGCGGTTTCTGCTGAACAAATTAAGGGAGTAACCCTGGCGCGTCAGGGAATTCGACGCTACATTGATACCTTTGAAAAGCGAGTGGATCCTCGGGGCAAGCAATATTACTGGCTGGCGGGTGAAGTGCTGGAGGACATTGAACAAGCGAAGGATCCGGCCCTCCCGGAAGATTTACCGACAGATGTTGAAGCGGTACGAGAAAACTACATCGCTGTAACACCTTTACAATACAACCTTACCTGTGGTACGAGCTTAAAGGCTTTACAGGACTGGAAACTGGCCTGAAAATTTAAGATTGATCTCAGCATATTTTCGGGTTGATCCCCGGTTGAGTAGAGGTAGACTAGTAGTAGAAAGTAATAGTCATTCACACTGTTCAAGTCAGCAAATCTAGTCCAAACCCTTCTAGTTTTGACTGTTGAAAGTCAGCCAGCTTAGATCTTCTCATGGATGCTAATCTTTTTAAGACCTACTCCGTTACCTGTCCGATCTGCTATCAGACTAGTTTTTTGTCCTCAATTGGTATCTTTGGTGGTTTGTTCACCTGTCCCCACTGCAAGACTCACTTCGTAATTAGCAATAGCGGCCATTTTGTTCGAGACCCCTTTTGTTTGCAAAAGTTATCCGTGGGGCAAATGCTGCGACGTCAGAGTCACCCCATCGCTCGCATCAGCCGGGATCTGAACTTAACTCGAAAGTTGTCTCTGGCAGCAATTGTTGGTGGTTTGCTGGTGTTGACATTAATGGCAATTAGCACGGGACAGTTCAGCACTGAGACCAGGGTTCAGCCAGAGACTCCAGAGACTTTAGAGGATTGAGCCGAGTTTCGACCCCTATCAACATCTAATTAGGAAACTACATTAGGGAACCATAAAAATTGACGAAAAATTCTATACGGAGGAGATCACCTCCAGGATGCTCGTCAGAATGATTTGTCAGAGCTGATACTCGTGAAGCAGATCCATCAGATAAAAATTTAGAGCAAAAGGTTACTGGTGATAACTCAAGTTTTGGATAGATATGCTTTTATAGATAAACGATATCAACTCAAGCAAGAGGAATAATTGAATGCAATCAGCTGTGCGAATTGAGACTCAAATTCTACCCGGTAACAGGATCGAAGTTGAGTTGCCGATGAATGCGGCTCGTAACTCGGTAGGACAAACGATTGAAGTCATTCTGCTTTTACCCGAACAGACCGTCTCAAATGAAAAGTCAATCCTAGAGGTGTTGACAGATATTCATACCAAGCACTTCTCTAGTAGCAATGCTAATGCTGTAGACACAAGTCAGGAATTGAAGGCAGGGTGAGGACGAATAGAGTTGGTTGTGGCTTCGTTGTCATCTCATGGGGATGACTCGCCACGAGGCCACTTTTGCCTGTAGTCAAACATGCCTTAGTGGGTATCTTTACCAGTGAATTCAGTAGTTCAACTCGCTAATACTTAAGTCGAGGATCAATATAGGCATTCAATAGATCAATCAAAATACTTGCAACCACCACAATTCCAGCGAAAAACACAACGATACCCTGAACCGTTGGATAGTCTCGCAAGCGGATTGCTTCTTACAATCGATTGGCCAAACCCGGCCAGGAAAAAGTGACCTCTGTTAGCACTGCTCCCCCCAATAGAGCTGCAAAGGTTAACCCCATGACAGTAATCACAGGAATCAGAGCATTTTTCAATGCATGGTTGGTAAGAATCTTAAACTCAGGAATTCCCCTCGCCCTTGCCGCTTCTACATAATCAGCCTGAAGAGTTTTTCGCAGGTTCACCCGAACAATTCGCTCGAACATTCCACTGAGTAGTAATCCCAGGGTTAGACTCGGTAAACAGAGATAATACAGGGCCGTAAAAAGTTGAATTGGGCTACCCGTCAAGAGACTATCAACGGTATAGAGTCCGGTAATCGTTTCGGGTGTGGGAATATTTAAAGGATATCGAGTTCCCAGCGGAAACCAGCCCAATTGTACAGCGAAAATTAATTGTAGAATCATCCCAGCCCAGAAGGGAGGAACTGCATAGGTGATAATGCCAAACAGTCTTCCAGAAGTATCCCAAGGCGTTTTTGGATGGGTCGCAGCCAGAGAACCGATAATGACCCCAACAACAATTGCAATGAATAAACTACAGGCCGCTAATTCAACAGTGGCCGGAAAGTGGTCTAGGATAATTTGCCAAACCGTTTCGCCGCGACTTGCCAGGGATTCTCCCAGATTCAGTTGCAACAAATCGCCGACGTAGTTGAAGTATTGCTGGGGCAGGGATTGGTCTAAGCCCAATTGAGTACGGAGCGCATCTTTTGCCTCTGCTGGAGCCCGTGACCCTAGAATCGCATCTACCGGATCTCCAGGCGTAGCTCGAAGTAAGAGAAAAACTAATGTTGCAATCGTCCACAACATAAGGGGCGCGAGCAGCAGACGAGTGATGATGTAGGTATGAAGAGCTTTAGAGCGAGACATTAGAAGCATCCAGATATAGCGTATCCCCATACCCACTGGGGGTATAGGGATTGGATTATACCTTAAACAAAGACAAAGTGGTCGGAGTTTTGTAGATTTAGATTAACACCTCTAGCGACCCCGATTACCTCTTCTGTGCGATCGCTCACTTCAAAAATGTGAGTTGAACCGTTGATGTACTCTGCTTGATAGTTGCCGACTTCAGATAATTGAATTAAATCATCATCAGTATCAAAATCTGCAATCACACCTCGACCGTCCCAGCCATGCGACGAGCTAGAGTCATCGTCATCATAGAAAACATCAGATTCATTGCCTAGGATGAAGATATCATTTCCACCTCGACCTTTGAATAAATCGCGCTCACCTCGACCTGGATTGCTAGAATTTGGATTGACTCCGATAAAAACTTCATCCTCGTTCTGGCCTTTGAGAATATCATTACCGGCACTTCCGGTTAAGACATCTTGTTCATCCTCCCTGTTGTTGTTAGGATTCTCATTATTTCTATCATCCCTTTCACTTCTATCATCCTGACCATTTCTGTTATTGCCATCGTCTTGATTACTTCTATTATCCTGATCATTACCATTATCTCGATTCTTACGTTCAGCACGCACTAAACGAGAGACCCAATCTTCCAAAAAATCATCTGCATGACGAGATATTGTTCCTGCACCTTTTATTGGTTTTGATCGTCCCGCAGGAGTAGCGGCCATATCCTTCCGGTCTGTATAGTGATTGCCAGATTGACGAACAAATTGACCGCCCCAGCTAGACGGAAGAGTGGGGTTATTATTATTAGCATCATCAATCAAATACAAGAACGAAGGCATGTCGCCCATTTTCAAGATATCTTTAGACACTTGTTCTGTGGCGTCCATGAAATGCTGAGCTAGAGCACTGTTGCGTTTCTGACCTGTCTGATGATTATGCTCGACAAATTCAGATGGGAAAGTGTAGGGAGTACCATAGGTTTTTGAATTCCAAGCATACATTCCTCGGAATGTTCTGTTGTTGTCGATCAGGATCAAATCATCGAACGATTTAATCTTGTCCATTGCAATCTTATCACTGTTTGCTCCTCCATTTCCGCTGATGGTATAGACTACAAGAGAATCGGCGATTTCAGGATGATGCTTCAGGGCAATTGCCACATCTGTAGGAGATCCCCAGACTGCAACGTGTAATTTATCATTAGGAGATGCTGCTTTTGCTTCTCTAGCAATTGCTTCTGCTCCCGGACTACTCTGAGAAAATTTACCTCCCTCTTCTAAGGTACGAGATGCACCTGGAAAGCTAATTTCTCGCAGGGATTTTGGCGTTGGATAATCACCCCAGGTCTTCAAATTATCAAAATCTTCTGCATAAGAAGAAATCACATTATTGATTTCTTGTAAACCCGCATTTGGGGATCGATTGCTATCAGCAGAGGGTGAAGCAACAATTCCTCGAAGATCCACCTCATCCAGATAATACATGACATGGACGAGAGACTGAATATCATCAGCATCTCCTCCTCCGATATCCGTAGAAATAAAAACACGTGGTTCAGTCATACGATACTCCCAAAAAAAATCAGACATACACAAGATACTCCAATTAATGCCCAAGTAAAACAAAAATAATTGCGAAGAGCTTAAAATTTCTTAATAAAAATTAATTATACATAAAGACAACGCCAAATTTTGCATTATCAGCAACGTTTAGGAATAGTAGTGCGCCGCACCACCACCCCCTTAACCAAGCAGTGAAAGCCCTATATTTACTGTGAATTATTCGATTCTACGGCAACACTATTTTGAGAAGCATCGCTCAAAGTTTCTTCGACGTCCTGCTTAATTTCTGCTGGAGTATTTGGGCTTTCAGAGATTTCTTCGAGTGCTTCTTCTACAGCAACTCTGACTTCTTCTGGTAGATTTTGATCTTTAATAATCTCTAAAAGATTTTCTCCAGCATTTTTCTTGATATTGATTGGAGCATCCGGATCCTGGATGATCTCACTTTCATGCTCAACGTTAGATTTGACCTCTTGAGTTAAAGACATATTCATGTCTAGGCACTTGTTAATGTTTCTATATTCCTCAAAAACAGAGGAAAGAATAATCCCTTCCCAATCCCCCTGCTGCTCCGTAGATTGAATAGATCAGCAACCCTTGAGGTAAGTTGTCTCCAGACTGCTCTTGTCCGTTTCCCATCTTGCTCCTTTTATGTATCTATAAACAGAGACCTTTTCTTAAAAGTTTTACAATAGATGTTATCTTCCATCAGGAAAAGAACAGAAGACTTTTGTCGTCCTTAATTCTGTTGTTGGTTGTGTGGATTGTGACTGATAAGGAATTTTCACCTGAGTATAGCAATCCTGAATCAATCATGAAAAGTACTATGGAGGGGTTTGGGGACGAAGTCCCCAAGAAAGGGGCAACGCCCCCTTCACCCCTTTTTCACAAATCATTTGTGATTACTATAGTTGCCAAAAAGTCAGTTCTATGATGGAGAAATTTCTGTTTTACTAAAGCTAGCGATTCTGTTCAAGCTATCAAAATGCTTTATGTCTCTGACCCGACTGTTAATCATTTTTTTCGGCCTTAGCCTAATTCTCGGCCTAGTCATCTGGTTGATGACTGCATTTTCAACCCTGTACACTCAGATTGCCTGGGCCACCCATCCATTCCTGGCGAATCTGCTGCTTCTGCTGTTAATTGCTGGTTTGGGTTTAGCAGTCTACGCTTTTTTTCACTACACTCGCCTATTCACGCGCAGCCCCAAATCCAAGCAACGCCGCCGACCCAAAGCCCCAGAGAACAAAGCCGAAGCCGCCGAAGCTTCACTACGAGCTGTTCAGCAACAGGTGGAACAAATCCAGGACGAAGTGGCTCGCCGGGCACTACTGGAGCGATCGCAGGTAATTAAATCTGAACTTTCCCGACCTAATATTCGATTGGTGATCTTTGGAACTGGATCAGCCGGCAAGACCTCTTTAGTGAACGCTCTGATGGGACAGATGGTGGGAAAAGTGAGTGCACCGATGGGCACAACAGAGGCAGGGGAGACCTACTGCTTGAACTTGACAGGGCTGAATCAGGAAATCCTGATCACTGACACTCCAGGAATTTTGGAATCGGGAGATCTAGGCACTCAACGGGGAGAAGTCGCTCGGACATTGGCAACGGAAGCCAATTTACTGCTGTTTGTGGTGGATAACGATCTGACCCAGTCTGAATTTCAGTGACAGCAAGCCCTCATCCAGATTGGAAAACGTTCCCTCCTGGCTTTCAACAAGACAGACCTATATGCTGAAACGGATCGAGCCATCGTTCTGGAGCGGTTGCGGGGTCGAGTGCAGCCCTTGATCCGTTCTGAGGATGTGGTAGCGATCACGGCCAATCCCCGTTCATTCGAGGTGAATGGAGAACTGATCCAACCTGAACCCGAAATTGATATCTTGATTGAACAAATTGCTGCTATTCTCCGCGAGGAAGGAGAAGAATTGATTGCCGATAATATTCTGCTGCAATCCCAGCGCCTCAGCAGTGAAGCCCGTGAATTGATTGATACTCAGCGGCGTCATCAGGCCGAAAAAATTGTTGAGCGCTACCAATGGTTAGGGGCTGGAGCCATTGCCGTGACACCTTTGCCGGTAGTTGATTTGTTGGCAACGGCTGCGGTCAATACTCAGATGGTAGTTGAACTGGGCCGAATCTATGGGTGCGAACTCAACCGAGACCGAGGTCAAGAATTGGCCCTATCCCTGGCTAAAACCTTGGGCAGCCTGGGAATCGTCCAAGGCTCGATTCAACTGATTGCTAAAGGTCTCCAACTGCACTTCGGGACATTTGTAATCGGCAAGGCCATCCAGGCAATTAGTGCCGCTTACCTGACCCGCATTGCTGGAAAAAGCTTTATTGAATATTTCCGACAGGATCAGGATTGGGGAGACGGCGGCATGACTGAAGTGGTACAGCAACAGTTTCAACTAAATCGTAAAGATGAGTTTATTCGAGGATTTATTAAAGATGCGATGATTCGAGTGATTGAACCTTTACGTCTGGATCAGTTGTCTAATGAAAGAGGTGAGTTAGAACCGGAAGTCATTCAGAGTGAGCCCATGCCAGAAGACCTTGAGGTAGTCCCAGCATCAAACCTGGATTGGGAAGATCAGCCCTCCTCCAGAAGTGATCAGTCTTTAGATTGGTAATCGGGTTTCTGGGCCAATGCTATACTATTGTGTACTATTCGGGGTAGAAGGTCTGGCTTGAAAGTTCGGCTTTGTATGCATCAAGGAAGCGAATCGGTTCGATTGATCTGAGATAATACGGACTAGATAACTATGGTCAGATTTGATCAGGGTAAGCGCAGCTTTCATCAGAAAATAGCAGCGGCGCTCGGCAGTATTGGGATAGGTTTACCTGGCAGATTATCCAGTGAAGAGGCAGACAAAGTTAATTGTGAAATCGATTTTTTCGATTACCAGGAGATTCCCGTTGGTCAGGGAAAGTTTAGTTATCATTCTGTTGCCTCAGAGGAAATTTTTCCGACTCCAAGCCGTTGGCTGGGGCTACGGCTTTCTTCGGAGGATGGCTTGTTTGAAGTTTCAAAATTCCAAGTAAGCGTAGGAGATTTGAGCTGGAAACTCCGAGACAAGGCCGATTGGAAACTCTTCTGGTCTCCTTCAACAGCAACACCTTGGGCGATTACCTATTCGGATCTAGGAGAACCTTTCAAGGTGGAGGGCTGGAAATTCGGTCGTCCTGCTACTTGTCCTAGTTTGACGATCTATTCTGAACGGTGTGTTCAGATTGAGTCGGTGAATCAGCCTGACCAGGGATATCTCTGGAGAGTTCGATAATCTTTTTGAGCGGGTTTCTAGCAAACTAATGGAAATTGGCCATTTCACAGGGTAGGAACTTCACATCAGTCCCCTGAATAATCTGTTGGATCTCTACTTTCGCTTCCTCTGGGGACAGGTCTTCTCGCGTGACTAGACATTGCAAAATTTGAAAGCTTGTGGCTTCTGTCCAGTGCTGTCCGCCATGAACGTCAATTTTTTTTCGCAGATGTTGGATGGTATTGAGCGCATCGATCAGTAGACCGTTGTACCAGTTCAGTTTCCATGGCGTTCTATCCATTTCTGGCATTTCAGAACAATCAATGTAGTTGAATTTTTCAAATAGGTCATAGGTTGAAGTTGCCTCTACCGCAGGCTGGGAGAGCGCTAGCGCTCGAATGTAGGGTTGATATTCGGTTGTTCCATTTGGAATTGTTCCATTTTGAGCTGGTTTCAGATTGAGATTTCACAGGCGCAAACCGGACATTTCCAAGCTCGGCTCACTATACCAGTTGCCCATCATGGATAGATACCGTAGGACGATATCTCGGTCGCTAGAAATTAGATAGATTTGCTGGCAGCGCCGAATGGCAGAGCGAACGTAGTTGTTTCGGCCTTCCCGAAGAAATTCTAAAGGGATATCCGGGGAGGAAAGAATTAAGTGATCCAATCGTAGGGAGTTGCCAATCTGTTCTTCTTGCTGATCTGAACTTTGGTCATCTTTGCCAAAACGATCCGATAGGATTCTTAATACATTGACCACTAACAAACATCCCATGCTGTGGCCGATCAAATTCACTTTTAAGTAGGACGAGCTACCTCTATCCAGGGACTCAGCTCCAAAGGGCATGCTGCTCTGAAGAGAGTCGTTCAACACTTTGTCCAACCGCCAGAAAAATTCCGCTAGATCGGGCGCTCCATAGTGAATCGCTCGATAGCGATCGCGCTGATACACCACCAGGCGCAGAATTTGCAGCAGCAGCAACCAAAGAGCAAAAACCACAAAGGCGACAGCCTGCCATTGCAAAAATAGGGAACCGATTTGTTGCGGGTTAAACCATGTCCAGAGCGGATCAAGAATCGGTTGCAAGCCCAGCCATTGCATCGCAGGAACGATTAGCAACGCTGACAGCACGTACAACACCGTTCCCACAATCCAGGCCAATAATGCTACAACCGAAAGAAACTTGAAAAAAATCTCCCAATTATTGCGTGGATCTGTCCACAGACCTGGCGTAAAGAAGGGTTCCTCCCCAGGCCAGCTATAGCCGATATAGGCACTTTGGTCAGCGAGGGTTCCACCATAGTTAATCGGCCCCTTGAGAGAAATCGACTCCGCCTCCTGGAGAAAGGCATCGTAGAACTTTTCAGCCGGATTGGAGTAACCGTGGGTTCGGAGAGTTAATCGCTTGAATTGTTGCTGCCGTAGAATCAGCCCTAATTCCTTGATATTGAACAAAGGACGGAAGCGGTCTGCTGGGGGAAGCTTGCGAATCGCGTTTAGAGAGGTTGGGGCTGTGCTAACCACCAGGAAAATATTGGAGCGCTCTCGATCCGCATAGACCTCAAAGTTGCGGCTAACGGCTTGGGAAAATTTCTGCTGATGCCAACTGTTTAGCACTTTCACAACGTACTCAGCATTCACCTGATTTGCAAAGGCAGAATATTCAGAGAGATTCAGACTAGAACGCAGTACCTCAGCAATCTCAGCTTCTGAGCCGTACCCTCCGTATTCTGGCAATTCTTGAATTTTCTGGGGTTTCACCTTGCCAGGCCGTTCATGGGCCAATTGAACAATGCGGGCCTTTGTCCAACCGTCTGAAAAGGGGGCTGAATTTTGAACAATCGATCTCAGCCACCGCTGATCGTTCTTACCTGTTTTTGGATTCCAGGTAAGGGGAAGACTGGAATACGATTGTCCGACTGCCATAGCGAGATCCTGAGCTTGACCATTGCAACGATTGATTCTATTTATTTTGTTACATTCAGAACTCGCTAACTGTTAAGAATTAATCAGATGCAGCAGTTGTAGCGGCTGGCGACCAGAAACCGGAGCAGGTCTCACCCCCTAAAGTTTCAGGTCTGTTAGAATTGACAAATAAGTCAACTTTTGTGTCCTCGGACTCTGACCAGAGACAACCAGAATGTTTAGAATAAGAGTGAATCTAGGGGGTTGCCAACGGTTGCTTACTTTATCTGACAAGCCTTTAGGGTTAAATTTCTAGGAGTAGATTTCTAGGGGTAGATTTTATCGTGAGTCGAATTTGGATTTTATCAGCCTGGTTAGTTCTGGGGGGATCACTCTCCACGTTAATTGCCTTTCTGGCCTCTCTCCATCCCCAACTGCGAGTGTGGGCCATGTTGCTGTGGGGCATATTTCTCACTTTCCAGGTGATCGGCTGGTTGGGGGATGATGCCTTTGCTCAATACCTCCGCATTGAGGTGCGGCAATGGTGGGGCATACTAGTATTGAGCTTGCTGTGTGCGTTTGTAGGGTTGAGCCTATGGCTGTTGAGCTGAAGGATTTTCAGACAAAGGACAGAATTGCTGAGCAGTCAGTTGGCTGGCTCAATATGATAGCGGCTGGCATGATTGGGGGTAGTTTTCTGCTCTGGTCGGTACCGCCCTTCTTTTTGTCCAGAGAAAATACCGTTCATCGCTGGGTTCAGGGGCTAAGCTTGTTTGGGGCCATCCTAGGTAGTAGCACTGTTCTGGCGATTGGCTATCGACTGCGTCGGATTGAACCAATTCTCCAAGCTGAGAGACAACAGGAAGAAGAGGATTTTCTCCACTGGCTAGCCTCCAGTCGTTATTATTCAGAGTCGCTACGAGAAGCAGCGGTTGAGTCAGCATTGTCTGAACAAACGGGCATCCCGCAAGTTTTGCCTGAAACACCAGCCGGGCGCGTGATCGATACAACGGCTCAGGAATCTCTAGGGGCGGGTAGATCTTCAATGGCTGACTGGCAAGCAGCTCAAGCTCCGCTAGAAGAAATTCCAGTAGAAACCAAGCCCAAGTCGAAAAAATCCACTAAGCGAAAACCCAAGAAGACCACAGAAGAAACCACTTCTAGTTCCCCTTCAGACTCAACGCCACCAGAAATCAAATCCAAGCGACGCAACATTCCGAAAACTCAACGACATCCGTAGCCTCCAGAACCCGCCCCTGAAACCCCGAAGAAGCAAGCGCCCACTCCAGCCAATTCAGTGGCCGCTGCAAT
>JBHJGO010000098.1:0-13882 GCA_050331715.1 Microcoleaceae cyanobacterium
AAGTCTGAATTCAGACATGCGGCTGAGATCTATCCCTTGAGATTAATCACTTCTGGGTTACCCTTGGAATAGAGGATCTACCGATCCGAATTACCAATCCGAATTTTCAAATTGAATTATCAAAGATTCTATGACGATTAATTTACAGAAGGGTGAACGGATTAGCCTGTCTAAAGAGGCCCCCTCAATGACTCAGACTAGCGTGGGCATGGGATGGGAAGTCAAAAGCAGTGATACAGGCTCCCAATTCGATTTGGACGTTTCAGTGTTCATGCTGGGCGAGAATGGCAAGATTCCCAGCGAGCGCTATTTTGTGTTCTACAACAATTTGAAATCGGAGGATGACTCGGTTCAATCCCTGGGAGATAGCCGCACGGGTGAGGGCGGCGGGGATGATGAAACGATTAAGATCGATCTCACGCAGGTTAGTACTGCGATTCAGGAGATGTTGTTTGTGGTTACGATTCACGAGGCAGAAACTCGCAGACAAAACTTTGGTCAGGTGAGGAATTCCTTCATTCGGATTTGTGATGATGCGAATCAGAATGAGATTGTCCGCTATGACCTGGAGGAGGATTTTTCCCGTGAAACCGCCGTAGAATTCGGTCGGCTGTATCGTAAGGATGGGGAATGGCGCTTCCAGGCAGTCGGGCAGGGTCAAAATGCAGGTTTGGCCAATTTTGTTGAACGATATACCTAATTCTGTGATCGACCCGACTGATTTTTGCGGGTTGATCTTGATTCATTGAATTTCAATCAATTGCCAAAGGATTCAAACGGAAACAATGTCGATTAATATTCAAAAAGGGGAGCGAATTAACCTAGCCAAGGAGGCTCCGGGTCTATCAAAGGCTGGAATTGGCCTGGGTTGGGATGTGAATTTAACTGACACAGGCGCAGCTTTTGATCTCGATGCTTCAGTTTTCATGCTGGGCAGTAATGGCAAAATCCCCCGAGATGAGTACTTTGTGTTCTATAACAACCTGACATCTCCCGATAAAGCGGTGAAGCATCTGGGAGATAGCCGTACAGGGGAAGGGAGCGGTGATGATGAAACCGTAGAGATTGATCTGACCACGATCTCATCGGAAATTGAGGAACTGATTTTTGTGGTCACGATTCACGAAGCCGATCAACGCCGTCAAAATTTCGGTCAGGTGCGTAATTCCTTTATCCGCATCTACGACTTTGAAACGACTTCAGAAGTTGCCCGATATGACCTGGAGGAGGATTTCTCCCGTGAGACGGCTGTCGAGTTTGGTCGCCTCTACAAGAAAACGGGGGAATGGCGATTTCAGGCCGTTGGTCAGGGCTATAACGCTGGTCTACAAAGTTTCGTTGACAAATATCTCTAGTTCATGGGGTCAATCGGAAGCTAGTAGGCTGCTTAAACTTAGTCTGAGTCGTTCAAGATCTTATGTTCAATTATGTTCAACACTTCACAGGCACACGAACATGGCAATTAACTTACAGAAAGGACAGAGCATCATCCTGGACAAGAGCGAATACGACCTTTCCCTACTAACTACGGGTCTGGGTTGGGATGTTGCTAAATCGAAGAAGGGATTGGCTGGACTGATTAGTGGTCGGTCTGACTTTGACTTAGACGGCTATGCACTGCTGCTAGAGTCGGACGGTCGGGTCAGGGACTACAAACAAGATGTGATCTACTACGGTCATCTCAGATCCAGTGATGGAACAGTGTCTCACTCCGGCGATAACTTAACAGGAGAGGGAGAGGGAGACGACGAGCAGATCGTGATCCGTCCCAATGATTTGCCCGCCAAGTATAGCAAAATTGTTCTAGGTGTCAGCATCTACGATGCTGCAAATAGACGGCAGCACTTCGGGATGGTAGAAAATGCCTTTGTTCGGGCAGTAGATGCTAATGATGTCGAAATTGCTCGCTATAGTCTGTCCGGCAATGAATCCTATGAGGGTCAGATTTCGATGCTGATGGGAGAACTGTACAGAGAAGGCAATCAATGGAAATTCACCGCGTTAGGAACCCCATCCGACAAGGATTTGAATCGGGTTGTGGGTTCCTTCATGTGATTGCGATCGCAGATTGAAGAGGCAAATTAAAGCTAGCAGGTGATCAACGACAAGCTCTATGCCTCAGTGAACAGGGTCGCTTCCAGCCATTCTAGAGCTGATTCCAGGTCATCGTTGGTCACCTCAGCATCGAATTCTCCAGCGGCAGCAATTTCTGCTCTAGCTCTCTCCAGGCGACGGGCAATAGCTTCTTCAGAATCCTTCCCCCGCTGTCGCAGGCGTCGTTCGAGTTCCTCCATGGACGGAGGATGAATAAAAATTCGCTTTGCTTCAGGGAAGGTTTGATGTACCTGGCGGGCTCCCTCCAGTTCAATCTCTAACAGCACCGATTCTCCCTGAGCAATTCGTTGTCGCACAGGTTGAGCGGGTGTTCCGTAGCAGTTCCCGGCAAATTCAGCCCATTCCAGCAATTCTCCCTGCTCCACCATTTGCTGAAATTTAGCGCGGTCAACAAAATAGTAGTCTTGTCCGTCAACCTCATTAGAGCGCGGGCTGCGGGTGGTAACTGAGATAGAAAGATGCAGTTCAGGGTGACGTTGCAGTAGGGAGTGAACTAAGGTGCCTTTACCTACACCGCTAGGCCCAGTGAGAATAATCAATTGACCCGGTTGAGGCTTGGTAGTAGATTGTGCAGCAGTTTGTAGAGTGGGTTGCGCGATAGTTTGCATAGTTAAGTTACACGGTGGGGTTAGATAGGTTGTTACCAGCTAAGTTGGGAGCTGATCAGAAGCTAAGGTGTAATGTCTCTGTTGCAATGTTTCTACTAGGTTTCGTCGAAAACTCAAGGAAGATCTTCTAGAAAATCTTGGAATCTGGTTTCGGACATCTAGTTCTGAGTATCTTAAACCTAATTGTTACAAATTTGAGGGTTATATGGGGAACAATACGGAACAGAAGTAGAATCGACCCAAAATTTTATTACGAGATAGTGGAGTGCTTAGCCGAATTTGGCTGCTAGTCGGACTCATTTTTGTTCACCACAAAACGGTGGGCAACCGTTTCGGGTTGAATCGCAGAAAGAATAATATGACTCGAATCCATAACAATAACTGCCCGAGTTCGGCGACCATAGGTCGCGTCGATCAGTTGCCCTCGATCCCGCGCATCGGTAATAATCCGCTTAATTGGTGCTGATTCAGGACTAACAATTGTAATCACTCGGTTTGCAGAGATGATGTTACCGAAACCGATATTGATAAGCTGAATGTCCATGAAAGACAAAGGGTTGAGTTTGGCAAGCGTAAAAGCTTCTAACTACATGATAGACAGCCTGTCCGAACTTTGTGGAGAATTTCTCTCGACTTGTCAGCTTTTCGCCAGATTTTTCGGGATTGATTCCTTTTTTGTGAGCAGCAACATTATGACGATGTCCATAAACCGGGATTTTGCGCGCAGAACTCCAGCAGTATCTGGCGGTGGGGATTGGCCAGTGCCTTTACAGCCTCGCCCCTGGGGGAATAACAATGTCCAGCCTGTATCTCCTCCAGAGTAGCTAGGGCCATGTCCGAACCCTCTCCCAAGATTAGCTGATCCAAGTCAACAATGAGGGGACTGTGGAACACGTGACGAATCACATGGGGTTCCTCGTAGCATTTAAACAGATTGGCTGAGGGAACATCATAGGCGATTTCCTCCTTGACCTCTCGCCGGAAGCCCATCTCAGGGGTTTCACCCTCCTCAATTTTGCCGCCAAACAATGCCCAAACTCCAGGGTGAACAATGCTGGGGATATCATCTCGCAATTGGAGCAAAAATTTTTCCTGACGGTAAAGAATTGCTAAAGCGACCTGTATGGGTGGTTTCTTAGGAATTGCTGCTATGGATGATGGCGAAAGCTTCAGACTATAATGGGCAAATAAGCACGTCTATAGTTGTCACCAGGCCAGTTGAATGACAAATCGGATTCTAGCTGTTAGCCGACCCAAAAGGCCAGAAATGCCTGAGCCTTCAGAGGAGCAAGCCAAAAAGCCTGAGCCAGTCCAGAAAGAATTGAAGCCAAGGTCTAAGGACTCTGACCGTCCTAGCCGTCCTAGTAAGCCCCGCAAAGGCGGCCCTAATCGTTCTAGCAGGCCATCCAAGCCTCGAAAGGTTAAGCCTCAACCGCTAGTTGAGGTGGCTGAAGCTGCTAATCCCGAGGGAGTCGTTTTTAAGGCTGGAGATCAAATTCTGGTTAGAGCGCCCTGGGGTGATGAGGCGGTAGCAGAGGTAACCGTTTTCTATCAACTCAATCCAGAATCGGTCGTTGCTCAGTTTATCCCCAAGTCAGAGAAGTCTGGCTGGATATGGGAAGGGGGTTGCATTCGTGCAGAATTACTGAGACCTGCTGATGAGAACTTTGCTGGCAATGGCCAGGAGGCAGCAACGGTTGCTGAGTCTGAGGAGCCTGAGACCACGGCCCCTACAACTGAAATCCCTGAGAGTGAGATTTCTGAAGTTGCTGAAAGTGAGACTGCCATAACGGAAGTTTCTGTAACCGAAGTTCCTGTAACCGAAGCTCCTGAAAGTGTGGCCCCTGAAAGTGTGGCTTCTGAAAGTGTAGCCCCTGAAAGTGAGGTTTCTGAGAGTGATGCTTCTGAACCTGAGACGGGTGTAGATAGCGATGAAACTGCCCCGGTAGTCAAGAAGCAAGTCAAAAACAAAGCTTCAAAAAGCTAAACCCTTAGATTAATGCAATGAAAGTTGGTTTGATGGGGACAGGTCTCATGGGCCTGCCTATGGTGTATCGCTTTCTACAGGCGGGCCTAGCAGTGATGGCTTACAACCGTACGGCTAGTAAGTTGGAGTCTTTGGAAAGCACAGACGCTGAAGTTGTAATTGATCCAGGCGATCTTGTGACTCAGTCCGACTGTATCTTGCTGATGCTCACCAATGCAGCAGCGATTCAGGCAGTATTGCTCTCCAATGACCTTCAGCCTCATCTGACTGGAAGGACAATTATCCAAATGGGGACAATTGCCCCGACAGAGAGCCGCAGTTTACAGAAACAGATTGAGGCGTCGGGAGGAAGCTACCTGGAAGCACCCGTTTTAGGGAGTATTCCCCAGGTGAAGTCGGGAACCCTGCAGATTATGGTTGGCTCAACGGAAGCACAATTTCAGCAGTGGACTGAATTGTTACAACATTTGGGCCAACCGCAATGGATTGGCCCAGTTGGAACGGCGGCAGCGTTGAAACTAGCTTTGAACCAGCTCATCGCTTCTCTCACCATGACTTTTGCAACCAGTCTAGGATTCGTGCAGCAGCAGGGGGGAGACATTGAGAAGTTCATGCAAATTTTGAGGGATAGTGCTTTGTATGCACCGACCTTTGATAAGAAGTTACAACGAATGCTGGAGGGCAATTACGAGAATCCGAATTTCCCCGTCAAGCATCTATTGAAGGACACGAATTTGTTTTTGCAAGAATCTGAATCACTACAGCTTCAGACTAATTTTTTGAGAGAAATTCAGGCCATTTTGGAGCAAACGATTGAATTAGGTCGAGAGAATCAGGACTATTCGGCCCTATTTGAAGGAATTAAATCTGAAGGAACTCAGGCTGAATTATGAACTGGCGCTCCACATTGATTTCTGGGTTGAAATTCTCTCACCTGGCGATTTTGCTGTTTATCTGCTTCGGGTGGGCATTGCCGAATCCTTTTCTGTGGCAGATCCACCTGATCTTTGTCCCTTTGACGGTGCTGCAATGGCAGTTTAACCAGGGAACCTGTATCCTGACCAACTGGGAAAATCGACTGGCTGGGGCTTCTGCTGCCAAATCTCAACAACAGGGACAATTTACCCGCAGTTTGTTGAGTCGTTGCTGCAATCCACTACCATCGGATCGAACCCTGAAGTTCATCATCTATGGCGTGATTTTGTTGGCTTGGTCACTGTCCGGAATTCGGTTGTGGCTGGTTCGGGGTCTCTGAGGCAGCCTCCACCAAACTGAGTCGGGTCAATAGTTGCCAATCCTGCACCAGGTCGCTTGACCAAAGCCATTGACGACCCAATACCTCTATCTGGAATAGGTTCTGTGCTTCATTCAGCACTTTGTTGTGAAACTTCGCAGCTTTGGCATGGCGGAGCGCTTGTTCCTCCGGCGGTAATGTTTCGGCAGATTTCATCAAGGCCAGCCCTAAGCCCGCATAGGCAATCAATGCTTGTTGTTTCTGGGCAACTTGATCCAGGGGTTGAGCAGATTCGGTAGTACTAACATTGGTAGAACCCGATTTGTTAGATCCTGATCTGCCGGAACTCTCGCCAGTGAAACGAGAATCAGCCAAATCAGGTTCAGCCTGCTCCAGGACTTTAATCCAGGTTTCATAGGCCCGATCCAGTTTACCTTCACTGTAGTAGGCAAATCCCAGGGCATTCTGGTATTTCAGGGAAGTTGGATCCTGTTGAACCGCCCTGGCCCAGTAACGGCGAACATCATTAATGGTGTACTCGGTTGTACCCTGCTGAATGGATTGCCAGGCCAGGCGACCCCTCAAGAAGTTGATTTCGGGGGTATCTTGCATTGAAATTGGGACAGCGGCCAGGGCTGCTGTGGCTTCTGGTAAAGCCCCTCGACTCAGTAATTCTGCGGTGGCCTCAACTGCTGCTGCCCTATTGCTTTTGCCAAATTGCTCAATGGCGATTCCGAGAACGTCATTTGTTTGCTTGGTAGTTAAACCATTGGCCTCTGCTTGCACAGATGATTCCGGTGGAAGGGTAACAGATTTCGATTGAGTCCAGCGGTTTTGAAATAGCCATATCCCCCACCCAAGCGGAATCAGGGCTAAAATGGCCGAGAGCAAGATTTTCTGCCTGGGGTAGCGGGATTTTCTTGCAGGCAGGGCGGGACGCTTCAGTCGTTGTGGGTCGGAAGTGGCAGCCGGAGCAGAACCATTCGGGTGAACAATGGGGCTAGAGTTCTGGGGATCAATAGTCTGCAATCGACGCAGTTCATCACTAATAAAATCGAGCGCTTCGTCCTCTTCATCAAATCCATATTCATCAATGTAGCCGTTGCTCATTTCAAGGGGCTCATCTGAGAATTGCTCAATGGTGTCAACCGAATCATCTTCCTCATCCCATGCAACATTTGGAAACGAAGCGGAAGCAGACCTCACAAAACTAAAGTCAAATTCTGAGGGTAGTGTTTCTAGAGAAGCCAACTGCTTTTTAGAGGAGGGTTCTCCAGAATTCAGTGGAACTACTCTGACCGGGAACTGGGCTTCAGAATCTGAAGCAGATTTGGCAGGGCGAGCAATCAGACAGCCATCGAACTCCAAGTGCAAGTACAGAATTGGTAGAGCCCAATAGAGTTGGTGGGAACCATAGGCGGAAATCAAACCCTGTCTAGCTCGACTCAGGCTTAAATCAACTGGATAGCCCTGATTTAAATTGCGATAGAGCAACCGCGTCAATGTCAGTGCGACTTCGTCTGGAATCCGCTCGGCCATCGCCAATACTCCCGGAATTCCCCGCTTCACCAAAGTTTCTGCCAGACTAAAGGCTCCATTCTCACTACTCTCATCTGGGACTGCCCGAACAGCCGAACGAACCCGACTGCCATAGGCCCCCCGGCAAGAATTTAAAACCGCCATCTGCACCCCGTTATTCACCAGTAATCCTGCTAGATCCTCACCGCTTAAAAATTCCGCTGACCCAGTTCTGCGATTGACGAGATACAACTTTCCCCCAGCAGGACTGGCGCTACTGTGCCCTGCATAGTGAAAAACCTGATACTGCCCCTGTTCTAGGGTTTGAGTCAATAGCTCTCGATCTGGCTGCTCCAAAATTTTGAGCTGGATCTCTGGATTGCCGTTAGGTGGATCAAAGGGATGCAGTTCAAAGGATTTTCCTTCGTACCGTAGTTCCTTCTGCAAGTGCAGTACCTCTTGCTTCAGTCGCAAGCCATCTTGATCATTCGGCGCTGCAATTACGACCAGAATTTTCAGAGGTTGATTCGGAAACTGGGTAAAGGCGTCAATAATTGACCCCGTTCCCGGCTGATAGCGGGAGAAGACCACATCGGTTCCAGTTGATAGAGGGCGATCGCCTGCATGGAGCACTTCCCAAGGTAAACTTGAGAGCTGCTGTCCTTTAACGCCCAATCGGAGTTGCAGCAGTTCACGACGATTTTGGGCAATGGCTTGAGCACATGTCCAGCTATCCCGCATGGTGCCCTGGAATAGACCGTTGTAGAGTTCTTGACCCAATTCAACTAAACTCAGTGTCAGTTCTTCTGGTGTGGTCGGTGAAGCGGAGGATTGACCAGAATGATGTCTAAGCTGATGGGATGACCCCCCTTCTAGAAGGCTGAGTAACGGATCATTCAGAAGTTGGCTGGCAGAGCTTTGCCAGGCGGAAACGGGCCAACGCACCTGCTCTTCAGCCAAGGGAACCCCGGATGCGACATGTTCAGTTCGCACCAGGTATTCATCGTTGCCGATGGGTGTTACGGAAACACGAAACTCTTGAGTCATGACTGCTTCCCAACCAATTACACAACCGAGAACTAGCTAACTTTCTCCATTTTTCCCCAGCAAAATGGCTGATTGAGTGATCTCAAGCAGCAGAAGAACGTTAAATGGGTATACGGGTTCAATTCTCCTCCATCAGGAGATTTCGTTAAGGTGATAACGAAGCGGATATCTCGGGCAACCCTCCCCACTAATTCCCCTAATCTTAGAGTGTAACTTAACTTATCTGGCTTAGCAGCATTGCAAGCGACGGTTTGGGCTTTCTGGTTAAGACCTGGGAAAGCTAGCCGTCGCTTGTCATTAGTTATGGCCTTATGTCTTCATATTGGGATATCTGACAGGTATGTAATCCCTGCACGGCAGGGGATACACCCTCAAACCCAACCCTACAGGGCTATATTTGTCATTGGTTCTGAGTCGTTCTTGACCAAGGAGCAAGTAAGGTCTGCTTATCCCTGTGTCACACGACGCGAACTGAACTAACCCCTAGTCCTCAGTCCACTCGGTATGGAAGAACTCGCCGCGAGGTTTGTCTGTCCTTTCGTAGGTGTGAGCTCCGAAGTAGTCGCGCTGAGCTTGAGTTAAGTTTTGTGGTAAATTAGCTCGACGATAACTATCGAAGTAGTCCAGAGAGGCACTGAAGGCTGGAACAGGAACGCCTAGGGTGTTAGACGTTACCAAAACTTCCCGCCAAGCTTGCTGACGATCCAGAATAGTCTGCTTGAATTCAGGCGCGAGGAGTAGATTAGCCAGATTAGCATTTTCATCAAAGGCGTGCTTGATCTTGTTCAAGAACCCAGCCCGGATGATGCAGCCGCCCTTCCAAATCCGAGCAATTTCACCCAGATTCAGGCTGTAGTTAAATTCCTTAGATGCTGTGCTCAACAGAGCCATTCCCTGGGCGTAGGAACAAATCTTGGAGCAATACAGAGCATCTCGAACTTTATTGATGAATGCCTTAACATCTCCATCAAACTTACCAACCGGGCCAGTTAGTTCCTTGGATGCTGCAACCCGTTCATCCTTGTAGGAAGAGATAATTCGACCATTCACCGCTGCAGTAATCGTTGGAATACAAACGCCCAGCTCCAGCGCTGAAACCACTGTCCATCGTCCGGTTCCCTTCTGGCCAGCAGAATCAAGAATCAGGTCGATCAAGTGTTGACCCGTTCCCTGGTCATCCATCTTTTTGAAGATATCAGTCGTGATCTCAATCAAGTAGGAGTTGAGTTCGTCAGTAGTATTCCATTCGCCAAAAACTTCGTGTAACTGTTGATTGGTCAAGCCCACTGCATTCTTCAGTAGATCATAGGCCTCGGCAATCAGTTGCATGTCTCCATACTCAATGCCGTTGTGTACCATCTTGACGTAGTGGCCTGCTCCGCCTGGGCCAATATAGGTGACACAGGGGCCATCATCTACCTGAGCTGCGACCTTGGTTAGGATTGGCTCTAATTCCTTGTAGGACGCTTCGGTTCCGCCGGGCATCATGCTTGGCCCCCATAGGGCACCCTCTTCACCACCACTGACGCCCATTCCCATGAATCCTAGACCGACGGCCTCTAGATCTCGGGTGCGGCGCTCCGTATCCTCGTAGAGGGAGTTTCCGCCATCAATGATCATGTCATCCTTATCGAGCAACGGCTTGAGCTGCTCAATCACGGCATCAACGGGCTTACCCGCCTTAACCATGACTAGAATTCTGCGGGGACGCTCCAGCGCACCAACGAATTCTTCCAGGCTATAGGCAGCAACGGCATCTTTGCCAACTGCCCGATTTTTCATGAAGTCATCGGTCTTGGAACTGGTGCGATTGTATACGGCAATGGGAAAACCGTTGCGCTCGGCATTCAGTGCCAGGTTCTCTCCCATCACGGCTAGACCGATTACGCCAAACTTTTGCTTTGCCATAAAAACTTACTCTAAGGGGACGCTAAGATGTTCTGTAGTCGCTGTGGGCCAGCGTATTATTCTTTCCCACAGTATCGTTCTTTTCTGGCTTGACGCCGTCTAGATCATATTTTCTTCAACATCCTAATTCCTAGCGGGGTTTCTCTTCATGGAGGATAAATTCAAGTGCGGAGCTAGCGATAATGGGATAGTAACTTGTATATTAGAACACCAAAATAAGTTCTTTTTAAGAATCTGTTTTTAGATTGGTTTTTTAGTTTGGTTTTTAAAAAAATTAAAATTCAGAAATTTAAAAATGGGTTAGCTATACTGAATTTGCGTGGGATATGAGTTAATAGGTGAGAAAAGGATTAATACCGGGAGTTGGGACTCATGGAGGAACTGAAATATCTGGCAACCTGGGTCAGGGAACAGCATGCGCCGGAGTACGTTCTAACCTGGTTGCTGAATCTGCCGGGGATTTGGTGGTCGAATGGCGAAATTTATCAAGCCGCAATTCATAAATCTGGCAAGCGTTTGAAGGAATATGTTCAGCGGAGTAAGCAAGATGGCTTATTTAAAGGAATTGCAGATAGAATCGTCAGCGATGAAGTTTGGGACAGCATGGCTATTAGCCTAGCCAACATCATTGCAGCCTATCAGGAAGAGTTGGTTAAGCTACAGGATCAAGGTCGGCTCAGGGTTTCATCTCCACCTCTACCAGGCTATTCAGAGTTCACTCCGGAAGAAGAAGGTGAACTTGATACGGATTGGTCTGATAATTTAGAAATGCAGCAGCAACCGTTACCCAGTCTGGATGCAGATGCCTTGACAGGTCAGTAGTTCAGACTTCGATACAGACACCTCGATACAAACAATCCCCTACCCAGTTTGGTAGAGGATTGCTACTGACCTACATTCGATCATTGAAGATTCAAGTGTTGAGAAGCTAAAACAGCATCTAGGAATTGATTGTTCAAAAATCGAATTGGCTCGCATTTGATCAAGCTTCACTCTCGATATAGAGGAATAGCAAACCCATCACGACAATAGGCATCAGCCAGCCTACTAAAGGAATCATGATCCAAGGCAAAAAAGAAGCCGCATAGTCACCAGTCATGTCAAATTCTCCTCTCTAGAAACTACATTTCAAAAAAACGTTGACCTAATTAAATGCCCCAGTCAAAATGGAATCGACGACATCAAAGTTCTCCAGCAAAAAGTAGGCCACAAAAGCACCACCCATTGCACCAACAAAGAAACCGCCTGAAAACTGACTCCAACCTTCAGAGGTTTTAAGGGGATCAGCACCTTCAGCCGCAGGCTTCTGGAAAGAAGCAATTCCATAGGCTGACAAGCACATTGTGGCAATCAGGATCAAGGCGATCGCTGAAATCAAACCCCCCAGGGCAGGACTGGCGCTATCCCGAAGTGGCCCTAGTTCTGTCCAGGGGCCAACGATGAAATAACCGTGTGCCATGCCAATTTCCAAACCTCGAAGGAGAGGAGAAATTCCCTGACGATAGGCAGGTAAGTTCCCAATAAATGCTCGAGTAAAGCCAGAATCACTAATTGGAGTTGAAAGATGGCCAACGAAGGGGTCACCATTATAGGGCTGAACTACCCCATTATCTAAAGCCTCAGACATCTGTAGTTTTTCCTCTCTGTTAAGAACCTATAAACAGCCTTAAGGTCATATTTTATGCAGATGAGGGGATTGAAGTATCGAAATATAGCACGAGTGTTAAAAAAGTTCACGTTTACTGAACCTTTTCTGAAGATTCGCTTCGATCTTATTCAAGATTTGTTAAGAGCTTTGACAGTTCTCTCATCTAGTGCAGAAACTTTCTGACGCGATATTCCAAAGAATGGGTAATCGGATAGCGTAACTCTCCCATCTGGCGATCCAGAGCTCGGATAGTTCGAGCTGGAACTGACTTCCAGGCTTCCCGCGTTTCCCAGCGAATCACCAGGATCACGCGCTCCCGGTTCGGATCTGTCCAAACCTCCTTCCCAATAAAACCCTGTAATTGTTTCAGTCCCTGTGTCCAGACCTCCTCATCTCTCTGAATAAACGCCTCCTGTTTGTCTGGAGGAATTCTAAATTCTAACCACTCAATCACCATTTACACTTACCTCATGAATCGCCCAGCCATCCGCATGGCATCAGTAATGTCCACATCTCCATCTCCATCAGAATCGAGAAAGCTGTTCAAGACATTATTATTACTGGCAGATCGAGGATTGCGAGTGTCAGTCCCCGTCTTTAGCATATTGAGTACAACCGGAATCAGCGCCGGAAGCAGTCCCATAATCATGCGGCTATCAATACCTGTCCGCTGAGAAATTGCCTGGGCCACCTGTTGTTGCTGGGCGGGAGAAAAGATAGCATTCACCGCACCCATGTTGGCGCGGTTGCCGCTGAATTGGTTGACTAATTCCTGAACTGAGCCTGATCCCTGATTTGCTCGCTTATCCTGCAGGGCTGAACGAACAAATCCGCTGAGAACGGACATCGTATCCTGGGTATTCTGGGTTGATAGATTCTGGCTCTGAGATAAGTGCTGAACCGTGTCTAGAATTTCATTCAGTTGACCGGTGCTGGCTTCTGCATTGGGGTCATTGATTGCAGCAGCAATTTGATCGAAAAGTCCCATAGGTTTAAATCTAAAGTTATTTCGGGCAATATTGAATACTGCATCAGTCTACCGTTTTTTGAGTCCGAGTAACCGTTGTCGAACTGATCCTGGTACGGGCTTGACCAATTTATGTGGTCGTAACAACCATAACCAACCATAACTTTGTGTCAGATGCAGGAGGTCTGGGGCTTTCGCCCCAGGAAGGGAGTCGTTCTCTCTTCACCTCCGAAACACCTTTCAATCCATTGCGTTTCAATCAATTGTGTGTAGTCATCCGATTACATGGGTTAGAAATTGAATCCTTCTCGTGTTGTTCTGAACTTTTCAAAATCTTCATCCTCTTGTAAGGGTCGATTGGAAAGATCGTTTGGAAGGATCTGAGATTTCTCCAGAGATAGTGGATTCTCAGAACCCAATTCGATTGCCCCGACATCAATCGCATCACCTGATACAGGATAGAGAACTTCATCTAGAACTTCATCAGTTCCTGCATCAACAGCTGGCGAATTGGGCGTGAGGCGAAAATCCTGATTCTCCATATCCAGGAAGCCAATGGAGTCAACTTGTAGATTATCAATTTCTACAAAATCTACAACTCCTGTACCTCCTTTGCCAGTGACCAGATCTTCCACATCTCGACTCAGTAAGTTGTTCTTCAAAGTGATGTTGCTAGCATCTTCAATTAGGCCTAGACGGAAGCTTTCGTTGGGGGTATCAACTTAAGGCGAAAAAAGCCCATCTACGAATCCAGGTATAAATAAACACATAGCTTAAAAGTAAAAAAAGCTCTGCGGAAGATCCCAGAGCAATGTATCGTAACCCTTGCAAATCAAATCAGGGAACGATG